>DATKLE010000076.1:0-3427 GCA_035542575.1 Terriglobales bacterium | reverse complement strand
ACAACCTCATGGTTGCTCAGCCGGACTGTCAAAAGAGCTGTGGCTGCGGCGTCTACGACGGCGTTTCAGGTACTCGTACGGGGTCTGCGCAGTGCTCTCCTCAGATGGGGGGCCTTTGTCACTATCGGGAGTGTGCTGGCACCATTAGGAGCTTGTTGAAAAACCGTGTGTCGCGGCCATCAAGCCCTCTCCTGTCACTTGATTTCAGTCTGAAATAGGCCCGCACAGGTGCTCGCGGGTGGCCCCGCTCCGCCGCTCCGAGGCGGCGGCGAGCCCCCTGGCGGCGCTCATTCGCACTGCTCCCGCAGTTTTGGGATGCGCAGCAGGTTGAACGCCGCGCAACTGAACACGAACAGCCAGTCCACCTTCGCCAACCCTCGCAACTTCACCTTCTTCAGGGGCCCGACCTGCTTCAACCACCCGAACGGCTTCTCCACCAGCCAGCGCTTGCTCAAGCTGATCGCGTATCCGGAATGACGGGTCGTTCGCCCGTCGATCGCGCTGCGTCGATTGCGGGTGTTCTGGCTAATATGCGGTGTGGCGCCCAACTCTCTGATGGTGCTGACGAAATCCCGCGAATCGTACCCCTTGTCCGCTCCCACCGTGATGCGCCCGCTGCGGCCCTGCCGCAGATCATCCACCAGCAGCAGCGCCGCGTCCCGCTCCGCTGTCCCATCCGCTTGCGTCGTCATCGCCGCCGCAATCAGCCCGTGACGGTTCTCCACTAACACATGCCCCAGGTAGCTCAACTTCGCCTCTTGTCCCGCCGACTTCTTGTACAGCCGCGCTTCCGGATCGGTCTTCGACTCGTGCGTCTCGTTGCTCCGCTTCTCGCCGTGGAAGTTGCTGCCCGCTCCCGGCCCCGGCTTCCCTTCGCCCTCCTTCCTCTGGAAGCTCTTGTGGCTGGCCCACGCTTCGATCAGTGTCCCGTCCACCGTGAAGTGCTCATCGCTCATCAGCCCTTGCGCTTTGGCTTTCACTCGGGCGAAGAACTGCTGCGCCACTTCCTGATTCAGCAGCCGGTCCCGGTTCTTGCTGAAGACCGCGTGATTCCATACCGGTTCATCAATCTCCAACCCCACGAACCACCGGAACAAAAGGTTGTAGTCCAACTGCTCCATCAACAGCCGCTCGCTGCGCACCGAGTAGAAGATCTGCAGCAACAGCGCCCGGAACAGGCGCTCCGGCGGAATCGACGGGCGCCCCACCTGGGCGTACAGGCCGTCGAAGTCCTTCGACATCTCGACCAGCACCGCATCGGCCAGCTTGCGCACGCCCCGCAGGGGGTGAGTGGCAGGAATCCTCTCCTCCAGGGACACGTAGCTGAACATTCCGCTCTGCAGTTGATCGTCGTTGCCGCGCATGCAGAGAAGACGTTCAGAACATTCCTCAGGTGTCCTGTTCGAGCGGGTTTTTCAACAAGCTCCTAGTAGTACTGTGTTATAAAAGAACAATTTAGTGTAGAATTGTTTCGTGGGCAACAAGACTGCGCCAGGCCCACAGGGACTGCGCTTTGCGGCATATATTGAGGGCCTGGCCGAAGCCGCAGGGCATGCCGACCGTCACGCTCCGCTGAAGAACTATTGCACCGGCCTGTTGTTGCCCGGCGAACGAAAAAGCGTCGAGCCAATGGCCGCACGGCTTGCAGGCGATAAGGTGGGACGGATGCACCAGTCGCTGCATCATGTGGTTGCTGACGCTCCCTGGAGTGACGAAGCGGTGCTGGATCGCTGCCTGGACTGGGTGATTCCCGCCATGCTGCACCGTGATCCGGTGGTGGCGTGGGTCGTGGATGACACGGGATTTCCGAAAAAAGGGCGCGAGTCGGTAGGAGTAGCGCGGCAGTATTGCGGCCAGGTTGGCAAACAGGATAACTGCCGGGTAGCGGTCAGTCTTTCGGTGACCACGGAAAAGGCGAGCATGCCGGTGGCGTACCGCCTATACCTGCCGCAGTCGTGGATTGAAGACCGCAACCGGCGGAAGAAGACGGGGGTTCCGGAATCGGTTCAGTTCCAGACCAAACCCGAAATCGCCCTCGATCAGATCCGGCGTGCGCGGCAGCGAGGCATTCCCCCGGGTGTGGTGCTGGCCGATGCAGGCTACGGAACCGACACCGGCTTCCGCGGCGAGTTGACCAAACTGGGGATGAGCTATGTCGTGGGAATTCAGAGCACCACGACAGTCTGGAAACCGGGCGAAGAGCCGAAACCGGCGCCAGCGCGTAAAGGCAACACCGGACGGCCCCGCAAACTGCTCCAACGCGATGCGAACTGCCAACCGGTCTCGGTGAAAGCGCTGGCTGTGTCGCTGCCTGTCGGAGTCTGGAAGAAGGTGACGTGGAGGCAAGGGATGAAACAGAAACTACAATCCCGGTTTGCCGCCATGCGGGTGCGCCCGGCCCATCGCGACTATTGGCGGTCGGAGCCCCATGCCGAAGAATGGCTACTGATCGAATGGCCAGCCGGAGAATCGGAACCCATCAAGTACTGGCTGTCCACCCTACCGTACGATATCGGCATGCGGGAACTCGTGCACCTGGCCAAACATCGCTGGATCATCGAGCGGGATTACCAGGAACTCAAGCAAGAACTCGGCTTGGGACACTATGAAGGACGCGGTTGGCGGGGCTTCCATCATCACGCCACGTTATGCATCGCGGCCTATGGATTCCTGGTGGCCGAACGGAATCGTTTTTCCCCCTCAGTTCAGGTCGGCAATCTTGGACTACCAGCGCCCGAACCGCCGCCAGACTTCCGGCCGCGCGGCTCGCCGCATCCGCCCCGAGCGGCATAATCCGCGCTCCATCACTACCTTGAGAATGGTCTTGGCCCGACACCTGATCGGCGCGATGGCTCAATGCCCCTTCTGCGGATCACGTTCCGGCTGATCCTCGGCGTCAATATCCGCCTCCACCACGCAAGTTGCCGGCTGCGAGTGATTGGGGGCCGTTTTCCAGGAATCCGTCAACAGTTCCACCCGGCGCAGTTTCTCGAAAACGACACAGCGCCAATTCTCCGCTGACCCGATCGGTCCCAAGCCGGTCTCGCTTTCGCCGCCATATTGATAGCAGAGCACGCGAGGTTGGCCCAGGCGATTGCGGCCCAACCGGTGTGGGCAAAACAACCGGGGGAGGTCTTTATAGATGGCCCTGATCGGTTGCTTGTTCGCTACCGCCGTCCAAATCAGCCGGTACATGTCCTCCACGGTCTGGATCTTGGCTTTGACGACACTCATCCCAACTTCACGATACCGCCGGGCAGTGGGTATCCCCTTGCCGCTCAGATATTTATAACACAGTAGTACTAGGAGCTTGTTGAAAAATGGCCCGCGAGACGCTCCGCACCTCTTTCGTAACTTTATTTCAGTGAACAACGCACGAACGCGGGGCCGCAAGGCCCCATGATCCGCCGTTTCGAGGCGGCGGTGA
>DATKLE010000075.1:0-3581 GCA_035542575.1 Terriglobales bacterium | reverse complement strand
TTCGAGCGAAAACAGACCGTCGGGCGTCGTGCCTTTGTGCCCGATGCCGAGTTTCTTCTCACAATGCTCAAAGAGCTCGTCTGCGCCCCGCAGCATGCAGGCAATGTTGGTGCAGACCTGCACGTTGTACTTCCCCCGCGGTTTGGTGGTCAGCATGGAGTAATAGCTGATCACGTTGCGCACCTCGAGGTCGGTCAAATCGAGCCGACCGGCCAGTTCGTGGATGACTTCATCGGACAAGAAGCCCACTTCGTCCTGCGCGAACAGCAGCGTCGGGACCAGAACAGAGCGCTTCGTCGGATAGTGCGTGAGCATGTCCGCAAAACGCGATTCGAATTCTTCCGAGAATTTCATTCGCGCGACTCACCAACGACCAACGACTAGCGACCAACGACCGACCTATCGGTCTATTTCCCCCAGCACGATGTCAATACTCCCGATCGCCGCCACCACGTCGGCAATCAGGCGGCCCTCGCACATCTTCGATAGCAGCTGCAGGTTGGCCAGGCACGCTGATCTCATGTGCACCCGGTACGGCTTGGCCGTGCCATCGCTGACCACGTAGTAGCCCATCTCGCCACGGGGAGACTCCACCGCCTGATAGATCTCACCTGCAGGTACAGCAAAACCTTCGGTGATGATCTTAAAGTGATAGATGAGGGCTTCCATCTGCGTCTTCATCTTCTCGCGGTCGGGAAGCACCACCTTGGGCGCGTCGGCCTTGATCGGCCCCTCGGGCATGCCGTCAAGCGCCTGCTGCACCATGCTGATGGATTCGCGCAGTTCCTGCACCCGGCAGATGTACCGAGCAAACACGTCGCCATCCTGCGAAACCGGCACCTTGAACTTGAAGTTCTCATAGCCCGAGTACGGCATATCCCGGCGCAGGTCAATGTCAACGCCGCTGCCCCGCAAGGTCGGCCCGCTGGCCCCCAGCGCAATGGCGTCTTCGGCGGTAATGCGTGCCACTCCTTTGGTCCGCAGGCCCCAGATCGGATTGCCGGTCAGCAGATTCTCATACTCGTCCACGTTGCCCGGAAACCGGTTGGCAAACTGCCGCACAAAATCAAAGAAGCCCAGCGGCGGCTCCAGCGCCAGGCCTCCCACCCGGAAATAGGAGGTCATCATGCGCTGCCCGCTGACCATCTCAAACATGCGCAGGATGTCCTCGCGCTCCCGGAAGCAGTACAGAAACACCGACATCGCGCCGATGTCCAGCGCGTGCGTCCCCAGCCAGACCAGGTGCGAATTGATGCGCGTCAGCTCGTTCAACATCACCCGCATCCACTGCGCTTTGGGAGGGATCTCCAATCCCAGCAGCTTCTCCACTGCCAGGCAGTAGCAGAGATTGTTGGTCAGCGGACAAAGATAGTCGATGCGGTCGGTCAGCGGTACCACCTGCTGATAAAACTTGGCTTCGCAGGTCTTTTCGATGCCGGTGTGCAGGTAGCCGATGTCGGGCATGATCCGCACCACATTTTCCCCATCAATCTCCAGGATCACGCGCAGCACGCCGTGGGTAGACGGGTGCTGCGGCCCCATGTTCAGGATCATGGTGCGGTCCCGCCCGGGCTCCAGCGAAGCGATGGGATTCATGTGGGCCATCACTAGCGGTAGCCCTCCACCGGATAGTCTTTGCGCAGAGGATGGCCTTCCCAGTTCTCCGGCATGAGCAGGCGCCGCAGGTAGGGATGGCCGTTGAAGCGCACGCCGAACAGGTCGTACACCTCGCGCTCGAAGAAGTTGGCAGACGGCCAGACCGAGGTTACCGATTCGATGGCGGGGCTGCTGCCGGGCAGCCGCACCTTGAGCCGCACCCGCTCCTTCTTGGGGATGGAAAGCAGGTGGTACACCACCTCAAACCGCGGTTCCTGCGGATACCAGTCCACGCAGGTCACGTCCGACAGAAAATTGAAGGGACAGGCCGGGTTATCGCGGAGCAGGACGCACGCTTCCCGGACTGCCGTCCGGTCGACGTAAATCGTCATTTCTTCGCGGTCAAACTTTGCCCCCTCGACCACTACGCTCGCTCCCAGCAGCCGCGCCAGCGCCGGGTGCCCGCGCAGTTCTTCCACATCGGTAATCGCCGGGGCCAGCGCCACTAGACGGCTCCTCGCCTGGGGGACATGGCTTTGCCCCAATCCAGGACACCCTTCTTCCAGACATAGAAAAACCCGACCAGCACGATGCCTACATACACCAGCATCTCCCAGAAGCCAAACATCTTCAGCTCCCGCAGGACCACCGCCCAGGGATAGAGGAAGACGGCCTCGACGTCGAAGATGATGAACAGCATGGCCACCAGGTAGAACTTCACCGAGAAGCGCTGGCGGGCGTCGCCCACCGGCACCATGCCGCATTCGTAAGGGGAAAGCTTGGCCCGGGTGGGCTTGCGGTACCCGATCAGCCACGATAGCAACACGATGGCACAAGCCAGAGCGCCCGCAAGCAGGAAGTGAATGAGTAACGGCAGGTAGCGGGCGAAGTAATTGTCCGGCATAAGGGAGCTATATATAATTCGCGCCAGTACGGATTAAACGTTCTAGCTTAGAGTTCGCATTCAGGTAGTGTCAAGCGAACTGGCCTCGCGGTGACAGTGGCGGGACCTCTCGGTGAACAGGTGAAGCAGCCGGCATGATTTTTGGCTTCAATACCGATGTGAAGCACCAGGACACCGTCTACCACGTGCAGAGCGAGGCCCGCGAAGGCGAGCTGCTGCTGCAGACCCAGGTATTCGTCCGCGGCCGCTGCATCGGCAAGCGTGCCAGTTCCTATGCCGAGAAGGCAGCCCAGGGGGGCTTTAGCGACCAGCAGAAAGAGCAGCTCCTGCGCGACCAGCACCGCCTGGTGCTGGATTCCATCCGCGACGGCAAGCTCGATACCGTGCTCGACAAACGCGATACTCCCGAAGTGCTGGCCGCCATCAAAGAGCTGGACGTGCAATGGCTCAATGCGGACTCGGTTCACATGGACCAGCACCTCGTCATGCGCTTGCGAGTCACGGACGGTGGCAGCAGCGCGCAGGGCGCACGTCTGACCTTCCGCTTCGCCCGCCCCGACAAGGCCCCGTTCTATACCCAGATCGTGACCGACGCCAGCGGCGAAGCCGAAATGAAGCTCGAGATGGAAGAGTCGGCACTCCCGGATTCCTCGGTACTGGTGCAGGCCAGCTACTCGGGCCGCACCGCCACCCGCAAGTTCCGCCTGCGCAAAGTGGAAGCGTAGGGAGCAGCGTCTCCGTAGTCAGTAATGGCGTCATCCCGCAGCCCCGCGTAGTTCAGCGAGGCGAGGGATCTTGCCTGCAGTGCCGTAGCGCCGGCGTCCCGCCGGCCACCGCGCTCCTTGCGTCGTCACTGCAATCATTGCGAGAATTCAAATGATATGAAACTGGTTATCAACGGAGAAGAGCGCAGTTTCACCGCCCCACTCACCCTGGCGGCGCTGGTCGGGCAGCTTGGCATGAAGTCCGACCGTGTCGCCGTCGAACTGAACCGCGACATTGTTCCGCGTGAGAGTTGGCCGCAAACCAGCCTGTCCGACGGCGATCAGCTGGAGATCGTGCAATTCGTCGGCGGAGGTTC
>DATKLE010000074.1:0-17033 GCA_035542575.1 Terriglobales bacterium | reverse complement strand
TGGATGCCCGCCGGGGATTACACCGTCCGTCTGACAGTCGCCGGCAAGTCCTACACGCAGCCGCTCATCGTCAAGCCGGACCCGAGGCACCGGTAACGCGGGCCTCCAGGCCCGCGAGTGACTGCGGAGGGGCCACCCCTGTGGTTTTCATCCGCGGGTGTGCCCTTTCCTTCCGCCTTCCCTTCGCCCTCCTGTCTGGAATCCCTGCAATTCGCCATGAATCGTGTTACGACAATATAGGGCCAATATATCTGTTTATCTTTTTATGGAGGTTCTGTACCCAATGCGAAAACCCCTGGCGCTTGCCAATGCAGCAGCGCTTTTCCTTTTTTTTGCAGCATCAGCCAACATCGTTTGGGCCGCCGATCACCAGCCCAAGAAAACCGTGGATTTCGCCGCCACCATCAATCCCAGGATGAGCGGCACCACGTCTTCTTTAGGGCACACCGGAATCCTGGTGAAGATCAAGAGTGCCGCCATTGCGAATGACGGCACCATCACCGCGCGTGTCACGCTGACGGACGTCGATGGGAATCCTCTCGACAGACTGGGAGTGGCGACCCCCGGACCTGTCGCTCTGAGCTACATTGCCGCCTACATCCCGGCGGGCAAGACCCAGTACGTGGCCTACACCACGAGGGTCCTCGCCGCGACCATCAACAACAACCCATCTCAAAACCAGGCCAGCACCGATTCCGGCGGCACCTTCACCAATAACGCCGTCGGTGACTATACCTACACCTTCAAAACCAAGGCGCCGGCCGGTTTTGACGCGACTGCCACCCACGCCATCGGAGTCTACGGAGTCCGCGATCTCTCCGAATATGGAACCTATGATGAATGGAGCCTGGCGTCAAACGATGTCCTCAACTTCGTCCCTAACGGCTCGCCGGTGAAAGTGACCCGATCCATTACCCCCACCGACGCCTGCAACAAGTGCCACGACCCGCTGGCTGGCCATGGAGGTTCTCGACTTACCGTCGAGATGTGCATCCTGTGCCATACCCCCCAGACCATCAATCCCGACACAAACCTCACGCAGGATATGAAAGTCCTGATCCACAAGATCCACATGGGATCCAGCCTCCCCAGCGTGAAAGCTGGAACCCCCTACCGCATCTACCACCGCGGGGCATGGTCCGACTTCTCCGACGTCGTGTTCCCGCAGGACATCCGCAATTGCACCAATTGCCACGCCAAGGGCGCCGCTCAGGCCGACAACTGGAAGACCAACCCCACCCGGGACGCCTGCGGTTCCTGCCACGACGACGTGAACTTCGCCACCGGCGCCAACCACGTCAACCTCCCGCAGACCAGCGACAACCAGTGCAAGCAGTGCCACGGCTCTCAGGCCACCCTCGATTTCGATGCCTCCGTCCCCGGCGCGCATCTCATCCCGGAAAACTCCACCTCGCTCCCCGGCCTCGTGACCAAAGTCGTCAAGGTTGAAAATGCCACGCCCGGCAACGCTCCCATCGTGACCTTCAGCGTGACGGACAAGTCGGGCAATCCGGTCGACATCAGCAAGATCACCCAGATCCGGGTCGTGCTCGGTGGATCGAACATCGACTACAACACCGGCCCCGGCGCCATCCGTGTCTCCGAAGATCCCAGCAAGACGCCCATGGGCGGTGGCGGTATCTATGCCTACACCATGACCAACAAGATCCCCGCCGCGGCAACCGGTTCCTACACCGTCTCCATCGAGGCCCGCAACTCGGTCACCCTGCTCCCGGGCACCACGAAGCAGACTACCGCCACCGATGCCGCCAAGCCGGTGCAGTTCTATTTCTCCGTGGATAAGAGCACCATGACCCCTCGCCGCCAGGTGGTCTCCAGCGACAAGTGCGCCGCCTGCCACGTGAACCTCGGCTTCGTCCACGGCGGAACCCGCGCAGCAGTCCAGGAGTGCGTGATCTGCCATAACCCGGCATTGACCGATGGCACCTCCGGCGACAGCGTCAACCTGGCCTGGCAGATTCACAGCATCCATCGTGGGGAGAACCTGGCCAATTCGTACGTCCTCGGCAGCACCAACTACCAGGAAGTCCGGTTCCCGGGCGACCTGCGACATTGCACCGCTTGCCATCTGGACGGCACCTACATGGTCGAAAACGTCGGCGCCAAGGCGATGGTTGCCAGCACCGGCGCGTTCACCAAGACCACGGCTCCCATCGCCGCCGCCTGCCAGGGCTGCCACGATGACGTTGCCACCGCCTCGCACGCTCTCGCCAATACCACCTCGCTCGGCGAAAGCTGCGCCGCCTGCCACAGTGCTGAGAAGGAGTTCTCGGTGGATCGCGTCCACCAGCGAATCTTCTGATCGGCGCCAGCCTGCCGTTCCCATGCGCCGCCTGCCCTCCCGCAGGCGGCGCTTTCTTTTCTCCCCCGCGCTCCACCCAAAAAAATACTGTGCCGAAACACCCGTTCGGATGTACAATCGGACCCCGGGATACCAACCGGCGCCCCCCGCCGGTCGATGGAGGAGAGACACAAGTGAAAAAGCATGTTCTGTTGTTCGTTACACTAGCGGCGTTGGTTACCCTCACCCCTACGGCTGGTAGCCGCGCCAAACGGAGTTTGGTAACTCCATTCCTCAAGGTGGGCTCACAAGCCATCCTGTCCAATAGCCTTGGTCCGGGCTACCAACTCTTCACCTGCCAGATCGCAAATCTCAACCCGAGTGAAACCTGCTACGACCCCTACCAGGTACGCCACGCCTATAAGATCGACACCCTCCTCAATTCAGGGTTCAACGGCAGGGGAAAGACCATCGTCATCATCGACGCGTTCCAATCCCCGAACATTGTGCAGGAATTGAATACCTACAATTCCTTCTACAGTCTGCCCGGTCTGAACGGCCTTGGCGGAGCGAACAATCCCGCCCTCGGGAGCTTCACCCAGATCGCACCGAACGGCCTGACGCCGTTTGACCCGACCAATGGCGACATGGTGGGGTGGGCTGAAGAGATTACGCTCGACGTCCTGTGGTCGCACGCCATCGCCCCCGGCGCCAATATCGTGCTCGTCCTGGCCAAATCCGACTCCGATCCCGATATTCTGAGCGCCACCAGGTATGCCATAGAGCACAACCTGGGCAACGTGATCTCGCAGAGTTTCGGCGAAAGCGAAAGCTGCATGGATCCCGGGCTGCTCCTGCAACAACACCTGCTGTTCGTCGAAGCCACGCTGAAAGGCATGACCCTCTTTGCCTCTTCCGGCGATTTCGGATCGGCGCAGCCCACCTGCGACGGTTCCTCGCTCGTCAAGGCCGTTGGCACCCCGGCCAGCGATCCCCTGGTCTCGGCGGTGGGCGGCACCGAATTGCACGCCGCGCGCTATTGCCTGGCCAGCCAAGGCTGCAATCCAGCCGTGAATCCGGCTCCCGGCACCTACCAGGGCGAGATTGCGTGGAACGAGCCCGACTTCGGCTCCACCGGCGGCGGATTCAGTGTCATTTTCGGCGAACCCCTATACCAGCAGGGCACGATCCACGGCGGCAAGCAGCGTGGAGTTCCCGACGTCTCCTACAGCGCCGCCGTGCTCCATGGACTGCTGACCTACCTCAACATACCCGGCATCCCGGCGGGCTTCTATCTGTTCGGCGGCACCAGTGCCGGCTCGCCGCAGTGGGCCGCCCTGCTGGCGATAGCCGACCAGAAGGCCGGGTATCCTCTGGGATTCATCAATGCCGCGCTCTACCGTATTGGCCAGGTCCAAAGCCGCTATTCGGCGTCTTTCTTCGACATCACCAGCGGTAACAACGCGCTCTACGTCGCAGGCTACAGCGCCGGACCAGGCTGGGACCCCACCACCGGCCTGGGGTCTCCGGCAGCGGATCAACTGGTCAATTCGCTCATCCAGTTCGCATCGCCATTCGACGCCCTCACCGCCATCAGCGGGCCCAATCCGCCGCCTGGCAGCAGCCTGCCCTGGCCGGGACATCAGTGGCCGCATTAGCCGTTTCATAATGGTGGCATGACGGGAATCGGCGCAGTGGGAGCACTGCTGGCCGTTGCAGCCTTGCACGCACAAGATGCCGCGCCCCTGCGGCCTTGGCGTCTCGTGTGGAACGAGGAATTCGACGGCCCCGCGGGCAGCGCTCCCGACCGCGCCAAATGGACCTACGACCTCGGCCAGACCGGCTGGGGCAACGCCGAGCTGGAAAACTACACCAGCTCAACCGACAACGCCTTCGTCGATGGCGCCGGCCACCTCGTGATCCAGACCGTCGCCAACGGCGCCAGTTATACTTCGGCGCGCCTCAAAACACAGGGTCTGGCCGCGTTCACCTACGGCAAGATTGAGGCCCGGATTCAGATCCCCTTCGGCCAGGGCCTCTGGCCCGCATTCTGGATGCTGGGGACCGACATCTCCACCAGCGGCTGGCCGCGCTGCGGCGAAATCGACATCATGGAGAACATCGGCAAGGAGCCCTCAACCGTCCACGGCACAGTCCACGGGCCCGGATACAGCGGCGGCAACGGCATCGGCGCTCCCTTCTCCCTCCCGGACGGACAGCGGTTCGCCGACAAATTCCACGTATTCACGGTGCTCTGGGACCCGCAGAGCGTCGAGTTCCAGGTGGATGGCCATGCCTACAAGCGCGTCACGCCCGCCGATCTGCCCTCGGGGACGCAGTGGGTCTACGGGCACCCGTTCTTTCTGCTGCTGAATGTCGCCGTGGGCGGCAATTGGCCCGGATATCCCGACTCCACCACGCGCTTTCCGCAGCGCATGCTGATCGATTGGGTACGGGTCTACAGCCGCGGCACATCGTCACTTCCGGTGGACCGCTGAGCGCTTCTTCTTCTTTGCGCGCATCCCCGCCCCAACTGCCTCGCGCCCCCATTCGAGCATGGCATCGGCATCCTCGAAGAACTCCGCTGGCGGCGGGTAGAACGACAACGTCAAGCCCTGCCCTTCGAACGGCTGAATCGGTTTGAGGCTGAGCGCCTCGTAGCGCGGCCGGGTCACGTCGTCGACCTTCAGGTACAGCGTGCCCTTGCCGACCAGCGCGAACACGGTTCCATTGCAGTAAAGCACGTGGACGCCCATCATGCTGCGCGGCGTGATGCTCCCGAGCGGCGCCAGCCATTCGAGGACAAAATCGAGGTACGCGTTTTTCGCCGGCACTTCTCGTTTATTCTAGAGAATTCCGATGATCCGCAGCGTCTGTGTCTACTGTGCCTCGAGCGCCCGTTCCCCCGGGATCTACCTCGAAGCCGCTTCCCGCCTGGGCCGTACCCTGGCACAAGCTGGCATGCAGATCGTGTACGGCGGCAGCTCGCTCGGCTCCATGGGCCGAATGGCGGAGGCCGCGCTCGCTGCCGGAGGAAAGGTGGTCGGCGTCCTGCCGCGCTTCATGGACGAGCTCGAATGGGGACACGGCAATCTCACCGAGCTGCGCCTCGTCGACGACATGCACGAGCGTAAGCGCACCATGCTGGAGCTTGCCGACGCCGTCGTGGCGCTTCCCGGCGGCTGCGGCACGCTCGAGGAGCTCTTCGAAGCCATCACCTGGAAACGCCTGGGCCTTTTCTTCGGCCCCGTGGTGCTGGTGAACGTGAACGGCTTCTACGATCCCTGTGTCGCGCTGCTGAACCGCGCCGTGGACGAGCGCTTCATGGACGAAAAGCATCGCGCAATGTGGAGTGTAGTAGCGGCGCCGGAAGCCGTTCCCGAAGCGTTGCGAGTGATGCCGCCTTGGCCGCGCGAGGCGCGCGGATTCGCCGCGCTGAAAGCTGATAGCTGACGCCTGATGCCTGATGCCTGAGCTGCTACGACGGATAATACCCCTCGCGCGTCGTCACGACCATACCCTTCTGCTTCGTCGTCAGGTGAATGTGGCGGAAGGCGCGATTGTCGGGCGGCGCGTCCGGCGAATAGCCGATGCTGTACTGGTGCCGCAGGTCGTCGTTGATCTCCGCGTAGATCGTACTCAGCGGCTCTTTCTTCGTCACTCTGAAGAACCGGCCCCCGGTCTCCCGCGAAATCTGCTCCAACACCTTCTTGCCGTCCGGGTGATTCGCGCCCGGAACGGGCATCGGACCGCCCATGCGGCCCCTCCGCCCCATGCCGCCCATCGGGTAGCCGCCGCGGCCATTGTAGGCCTCCGGGTCCTCGAACAGGATCGAATAAACCAGCGTGTCGGAACGCTGCGCGGCCTCGATGCAACTCGACAGCGAAGTCCGGCTGCCCGTGTCCACGCCGTCGGAAAGGATGATCAGCGCTTTGCGCCCGCTCTGCTTGCGCATGATCTCGTCAGAGCCGAGCAGCACCGCATCGTAGAGATCCGTGCCGCCGCCGCGTCTGCCCCGTCCTCCCCCCGGATTTCCTCCTCCGCCGCCGGGATACCCGCCGCCTCCGCCCGGATAACCGCCGCCCGGGTATCCTCCCCCGCCCTGCTGCGACCGCCGCTGCAACTGCGCCGGAGACTCAAGATCATTCAGCGCCTTCTGCAGCAGGCTACGCGACGAAGTGATGTCTTGCAACAGCTCGACCTCGAAATCGAAGTGGATCAGGAACGCAACATCCTTGTCAGGCCGCAGCACCTCATCGAAAAATCGCGAACTGGCATCGCGCTCTTCACCGATCAGGCGGCGCTGGCTTCCACTGGTATCCACCAGCAGGCCCAACGTGAGCGGCAGGTTGCTTTCCTGAGAGAAATACTGGATCGTCTGCGGCCGGCCGTCTTCGTCGAGCAGAAAATCGTCCTTGGTTAGATCTTTCACGATCTCGCCCTTCTTGTCGCGAACGTTCGCGTAGAGGTTGACGACCTTGACGTTGGTCGAAAACTTGGCGGTATCCTGCTGCGGCTGTTGCGCCTGCTGGCCGCGGAGAAATGGCGCTACGCCGAGGGCCGCCAGCAAGCTCCGGCGCGTGATTCGAGCATCCTGTTGCATTTGTAGTACAAGGATGCACGTCGGCTGGCGGGGGTTACTGCTTTCGCAACTCCGGAAGCCGGCAAAATTTTGGAACTTTCCTAGTCCCCGAAGCTGCCCACTTCTTCCCGCTCCTCCACCTTCTTGGGCGCGGGCTTGGCCGGGGCGGGCGCGATGCTGACCAGCTCCGGTCCGGGCTGCTCCTTGAGGATGTGCTGCCGATACAGCCTCGCCATGCGCGCATCTTCCTCGGCCTTCAACTTCGCGTCGCGTGCGCGAATCTTCTCCTCGCGCGCGTTCTTGGCGATGCCCTTGGCGTCGAGATCGTGCTGCTCTTCCAGGGTCACAATCTCGTCGCGCAGCATCATCGAATGCGCGACTTCCTTGAGCGGCACGTGCTTGCCGCCGGCGAAGATCTCGTGCCGGCCCTTCTCCTCGTACCACTTGGTCAAGGTGGCCGTCATGTGCATCTTCTCGATGATATTGCGCCAGCCGATGCCGGTGTTGTACGCGCAGAAAGAGATCTCGCCTTCCTGCGTGGCGTAGGGAATGATGCACTGCTCGGTGCGCCGGAAATCGTAGTTGAACAGGTCCTGGAACCACATGCCGGCGACGAACAGGAAGTTCCAGCGGTCATTGCGGCGCGTTTGAATGTCCGCCATGGTGCGGTCCTTGCCCACCTTGCCGTAGCTCTTGCCGGTGGCGCCGAACGTCTTGTCGAACTTGCGCATCATATCGCTGAGCTTGAACTGCGAAGGGGCTTGGAAAGGATCGTAGTTGCGCGCCACCGCCAGCACCATGCCGGTGATGGAGAGCCACTTGCTGCGCGCCGCGTCGTTGATGCGCGCCACATCGCGGGCCAGCCGGTCGGCATTGAGGAACGACGTCACTGGAGCCCGCTCCTTGGTTTCCTTATCCACCATCACGGCCATGCCGACGCCGCAATTTGGATGGCAGCCGCAGCTTAGCTGGCCCCAGGTCGCTTGCGGTCCGTGGACCAGGTCGCTCCAGTCGCTGAAGGTGGAAATGAAGGAGATCGGGAACCAGTCGCGCGCCGGCTCGCCGATGCCCAGTTGGTCCTTGACATCGTGTGCGAGATGGCTCAGGGTGTAGCGTTGGGCGGCGCGGCGCTCGTCGGTCACGGCCTCGTCGCGGCCGGTGAAGCTTACAGGCTGGAAGCTGAGGAACGGGATGCGCTTGGGATTATCGAGTGCGAACTGAATGATCCGCCCCACCTGCTCGTTGTTGATGCCGTTGACGATGGTGATGACCGGTATGATGTCCACACCGTTGCTGTACAGGTTCTCGATGGCCTGCAGCTTGACGTCGAAGAGGTTGCCAACCTTACGGTGCTGGTTGGCGGCGTTGCCGATGCCGTCGAACTGGAGATAGGCGTAGCGCAGGCCTGCGTCGGCAGCCTTGCGACAGAACTCGGCGCTTTTGGCGAATTCAATGCCGTTCGTGGCCGCCTGCACGCTGGTGTATCCGACTTCCCGCGAGTACCGGACCGCATCCAGGAAATAGGGCGAAAGCGTGGGTTCGCCGCCGGAGAACTGAACGCTCATCTGCCGCTTCGGCTTGATCGAGATGGCGTTGTCGAGCAGGGTCTTAATGTCGTCCCAGGTCAACTCGTGGACAAACCCGACCTGGTTGGCGTCCATGAAGCACGGGTCGCACATCATGTTGCATCGGTTGGTCAAATCGATGGTCAACACGCTGCCGCGGCCGTGCGTGATGGTGGAAGAGCCGTGATGGTGGAGATGGGCGTCGTTGTGGGCCCGGATGTCGCGTCCGGGGAAGACCTGCTCCAGGTGCTTGAAGAACGCGGTGTCGATCGCCATCACGTCCTCGAAATGGCCGTGGATCGGGCAATCCTTCACCATCAGGATCTTGCCGTCGCGCTCGATGATCTGCGCCTTGACCTCGCCCACTTTTTCGTTGAGCAGAACTTCGTGGGGCAGATGTCCGTCCAGAATCTGCTGGCGAATTTCGGGTACGCAGCGCGGACACAGCGAGTCGGTGGTACGCGGCCAGCCCAGCGGAGGCTTCGACTTCTCGTAGGACTTCAGCAGCGGCTTGTCCGACCACTTGGGTGTGATGGACTTCCTGGGATTGATCCGGTTCAAACGGTCGAAGATTGCCCACGCGCCCGTGGCGGCCACGGTCACAGCTTTCTCCATGTACTTCACTGGCTTGTGCATGTCCTCTCGCTTTCCAATGTTGGGAACTCGCGGCAGCTTGCCACGCATCCCTGGGCTGAACCCGGAAAACCTTGCCTAGCCTCACCCGGAGCGGCCGGATAGACCTCTCCCTTTTTCGCGATGCCACTATCCTATTGAGCCCGTTGACTGATGACACCTAGAAGGCAATGAAAGGAGGAAAATCGCAGTTTAGCGGCGGAATGGTGCATTGGACGGTGGTAAGTCGTTGAAAAGCAAAGGACTCGTTGGGCTCGCAGCGCTGGCCGGGGGTGGGTCCGTGGCGCCACTACGTCCATTCGTGTCTCATCGGTCGAGTCGCAACTGCCGATAACTCTTGAGTCTGGCAAAGTACGTTCCAGAGTGGCGACTGGTGTGCTTTGTCCATGGCGAGAAAGGAGCTCATCATGTCAGTAAGTGCAATTACAGCAAATGGAAACACTCCCATCCATCAGAGCAGCATGCGGCAAGATTTGCAGGCTTTGCAGAAGGCCCTGAACGCGGACGATCTTACGGCGGCGCAGCAGGCCTTTGCCGACTTCAAGGATGACTTCCACGCCGCCCACCATGGACACGCGCTCTACCAAACCCACATGCCTGGGGACATCCAGCAGGATCTTCGGGGATTGCAAGCCGCGCTGAATGCGGGCGACTTGGCAGCCGCCCAGCAAGCCTTTGCCGCCTTTCAGCACGACATGCCGCATCACATTAGGGGCACGCAGCCTCCCACGGATAACCCGAGTGTCAGCTTGCCCTCTGACGGCGCTACGACCCAGAGTGTGAATGTGATCGGGTAATCCGGAAAACTCCATCGCCGCACGGGCCCTGCGTCCGCAATCCTTGTTTGCGCGCATGGCGACGCTCCTTCGCGTTCTCTGCGGATGAGCTTATCTCCGCTTTAGCCTGTCCGCAGCACTCCTGCGCCTTTGATCTCACTCTCCTTCAACGCCTGCAAGGCCTGGTTGGCCTGGTCGAGAGGAAAAGTCTGGATCTCGGTCCGCAGTGGAACCTCCGCGGCCAGCTCCAGAAACTCGCGGCAGTCCTCCCGGGTGCTGTTGGCCACGCTGCGAACGACGCGCTCGTGGTACAGCAGCGAGTAATCCATCTGCGGAATCGCGCTCATGGTGATGCCGGCCAGCGCCAGCGTGCCACCCTTGCGCAGAGCGCGCAACACTTTGGGGACAAGCGCGCCTGCCGGCGCGAAGATGATCGCGGCGTCGAGCGGGCACGGCCCAATATCTTCCGCTGTTCCAACCCAGGCTGCTCCCAGCTGGACCGCCAGCTCGCGGTGCGACTGGGTGCGCGTATAAACGTAAACCTCGCATCCCTGATGCCGCGCCAGTTGCAGTACCAGATGCGCCGAGGCCCCAAAGCCATACAGACCTAGGCATTCGTCCGGCCGGATCCCACTTAAGCGATAAGAGCGGTACCCAATGATGCCGGCGCAGAGCAGCGGCGCGGCATTCTCATCAGAAAAAATCTGCGGAATCTCATAGCTGTAGTCTTCATGAACAATGGCGTACTCGGCATATCCACCATTGACGTGATAGCCGGTGAAACGGGCCTGCTCGCAAAGATTCTCCAGCCCGCGGCGGCAGTAGTCGCAGCTCTGGTCAGTCGAGTACAGCCACGGAATGCCGACCCGGTCTCCCTCGCGCCGGCGGCGCACGCCCGCGCCGACTGCGTCAACGATTCCCACAATCTGATGGCCGGGAACGAGGGGCAGTTTGGGGAGAGGCAAGTCGCCCTCCACCGTGTGCAGATCGGTATGGCAAAGTCCGCAGCAGCGCACGCGCACGCGGAGCTCGCCGCGGCCCGGTGTCGGGGTTGGGATCTCCTTTAGCTGCAGCGGAGATTGTTCCACCGGGCACGCCCGATGTAACACCATCGCATGCATGGATCAATTCTAGTCTCGTGGCTCAAGCACCGGCACCGAGCGTTCCTGATTTGTCGGAAACCCGGCAGGCTAACCTGGTGTCTATGCCAGAAAACAGCGGCGGAATTCACTTTTTCAATAAGGAGCGCGCATGCAACGCTGGTATGTAGTGATTCTATTGACGTTGGCCCTGAGCCTGCTGGCAGCCACTCAATCTGCTACGCCGCTCGCCCGGACCGAAGACCAACTGATCCAGATCGAACGGGATTGGTTGGCGGCAGAGGCCACAGGAGATACAGCCAGGCTGCGGCCGCTGTTCGACGAAGGCTTCATCGCCACCGGCCCCGGCGGAAATCTGCTCACCCGCGACGACCTGTTGCCGCTGCAGAATTCCCCCGAAAATCACCTGCCAAAATCGACTTTAGAAGAGTGCACGGTAAAGGTATTCGGGGACGCAGCCGTGCTCATGGGCCGGGTCGCCGTGCAAGACCCTCAACATCCCATGCAGTTCCGGATCACTACTGTGTTTCAGAAGCGGGAGCAAGGTTGGCGGGTCATCGCCGCCCAGATGGCCAAAGCGCCCGGGGCAGAAGAATAGCGTCTCCGCTTATTCCGGCCGGGCGCGGCTGACTACCTTGTATTTGTTGAGCACTGCCTCGCGCGAGATGACGCCTTCCAGCTTGCGGAAGTCGGCGCGACTGACCACCGGCACCAGCGGTGCCTCGTAAACATGACGTAGCGCCGCCTCCAGCGGCAAATCGGGGTGAAGATATGGCAATCGCCCAGTGGGCAGCGTGGACCCGAGCGTCATTTCCCCCTTGCCCTCGGTGACCAGCCGCTTCAGCAGATCCCGGCTCACGCTGGCCCACCCGCTGGGATGCATGCGGACCAGGAACAGGTCCGCCTGCGATTTCTGCGCTCGCTGATGGGCCTGCTGCACGGATTCTTCTGAATTCAGGACCGGATCGCGGGAAACCTGCATGGCGTCCTCCACCCGCAGCACCACCTGCTCCCGTTGTTCTTCCAAGGAAGGAAGCTCCAAGCCATCCTGGCGCGTAAGCAAATCGAAGATCGGCGTAGGCTGCAGGCTCCGAGAGATGACGTAAGCAATCGCGTTGGCCAGAATGACCGGCACAATAATCGAATAATTGCCGCTGACCTCGAGCACCATGAACACCGAGGTCATGGGCGCTCGTAGAAATCCCGCGAACAGCACTCCCATGCCCACCAGGGCGTAGGTTCCGGTGGATCCGCTGAGGTGCGGGTAAAAGATATGCTCGATCCCGCCCACCGCCCCGCCCAGCATGGCCCCGGTAAACAGCGCCGGCGCAAACATCCCGCCCGGCGTCCCACTGACGAAGGAGAGGGTGGTCGCCAGAATCTTCAGTCCGGCCAGGACGGCCAGCACCTTCCAGGTGAACTGATCGTGCATGGCCTGATCGATGTACTCGTAGCCCGCGCCCATCACCTGGGGAGCGCCCAGATAGCCAATCAGCCCGATCAGAAGGCCGGCCAGCGCCGGTTGGAAGTACTGCGTCCATCGTGGCCTGGCCTTCAAAACGGGACGGAGATAGCCGATGGCTCGGGCAAAGACTACTGCGGCCACTCCCCCCACCACGCCTAGCACAGCGTAGGCAACCAGCTCCGACGGACGCACCAGTGACACCGGGGGAATCTGAAACAGCGGTTCCGATCCCAGGAACCAGCGCACTACCACCACGCTGGAAATGGCCGACAGTACGACCGAGCCCAGAATGCCCGCGCTCCAGCGTCCGATCACCTCCTCGATGACGAACAACACAGCAGAGATGGGAGCGTTGAAGGCGGCGGCCAGTCCGGCCGCCGCGCCTACCGGGGCCAGCAGGCGTAGCTTCTCGCGCGAGAGTTCCAGCCGTCTTCCCAGGGCGGAAGCCAGACTCGCCCCGATCTGCAGCGAGGGGTCCTCCGGTCCCAGCGACTGCCCCGAGCCGATGGCCAACGCGGCCGTGATGAACTTCCCGATGGCTGTGCGAAGCGGGATGTAGCCGTTGTAGATATACAGCGCCGCCTTGGTTTGATTGACGCCGCTGCCGCGCACCTGGGGAAATACATGCAACACCAACAGCGCCACCGCCAGGCTAACGCCTGCCGGGGCCGCCAGCAGCCGCCAACTGTGAGGCTGGGGCAGAGGGCCCAGCAGCCAGATGCGGCTCCAGTCGATGGCCAGGCGAAAGCAAACCACGGCCAGCCCCGAGAACAGCCCGATGAAAACCGCCAGCAACAGGAAGAATCGCTCCTCCTGGAAGGTTGTGCTCAGGGCAAGCCACTTCGCCCAGGGCCTGCGCCTGCCCGCTTCCGCTTGTGAGGCAACGGGGACGTCCGCGGTGACCGTCGGGGAGTTGGGGGAAGCGCTCATCGCTCGGCTCCTGCCCGGTCTTGCGAAAGGAGCAGCAGGGCCAGGTCGAGTCCGTTAGGGGGACCGCAGATGGCTTCCGTCTGCTGCTCAATCTGGAATACGAGCTCCATGGCGGCATCCGGCGTCTCGGCCTCGCGCGGCGCATTCAGGTGGGCAAGCCTCAGTTTCATTGCAGTCCACTCCGCTTTTAGCGACGGCAGCCCCGGGGACGGAGACGGTGGGCTCAGGTCGATGCCCTTGGTCTCGGCACAGCCTAGCAGCCGCTTTCCAGCCTGATCAAATGCCCTCCAAATGCGGCGGTTGCGTTCGGCCACGGGGACGCGCCGGGCGAACGGATCGGCCTGCAGAATCAGGTTGCTGGTTTCCAGCAACTGCTTTGCCTGTGCATCTTGCGGGTTGGCCCTTACCGCATTTTGCAGATATCGCTCGGCAGTACGGTAGCGTCCCAACTGGAAGGCGGCCTCCCCAGCTCCGGCCAGCGCGGCGGCATTGCCATGATCCAGGCCCAGTACATTTTGAAATTGGGCGAGAGCGTGTTCATAGTCCTGCGCGCGTACGTAAAGCCGCGCCACCTGCAATTGCAGTTCGGAATTACGCGGTGTCGACGCTGCCAGAGTGATCAGCTCCGCCTGCGCCTGGGGCACAGCATTCTGTCGCAGCAGGAACTCGATCAGTTCAAGCTGCGCGTCACGGCGGCGGGTGTCAGCGTCTGCTCCCCAAACACCGTAGATCGCGTTGTGATAGTACTGGATGGCTTTGTCCAAGGAATTTTCACGGGCATACAGTCTACCCAGGGCCAGATTTACCGCGCCGTCCTGCGGAAGGCGTTCCCAGAGACTGATCAAGTAGGTTTCCGACTCCTCGGTCCGCCCCGTATCGCGCAGCGCCCGGGCGAGCGCGAGTTGATATTGGAAGTTGTCGCGGTTGTAGGTGAGGGCGGCCCGTAATTCTTCCAACGCCAACTCCGGCTTGCCGGCCAGCAGGGCCGCTTGGCCGCTTTCAAACAAATGCCGCGCCCATGCCTTCTCCTGCTCCTGGAAGCGGTGCACCAGCCGGCTGACTCCCAGGAAGGCCAGAACCGTCAGCACAACTAATCCTGCAATCAGCACCGCAGGCCGCCGGGTGATGGGTTCCAGCGTGACTCGATTCATGGTCGGGTATCTATCGTATCAATTCCTGCCCCGAGCGGACGGCCCCGAACCACTCGGACTAACACAGTCGGCAACCAGCATCTCCGCCGCCACCAGATCCTCCAGGGCGCAGCCCAAACTCTTGAAGAGCGTAATTTCTTCTGTGTTCACGCGGCCGGGCTTCTTTCCGCTCAACAGCTCATGGAGTTCACAAGCGATGTGATCTCGGCCGATTCGCCCTTCTCCCATCGGGATGAGCAAATCGCCGGCTTCGGCCAGCGCACCCTCGTAAGTGTCGACCACAACCCGCGCTCGTTTGACCGTGGTCGAATCCACTTCCCGCGCCTGCGCTTGGAAGGCGCCGACCAGGTTGAGATGGGTTCCCGGGCGAAGCAGTGCACCGTCGAACAGCGGTACCTGCGAAGTCGTACAGGTGCAGATCACATCCGACTCGGCCGCACAGGTGCGCGCGTCAGCGGCACTGATCGCCAGCCCTAACTCCGCAGAGACTTCTCTCGTGAACTCCCGCGCTTCTCCGAAATCCTTCCCGCAGACCAGCACCTGCTCAAGATGCCGCACCAGTGGCAGGACTTTGAGATGGGCGCGCGCCTGGCGGCCGGTGCCGAACACGCCCAGCACACGCGCATCTTCGCGGGCCAACAACCTGGTCGCGACTCCCGAGGTGGCGGCGGTGCGCAAATCGGTCAGATATTTCGCTGACAGCAGCAGCCGGGGACTGCCGGTTTCCGGGTCGAGGAGCATGTAGGTGGCTTGGACGCGATCCTCGGGCCGCGCCGGATTGTTCTGCACCACAACCAGTTTCATTCCCAGGGTGCGTTCGGTTCGGTCATAACAGGGCATGATCAAGAACACGCCTTCAGCTGTGTTCACCTGGGTGCGGACGGGAACCACGACATGGGGATAGCGATCCCGGAAACCGGCCTCGATCGCCGCAATCACACGCCTCGGGTCCAACCGGCGCCGGACGTCGTCTTCCGACAGTTCCACCATCGAGAGCAAGAATAGCGCAAAAATGCCGGTGAACCTCCCCCGGACCGAGGCCGGCGGCTACGAAAAGCCGCGCAATCGGGTAAGATACTTCGGCCCCGGTGGGCAGGATGAACCGCGAATACCATAAGGGATTCAGCCAGGAACTCAGCCGCGAGATGGAGGCGCTGGTCTTCGGACACGCCGGCCCACCTTTGCTCGTCTTCCCCACTTCCATGGGCCGGTTCTTCGAGTATGAAGACCGTGGCATGATTGCTGTGCTGGCGTCTAAGATCGAGCGCGGCGAACTCCAGGTGTTCTGTCCTGACGCGGTGGACACCGAGAGCTGGTACAACAGGGGAGCCCATCCACGCTGGCGGGTACTCCGCCATCTGCAGTACGAGCGCTACATCGTGCATGAGTTCATTCCCTTCATCCGCTGGAAGAACCAGACGCCGCAGTTGGGAGTCACCGGATGCAGCTTTGGCGGCTATCACGCGCTGAACTTCGCTTTGAAGCACCCCGACGTGGTGACCCATTGCATCTGCATGAGCGGGGCCTACGACATTCATCAATTTCTGGATGGCTATTACGACGACGACTGTTACTTCAATTGTCCGCCCGACTTTCTGCCCAACATGAGCGATGACTGGTTCTTGAGCCGCTATCGGCAGATGAAGATTGTGCTCGGCTCCGCTGACTGGGACATGTGCCTGGACCAGAACGTCAAAATGTCGGCTATTCTGAACGGGAAGGTCATCCCCCATTGGCTGGACGTCTGGAACGACAATTCGCGGCACGACTGGCCGCTTTGGCAGAGGATGGCGGGAAAATACTATTACTAGTCGCGGGTCGTTGGTCGCTGGTCGTCGGCGCAAGCCACCCAGCTGCAAAGCGGCGTTAGATGTTAGCCTGGCGCGTAAGCGCTGGGTAAGCGCGGGTGGAGCGAGCCGAGTCCGCTTGAGCGGACGGCACCCAGCCGCGGAGCGGCGCAAGAATAAGGCCCACGGCGCACGCCGTGGGTAGCTGGTCGCGGAGGTCTTTGATGAACAAGATCGGCATCATCCGCTCGATGATAGTGATCTGCCTTGCTTTCAAGCATTTCCTGCGGTCTGGGGCAAACTAGGGGCAAATATCCGGCCAAGCTCTGCCGCCACGCGCCTGTGATCCTCGCTCACCACGTGGGTATATCCCAAGCTAGTGGCAAAGCGACTGTGACCTAAGCGGGCCAGCCGGACGGCCACGGGCGCATTTAGACGATCTAGCATGGTTGCGTTGCCGTGCCGGAGTGCATGGAGTCCTGCCGGGGCCAATCCCAGACGATCCGTGATAGGCCGCAGCACCCGCTTGACCACGTTGCCATTGTCCAATGGTTTCCCCCACAGAGAAACGTCCTGTTCACGATCCACGAACAAACGCAGATGTTGAACAAGTTCTGCTGACAATGGAACACATCTGACAGCGTTTACGGTCTTAGGTGATTGCAACCGTCCACGCCATGCCGTCTGTTGCACGGTCAAGGTTCCCGCATCAAAGTCAATATCACTGACCTTGAGGCCGCAA
>DATKLE010000073.1:0-2752 GCA_035542575.1 Terriglobales bacterium | reverse complement strand
AGGCCCACTTCAATCTTCGCCGAGAGGTCGTCGACGCGGTCGAGCGCGTTGCCCAGAGGGGCGGGCTCCCCCCCGGCGAGTTGCACCTGCGCCGCCAGCGACACGCTGTTGCTGTTGCGGATGTGGAAGGGGCCGGGAATGTCGGTGATGGGCACGACTTCGTCGCCGGTGGACAAGATGGCCACCCGGGGTTTCCGGTGGCACCGCAGGGTGGAGTGGCCCACCTGGGCGGCCACCGCTAATTCGGCGAATCCAAGGCGGAGGCCGGGAGAGAGGGCCACGTCTCCGGCGTGAGCCTCGCTGCCTTGCGGGACGAAATTCTGGCCAGCCTGAGTGGCCCGTTCGAAGCTCACTATATCTCCATCGCGGCGCGTGAACTCGATCATGACCACGGCGTCGGACCCCGGGGGGAGGGCCGCCCCGGTCATAATCTGGATGCAGGTTCCCGGGACCAGACGCTCAAGGACGCAATCGCCGGCCTTGATTTCGCCAACGCAGCGCAGGGAGCGCCCGGCCGCGGCCTCGGCAGAATGGACGGCGTACCCGTCGCGGGTCGAACGGTTAAACGGGGGATACTCGCGGTCGGTCCGAATTTCCTCAGCAAGGATGTGCCCGAGCGCGTCAGAAACCGGGAGAGAAATAGCGGGGTGCGAAGCAAAATGCCGGCTTGCCTGCGCAATAACCAGGTCGCGAGCAGCGGAAAAGGTCAGCATGGTAGTCGGATGGATTGTAGCAAGAAGGCTCGCAGGTATGCGGCCAGTGCAAAATCTCTTGCATTGCGATCCTTCGTCGCAAGCAGCGCCTCAGGTGGACAAGCCTCAGTTACGAGGTGAGGTGTCTACAGCCAGCGCGAGAGCAGCGTGCCTGGCTGGATGATCGTGGCGTCGCGCTCCGGACCGGTGGAGATCATGCCGATTTCGACCTTGAGGAAGTCGGCAACGAAATGCAAGTAGTCCACAGCGGCTTTTGGAAGCTTGGAAGCCTCTTTCACGCCGTAGGTAGAGTCGCACCAGCCGGGAAGAGTCTTGTAAATCGGAGTAAATTGCTCATATTCCTCCGCCGTCGCCGGCATCTCGTGCACCGGGCTGCCCTTGTACGAGTACCCGACACCTACCCTGATCTCCCGCTGCGTGTCGAAGACGTCGAGCTTTGTCACCACCAGTGAATCGATGCCGTTGATCATCTTGGCATAGCGCAGCTCCGCCAGGTCGAGCCAGCCGCAGCGGCGGGGACGCCCCGTGACCGCCCCGAATTCCTTGCCGCGCTCACGGACTTCCTTGGCTTCGAGGTCGGGCATCTCCGTCGGGAAGGGCCCACCGCCAACGCGTGTGGTGTATGCCTTCGAAACGCCCAGCACGTTACGAATCTTCGTGGGAGGCACACCGATGCCGGTGGCAGCCCCGCCCGACGTTGCGCTGGACGAGGTGACGTACGGGTAGGTCCCGTGATCGATGTCCAGCATGGTGCCCTGCGCGCCTTCGAACAGGACAGACTTGCCTTCGTCAAGGGCGCGGTTAACCAGTTCTGCGGTGTCGCAGATGAAAGACTTAATCTTCTCGCCGAGTTTGAGCGTTGCTTCGACCTCGTGAGAGAAGTCGATTTGCGCGCCGTAAGCCCCTTGCGCGATGCGATTCTTTTCCGCCACAACGCGGGCGGCCTTTTCGCGAAACAAATCCGGTAGCAGCAGTTCGCCGACGCGGAGCCCGCGGCGCGCCATCTTGTCTTCATACGCCGGGCCGATGCCGCGAGAGGTGGTGCCGATTTTGTTGGCGCCGCGTGCGGATTCGGCGGCCAAGTCAAGTTCGCGGTGATACGGAAAGATCAGGTGAGCCCGGTTGCTGACGTGCAGGCGTCCGGTAACGTCCACGCCGTTCTTGGCCAGCATCTCGATTTCGGCGACCAGAGCGGCCGGATCGACCACCACGCCTGCGCCAATCACCGCGTGCTGCTTGGGTCGGAGGATGCCGCAGGGGATCAGTTGCAGGACGAAGCGCTCCTTGCCAATGATGACGGTGTGCCCGGCATTGTGTCCGCCGGCAACGCGCGCGATGTAATCAAAACCACTGGAAAGGTAGTCAACAACCTTTCCTTTACCTTCGTCTCCCCACTGCGCGCCAACCACGACGACCGATTTCATTCGGAGGCTCTCCAGTCTCAGAGCTAGCCCGGAAAAACTTTCGAAGCTGCTACAGGCCAGGACCGTTACAACGGAATACCGTGGGACACACCGATTTGGAATCGTACGATGGGCACCGGGGGAACGCAAGCAAGGACGCGCGGGCGAGAATCGCCAGACTCTCCGCAGACTCTCCTTGACAACTTAGGAGAGCAGGCGTACCGTTTCCTAAGTATTTTAGGAGAGGACATGGGCGAACAGGCGCAACTCCTGCCGGGAACGCTGGACCTGCTGATTTTGAAGGCCGTGTCGCTGGGACCGCTGCACGGCTACGGGGTCTTGCTGCGCATCGAACAGATCTCCGGCAAGGCACTGCTGGTGGAACAAGGCGCGCTCTACCCTGCCCTGTTTCGCCTCGTGCGACAGGGACTGCTGAAGGCGAGCTGGGGCACCTCAGAGAACAATCGCCGGGCCAAATTCTATGAGTTGACCGCCGCCGGCAAAAAGCGGCTCAAGCAGGAAGCGGAAGATTGGAAGCGGCTGGTGACAGCGATGACTTCGGTGTTGGGCGCGGAGCCGGAGAAAGCGTGACATGAGATTCGTCGCATATCTGAAAGCGGTGTTCGAGAGTCTTGG
>DATKLE010000072.1:0-39211 GCA_035542575.1 Terriglobales bacterium | reverse complement strand
CCGAACCCGAGATCGGGCAGATTACTTCTTTGTGTTGCATTTGTCATTTCCTACGGTTAAACGCTTGGGAAACATACCAGAGATTGCCTTTCTGCTGGCAAGTTTTCTTTCTAGTTCAAATAGCTTTGCAAATTTCCCGCTCGGATCAGAGGTCAGAGCACGAATAAACAAAATCTGCTGTTCATACGGCATTCTAAGGAATGCCACCTGCACCTGCTTGGCATAGGTGATTGTTCTCAGTCTCCTCAATTGCTTTTGCTGATCCCGTAAGGCATCTGCCTGCTGTCTGGCATAGTGGACTTCGGGAGACGTATCTTTCCAGAACTCTGTGAATTTGATCTCCTCATTGAATCCAGAGTTGCGAAGGAGCCTCTGAGTCTCCCGCAGCTTGCGGCGAGTTGTTGGGGACTGGATTTCATATGCCTCCATATGATCGTATCCGACATCTTCTACTAAATGCCGAAGGTTATAGCCATACCTCTCATCTACGACGTGCGAAGCAGGTATAACTTCAAGGTTTTTTCTGTTCTTCGCCACAATGTCCGCATGTTTTCTTTCTCGCTTGGCCTCTAGTTCCCGTTCCAAGTCGGCAATTGCTCTGGCGCACTCGGGATGTACAGGCGACCCATCGCTTCCCCTGTCATGCAAAGGGTTTTTGTCCGGGTCTATCTCCCAAGACCATCCACGTTGCTCAAAGTCTCCACTGATCGGCTTATGGCACCATTCACACTGTATTTTCATTTCAAAGTTCTCCTTTCAAGAATTGATTGTTTTTTTACTTCACGGGTTCAGACCGCCGAGAGAGCGGTGAAGGAGGGAAGAAAAGTTATTGTGGAAGCTCCTTACTTCGCGCTTCCTTCAGCTTTTGATACTCATCGTATGGAAGCCAGGTTCCACCTGACTCTCGACGCACTCTCTAATGCCTGCGAGTCGGCCCGCCTTGCGACGGCGCTCGCCTGAAGAATCCTGCTCTGGGCAGCTATCAGCTTTTGGTAATTTCTCCGCGATGCTTGCCGTTGCTTCTCGGTTCGCGGCTTCGGTTTCGGGTTTTCGGGTTGTGTGATGTCTGTCTTTGTCATAGTCATTCTTCGGCTTTCTTGAAGTTGGGATTAGCATTCTGTGGATCGAAAACTTGCGTTGAGAAATGCAATCAGTTTGCAATCACTTAACGGGTACTACCACTGCTTTCCATAGACTTTGGTTGCCGTCTGCGCTCTGTAAGTTCTTGCGTTTACGTTTCATGGCGGATTCGAATCCCACTCTCTCCGCCAGATTTTCCACTACCCACAGACAACGAAATCACCTGAAATCTGATCGCCCGAAGAGGAGCCATGCGCATCACCTTCGAGTGCGCCTGGGCCATCTCGCCGGTCACACATCCCCGTAGATGTTGCGCGTGTTGCGGAGAGCTGCAAGCTAGTGATGGACAACCAGCAGCTCATTTTCCTCTGGTTGCAAGCGTTCTTGCGGAGATTCTGCCGGAATTGCAGGTTCGACCTCACGTTCACGTGTGCCATCCTCTGGTGATGGTTTCGCTCTCGGGTTTCGGAGAAGCACCACGAATGGCAGCATGACAAGGAAGAGAGCGCCCATGATCCAGAATGCCTCGACAAACGAAAGCATCGCAGCGTGACGTTGCACGAGCTGGTAAAGGGCGGCCAGGGCTCTCCGTGTTGCTGTGTAGTGGTCCGATCCGTGAGTGGCGAACCACACTCGCATGCCTTCCAGCACTTCCCTGGTGTGCGCATCGCCTGGGGTGATGTTTGCGATTAGATGATTGTGGTGCACCTGGTTGCGCCGGGCGAGAAAGGTCGTCATTACGGCAATTCCCGTGCTGCCGCCAATATTGCGCATGAGATTGAAGATGCTGGTGGCATTGCCCATCTTTTCTTTCGCGATGCGGGACATGCTGGCCGCCAACAAGGGAATGAACAGGAAACTGAGCGCTACTCCCTGCAGAACTTGCGGCCACAGAATGTCGTAATAGCCGGCGTTCAAGTTCAGCCTGGCCAGAGCGAACATGGTGATCGAGCCAAGTACCAGGCCAAACACAAGGAGCCGCCTCGGGTCTGCCTTACTGGTCAGGTAGCCTACCAGGGGCGTGGTCACCAATGAGCCGACACCACGAGGGGAGAGAGCCAGTCCCGCATCCAGGGCCGAGTAGCCGAGGAGCGTTTGCAGATAAATGGGTAAGAGCACCAGGCTCGCGTACAGCAGGAAGCCCAGCATGCTCATCAGAAAAACCCCTACACTGAAGGTGCGGTCCACAAGCACCCGCAGGTCTACAACCGGTTTCGCTGTCGTCAACTCACGAATCACAAAAGCCACCAGCCCCAGCACACACAGGATGGCGAAACAACGAATGTAGTCCGAGGACAACCAGTCCTTGCGCTGGCCTGTATCCAGAACCACCTGGAGAGTACCGAAACCCAGGGCGAGGAACCCGATGCCCCACAGGTCCACCCGTCCTGCCGCTCGTTTAATGTAAGGCGGATCGAACACGAATCGGCTCATCATGAACAAGGAGAAGACACCGACCGGCAGGTTCAGGTAGAAAATCCATCGCCAGCTGTAGTTGTCGGTAATCCATCCCCCGAATGTGGGTCCCAGGATGGGCGCCAGCAGAATACCGATGGAGAAGGCAGCCATAGCTTGCCCGTGCTTTTCCCTCGGAAAGCTTTCCAGGAGAATGGCCTGTGCCAAGGGTTGCAGCCCTCCACCCGAGAGGCCCTGAAGCACCCGGAAGAAGATCAACATGGGAAGACTTGTGGCCAACCCGCAGCACAGCGACATGGCGGTGAAGCCTGCCACACAGGCCAGCAGCATCCTCCTGCGCCCCATGTAATTGGCAAGCCAGCCCGACATTGGCAGAATGATGGCGTTGGAGACGAGATAGGACGTGACCACCCATGTGCCTTCATCGATGGTTGCCGCCAGATTGCCGGCGATGTGAGGAATGGAAACATTCACCACCGTGGTGTCGAGAATCTCCATGAAGGTGGCGAGCATCACGGAGATCGTGACGATCCAGGGGTTGACCCGTCCATGCGCTCTGCGGTCCATCTCGTCGGCTGAGGCGCTCTAGGCGGACCCTCGCTGCCGCGCGCGGTCCTGGAAATAAGGCTATAGCCTCTCCTTCGCGGTAGCTGTGACGTAGAACACTCTCAAGCGGAACATGGACCCACGCATTGACATTGCGTCAGGAAGAAGCGTGCCCGCCGACCCACTTTCTCGCCTATAATCGTCCGACTAAGGCTTGGCCTGAAGCCGGAGCCAGGCCAGTGGACCCCCCCAATTTACCGGCCGGCAGACCTCCGGGAGCTGAAGCATGCGAGCTTTCATCAAGCTGATGTCAGGGACTGTGCTCTGTGGCGCCCTCTTGGCAAGTCCTGCAGCGCGGGCTGATGCGTGTCCTCCGCGCCCCATGGGCGGCAGCACGATTACCGATCCTGAGGAACTGCACAGCAAGAACGGAGTTCTTTCCGTCGATCTCACCATGCTCAGCGACGTTGCGGTGGACGGAACGATCGAGTACTGCTTTGCCTACCACGATGGCACGGAGGCGCCCACGCTGGTCGTCAATCCCGGGGATCTCCTCATCTTCAATCTGGCCAACCGCATCACTGTCACTGGCGCCACACCGTCGCCCATGCGGCATGAGGTCAGTCGCGCGGCACGGCGGAGTCAATGTGATGGCGGAGCGATGATCGCCACCGCCACCAATGTGCATTTCCATGGGTTGAACGTCCCACCCCGCTGCCACGGGGACGAGGTGATCAAGACCCTGATTCAGGCCGGCGATCCCCCCTTCCAGTACCGCATCCAGATTCCCAGCAACGAGCCCCCGGGGTTGTATTGGTACCATCCGCATGCGCATGGCTTCACCGCCAATCAGATCGTGGGCGGAGCCGCCGGGGCGCTGATCGTGGCGGGGATTGAAAATATCAGGCCCGAGGTCGCCGGTCTTCCGCAACGTGTTCTGGTGGTTCGCCAGAAGTCGGTCCCCAACGGGGGCGATGAAAGTTCGGTGCTGTCCGTCAACTTCGTTCCGGCTTTCCCGAAACTGGCGCCGAACATCGCACTGGATCCCGGGGAGCGGCAGTTTTGGCGGGTAGCCAACGCCAGTTCCATCGCCTTCCTGCGGTTGGCAATTGTGGGCGACCACGGCAAGGAAAAAATCACTCTGATTGCGGTCGATGGCGTTCCCCTTGGCGCGCCCCTCGACCTGGACACCGTGCTAATACCGCCGGCGGGACGAGCGGAATTCATTGTGACCGGGCCACCCCTCAATACGGGGGAGTTTGTCAATTTGGGATTCGATACCGGGCCCAGCGGCGATCCCAATCCGTCCGCTCTGCTTGCCAACATCATACCCAGCGACAACAGTCCCCTGCCGAGGATGGCGCCGGCTACGCGTCACGACGAGCTTCATCGCTTCACAAACCTGAGCAGCCAGACCCCCACCAGGCAGCGCAAGCTGTACTTCTCAGAGAGCGACGACGGAAAGCAATTCTTCATCACCGTCGCGGGCCAGGCGCCGAAGATCTATGATCCTTACGACCCTCCCGCGATCGTCACCTCCCAGGGATCAATTGAAGATTGGGTGGTGGAGAACCGGTCGACTGAAGTGCATGCCTTCCACATCCACCAGCTTCATTTCATGGTCCTGGAAGTGAACGGCAAACCCGTGAACGACCCAACGATCCGCGACACCGTGGTAACTCCTTACTGGGATGGGCAAAGTTCACGCTATCCCAGCATCAAGCTGCGCTTAGATTTTCGTGATCCGGAGACGGTTGGAACCTTCCTATACCACTGCCACATTCTCGACCATGAGGACGGGGGTATGATGGCCAAGATCAAGGTGGTGCCGGCGAACTGATTCCGCAAGTGGTTGCAGGTGCGCAGTGGGAGCAAACCAAGGAAAGCGTTCTGCGCCTCGATGCCGTGAGCGGGGCCACGATCTGTACGGATTTATCCAATCCTTCGCGCCGTTCATGCACGCCATCCGATCGATGGATTCTTCCCTGGGTCGGCGCGAAAAACATTCGCCACCCGCATGTGCCCTGCTACTTCAACTTCACAAACAGCAAAACGAAGATCGCCCACACCCCGACCGTCACCGGAAATTGAACTAATTGCGCGTCTCCCAGGGCGCTTCCTCTGGGAATGGCAAACGTAAGCAACAACATGGCCAAGGCCGTGAGTATGCCAAGGGCCAGCTTGGTTTTCGAGTTCATCGTCGTTCCCCCTCTTCAGTTCATCAGTCAAGCGGACGAGCATCATCCTCGCAAACCGGGCGGAGCGCAAGTCATTCCCGTTTCAAAGCCCTTGTGGGAAGCCGCAAGCGGGCCTCCCGGCCTTAGGAGCGCGCGCCTGCTGAATTTGCGAATCCGAAGTATAATTCCGCCTCGCCCGGCGCCGGGCCTATTGGGACGAGATCTCATCCAGGAGGCATCATGAGGAGTCGGAGAATCGGCAGTTGCTTCATCTTTATGCTCAGCCTGGTGCTGGTGGCGCCCGCATGGGCGCAGTGGCCGTCCGATCCCATGGTGAACCTCGCGTTGGCTGACCGGGTCAATGACCAGGTCCAGCCGAAAGTGTTGCCCCTCGCCAATGGTGGATGGTTTCTGAGCTGGTTCGATAACAACCCGAACGGGCATCCCCCCTTCGGCTACGACGTTCATGTGCAGAGCCTCAGCGCCGGCGGGGTGGAGCAGGCCCCGCATAATGGCCGGCGCGTGGCCGACCTGGGTTTGAGCTCGACCCAGGACTACGGCCTTGCGGTGGATAGCGTCGGCAACGGCTTCGTGGCCTTTCTCGATGATCGTGAGGATTCGAATGAGCAGGTTACCGCCGCCAAAGTCAGCTCTTCCGGCCGCCTGCTCTGGGGGAAGCTCGGCGTGCAGCTCACCGCAGACTCCAGCTTCCACGCGAACCCCAAGATCACAGTCACCAGCGATGGCAACGAGGTCGTGGGATGGATCAGCGATAGCAATGTTGTGCTGCAGAAACTCGATCCCAACGGCCTCCCGCTGTGGGGCGCCGGCGTTATCCTCACCGAATCCAAGGCGAACTATTCTCTGGCAGACCTGCACGAAGCTGATAACGGATCGGTCATCGTGTCCTGGGTGCGAGACATGGGATTTTCTTCCCCCAAGCTGCTGCTGGCCAACAAGGTTTCCAGCGCGGGCCAACTCCTATGGGGAGCGCAGCACGTGAAGGTCTACGACGGCGGATCGCTGCAGTTTGGCGAGTTCCCCTATTTCGTCCCTGACGGGAGCGGCGGTGCGGTGTTCTCGTGGTACAGCAGTTCGCCCACGCTGCAATGCTTCGCGCAGCACATCAATGCAGACGGCAGCGAAGCCTTCCCGCACAACGGCTCGGAGGCCTCCACCAACAGCACGCGTGTCAGGGTCTCACCCTCGGTTTCCTACGACGCGGCCACGGGGGAGACATTCCTGTTCTGGACCGAGGAGGATTCAAACCAGGTTCTGAATGGCGTATACGCGCAGAAGTTCAGTAGCACCGGCGCCCGCCAATGGGGCCAGACCGGCCTGCCGATCGTGCCCCTCGGCGCGGACCAGCAGATCTTCGTTCAAAATGTGCAGGCCGGCGACGGCGCCTTGGCATTCTGGGTGGATGAAGTGAGTTTCGGATCGGATACGCTCAAGGCAGTCCGCCTGGACAACGCCGGCAACACAGTGTGCTCACCGTTCCTGGTGTCCTCGTTGTCCTCGGGTAAGTCGCGCTTGTTTGCTGGGATCAACGCCTCCGGGCTCGCCACCGTCACCTGGGAGGACAGCCGGAGCGGTGACCAGAACATCTACATCCAGAACGTTAACAACGACTGCTCACTCGGTTATCTGCCACTTCAGTGCTCAGACGTGCGCGGCGCCCGGGCCAGCTGTCAGGGTGGCAATCTCCAGATCGGGATCGGTCTGGTGGACCAGAGTCATGACGGCGATACCCTGACCCTGGAGGTCAACGGGGTTGATAACGATGTGCCGATTCATGGGAAACGCGCCAGCCTGTCTGTGCCCGGACAGGGCCTCAATACCGTGCTGCTGGTGGACCCCGCGGGGTGCGTTCAGGAGAAGAAGGTGCAGTGCCCCTAGGGGCCGGGCAAGATTCTGATCACTTGGCTTTCCCGATTGCGATCCGGGCCCCTAAGTGTTCAATCCCAGGAGCGGCCGGCCGCCGAGCGCCGAGTTGGCTCGGCCGCCCAATTCGCCTTCACATTTCGTCCCTCCACGTGGCTCACCACGTAGAGTGGGCGCGACTTGATTTCCTCGTAGATTCTCCCCACGTACTCCCCGATGATTCCCAAAAACAGCAGGTTGATGCCGGAGAGGAAACTTATGCTGACCATCAGGCCCGTCCACCCCGGCACGGTTTGGCGCAGCATGAATTTCGCGTACAGGGAGTAGACCGCGACCAGCAGGGCCAGCACGATGGAGACGGCCCCGAGCAGGGTGGCGGCGCGCAGCGGCACCACCGAAAAGGCAAAGATTCCGTCCGCGGCTCCTTTGAACCGCCTCCAGACGTTGTACTTGCTTTTTCCCGCCTGCCGCTCCGCCCGTTCGATGGGAATACCAATCTGGCGAAAGCCCACCCAACTCCGCAAGCCGCGCACGTAGCGGTGGTGTTCTTTCATCTGCCGCACTTGCTCGACCACGCGGCGCGACATCAATCCGAAGTCTCCGGAGTCAAGCGGAAGTTGAATGTCCGACAAGCCCGCCATCAGGCGGTAGAAGAACCAGAAGCAAGCGCGCAGCCAGAGCGGTTCCTTGCGCTTCACGCGCTGGACATATACGACGTCATAGCCTTCATGGAATTTCTCCACCAGCAAGGGAATGGTCTCGGGGGGATCCTGCAAATCACCGTCAATGGCGACGGTGGCATCGCCGGTCACATAGTCGAGCGCGGCCGTGAGGGCGGTCTGGTGGCCGAAATTCCGCGACAGGATTACGGCACAGATGCGGTCGTCCTGGCGCGCGGCCTGGGTCAGCAAGGCCGGAGTCCGGTCGCTGCTCCCGTCGTCCACGAACACGATTTCGTGCGGTCCGCCCGGCATCCGGTCCAGAACCTCGCGCGTGCGCCGCAGCAGTTCGGGCAGCACCGCTTCTTCGTTGTACACGGGGATGGCGAGCGAAAGTCGAAACGGCGTCATTAACGCCTGGCCTCCATGAAGTCCCGGCAGGTTCCCATGGCGCGGCGAACCGGCGGATGCAACGTATGATAGCAAGGCCGAGCCCTTGCCGGATTTGCTTTTCCTCCGTTGCCTAAGCTATGGTGAAATTACTCCAGCACAACCCATGTTCCAAGTCCGATCAGTCCTGGCCCTGTCTCAGGCCTACGAGCTTTACCACTATCTTATCGGGGCCCCGAGACGCGCCCGGGCCCTGGTCAAGGACTACATCCAGCCCAAGGCGGGCGACCGCATTCTGGAGATCGGCTGCGGCCCGGGATCGATCGTGCCCTATCTGCCCGAAGCGGAATACGTAGGCTTTGACGCCAGTCCGGCCTACATCAAACGCGCTCAGAAACGATTTCCCAAGCTCAGATTCATCTGCCAGCGCGTGAGCCAGTACAGTCTTCCCCAGCAGTCGTATTTTGACATCGCCCTGGCACTCGGCATTGTGCATCATCTTGACGATACCGAAGCCCAGCAGCTGTTTCAGATCGCGCACGATGCGTTGAAGCCAGGTGGGAAGCTGGTCACCATGGACGGAGTTTACACGGAAGACCAGTCCTCGACGGCGCGCTTCTTCCTGGATCGCGATCGTGGAACGTTTATCCGCACCGAAGAACAGTACCGGCGGCTCGCCTCCGGCGCATTTGACAACGTGAAGTCGAGCATCCGCCACGACCTGCTCCGCATCCCCTACACGCAGATCTTCCTGCAATGCATTCGCTAGGCAGGCAGTTCTACGGCCGCCAGCGGACTTCGAACTTGCCGATTTTCGCGGCATTCGGGAACCGCTCCCGCAATGCCGCCAACAGGTCGCTCGCCATGGGCGGAGAAAACGCCGGCTGGAGGAGGATGGCGGCCACTTTCACCTGGCGCGAGTCCAGCGTGGCAAGGATGCGCGGAGTGCGTCCCTCGGGCGGGTCAAAAAAATCGAACAGCGTGCGGGTGGGGTTCCGTTTGCCGGAGAGAAAGTACACCTCCGGGCAATCGGGTCCGGCGTAGATAAATTCGCTCCCTCCGGCATGTTGCTGCACCATCGGAATCAGTTGCTCGTACTCCCGGGCTTCTGCCGGGTCTACGCGGAGGCCGCCGGCCCGCGCCAGGTTCAGCCGCTGCGTCTGCGGGTCCGGCTGGTAGTAGCTCCCCATGACGTAAACGAACCCCGGGGTCACCAGGAACACGACGAAGGCCAGATAGAAAACCAGGACCGAACCCAGCAGGAATCGGGAAGGCTGCTGGGCCGTGGAGAACAGAGCCAGAAGCGCCAGAATCACCAGGGGCGCGGCATAGCAAAAATAGACGCCGACAGCGAACGGCAGTTGGATCAAACTACATACCACCGTGACCGAGAGCAGAAGCATGAGTTGCCGGCGGCGCAGGGGAGGATTGCGCTCGGAGAATGCCGTATTTCCCAGGAGCAGTACCCCAGCGAGCGCCCCAAGCGGAACCAGGAGCGCCAGCGGTGCCCACGCCGCCGCAAACACCGTGGGGTGGGTCCTGGCGGTCACGAACACCACCAGCAGCACCGCTGCGACCCCGAGACGCGTCGTCCAAGACCGCCCTCGGGAGCGATAGGCGGCCACCAGCAGTGTCACCAGGGCGATCGTCGCCAGAATCCGGGCCGGGCCGAATCCTGGTGGCCGGCGTGCCGCAAAGTCGAATCTCCGGGCCGGCAGAATGAACACTCCATTGATCAAACTGAACAGGGAGCCAGAAAGCACGTACGGGATAAGGTAGATGAGCACGGGCAGTGCCGCCCCGGCGAGGAAGGGCAGCAGCATCCGGGCCAGGACGGAGAACCGCCGTGGAGCTTCTATCCTGCCGCCCTGCATTTCCCGCCAAATGCAGAAAAATGCCAGCGCAGCCGCGGGCACCACGAATTCCACCACCGCCACGGCGGACAGGTTTTTCCGTACCACCGCGAACACGGCGGCGAAGAACGCGATCAGTCCCCCGATGATGAGAAGAGAGTACAAAGTTCGCTTCCCCGGTCCCGATGCCGGGGGATGGACGTCCTGTTCAACGAAAACAAAGAAAAGCAAGGCAGAGGCAATGAAATAAAGTCCCGAGACCTTAAACACGAAGGAAATACCGCCACAAAGGCCGGCCAGAAAGAGCCATCGTGCAGAGTTGGTGTCGAGGTAACGAAGCAGGGCTGCGAGCCCGAACGTAGCGAGGAAGAGGTTGTACCAGGAGGGAGCGGCTGAGCTGTAAACGGGAATGCTCCAGGCGGCGGCCAACAGCGTGATAAAGCCGGCTACGACCGCGGAGGTGAAGCGCGATGCAATGGAGTAAACCGCGGGCACCCAGGCCAGAAAGCAGAGGAAAAGCGCAATCCGTGGCGCCAGCAGGCTCTCCCCAAACACCCGCATGGCAAGGGCATTCAGGCAGCCCAGGCCGCCGGTGTAAACATCGTCGAAATCGCGATGCGGCAACTGCCCCGCCAGCACACGCGCCGCACTCTGGCCAATCGTGCCTTCATCATGCGGCACCCATCCGCGCCTGAGCAGCGTGGCACTGTAGACAGCGCACAACGCCCACACCAGCAGCAGGACCGTCCACCAACGACGGCGTGAGCTCACGTAGCTGGTTTCCGTCGCTGCGGGTGCGGTGATTGCAGGGAAGGCCACGGACGTTTTCGGAAGAGCAAGGAGTCGGAAGCACGTGCCGTCAGCGCGCGTGTACCGAGCCCGGAAGCAGCAGTTTACCCCAGCCTGCGGGTCTGTGCCATGCGATGCAGCGCCTGGCACCTCCCAGTCCGCAAATTAGGACCCGACCAGGGGCCTCATGAAATTGCAGATGTTGGCATTGATGCAGAAAGATCGACCGATCCACTCCCCCGGACGTTATGGCCTTGCGGCCGTGGTGTATAGGCGTTTGTCCACGCCCGTTACGTTGATCTGGTACGCTCCCACACCGCCGCCATTCCAGTCAGACACACGGATATACAACTCTACCTTCGATCCGCTGGCTCCGGGCACCAGCATCTCCAAGCGTGAATCCTGATTCACCCCAGGATCGGCGTCATCACACAAGCAGAGATCATCGAAGGCGTCGGGTGTGGAGTCGGGCACTCCGGGCGGTGGAATGTGGTCGTCGCCGGGATTGCGGCAGTTTTGAAAGAGCTGACCGTCCTCGTCTTCAATCGCGAGCACCGGGTCCAGACGCGTCGGCGGCTCAAGGCGACGGGCTCGGATGTTGATCGTGACCTGATCTCCACCCGTCACGGTAAGGCGGCGGTAGCGGCTCCCCGGTCGCACTGCTCCATCGCGGGCCGGCTCCGTGGCGGTGGTGTCGCTTAGCGGCATCGCTGTCCGGATCAGTGAAAGGCGGGCCGCGGAATCGGTTCCACTCAGCACGTCCTGCATGCTGACCATCAGCGCCCCTGCCGCCGTGTTGCCTCCGGCGGTATGAATCAGATTCTTGGTCTCACCCGGATCATGTACCCAATCGTAGAGCTGATCACCCAGCCCTTTGTGCACGATCAGGTGCCATCGCGCGGTCATGAGCGACTTCATTGGTCCTGTGGTTGAAGTCGGGAAGTGGCGATCTGCCGGCCGGTCCTGTGCATCTTCGAATCGGTTCTGGGCGAGTTCAGACAAAGGATACGGCCACAATTGCGGGGCTCCGGGGTTCTTCCAGAGCTTCGCCAGGGAGGGCTCAGGAAAAAGTGAGGGTGAGTCCTCGCCCAAAACACCCATTACCGTTTCCGCGATCGCTGCGTTGGTGACCGGTGTGGCGACGCGGATCCCAGACGGAATGTGCCTGGGATACCAGAAAATCAGTGGCACGTGGATCAGTTCGCGGTACAGCGCGCGACCGTGGGTCGGCAGTCCGTGCTGCCACAGCCCTTCACCATGGTCGGAGGTAAGGACGACCAGCGTGTTATCCAGCAGCCCGCGTTGCTGCAGCGCGTCGAGCAACTGACCGAGGTAGTCGTCCGCGTACGAGATGCCGTCATCGTACAGGTCCACCAGACTGGTCTGAGACCATGTTGGCCGGGGGTAAGATCGCGGGAGACCGTAAGGGCCGTGCACGTCGAAATAGTTCAGAACGGCCAGGAAAGGACGCTGCGGCGTGTGATCCAGCCAATGCACCACCTCCTGGTTCACCACCGAGGCCCGTTTGCGCACGCCCAACGCACCCGCGACACCGCCCCAGCCCTCGGCATCGGAATCCAGAAGAGAATCGAAACCCAGCCAGCGCAGCAGGCGCTTCGGCTTGCTCTTGTCCGTGCGCACCAAATAGATCCGCGAAAACTCCCGGCCGTACAGCGTGCGCACAAACATATCGGCAGGGGAATGAAAGTAATCCTCGAAATGAGCAAAGCCGCGGCTGAAACCCAAATTGCCGGAGAAAAACAGACGGTTCGCCGAGAACGCCCCGGTGCGATATCCCCTGCGCTCCAGCGCCTCCTCCAGGGTGGGTAAGCCGCCCAGATCAGGGGCGGGTCCAAACGCCGTCATGGGGGGAATCCTTCCCAGACCGTGCTCAAATTGGTAGCGGCCCGTGACCAGCGAGACGTGAGAGGGAAAACTCCAGGAAGTGGTGGAAAGGGCGTTCTCGAACAACACGCCTTGCCGGCCGAGGCGGTCCATGTTCGGACTCGTAGTCCGCGAGTAGCCGTAGCTTGAAAGATGATCAGCGCGCAACGTGTCCACGACCACCAGCAGGACGTTGGGAGCCCCTGGAGCGGCAGGCGGAAGCGCGGCTAGGGCCCGTTGTTCGCGCAGCCAGATACGTCCTTGGATTCCTGCGCCAGCCACAACCAGAACAACGACCAACCAGACAACCGTGCGTTTGAAGAAGCGCCGGATCGCGGATTCATGATGCCGAAACCAGCGGGTGAACACTGCCGCCGTGCCCAGCGCAAGCAGAAGGCAGGAGACTGGGTACAGGCGTGCCGTTAAAGCCAGCCAGTCGTAAACCGTTGCCGTGGACAGCGCGAAAACCGCCACGGACTGGGCCGGCAGTCGCGGAATGAGCCGTCCCCCCAGCCCGATCAGCAGCGTAAGGGCGGAGAACAGGATGACATCCACGATCGCGGAAATCCAGACGATCGGCTCCGACACGTGCAGTGTCGGACCCCAACGGGCCCAGTTGATCCTCTGGAACAGAAGCAGTCCCGCTCCTTCCACCAGGCCTGTCACGATGCCGAACCATACCGCCATGAGCAGAAGCGTGCCCAGCGATGGGCGCGTCGCATGCGGGCCTCGAGTCATGTCCTGCGGCTCGCTCATTGCGCCACACCTCCGGCGGTGGAAGCCTCTTTCATTCCGCTCACCACGATGTGGTAGCTCATGTTCGCTCCACCCCGGCCTTCCCAGTCCGACACCCGAACGTACAGTTGTACGCGCGAACCAGCCTCGCCAGGAACCAGCAAGTCCAGCCGGGAATTCCGGTCCACGCCGGGATTGATGTCGTCGTTTACGCACACGTCGTCAAATGCGTCGGGCGTGGGATCGGCCACGCCCGGTGGTGGTATGTGATCGTCGCCGGGATTGCGGCAGCTGAGCAGGGGTTCGCCGTCGTCCCGCTGGATCTCGATCACCGGATCGAAGGCGTTTGCCTGCCCCGCCTCTCTGGCCGAGACCTCCACGGTGACGATACTTCCCGCACCGGCCTGCAGGCGGTAGTAGTCATCGACCGGTTGCGGATCCGAAGCGTGCTCTACGGGCGAGAGCGGCGTTCCCTGGTGTAAGGACACCGCGGAGAGGCGCAGGGCGGTTGCCACACCCGGTTGCGATTGCGTCAACAGGTCCCGCATCTGCGAAGTCAGCCTGCCGGCGATGGCCTGGCCCTCCGGCGAAGCGATGAGGTTCTTCGCTTCGTCGGGGTCGTGGATCCAGTCGTAGAGTTGATCGCCAAGCCTTTTATGCACGATCAGGTGCCACTGTCCGCTGACCAAAGACTTCATCGAGCCTGCGCCAGACGTGGGAACATTGCGTATCGGCGCCGCATGGGCGCGAATGCCAAAGGTGTTGTGCGCCAACTCTGAAAGCACATCCGGCCAGGTGGCCGGCGGGGACTCCCGCCAGAGCGGGCTCAAACTCGGCACCGGGAACTGGGCTGCTGCCGAATCATCGCCGAGGATGTTGAGCACCGTGGCCGGCAGCGCAGAAATTGTAACTGGCGTCGCCACGCGTTTGCGCGGAATATGTCCCGGGTACCAGAGGATCAGAGGGACCTGAATCTCGCCTCGGTACAGCGCGCCGCCGTGCGTCCGGAGCCCGTGTTGCCCCAGCTCCTCCCCATGATCGGAGGTGATCACCAGGATGGTGTTGTCCGCCAGTCCGCGCCTCTCCAGTTCTGCCATTAGCTCTCCGACAGAATCATCCACATACTTGACGCCATCGTCGTACTGGTCCACGGGAGCGCTCTGCGGCCACGGCGGCGTGGCCAGAGACCGGGGCGCTCCGTAGGGCTCGTGCACGTCGAAATAGTTCAGGAAGGCGAAGAAAGGACGCTCACGGCTGCGATCCACCCATTGGAGCAGCTCGTGGTTCACTACTGCAGCGCGTTTCCTCACACCGGGGGAGCCGCCGGAACCGCCGAGTCCTTCATCGTCGCGGTCCAGGATGGCTTCGAATCCCAGCCAGCGCAAAGCGCGCCTATACTTGCTGCGGTCGCTGCGGGCCAACACGATGCGCGAGAACTCCCGTCCATAGAGTGTGCGTACGAACCTGTCGGGGACAGAATGAAAATAGTCCTCGAAATGAATGAAACTCTTGCCGAAACCCAGATCGTGCGAAAACCACGCCCGATTGGCGGAGAAGGCTCCGGTGCGATACCCGTTTTGCTGCAGAACCTCTCCCAGGGTGAGGTGGCCGCCCAGGTCCGGCGCGCGGGGACCAAACACCGGCAGCGGCACCATTCTCTGAATCCCGTGCTCGAACTGATAGCGGCCGGTCAGTAACGAAACATGCGAAGGGAAGCTCCAGGAACAGGCCGAAAACGCGTTCTCAAACAGCACACCTTGCCCGGCGATGCGATCGATGTTCGGGCTGGTCGGACGCGCGTATCCGTAGGAGGAAAGATGGTCGGCGCGCAACGTGTCCACCACGATCACCAGCACGTTCGGAGAGGCGGGGGCTGCGGGGGGCAAACCCGCCAGCGCTCGCTGCTCCCTCCACCAGCGGCCGCCTTGAACCGCAACTAGGACCAGCACCGCTGCCGCCGCCAGCCACGGCGTGGTTCGTCTCCAGAAACCGAGAACCTCGGCTTCGCGCGGCTTCATCCAGCGGGTGAACACGGCCCCCACCCCGATGGCAAGCAGCAGGCAACTGCCGTGGTAGAGGCGCGCGGTGAGTGTCAGCCAGTCATAGACAGCCGCGCTGGAGAGCAGGAACGCCGCCAGGCGGATAGACGCAATGCGCGGAAGCAATCGTGCGACGGCAGCAATCGCAATGACGAGCCCGGAAAACAGAATAAGGTCCACGACCACCGAGATCCACAGGATCGGCTCGGCGACATGGAGCATTGGACCCCATGAGGCCCAGTTGATCCTCTGGAACAGGAGCAGCCCCGCTCCTTCCACCAGGCCTGTCACGATGCCGAACCATACCGCCATGAGCAGAAGCGTGCCCAGCGATGGGCGCGTCGCATGCGGGCCTCGAGTCATGTCCTGCGGTTCGCTCATTGCGCCACACCTCCGGCGGTGGGAGCCTCTTTCATTCCGCTCACCACGATGTGGTAGCTCATGTTCGCTCCACCCCGGCCTTCCCAGTCCGACACCCGCACATATAGTTGTACGCGCGAACCGCTCTTGCCAGGAACCAGCAGGTCCAGCCGCGAATTCCGGTCCACGCCGGGATTGATGTCGTCGTTAACGCACACGTCGTCAAATGCGTCGGGCGTGGGATCAGCTACGCCCGGTGGAGGTATGTGATCGTCGCCGGGATTGCGGCAGCTGACCAAGGGTTCGTCGCGGTTCTCTTCAATATCGATCACCGGATCAATGGTGTCTGCCGGAGCCAGCTTCTGCGTGGATACCTCAACCGTCACCACACTTCCCGCGTCGGATTGGAACTGATAGTAGTCATTGACCGGTGATGATCCGCGGCCCGGATCTCCGGCGGCAACCGACTCTCCTTTGCGCAGGGAGACCGCCAAGCGGTTTGTGTCTGCGCCCGGCTGAGGTCGCGTCAGCAGGTCGCGCATCTGCGAACTCAGCTTGCCGGCCATCACCTCCCCCTCCGGCGAACCGATCAGGTTCTTCGATTCGTTCGGGTCGTGGGCCCAATCGTAGAGCTGGTCTCCCAGACTCTTGTGCACGATCAGGTGCCACTCCCCGCTCAGCAGCGATTTCATCGGTCCGACCATGGATGTCGGCGTGACCTTTTCTGCGGCAATGTCCTCTTTGGCAGTGGGATCAATCTGCGCAACCTCAGACATGATGTCCGGCCACGGCTGTTTCTCTTCCGGGTGTGTCCACAGCGGAGTCAACGCAGGAGAGGGAAACCGGCTCGTTCCTGCTGGATCCAGGACGTCCATAATCGTGGCTGGAATGGAGGCGATGGTAACAGGAGTTGGGACCCGCACTCCCCCAGGTATCCGCCCCGGGTACCGGAAAATCAGGGGAACGTGGATCTGCTCCCGGTAGAGGGTCTCGCCGTGATAGGCGATGCCGTGCGCGCCCAGTGATTCTCCGTGATCGGACGTGACAATGACCAGGGTGTTTTGGCCCAGGCCACGGCGTTCCAATTGCGCCATCAACTGGCCGATGGCGTCATCCACGTAGCGGACACCGTCGTCATATTGATCAACGGCGGTTTCCTGCGCCCACGTCGGCTTGGGGAAAGATGCCGGCCCGCCGTAAGGATGGTGCACATCGTAGTAGTTCAAGAACGCGAAGAAGGGCCGTGGTTGCTTGTCATCGATCCATGCCAGGAGTTCCTGATTCACGGCGGTGGCGCGTTTGCGCACACCCTGCGCGCCTCCCATTTGAACTGAGCCTTCGTCGTCGGTGTCGAGAAGCGAGTCGAATCCCAGGAAACGTAGTAGGCGCTTGGGCTTGCTCTTATTGCTGCGCGTCAGATAGATCCTGGCAAACTCTTTTCCGTAGAGGGTGCGCACCAGCATGTCCGCGGGGGAGTGGAAGTAATCTTCAAAGTGGATGAAGCCGCGGCCAAAACCCAGATCGTGCGCGAAATAGGTCCGGTTCGCCGAGAACGCAGCGGTGCGATACCCACGCTGCTCCAGGACTTCTCCCAGCGTAGGGTACCCATGGAAGCGGAGGCTGCCGGAATCGAAGATCCCCACCGGTGGAACACTCCCCATGCCGTGCTCGAACTGGTAAGCGCCCGTCACCAGCGAAACGTGGGAGGGATAGCTCCAGGAGCAGGTGGAGATTGCATTCTCGAACAGCACCCCCTGCCGTGCGATGCCATCAATGTGAGGGCTGGTGGCACGCGCGTAGCCGTACGATGAAAGATGATCGGCCCGTAGCGTGTCTACGACGATGACCACGATGTTGGGCGATCCCGTTTCTGCCGGTGGCAGCTTGGCCAGCGCTCGCTGCTCCGTCCACCAGCGCCCGCCCTGAATTCCGATCGCTGCCAGTACGGCCGCCGCCGCCATCCACGGGACGGTTCGCCTCCAGAACCGCAAGGCGGCGGCTTCCCGCTTGCCGATCCAGCGGGTGCAGACCGCCGCCACACCTACGGCAAGCAACAGCGAGCTCCAGTGATAAAGCCTGGCTGTGACTGTTAGCCAGTCGTACACGGCTGCCATGGCCAGGACAAAGACGGTTGCCTTCACCGCCCGCAGCCATGGCATCAAGCGCGCCGCCAGGCCGATCACGCCCGCCAGAAAACCAAAGAAGAGAACATCCACAACGACGGAAATCCATACGATCGGTCCGGAAACGTGGATCATGGCGCCCCACCTGGCCCAATTGATCCTTTGGAACAAGAGCAAGCCTGCACCCTCGATCAAACCCGTCAGCACCCCGAACCAGACGGCGATCAGAAGCAGAGTGCCCAGGGATGGTTTTGGCGAAGAAGGCTGAAACGTCATCGGGGAAGGCAGTCCTGGAAGAGAACTCGTACCACCCTTCATGGTCAGGCGGGGACCCATGCCAGGAACACACGAACGGCCCGCCTCCTCGGGACATGCGCTGCTTGTATCATGGTGTGCTTGGGTGTAAAGGATACAACAGTGGGAGTCGCAAGTGCACCAGAATCAGGAAGGATGCACCGCTGGGCCGTAGGGCTGGGGTTGGCCTATCAGCACCTCCCATTCCCCGCCCCGCTCGTGGTAGCAATAGTGTCGAGAGCGAGATCTCTGGCATCTTAAGGGGCCTGATCGCGAAGAGGAGCCGCCATGCGCTTGCTGAGTGTACGCCTGATCGTGTCCCTCATCCTGGGGATCACGCTCGTGTCGCTGGCGTTCTCCTTCAACGAGGTGCGGGTGCAGAGGCGGGGGCTGCGCAGTGACTTGGATCGGCGCGCGGAGCTGTTAGCGGAGAGTCTGGCAGGGAACATCGAGCCTCGACTGCAAGAGGAATCTCACCCCCAACTGCAGCGTATCGTCGAGCAATTCGGCAACCGGGAACATCTCGACGGCGTCGCCATCTACGACAAACAGGGCACTGCGCTGGCCGTAACCTCAGGACTCGCCCAGCGCTTTACCGAGCGGCCGTCCGTAGTTGCCCGGGCTATTGCTAAGAACCATGGCTCAGGGGAGTTTGTGCGCCTGGGCGGGACCTCCCTCCACATCTACGCGCTGCCCCTGCGCCAGCAGGGTGAGGTGGTGGGAGGGCTGGCCATCGTCCACGACGCCAGTTACATCAACGTGCAGAGCGCGCGCGTCTGGCGGGAAAGCTTTCTTCGGACCTTAGTGCAGGTCTTGCTGATCGCGCTGATCACGTTGCTGATCGTGCGCTGGAGCATCGTAGGACCGATTGCCAAGACAGCGCAATGGATGAAAGCTCTGCGGACCGGAAAAGTCCCGGCGGCGGCGGCAGCGCCCGACCTGGACGTGCTGCGGCCTCTGGCCCGGGAAGTGGAGACCTTTGCCGCCAGCCTGGTGGCGGCGCGTTCGGCAGCCGAGACGGAGGCCCAGCTGCGCGAGGCGGCCGAAACCACCTGGACCGCAGAGCGGCTGGCGGTGCATGTGCGCACCCGGCTGGGGGATAGCCGGCTGATTGTCGTCTCCAACCGTGAGCCCTACGCGCATATCCGCAAAGGGAAGTCGCTGGAGATTGTGGTTCCGCCCAGCGGACTGGTCACCGCCGTGGAGCCGATCTTGCGCGCCTGTGACGGCACCTGGGTGGCGCACGGCAATGGCAACGCCGATCAGGAAACCGTGGACCGGCGAGGCTGCTTGCGAGTTCCCCCGGATGATCCCCGCTATACCCTGCGGCGGGTCTGGCTGAGCAAGGAGGAGGAAGAAGGCTACTACTTCGGCTTCGCCAATGAGGGGTTGTGGCCCCTCTGTCACATCGCCCACACCCGGCCGATCTTCCGGGCTTCGGATTGGGAGTACTACCGCGCGGTCAATCAGCGGTTCGCCGACGCGGTGCTGGAAGAGATGGCGGAGTTCGAGCAGCCCGTCCTATTGGCACAGGACTACCATTTCGCGTTGTTGCCAAGACTGGTCAAGCAGAAGCGCCCGGATGCGCGGGTCGCCATTTTTTGGCACATCCCCTGGCCCAATCCGGAAGCCTTCGGCATCTGTCCCTGGCAGCACGAATTGATCCAGGGTCTGCTCGGCGCCGATCTGGTTGCATTCCACATCCAGGCGCATTGCAACAATTTTCTGGAGACGGTGGATCGGACCTTGGAATCGCGTGTGGATTGGGAGCACTTCGCGGTCTCGCGCGAAGACCATCGCACCGTGGTCAAGCCGTTTCCCATTAGCGTGGACTTTCAGATGGCGGCCACTCCGCCGCGGGACGAATCTCCCTACACCGAGCGCGTCAATTTGCTGCGCGAGCTGGGAGTGACCGCGGAATTTGTGGGAGTCGGCGTGGACCGCGTGGACTACACCAAAGGCATTCTGGAGCGCTTCCTGGCCATCGAACACTTCCTGGACCTACATCCGGGCTATCAGGACAAATTCACCTTCATTCAGATCGGCGCCCCCAGCCGCACCCACATCAAGCGCTATCACGACCTGTTGGGAGAAGTCGAGGCCGAGGCCGACCGCATCAATTGGCGCTTTCAGCGCGGATCCTGGAGACCCATCGTCTTGCTGCAGCGGCAGCATAGCCACCGGGAAATCCAGCGCTTTTACCGCGCCGCTGACCTGTGTCTGGTCACCTCGTTGCACGACGGCATGAACCTGGTTGCCAAGGAGTTCCTGGCAGCGCGTGACGACGAGCAAGGCGTGCTGATTTTAAGCGGATTCACTGGAGCCGCCCGGGAGCTGCACGATGCCCTGATCGTCAATCCGTACGACATCGGGCAGACCGCCGAAGCCATCCGCCTGGCCCTGGAATTGTCCCCCGAGGAGCGGCAAGCCCGCATGCAACGGATGCGCCGGGTGGTCAAGGAGCACAACGTTTATCGCTGGGCAGGAAATCTGATCGCCGAACTCTGCGACGTGCGCCTGGCGCCGGAACACTTCGAGGCTGGGGCGGGCCACAACTGATTCCGTGTGGCGGGAATCCGGCTTACGGAAGCGTGCCGGTGACGACCAATTTCTGGACCACCTCGGCGACACCCGCCCCGGCGGCGCCGCTCGTGACCAGCTGGACCTGCTCTTTCAGGCTGGGAATCGCGTTGGCCACCGCCACCGAGAACCCGCAAAGACGCAGGAATGCGTAATCGTTTTCTGCATCGCCGATTCCCACCACGGCCGCGCCCGGCAGGCCGAGTTCGGCCAGCGCCGCCTTCAGACCCGCGCCCTTGTTGACACCCGCCGGCAAGATCATGACTGCTTCCCGGTTAAAGATGATCTGCAGGTCGAGTCCCAACTCGCCTATGACCTGAGCCACCATGGCGTCATGCGGTCTCACGGTGGCGATGACACCACGGCCGATTGAAATCGGGGCCACACCGTGCCGGTGCAGCGCTTCCAGGAAGCGGGCTGGGGGCAATTGGCATAAGGCGCGTTCCTCGCCGCTGACGGGGCTATACAGCAGTGCGCCATTTTCCGCTACCACCAGATCAAACTGATCAAGCTGGGGTAACACCTCTCGCAGGCTCTCCAGCTCTCGGCCGGTGATCAAGATCAACTTTCGTCCGGATTCGCGGACGCGTGCCAGGGCCGCCAGCGTGGCGCTGGACACCCTGCCTTCGTCCGTCAGAGTGCCGTCAAAATCCGATGCTACCGCCTGAAATCGCACCATTGTCCTCCGAGGGTGCATCGCTTCGCGAAACGAAGCACAAAGAAGCTGACGCGCCGCTCCATGAGCACTTCGGACCCGGGGGGATCACCGAGGCAATGTCCAGTTGCAGAAAGCTGAGGCCTATCACGGTCTGGGCCTTCTTGTGGCCTCTGAGCAACACTAACTGTCGGGTGTGGGGATAGAGGGTAGCGAGGCCGAACGATGCCGGCCCCGTACCCGTACTTGCGGCGAGATGACTAATCTTCGAAGCTCCTGGCGCCTGCCCCGAAGCCGTTCTTAGCCTGGGTCCAGACCCACTTCACCACGCGGGCATCGTTGTAGCAGTATCCCAGGTTGTGGTTCAGGGTGGAGAAGCAATGACGCTGACAGGTCTTCTTCATGTCCGTGAGTTGCGCCTTGTCAAACGTGTAGTGGTCGATGTTTCCCCAGTTGTAGGTTGAGGGATACATGGGGAAGCACGGTGCGACCGTGCCGTCGGTGCGGATGATGACGTTGTTCTCGCCGGCGCGGCAGTTCCAATCGGTGAAATGCAGATCCCCGTCGGGTTCCTGCACGATGCCGGTCATGGAGTTGAGCATGGCGGTTACATCGCCGTTCGTGGCCGTGCCGTCGCCATACCAGCCGTACTTTTTCAGATCCAGGCCGGAGGACATGCGCACGAAGGCCTTCATCTCCTGCAGGCGCTGCACCGAGTTGACCATCTGGTAGCCGGACTTGTTCTTCTCGATAATCCAGTCGATCAGATCATCCACCGCCCGCCAGTCCCGCGGGCGGATATAGGTGGGATTGTCGTACAGGTGCTTGAAGTGATCGTCCTGCTCGAGCATGGGGGTTTCGTTGATGTGGTAGTCGGTGGCCAGGCGGTGTTCTCGCGCGTACTCGGTCACTTTGCGGATGTCTTCCAGGTTGTTACGGCAGATATTCATGTTGAAAAAGATCATGTAGCCGTAACCGTACTGTTTCTTCATCAGGTACTCGAGGTTCTTCTGGACCGGGACGAGCGCTTTGGGCAAGCCCGGCTTCAGGTCCCAGGCATCGAGGGCGAAATTAAACACGGCCGCGCCGGCGTCGCCCAGGCGGTCGGCCACATCCGGGCGCAGCAAGCGCCCGTTGGTTCCGATATAGATCCAGAACCCCTTCTTCGCCGCGTAGTACACCACCTTGTGGGCAAATTGCGGACGCAGCAGCGGTTCACCCCCCATCAGCGCCAGCACGCGGCAACCGTGGTCATGCAGCCAATCGATGGAGCGCCGCGCCACATCCTCGGTCATGCCCTTCACTTTGTTGTCATAGGCCCAGCAGTACCAGCAGTCCAGGTTGCACTTGTATTCCACGAACAGATATGCGGTGATGGGATGAAAAGTGCCGGGCATAACCCGCGACCTGACGTAGGGAAACAACCACCCCCGCGCCGTGCGGTAAATGAGCTTGGGAGTCCACTTGCGCTGTTCCGGCGGCGCATCCATCCCGGGATCGTCGAGCATCTCCGGATGCTGCGGAAAAACCGGTTCCGGCAGCGTCGCGCCCTTGACCGCCGCCGGCGCCGGCGGCCTGTTGTTGGAGTTCATGAGAAGGTCGTGAATGGCAACATCAATGCGGAACTTCGCAGGTGCTGCAGGCGGTGCTGGTGCAGTAGCCATTGGGCTGCTCCTCAAGAAAGAAATGTTGTTTGGGCCCAATACCCCATCGGAGATTTTTCAATCATAACGCCAGACAGGGCGGCCCGAAAAGATGTTCGCCGCAAAATCCTGAGAGTCGAATATGGCAGCAGTAGATGCTGGCCCGGGCGAAACGGTTTCACGATGTCACGGATCGGGACAACCCGCAGCACTTTGCCTGCGCCTGTCCCGTTGTGGTATATACATACCGCCGCAACCAGGAAAAGTATTCTTCCCACACTCTCTCCCCGGAAGGAGAAGGCTCTCATGGATCTGGTCCACCGCAAACCTCAGCAGAGCGACACCCGCACCGGCCGCGACTGCCGTTTCTGTCACCGGCTGGATCCCGAGTTCAGCCGCCGCAAACCCATGGATCGCTGGGTCGTAAAAGAGCTGGACGACACCGCATCCGCGCACCTCACCGAAGACGGCTACGTCAAGCATCGCATGCTGGAGATGGCGGCGCGCTTCGGGACACGGATGGAACAGGTCAAGGCCGGAGCGGCCTAGTCGCTCCTCAGTGTTCGACGACTCCATCCACCTAAGTTCCACCATCTCTCAGGCAACCCCCAGCCATCTGCCGTGCAACTTAATATTTAGTTGACGTTTCTGTTCTGGAACGTCTAACCTGACGGGCAGATTCCCCAAAGCGGAGGACAACGGCTTTGCCGCGCAAGCAGTCGGAAACCCTGACCGAAGCTGAACTACGGCTGATGAATGTGCTGTGGCAGAAAGGGTCGGCCACGGTCCATGAGGTCATGCAGGCTCTTCCCGAGAGGCCACCCTTGGCCTACAACTCCGTCCTGACCACCATTCGCATCCTGGAAAAGAAGGGTTATGTGAAGCACGTGAAAGAGGGGCGCGCCCACGTCTATATGCCTAAGGTCGATCGCGAGGACGCCACGCGCTTCGAAATACGCCACCTCGTGCACCGTTTCTTCAAAAATTCCCACGAGCTGCTGGTGTTGAACATCCTCGAAGACGAGGAGCTCGATGCCGAGGAGTTGGATCGCCTGCGCAAGCTGGTGGAAGGGAGCAAGGGAGCCTGATATGACGCCCAGCCTCGACCTGAACGCCATCGCCCAGTTCTCGGTGCAGCGTATGGTGGATTGTCTCGTGGGCGGGCTATTCCTCTCCCTTGTGGCCGCATTGTTGTTGCGCTTCGCCCGCCGACAGAACTCGGGCACTCGCTTTGCGGTGTGGTTTTCCGTGCTCGGCGGCATCGGCGTTCTGGCGGTCTTTGGCGGGGCGTGGGTGAGCGGTTCGGGTCACGTCCCGTCGGGTGCGCTGGCCGCGCGGTCGGCGATTACCATCCCAGGCTCCTGGGCTCTGTATCTGTTCCTGACTTGGATATCTATTGCAGCCGCGGGTTTGGTCCGCGTCGGCTTGGGCCTGTGGCACTTGTACGATTTGCGCAAGACGTGCACAGAACTCGATCCTGAACGCCTCAATCCGCTTTTGCAGGAAACCATCGCCCGGCACGCGGGAGCCAGGAGCGCTCTCCTCTGCGTTTCGGATCGCGTACAGGCGCCCACCGCCATCGGCTTCTTCCAGCCTGCGGTCGTCCTGCCCGCTGGCCTGATGGAAGAGTTGTCTGCGGCGGAGCTCCAGCCCGTGCTTTTGCACGAACTGGCACACTTGCGGCGCTGGGACGACTGGACCAACCTTCTGCAGAAGATCGTCAAGGCCCTGCTGTTCTTCCATCCCGTGGTGTGGTGGATTGAGCCGAGGATTTCCCTGGAGCGCGAGATGGCCTGTGATGATGCCGTGCTGGCGGAGACCGCAAATCCACGCGCCTACGCGCAATGCCTGGTGCATCTCGCAGAGAAAAACTTGCTCAAGCGCGGTGTTGCGCTGGCCCAGGCAGCGGTGAACCGCATTGGCCAGACCTCGCGGCGGGTTGCGCAGATCCTGGATGTCAACCGGCCAAGCGCCACCCGGGTGTGGAAGCCGGCCGTGGCTCTGGTGGCGGTGTCTTCCTGCATGAGCGTGGCTCTTCTGGCCCGCGCGCCGCAATTGGTCGCCTTCACCGACAGCTCAGCCCCCAGAGTTGTTGCTGTGGTTCCGTCAACGAATCCTGTCGCGCCGCCGCCTGCTCCGACTGCCGACGTCATCGCGAAGGCGCGTGTTCCGGAGGCCGGCCACGATGCGCAGCGTCCTGGTTCGCAGGCCCTGGTAGCTGAAGCGAAGCCCAAGCCATTCACCCCGAGGGCGGACCAGCCACCCGCCGCCATCTCGGCCCGGTTGACGCCGCAGGCCAGCGTGCCCCGGGCGGTACCGGCCAAGGCTTCCGATGTACGTCAGGCAGAGCCGGTCCCGGAGACATTTCTTCTCTTCGTCGAGAGTCGAAGCTACGCTCCCACGGGCATGACCGAGTGGCAGATCGCAGTGTGGCGGGTGACCGTGCTGCGCCAGGCAGCCAGTCCGGCCGCAAAAGGAATTTCCCGGAAATCCATCTAGGCAACGTGCCGCAAGCCGACAGACGGACTTTCCGGACAATGAACTAAAGAATTAGTTGCAATATTAACTACCTAAAGGATGGTGAAGAAAATGAAAGAGTGGATCAGAAAGCGTTGGACGGCCAAAGCCAAACGGAGGCTGATTGCGCCCGCGTTGGCGTTGGCCCTAGCAGCTTCGTTTGTGACCTATGAGTTCGCCAAGCCGGTAGCGGCCACGGCCGCGGAAGCGGCGCCTCCGGCGGCTCCGCTGGATGCCGGCAGCGTCAGCGCCCTGCTGTCGCTCGACCAGGCCATGGAAACCCTGGCGGCGCGGGTCACCCCGGCGGTGGTCAACGTCGCCGTTACTGCCAAGGCCAGGCCGGCCGCCGCGCTCGGCGGACAAGGCTCAGATGACGGCCAGGGGCCCGACGAAAGCCAGATTCCTCCGGAGTTCCGGCGCTTCTTCGGTCCGTTCTTCGGGCAGCCATTTCAGCAGAGGCCGCGGATCGAGCATGGCATTGGCACCGGGATCATCATTTCTCCCGACGGCTACATCGTCACCAATGATCACGTGGTGCATGGCGCCACCGACATCCGCGTGACGCTCAGCGACCGCCGCGTGCTGCCCGCGAAACTGGTCGGCACCGACCCGCTCACCGATCTGGCCGTCATCAAAGTGAACGGGACCAATTTCGCCAGCATCCCCTGGGGCGACTCCACGGCGCTGCGGCCCGGACAGACAGTCCTGGCCTTCGGCAATCCGCTCGGCCTGCAATTTACGGTGACGCGCGGCATCGTGAGCGCCATCAACCGCGCCAACCCTTACAACGATGATCCGCGCAAGCCTGGCGAATTCATCCAGACTGACGCCGCCATCAACCCCGGCAACTCCGGCGGCCCGCTGGTGGATGCGCGCGGCCAGGTCGTGGGCATCAACACCTTCCTGATCTCGCAGACCGGCGGGTTTTCCGGCATGGGATTCGCCATTCCCTCCCAGATCGCCCGGCCTACCACCGAGGAACTGATCCGGTACGGCAAGGTCAGCCATGGCTACATCGGTATCAGCATCAACGATGTCACGCCTGACAACGCCAAGTTCTTCGACCTCAAACAGGCGAGTGGCGCGGTGGTCTCGCATGTGGATTCCGATTCTCCCGGCGCGCGCGCGGGGCTGAAAGAAGGGGACGTCATCACCGGCGTGGACGGCCAGACCGTGCGTGATGCCGGACACCTGCAGGTCGTGATCGGCCAGAAGCAACCGGGCACCAAGGTGGAACTTGAGGTGTTGCGCGACGGAAAGACCATGGCCGTCCCGGTCACCCTGGGCGACATGAGCAAGAGCGACAACGAGAGCTCCGGCAGCGGCGAAGAACACGGCAAGATGCGCTGGGGGGTCGGACTCAGCGATCTGACGCCGCAAGTGCGCCAGGAGATCCAGGCGCCAGCCGACTTGCACGGCGCTGTGGTGAGCCAGGTTGCGCCGGGCAGTTCAGCGGACAACGCCGGACTGCAGCGCGGCGATGTGATCGTCGAAGTCAACCGCAAGCCCATGCACAGCGCGGACGAGGTGAAAGAGGCCCTGTCCACAGTGCCCAAGGGACAGGATGCGCTGTTGCTGGTCTGGTCGAATGGCGGCAACACCTACCGGGTGATGCACGCGCCGGAACCAGGTAGCGGGGAATAACGCGGGTGGGGTGAGTTCTGTGTAGCGCCGGCCCCGGCGGGACGCCGGCGCTACACGGCTCTGGTCGCGATCATCAACCCGCTGGGGCCGGGCAGGCGCACGCGGCGGATTTCTCCGAAGCCGGCTTGCCCGAGCCAGTCCGCATATTCCGGCTCGCTGTAACTGCTGCCTGCCCGTGTCCCGACCAGCATGTTCAGAGCAAACAGGGCGGCAAAGCGGGGCGCGGTCTTGTCCGGCTCCAGGATGAAGTCCTGCACCACCAATTTCCCGCCTCGGGCCAGGGCCGCGCCGGCGCGCTGAAACAACCCACGATTCTCTTCCGGCGAGAACATGTGACAAATGGCGGAGAGCAGAATCACATCGTAACCCTCTCCCAGGTGATCGTGCAGCATGTCGCCCGGCCGCGTGTGCACGCGGTCGGCGAGCCCCGCCTTGCGGATGTACTCCTGGGTCAGAGGCAGCACTTCGGGAACGTCCAGCACCTCGGCCCGCAATCCAGGAATGGCCCTCGCGAAAGCAATGGAGTAGGCTCCAGAACCGCCTCCCAAGTCGAGCAGGCGGCGGATGCCCTCGCATCCCACCGCCTCGACGACCGCTCGCGCGCGCTCGCGCGCATTCCGGTCCATGGCAGCGATGAAGGCCTGGGTCGAGCTGGCATCGCGACCTCGGGTCTGCACCGCAGTTCCCTCGCGCACACATTCGGTGAGAGTGGACCAGCGGTGCCACAGGTTGGCCATGTGGATCAGTCCTGCGCGCGCGCTGTCGCGCGAGCCTTCCACAAAAAAACGGGCGCTGGCGGCCGTGTTGTGAAAGGTCCCGTTTGTCTTCTCCAGGAGTTTGAGGCTGGCCAGCGCGTTGAGCAGCATCTCGGTTGCTCGCTCGTTGGCGTTAATTCGGCCCGCCACTTCCTGTATCGAAGCACCCGCGCCCACCGCCGTAAACACATCGAGTTCCAGCGCCGTCAGCACCGCCCGGCTCGACATAAAGCCGCGAATGGTTTCGTTGAGATCGTCGGGCAGAACGCCCGCCTCGTCTCGCGCCTTCACCATCGCCAGGTAATGCGCGACATGGTCGAGGATCTCCGCCTTTATCGCGCCGGCGTCGGTCCACAACTTGCGCGCCACAGCTTTGCCGGACTTCAGGTGCGAGGCCACAATCTCAGGAACATCTTCGACCTGAACCTCCCGGTACCACGCGCCGTCGGGATAGGCGATCATGACCGGCCCGTGGTCGCACAACCCCAGGCATCCGCTGGTGGTGACATGCACATCGTCACTCAGCCCTTGCGCATGCAATTCCCGGTGCAACGCCCCCAGCACCTGCCACGATCCCTTGGCGGGACACGACGGCACGCCTTCTGGCTTCTCCTGGGTGCAGACGAATAGATGAAAACGGAACGGTTCCATTCCTTCCTCCCGCAGTTCTCATTCTGCCGGAGGGCAGCAGACCGTGCCGTGATCCCAATCACAGCGTCCCGAAGGACGCTGACCTGCGCCCGGTCAACGGCGCGAGGGGGAATGCTGGTACGCATGTCCGGGGAATCCTCCTTGGGGCTCATTCCTCCGGCGGGGTCTGCAACGCGGCCGCGCTCTCCACCCCGCGCGCAACTTCCGGAATGACGCCCTGCTCACGCTCCAGGGGATGCCCCCGCTCGCGGATGGTCGGCAGATAGTGGGCAAACCAGCCCGCGCCTAGGATGCAAATAGCGCCCCCGAGGACCAAAGTCTTGGGCGCCCCAATCTTGCTTGCCAGCGAGCCAGCCAGCAGACTGCCGAAGGGGGCCATTCCCATGAACGCCATGGAGAAAAAACTCATCACCCGGCCCCGCTTGTCCTCGTGCACGATGGTTTGCAGGATGGTGTTGCTGGCGGCGGCTTGCTGCATCATGGCGCCGCCGGCGATGGGCATCAACAGCAGGGAAAGCCAGAGCTGGCGGGAGGAGCCGACGCCGATCAACCCGGCGCCGAAGACGGCTGCCGCGACCGCCACCACCCGCTCGAGCCCCGACACACTGCGGCGCGCCGCCAGCAGCATCGCACTGATCAGGGCCCCGGCCCCCGATGCGCCCATCAGGAAGCCCAGGGTGTGCGGTCCGCCGTGCAGCACCGCTCCCGCGACGATGGGCATGAGAGTGGTGTAAGGCACACCCGCCACGCTGACCAGCGCCAGCAACAGGAGAATTGAGCGGATGGGTACCGAACCGGTAGCGTAGATCCATCCCTCTTTCAGATCGTGGAGCACGGCCCTGTCTTTTCTGGCTTGCGGAAGCGCCGCAATTCTCATGGCCAGCAGCGAGAGGATCACGGCGATGTAACTGAAACCATCGATCAGGAAGCAATATCCCTCGCCCACGGCGGCGATCACCAGGCCGGCAATCGAGGGTCCCAGAAGCCGGGCCACGTGCACCATGGAGGAGTTAAGAGCGATTGCATTGCCCAGGTCTTCCCGCCTCTCGATCATTTGCACCACAAATGCCTGGCGGGACGGCATGTCGAAGGCGTTGATGATGCCCTGGGCCAGACTCAGCCAGAGGATGTCCGCGATGGTGATGGTCCCGCGCAGGGCCAGCACCGCCAGCGCGAACGACTGCAGCATGGAGAGCACCTGCGTGACCACCAAAGTGCGATGCCGGTTCCAGCGGTCCACCCAGACGCCAGCGAACGGTCCCAGAAAGAATGTCGGAACCTGTCCGGCAAAGGCCACCACCCCCAGCAGAAAGGCCGAGTGGGTCAGGCGGTACACCAGCCAGGCGGTGGCAATGCGGGTCATCCAGGTGCCAATCAACGAGACGCTCTGGCCGCCGAAAAATAGCCGGTAGTTGCGGGATCGGAGGGCCCGCAGAACCAGCTTCCAACTGGGTTCCCGTTTGTGCGAATCGTTCCCCGGCATGGCACAATCTCTTATTGTCCTATGGCCTCCAGCACTGATGCACCCCTAGGGATCAACCCGTGGCTGATTGCGGTGGCGGTGATGTCCAGCACTTTTATGGAAGTGCTCGACACCACGGTGGTCAATGTCTCCCTCCCGCACATCGCCGGCAGCCTTTCCTCCAGCACCGATGAAGCCACCTGGACCCTCACATCCTATCTGGTTGCCAACGCCATTGTTCTGCCCATGACCGGATGGCTGGCCAGCCGCTTCGGTCGCAAGCGCCTGCTCATGTTTTCCGTCACCGGTTTTACCGCGGCCTCCTTCTTGTGCGGGCTGGCTCCCTCCCTGGGCTTTCTCATCGTCTTCCGCGTCATCCAGGGGGCGTGCGGTGGAGGCCTGCAGCCCCTGTCGCAGGCCATTCTGCTGGAGTCATTCCCTCCGGAAAAACGCGGCCAGGCCATGGCCTTCTGGGCGCTCGGCATCGTGGTTGCGCCCATGCTCGGTCCCGTGGCTGGTGGCTGGCTTACAGACAACTACAGTTGGCGTTGGGTCTTTTACATTAATGTCCCGATTGGCCTGCTGGCCCTAATCCTCACCCAGATGTTCGTCTTCGATCCTGCTTACCTGCGCAAGGAACGCACAGGAGTCGACTACTGGGGCATCGGCCTGCTGGCCCTGGGTATCGGCTCGCTGCAGATCATGCTGGACAAGGGTCAGGAATCGGACTGGTTTGGTTCAGATTTCATTCGCGTGCTGGCCACCTTGGCGTTTATCGGCCTGGCCGGGCTCATCATTCGTGAACTGAAGGCCGATCACCCCATCATCGACCTGACCATTTTCCGTTACCGGTCGTATGCGATTGGCACCTTCTTGATGACCATTGTTGGCTTCGTGCTCTACGGCAGCACCGTGCTGCTGCCGTTGTTGATGCAGGAGCTGCTCGGCTACACCGCCACCCACGCCGGTGTAACCAATTTGCCGCGCGGTTTGGCCTCGTTTATGGCCATGCCCTTCATCGGCATTCTGGTCGGCAAGGTGGACTCCCGCAAGCTGCTGGCTGCGGGGTTTCTCACTTCCGCGCTGGCGATGTACCGGCTTTCCCAGTTCAGCCTGGACGTGGGCTTTTGGAACTTCTGGTGGACGCTCATGCTGCAGGGTGCCGCACTGGGCCTGATTTTTGTGCCGCTGACCACCACGACCAATGATCCTGTGCCCAAAGAGCGTATGGGAAATGCCACCAGCATCTTTAACCTGATGCGCAATCTCGGGGCCAGCATCGGAATCTCCATGGTGGAGACCATCCAGGTCCGCCAGCAGCAGGCTCATATCAACGTGCTCGGCCGCCACGTCACTTCCGCCGACCTGCAGACTCGTCAGATGCTTGAACACCTGCGCGCCTTTTTCGTGGCACAGGGCAGCGACGTGGTGACCGCGGCCAGGCAGGCCGATCGTGCCATCTGGGGACTGGTGCAGCGACAGGCCGCCATCCTCTCCTACAATGACGCGTTCCTGTTTCTTGCCATCATGTTTGTGGTGATGTTCCCCCTCATTTTCCTGATGCGGAAGCCCAGAGGTGGTGGACCGGCCATGGTTCACTGAGGCAATGGTGCGGCGATAGGCGCCACTCCCCAGTGGATCGCTTCTGGCCATTCCTCGAGTGTCTGTTTCCGAACACTCGCTTCCCAGGAGTGGACACTGAGATGTCCTTCAGCGACCGCAGCTTGGACGTATCTTCCTCCAGATCAAAGGCTTACCTGTACTATAGGCTGGCACGGCGCGTGCCTTAGCTGGATGAGATGGATATTCCCCGCACCTCGGGAGCAAAGCAACGCCGCCGCCGTCGCATTCTCTACGCCGCAGTGGGAGTCGCGCTGATTGCGCTCGTCACCATGGGCCTCTCGCGACTGAAGCCAGCCGCGCCCACGGTAGAACGCTCCACCGTCTGGATCGATACCGTGAAGCGCGGTCCCATGCTGCGCCAGGTTCGCGGGCTGGGCACCCTGGTGCCGGTGGAAATCCGCTGGATTCCCGCGGTCACCGAGGGACGCGTGGATCGCATTCCCGTGCTCCCCGGAGCCGCCGTCAAGCCGGACACTATTCTGCTCGACCTCAGCAACCCGCAGTTGCAACAGGAAGCGCTGGACGCTGAGTGGAAGCTGAAGGCGGCAGAAGCCGATTACAAGAACCTGGAGATGCAATTGGCCAGCCAGGTCCTGGCCCAGAAATCCGAAGCGGCCAAGGCCGAGTCCGAATACAGCCAGGCCAAAATGCAGGCCGAAACCGATTCCGCTCTGCAAAAGCTCGGGGTCATCTCCGAAAACAGCCTGAAGGTTTCCACTCAAAAGGAACGCGAGTTGGCCACCGTAAACCAGGTCGAACGCCAGCGCCTGGCCAATGCCGGACAAGTGCTCGAAGCCCAGCTCCAGGCCAAGCAGGCGGAGGTCGAGCAGTTCCGCGCCCTGGCCCAGCTTAAACAGAGCCAGCTTGCAGGCCTCCACGTTCGCGCCGGCACCGACGGTGTCCTGCAGGAGCAGACCTTGAAAGTCGGCCAGTGGGTGACCCCCGGAACTACGCTTGCCAAAGTCGTCCAGCCGGAGCGGCTCAAGGCCGAGTTGAAGGTCGCGGAAACTCAAGCCAAGGACATCCAGTTGGGTCAGCCCGCCTCCATTGATACCCACAATGGCATAATCCCCGGTCACGTAATCCGCATTGATCCGTCTGTACAGAATGGCACGGTCACGGTGGACGTCGGTTTGGACGGGACGCTGCCACAAGGCGCCCGCCCTGACCTCAGCGTGGACGGCACGATCGATCTGGAGCGCATCGCCGACATCCTTTATGTGGGCCGTCCGGCTTTTGGACAGGAGAAGAGCACGGTTGGGCTGTTCAAGCTCGAACCCGATGGCCAGACCGCGGTGCGCGCCCAGGTCCAACTCGGCCGCAGCTCGGTGAACACCGTCGAGATCGTGCAGGGTTTGAAAGAAGGCGATCAGGTCATCCTGTCCGATATGTCGCGTTGGGACAATTTTGATCGCGTGAAACTGGAATAAAGCAGGTGTCAGGTGTCAGGTCTCGGGTCTCAGGATTCAGATGTCCAAACTGAGTTGTGAATGACTCTAGGTCGGAAGTCGACGGCTGATGCCTTGTCTTGAGACCCGAGACCCGAGACTCGAGACCCGAGACCCGAGACTCGAGACCTGACACCCGGGACCCGAGACCCGGAAAGGACGACTCAATGACCGACGGCACTCTGATTCGGATGGAGAACATCACCAAGGTCTTTTACACCGATGAGGTTGAGACCCATGCGCTTTCCGGGATCCACCTGGAGATTCGCAAGGGCGAGTATGTCTCGATTGCCGGCCCTTCGGGTTCGGGCAAGTCCACGCTGCTGGCGCTCATTGGTCTGCTGGATTCTCCGAGCGACGGCACCTACATGCTCAACGAGCATTCCGTGGCGCAACTGAACATCAGCGAACGTTCGCGCATCCGCAACCGCGAAATAGGATTCATCTTTCAGAGCTTCAATCTCATCGGCGATCTCAACGTGTACGAGAACGTCGAGCTGCCCCTAACCTACCGCGGCATGTCGTCGGCGGAGCGCAAGACCCGGGTGCAACAGGCTCTGGAGCGGGTGGGGATGAACCACCGCACCAAGCACTATCCGTCGCAGCTCTCCGGAGGCCAGCAGCAGCGCGTCGCCGTGGCTCGCGCCTTGGCCGGAAGCCCCTCGATCCTGCTCGCCGACGAGCCTACCGGCAACCTCGACTCGCGCAACGCCGAGGCGGTCATGGACCTGCTCCGCGATCTGCACCGAGAAGGCGCAACCATCTGCATGGTGACTCACGATCCCCGCTTCGCCTCCCACGCCGAGCGCCAGATTCATCTGTTCGACGGCCGGGTGGTGGAAGAGAGCGTCGAGGTGAGCTGAGGGCCACCGCGCCGCGTTGACCCATAACTGCTCTCCGTCAGGGGTGAATGTATGGAAACTTTGCTCCAGGATACCCGCTACGGTTTCCGCATTCTGGCGAAGTCACCCGGATTTGCCCTCGTGGCCGTGCTCACGCTAGCGCTCGGCATCGGCGCAAATACCGCGGTCTTCAGCGTGATGAATGCGGTTCTCCTTAATCCCAGCGGCATCCCCCATCCCGACCGTGTGCTAGCGCTGCGCGCCAAGTACGGCTTTGGCGACTTGCAAAACATCAATTTCTCGCCGACGGATTTTGGCGATGCCTTATTGGGGAAGGACGTTTTTACCTCAGCCGCCGTCCTGCAAAATGCCGCCTTCAACTATGGCGGCGACGGCGTCACCCCGGAGCGCCTGACGGGCGCCAAGGTTTCCTGGCAGTGGTTCGATGTGTTCTGGGCGCGTCCCCAGCTTGGACACGTGTTCCGGCCCGAAGAAGACCAGCCCGGAGCGGAGCATGAAGTGGTGCTCTCCTATCGCACCTGGCGGCGCCGATTCGGCGGAGACCCTTCCATCCTCGGGCGTTCCTTGCTGTTGAATCAGGAGTCCTACCAGGTCGTGGGCGTCATGGGACCGGAATTCGACTGGCCCAACCAGGCGGAGCTGTGGGTTCCGATCGCCCTGCCGCCCGGACGCTACTTCGACAGCAAATACCGCCACAACGAATTTCTGTTCGCCGCGGCGCGCCTGCGGCCCGGCGTGACTTTGGCACAGGCCAATCTCTATTTACAGCAGCGAGCGGCCGCGGCGGCCGCAGCCGAGGGTCAGAACAGTTTCAGCGCCGCTTCTGGCTGGGGCATGTTTGCCATGCCCCTGGTGGACTTCGTCGCCGGAAACATGAGCCGGCCTTTGCTGGTGCTGCTGGTGGCCGTGGGCATTGTGCTGCTGATTGCCTGCGCCAACATCGCCGGCTTGCAGCTGGCCCGCGCCTCCGGCCGGCAACGCGAGGTCTCCATCCAGATCGCGCTCGGGGCGGGAAGCGGACGCCTGGTGCAGCAGGCCCTGGTGGAGAGCCTGCTGCTGGCGGTGGCAGGAGTCGCCTTCGGTTTGTTGCTGGCCAAGGTGGCGATTCCACTCTTGCTGCTGCTGGCGCCGCAGGGCCTGATGCAAAACCTCCTGGTGCACGTGGGCGGAGTAGTCCTGCTGTTTGTCGCCATTCTCGGCGGACTCTGCGCCCTGTTCTGCGGCGCGGCTCCGGCCTGGCACGCGACCCACGTGGCGTTCTACGAGGCGCTGAAGGAGGGCGGCCGCTCCGAAACCTCCAGCCACATCCGCCAGCGCCTGCGTTCCACCCTGGTAGTGGCCGAGATTGCGCTCGCCATGGTGCTGCTGGTAGGCGCGGGCCTGCTGTTGCGCAGCATGGCGCAAATCGAGCGCGTGGAGACCGGCTTTGAACCCCGCGGCCTGATGTCAGCGGCGCTCTCCCTGCCGCCTACAACGTACAAGACCGACGAGCAGCAGGCCGCCTTCCTGACCTCGGCCGAGGAGCAGCTGAAAAACATCCCCGGCGTGACCAGCGCCGCTCTGATTGATGCGCTGCCTTTCACCAGCAACAGCGCCATGGCGTCCTTTCAGATCGAAGGCAAGACGGTGCCTCCCAACGATCCCGGCCCGCACGGCAATATCCGCCGGATCTCCTCGGACTACTTCAAAACGCTTCGCATCCCGGTGCTGCGCGGGCGGGTCTTCACCCCCGAGGACCGCCTCAAGACTCAGCCGGTGGCGGTGATCGACGAAACCCTGGCGCGGCGGTACTGGCCGAACGAGGATCCGATCGGACAACACATCTCCTTCGGCGACGGCTCTCCCAAGATGACCATTGTGGGCCTGGTGGCGCATGCCAAGAGTTCGTCCCTGGAAGCGGACACCACCGAGGGCTTCTACTACCTGCCGCTGGCGCAGTCGCCGGCGCAGGCGGTTGGGGTCGTGGTCCGCACCGATCGCCTCCATCCCGAAGGTCTGGCGGGCCCGATGCAGTCGGCCATCCGTTCGGTGGACGCGAACCTGCCGCTCTACGACTTCAAGACCATGGAGCAGCGGGTGGACGACTCGCTGCTGGGCCGCCGCTTCCTCCTGGTGTTGTTGACGATCTTTGCAGGTCTGGCGTTGTTGCTGGCGGCTCTCGGCCTGTACGGAGTCATCACTTACACCGTCCGGTTGCGCACCCGCGAGCTCGGCATCCGTATGGCGCTGGGCGCGCAGCCCGGCGATGTCCTGCGGCTCGTGCTCGGCAAAGGGGCGCGCCTGGCGGCCATTGGTTTGGCCCTCGGCGTCTTCGCCACCTTCGCCGTCGGACGAACTCTCTCCAGCCTGCTGTTCCAGGTGAGCCTGTTTAACCCCGTTACGCTGTTGCTGACGGCATTGATCTTGAGCTCCACCGTGCTGTTCGCCAGCTATCTGCCGGCGCGCCGCGCGGCGAAGGTGGATCCAGTCGAAGCCTTGCGTTACGAGTGAGCCTATGGAAACCCTGCTGCAGGACATTCGCTACGGCTTGCGCATGCTGCTGCGATCGCCGGGATTCACGGCGGTTGCGGTCATCACCCTGGCCCTCGGCATCGGCGCCAACACCGCGTTGTTCTCGGTGGTCAACGGGGTGCTGCTCAATGCGCTGCCCTATCGCGAGCCCAACCGGCTGATCGCCATCTATTCGAGGACGACACAGTTCGCCCAGGGTTCGATCCCTTACCTGAATTTTCTGGACTGGCAGAAGGACAACCACACCTTCGCGGCGATGGCGGCGCTGCGTCCGGACGATTTCAATCTGACAAACGCGGGGGCTTCCGAACGCTTGCACGGCCACATGGTTTCGGCCGGCTTCTTCCGCCTGCTGGGAGTGAACCCGGAGGTGGGAAGGGAATTTCGCCCCGAGGAAGATCAGGTCGGCGCCGCTCCCGTGGCGCTCTTGAGCGACGGGCTGTGGAAGCGCAAGTTCGCAGCCTCTCCGGACATCGTCGGCAAGATCCTTACCATTGACGGCAAGGCCTATACCGTGGTCGGCGTGGTAGGGGGACGATATCCCTTCATGAGTCCGTCCGACCTCTTCGTTCCCATCGGGCAGTGGGACGACGTGACCTTTCGCGACCGCCGGGTCGGCATGGGCGGTTATGCGATTGGCCGGCTGAAGCCGGGAGTCACTCTGCAGCAGGCGCAAGCTGACATGGACGCCGTCGCCCGCAATTTGGCCGCCGCCTACCCCGAGGCCAATGCCGGCGTCAGCGCCTATATGGACCTGCTCAAGCACGACGTCGTGGGCAACGTCCAGCCCTTTCTGCTGGTGCTCCTGGGGGCAGTGGGATTCGTCCTGCTCATTGCCTGCGCGAACGTGGCCAACCTGCTACTGGCGCGCTCCACGGGACGAACCCGCGAGTTCGCTATCCGCGTTGCCGTGGGCGCCAGCCAGACGCGGGTGGTGCGGCAGTTGCTGACGGAGAGCGTGCTCTTGGCGCTTACAGGCGGAACCCTCGGCATCACCATCGCCAAGTGGGGGACGCAGGCGGTGCTGGCCGCCGTACCCGCGGCGCTACCCCGCGCCGATGAAGTTCACCTCGACGCGCGAGTGCTGCTCTTTACCCTCGGCCTCTCATTGGCAGCCGGCATCTTGTTTGGGCTGGCGCCGGCATTGAAGACCTCACGGCCCGGCCTGCACGGGACTCTGAAAGAAGGCGGGCGCGGAACCACCGGCTCGCATCACCGAACCCAAAACGTATTCATGATTCTCGAAACTGCCTTGGCTCTGGTGCTGCTGGTGGGCGCCGGCCTCATGCTGCGTACTCTGGCCGCGCTGTGGACTGACGATCCCGGCTTCGATCCGCAGAAGGCTCTGAGCTTCAGCGTCACCCTGTCTCCGCCAAAAAGCTCGAGCGCGGCCCTGGTGCGGGCGTCGTATCGCGAACTTACGCAGCGTTATGCCGCCGTCCCTGGAGTCGACAGCGTGGCCCTGCTCGCCGGTTCGCTGCCTATGACCGGAGATTCCGAACTGCCGTTCTGGCACGAGGGTGAGCCCAAGCCGGCTTCCGATCACGAGATGAACTGGTCGCTGTTCTATGCGGTCACGCCGGATTACTGGAAAGCCATGCGGATCCCCTTGCTCCGCGGCCGGCTTTTGACTCCGCAGGACAACGAGAAGTCCGTCAAGGTCGCCGTGATCGACGAAACTTTCGCCCGGAAGTTCTTCCCCAACCAGGATCCCATCGGCAAAAGGCTGAATCTCGGACTGTTTGATGAGCAACCGGAAATCGTCGGGATTGTCGGCCATATCAACCATTGGGGCCTGGGCGCCAAACCGCACGACAACCTCGATTCGGGGCTGTATCTGCCGTTCGATCAGATTCCTGACCAGTTCGCGCCTCTGATCGCCAAGGGTTTGGCGGCGGTTGCGCGCACTCACGGCGCCCCGGAGGGCGCGAGCGCTGCGCTGCGGAACGCGACCACCCAGTTCGACAGCCAGGCGGTGGTTTACGACTTCGTGCCGATGCAGCGCATCGTCTCCGATTCGATTGCTGCCCAACGCTTCACCATGACCCTGCTCGGGATCTTTGCCGGATTGGCTCTGGTGCTCTCCGCCATCGGAATCTACGGCGTCCTCTCCTATTTTGTGGGCCAGCGCACCCACGAAGTCGGCGTTCGTATGGCGCTGGGAGCGCAGCGCGGGGACGTTCTGCGCCTGATTCTGGGGCAGGGCACGAAAATGGCGCTGATCGGCGTGGGCATCGGTCTGGTGGCGGCGGTAGGGCTCACCCGCCTGATGGCCAGCATGCTCTTCGGGGTGAGCGCCACCGATCCCCTGACCTTTGCCGGTGTGGCCCTGATGCTGACCGGCATCGCGGCGCTGGCATGCTATGTCCCGGCGCAGCGGGCGACGAAGGTCGATCCCATGGTCGCCTTGAGATACGAGTGATATGGACACCTTACTGCAGGATCTCCGTTACGGTCTCCGCATGCTGCGGAAAGCCCCGGGTTTCACTCTGATGGCCACCGTCACTCTGGCCCTGGGGATTGGGGCCAATGTCGCCATCTTCAGCCTGGTGGATCAGATGTGGCTGCGCCCCATTCCCGTGCCCGATACCGGGCGCCTGGTTCGCATCTTCACCAGCAATCCCAGCAGT
>DATKLE010000071.1:0-6825 GCA_035542575.1 Terriglobales bacterium | reverse complement strand
GAAGTGCCCCATAGTGGCAGCCTCACAGGTTCGGTTTTTGTCACCGTTCTGTCACCATTCTGCCCGAATCTAGCCGAACTTGACGTCACCTAGCACTCACTGTGCCAAATCGTAACGGCAACAGTGCATTGACATTGCCGCACTTGCTCATGGCCTACCCCGTTTTTCTAATCCGAGGGTTGCAGGTTCGATTCCTGCCGGGCCTACCAGTAAAGTGTCAGACTGTCACGATTGTCATCCTGAGCGAAGTCGCGCCTTCGCGCTGCGAAGGGGCTACGCAGTCGAAGGATCCCTACTCAGTTCGATTGGCTGGACCATCTTCCGCGGTTTGTGCTCGCAGGTTTCAGTATTGATGCACTCCTCCGCCAGCCGCAACCGCTCCACCGGCCTTCCGCCAATGATGTGCGACTCGATAATCTCGTCCACATCCGCCGCCGTCACCCCGCCGTACCACACGCCCTCGGGATAGACCACCAGGTTGGGCCCGTGTTCGCACTGGTCGAGACAGCCGGATTGGTTGGCTCGCACTTTGCCCTTCAGCCCGCGTGCCTTCAGCTTTTCTTTGAACAGTTTCTGCAGCTCCGCCTTGGCATTAGGATCGCAGCAGCCGCGCGGATGCCCCGACGGGCGCTGGTTGCCGCAGACAAAGATGTGCTTTTCGAACTTCGGCATCAGGAGAATGTACCGGATTTCAGCGCGGCCGTGGGGACTAATGAAGAGACGGGGACTACTTCAGACCTTCCACCAGATACAGATCCGACAACAGCCGGCGGTAGCCGTACACATACGTCTTCCCATCCGGCGTGGGCAACATGGGGCCAATGTATTCGACGCCGGAGGGATCGGGCGGCATCAACTGCTTCCACAGGGCGCGCTTGCCGGTGCTGGCATCCAGCAGATAGACGCGGGCCGGTAATTCGCTCGGCCGGTATACGTACAGCGAACGGCCGCTTTCGTCCCACAGAACCGGGATCTCCCCTGCCTCCATCCCCGGAATGGAATGGGGATCGCCCCCTCCGATCGGGTACAGATACCCAGCGCCATCCGGCCCCACTGCCGCCACTTGTTTGCCGTCCGGAGTCACCGCGAAATCGGTCACGTTGGTGCCCTCGGGGGTGATGGGCTCGGACTTGCCCCCGTCAGCGTTCTGCAGATACAGGCGCGCGCTGTGCTTGGCCTCATTGCCGGAAAACACGAAGTGCTTTCCGTCAGGCAGCCAGACGGCGTGCGTCGAATTGATCTGGGTCACGCCCTCATGCGAGATGGATTTGGCCTCACCGGCCTTGGTGGGAAGAAGAAACAGTTGCGACGGCTCGTCCGGCCGGGTGCACAGCGCCCACTTGCCGTCCGGCGACAAGGCCATCGAGGCGCCCTCGCCCAGGCGCACCGCAGGGGCCCCATCCGTGGTCCGCAGGTAGGCGGCATAACTTGGCCCTCCACCCTCTCCCTCCTCGCGAAACAGCAGCGTCTTGCCGTCAGGGGAAAGCGTGAGCGGATACGACCAGTCCAGCCAGGTCAGATCACGTTCCCCCGTGTCGCTGGGAACATGGACGGCCACGCCACGCCGCCAATTGTCGCGGGTCAGCAGCACGCGGCCGTCGGGCCATGCGTCCTGCAGCGTCAGGTCGGCGGGAACCCGGGCCACCAGGCGCTCGTTTCCCGACAGGCTCACCGCGTACAGGGCGCGATCAATTCCCACCATGGTGGCGGTGAACCAGACTTCTTTGCCATTCGGAGACCACGCCAGCCCGAGCGCGCCGCCGGTCTGCATCCGGGAGAGTGTCTTCTTCTGGCCCGCGAGATCGACGACGGCCACCGCTCCGATGCTGTCGCCAGGAAACGGGTGATCGATGAATGCGACCAGATCACCCTTGGGAGAAATTCGCGGGTGACTGATCCAGCCGCCGGTGTCATAGAGCAACTTGCCGATGGGATATTCCAGGCGGCTTCGTCCGGAGACCTCGCGCACGACTGCCAGATTGTTCCCATCGGCCGACCAGTCGGCCCACTGCACGTTCTCCAAGACTTCTCGCGGCGCTCCGCCCACCAGGGGCACGCGCGCGAGAGTGCCAATATTCGAATACGACTTGGCCTGATGACTGTACAGCAACACCGCCATCTCCCCGGTGGATGACACCGCCAGGATTTCCGCGCCCGGCAGCCCCAGCGAGCGTGATTCGGGACTTTCGGGACGGGTGGTGAAGACCTCGACGGGGTTGCCTTCCCACGCGGCGCTGTAGATGACCGCCTTGCCGTCGGGCGCCAGGCGCGCCATGCGGATCGTGCCGCGCCGGTAGGTCAGCAAATGATAAAGAGGCGGCGTGGTCTGGTTCACGTACTGACCGAGGAAGAACGCGCCGGCGACCACAGCAAGCAGCGCCAGCGCAGCCGCCGCAAGCTGCCAAGCCGGCCGGGGCCGGGCGGCTGTTTCCGGTGCGCTTGCTTGCGTCGCAGGTTGGGCTGTGGCGGCAGCCGCGGTAGGACGAAATCCGCTGGTGGCACGCGCCGAGTCCACCTCGCGCTTCAGCCGCTTCAGGTCCCCACGCATCTCCGCGGCCGTCTGGTAGCGGAGATCCCGGTCTTTCTCCAGTGACTTGAGAATGATCTGCTCGAGCTTTTCCGGAAGCGCCGGATTCAACCCACGCGGCGCGGCGGGGGCGCGGTTCAGAATGGCTTCAAAGATCACGCCCTGGCTGGCCCCGGAAAATGCCAGATTTCCGGTACCCATCTCGTAAAGCACCGCCCCGAAGGCGAACAGGTCGGTGCGCGCGTCCAGGTCTTGGGCACGAACCTGCTCCGGAGACATGTAGGCCACCGTTCCCAAGGTGGAGCCCGGACTGGTCAGCAAGTGCTCTACCGGCGCCGTTGGCAGAGTGACGGACGACGAATCCACGGTTCCAAACCGTCCCGAGCCCAGCTTGGCCAGGCCGAAGTCCAGCAGCTTGGCTTGTCCTCGCTTGGTGATGAAGATGTTTGCCGGCTTGATGTCGCGATGGATGATTCCCTTGCCATGGGCCGCGTCCAGCGCATCGGCGATCTCGATGCCCAGATTCAGAAGAGTTTCCGTGTCCATCGGCCGGCCCGCGATGCGGTGCTTCAGCGTCTGCCCTTCCAGATACTCCATGACGATGAAGGCATGGCCGCCTTCTTCGTCGATTTCGTGAATAGTGCAGATGTGGGGATGGTTCAGCGCCGAAGCGGCGCGGGCCTCCCGCTGAAACCGCTCCAGGGCCTGATGATCGCGGGCAACATCGTCGGGAAGGAATTTGAGAGCGACAAAGCGTCCGAGTTTGGTGTCTTCCGCCTTGTAAACCACACCCATACCGCCGCCACCAAGCTGTTCAATGATCCGGTAGTGGGAGATGGTCTGGCCGATCATGGACGCGGGCGCCAAAGGAACACGGGTGTGCCATCTTAGGCGGGATTGCTGATGCAGTCAAACCGGATGAGCAATTAAGAAAGCGGATCAGCCTTGCGGGAACATCGCCGGAGGCTCCGCTGCCTCGGTGCGCCCCCTAGTCCTTTAGTGGAACCATGACCTTCTCGCCCTGGCAGAAAGTCGCTACCCGCTGCAAACCGCCTTGGGCGTCGGTAAGCATCAGGACGGGCCCATAGCAGTAGACAGCGTGGCCGGACTCGGCCAGATACCAGCGGCCCCCTTTGCGAGCCTGCTGCGGGATTGCATGATCTACCGGGACGCGTGGCGGCAGAATCACGCGAGGCGCGGGAAGAGACAACAGCAAAAGTACAGATGCCAGAGCTTTCACGGTCTGGCCCCCTGGGAGTTAGATAAAAAACAGAATCCTGCGTTCGTCGGAGTCGTCCGCTGCGTCTCTGGGCGGCTTCGGCGGAAGCAACCGGCGGAGCTTGCCCGCACGGTGCTCGCTCTTCGCGTTGTCTCGCGGACTCGCCTGGGACGGAGGAGTTTGAGCCTTGGCTTCCGGGCTCGCCTGGGTTCGACCTTCGGCCTGGGGCGGGGCTGGAGCTGCGGCGTGCTGCTTCTGCAGGGCTTTGCCCTTCAGCGAAGTCAACTCGGCGCTATCGCTGAACAACTGCCGGATCAGATTGCGTTGGGCATCAATGGTGCGTCCCTGCTCCACCACCAGCAGGGACATCAGGCCGTAGGAAATCAGGAAGAGTACCACGAGAACGGGAAGCAGAGTGTGCTTCCGCTTGGGCATTACGATTGATTCTTCTGTCGTCCAGTTCAGCAATGGGCACTCCGATCTGCGCCCGGAGCAAAGGGCATAGACGACAAATGCAGCTTGAACGCCAACGGGGAAGGCAACTTTAAGATGTTCCAGGGAAGCAACTTACGACCGGCTGCAGGGCCCCCGGCCGACGACTTGGGTGCAAGTTACTGCACATTAAGTGACCCAGATGTGTTACCCGGGTGACTGGACGCCGGGAAGCCGCTATGGGCGCGGCTTTCAGGATGGTTGGGGCACGGCCTATCGGCAGCCGTGGCCGCACCGAGCACGGCCCCCCGCCGCACGGGAGCAACGCCGCGCCTGGAAATGTCCGTCGCCTACTTTCCGCCCAACACCAGCTTGGCAATGGTGGCCAACTGCATGTTGGAGGTGCCTTCATAAATCTTCCCGATTTTCGAGTCGCGCCAGTACTTCTCGACAGGATAATCCTTGGTAAAGCCGTATCCGCCGTAAACTTCAATGGCCAGCGAAGTCACGCGCTCCGCCACTTGCGAGCAGAACAGCTTGGTCATGGCGGCTTCCTTTACGAAGGGAACGCCGGCGTCTTTCATGCGAGCGGAGTTGTAGACCATGAGGCGTGCAGCTTCAATCTCCGTCGCCATTTGCGCGATCTGGAACTGGATGCCCTGAAAATCGGCGATGGGCTTGCCGAACTGCTTGCGCTCTTGAGCATACTTGCAGGCGTATTCCCACGCCCCACGGGCCACGCCCGCCATCTGCGCCCCGATGCCGATCCGGCCTTCATTCAGGGTCTCGATGGCGATCTTGTAGCCTTTGCCCACCTCGCCGAGGACGTTGTTCTTAGGTACGCGGCAGTCTTCCAGGATGAGTTCGCAGGTCGAAGAAGCCCGGATGCCGAGTTTGTCTTCTTTCTTGCCCACGCTAAAGCCGGGGAAATCCTTCTCGATGATGAACGCGGTGATGCCCTTGTACCCCGCGGCCGGATCGATGGTGGCGAAGAGGATGAAGACGCCGCCCTCTTTGCCGTTGGTGATCCACAGCTTGCGGCCGTTGAGAACATAGTCGCTACCCTTGAGCTCGGCCTTAGTCTGAAGAGCGAATGCGTCGGAGCCTGAGCCGGCTTCGCTGAGCGCATAGGCCCCGCAGGTGTCGGCCGCCATGCGCGGCAGATAGCGCTTCTTCTGCTCTTCGGTGGCCCAGCGCAGCAGGGCGTTATTCACCAGCGTGTTTTGTACGTCCACTACGACGCCGGCGGATGCATCCACGCGCGACAGTTCTTCGACCGCCAGAATGGCTTCAAAGAACTTGCCTCCGCCTCCGCCGTACTGCTCCGGGATCTCGATCCCCATCAGACCGAGCTGGAAGAACTCGCGGACCAAGTCGTGGTCGAAAACGCCCTTTTCGTCCATCTCCTTGGACAGCGGGCGGACTTTTTCCTCGGCGAACTGGTGGATGTTGTCGCGGAAGAGAATTTCGTCTTCGGTGAGGGTGGTCAGAGGTGCGGGAGCTGGCGCTTGCAACACAGTGTCGGGCATAGGAAACCTTCAGAAGTAGGATGGCGAACTCCAAATTCTAGCACTGGAACGGCGGCAGAGTCGGCATGAAGATGAAGGGAGAGGATCAATCGCTCTTTGCGCCATGCACCAGCTTCAGACTGTCCGACTGCAGGATGCGCTGAATCTGGTTGCGGGCGTGCACCGCCCAGGGGCCGGTGGTGTCGAGCTTTACGTAGGCACGCCAGTGCTTCAGGGCCTTGCGCGGTTCCCGCACCTTCTCGTAGGCGAGGGCAAGATTGTAATGCGCGTCGGCGTAGGTGGGAGCCAGTTGCAGGGCCGTATTGTAGGTCTGGATCGCCTCGGTCACCCGCCCGGTTTCGTCGAGTACATTGCCCAGGTCGAAGTAGGCGAGGGCATAGCGGGGGTCGATCGCGATGGCGCGACGGTAGTGTTCCTCCGCCAGGGTGAAATCCTGGCGGTTGTAGTAGAGTGTGCCCACATTGATGTGAGCGGCGGCGTGACCGGGATCGAGTTCAATCACCTGCAGATAGGCAGCGATGGCCTGGGTCGCGCTGCCGGGATCCTCCTCCAGTGCAATGCCACGGGCAAAAAGCGTGGCTGCGTCGGCCGCCACGGGCTCGGGCCGGTTCAGCGGAATGGGCGTGCTGGTTACTACCTTCTCCCGCGGAGAGAAGTCGAACATGAACTGGCCGGCGATGGGCTCAAGAACTTTCCCTTGATGGCGGAAGGCGATGCGATGATGGCCGGTGGTAAAGGCCCCCGCCTCAAGCAGCGGATTCTCCATGCCCGCCGCCTGCTTCTGCATGGCGTCCAGAGATTGCCGGATCACCGCCGGACGCACCTTGCGGGCGCACAGGTCGCGCACCTTCTTGACTTGCAGGAGATCAAAAAAGGAGTAGCTGTCGGCGGCGCCTACCAGTCCGGCCCTTTCCCAACCTGCCAACTGACGCGCCGTGAGCCGAAGTATGCGAAGCAGATCCGCTCGATCGTATCGGTACACGGAAATAAGGGGCTCTCGCGCGTATTATCGGAAAGCTCAGTCCCGCTTGGCAAGGAGAAAGTGGTCTCCGAGGGAATCTTTAGCGGCAACTTTGCAGCGTGGAGTGTGCAACTGCAGTGGAAAAACCATGACCAGC
>DATKLE010000070.1:0-16423 GCA_035542575.1 Terriglobales bacterium | reverse complement strand
CCGAGCGAAACGACTCGCTCCTCAAGAGTGCGGATGGAAGCATGGCGACAGTGGCGAGACTCGGCGGAGGAAAAAACCTTGTTCAACGAAAAGGCAAAAGAATCCACTTGACTCCGACCGGCCTTCTCATGGAAGGCGATTACACTCAGAATCCCTGCCCGGGTACGAACCGCACGCACCCAGGGGCTAAAACCCTTACTGGCCGTTAACGGTGCAACCTAGCCCAATCAGGCCCAAAAGACCCCGTCTGTGCCGGCCTGACCCATTGAAAACACCCAGGGACAGTCGAAGCCGGTTCTTTCAAGACCGCCCGTATCGCCCGCACACGCATCCTCCGTGAGCCCGTTTAGTAGCACGCTCGTTGACGAGTCTGCCGCCTACCGCGGGCTCAGCTCCGCGTAGTGGTTGAAGTTCGATAGCGCCACCTGGTCGTTGCCGGGAATGTAGAAGCCAAATTTTCCCAGGCTCAGGTTGACTCCGGGTTGGCTCCACGTGTCCAGGGTCACCCAGTTGTCTTTCTCCCGCACCTCGTGGACGATCTCGTTGGGGGTCACGCGTATGCGGATCGTGCAGAAGGTCTTCTTGTCCCACTTGTGCGGAATCTTGGCGGCATCGGTCTTTTCGCCATTGCGCACCACGCTGCGGTAAAAGTTGTTGTCGTCCATCTGCAGCAAGCCGTAATTCTTGTTGTCCAGGTAATCGAAGACCCACTGCAGGCGGCGGCCCTTAAGCAGCATGGCGGTGAAGGTAAAGGTTCCAGAGGTGGGAGAGGCGCTGTACAGCACGAAATCTCCGCCGCGGTGCACAAACCAGCTCTTCTCGGCCTTCCAACCTGCCGGGTCATCCCACTTCGACATTCCGCTGGGGCCCAAGGGCAAGTCCAGACTCCTGGATTCACCGGCGGCGACCTGCAGCGTGGAGGTGCGGGTCAGGCCATCCGCGGTCTTGGCCGTGAGGATGTAGGAGCCGGGCGGCAGGCTCAAGGGCGCGCCGCTGGTCACTCGAATGGGGAGTTGCCCGCCTTTGGCGAGGGTCACGGTCGCATCCGCCGGGGTGAAGGTAATACGCACCTCGCCGGCGGCCACCTCCAGCCCAGCCTCGGAGCCCACGACGGGAACCGTGGCGCCCGCCACGAAGTGCTTCTGCACCCGCTTGGACTTGAAACGGTCCTTGCGCAACTCGACCACGTGGTCGCCCGGACTCACCTGCGCAAAGTTGAGCGTGCCATCGGGATTCACCGTCCCGACTGAGGTTTGGTCGATCAGGACTTCCGTCCCCGGAACTCCGTTTTGAATAGAGAGCGAAGCGAATTGCGGAATCGGCAGCAGGTTGAACGTCAGCTTGCTCTGTTCGCCTTTGCGAATCCGGATTCTCTGCTCGGGCACTTCCTGAAATCCACTCTTGGAGACGCGGACGACATAATCTTTGGGCTCGAGATTGGGGACGCGCAGCTGCCCGCCTTCGGTCAGTTGCTTCTGCAGTTGACCGTTGAGAAAAACCCGCACGCGGTCCTGGCCGGTTGCCACCACCAGCGTGCCGATGTCCTGACCTGACTGCAGGAAGGCGCTCAGCGTCGGCGCCGGCCCCGCATCCACATCCATCTTGTACTGGTCACTGCCCTGCGTCAGGGTTAGCTGGTGAGTGCCGGGCGCGACTTGCGAAAGTTCCACACCATCCGGGGTTGCCTCCGCCTCAGGCTGCCCGTCGAGACTCACCTTCGCGCCCGGGTCGCTGCAATATATGTGCAGCCGGCCACCCAGGTTGCCAACCACCACGGCCAGGACGCCGTTAGCCGTGATCGGTCCCTTCACCACCGGAAGAGAACTCGGATCAGCCGCGAAAGTGAAGGACACTCCGCCCTGCGGACCATCAAACTTGAGTGTGTGGTCGCCCGCGGGGATCTTGTCGAGCGTCCACTGAGCGCCTTCAAGGTCTACCGAGGGCTGGTCATCGAACGAGATCTTTCCTGTACCCGTGTCTGAAGACAGCCTCACGGCCGGCAGGGCGGGTTGCAGCGTCAGTTCGATGGAGTTGGGGGAGCCGGGCTTGACCTCGAGCGAGGTGGTCGCCGGCTGGTAGCCATCCAACTGGGCCTCCACCTGGTAGGTTCCCTGCGGCAAATCTACCTGCAAATCGGAGACGCCCTTCGACTCATTGTTAATGCGAATGGCGGCGCCGGAGGGCAAGGTGCGGATGCGCACGCTGAGCGCGGGTGGCGGTACGCTTGCCTGACGGCCGTGCCGCATGCCCAGCCAGGATACGACCACCAGCAACACGAGCGCAGCCGCTGCTCCGGCAACCTTCAGCCCCTTGGAGGCTGGTAGTAGCCCTGCGAGCGCCGAGGGGCGACCGGATGGCTTAGCCGCGGATGGGCGTGACGGCTGCGGAGGCAGTGGGCTGGGCGTGCCAGGTGCCGGAGTGACCGCTGGAGCGGAGACCGCAGGGCCGACCCTTTCCCCCGCTGCGGGAGGCGGCATGGCAACCGTGGGAGAGGAATAGAGCGACATGGTTGCGCTCTCCGGTCCCGCAGGGGACTTCTTCACGCCGGCGGGCAATTCAACCAGAGTTTCCTCCTCGCCAGGTTTCGCGCCCGCGCTCGGCCGCTGGGTCTTAGGCAGGTTCAGCCGCTGCAGCAGGCCATCCGCCGCCGAAAGAACCTCCTCATCATCCGCATACTTCTCCGCCAGAGCCTGGGCCCGCTGCGCGAAGGTTTGTTTCACTGCGGGATCGTTGGCAGAGGCGGCTTCGTGTTCCAAACCGCGCAACTCCTCCAAGTCACGGCGGCGCATCTGGCGGCGCTGCGCCTGGAGTTCTTTTTGCACCGTGTCCTGAATCTGCAGCAATCTCGGTTCCCGCGGATAGGCGGCCAAGCCTTCCTCGATACGCGACAACGCGCCTGCCAAATCGGCCGCCGCTTGCAGCTTGCGGGCCTGAGAAAGGCAGTCGTTGACCACCTGCTCCCGTTTCTGGTCAAGAATCAGGCTGCGGATGGTCTTGCCCATGGGATGACCCGGGTTCAAATCGAGCGATTGTTGCGCCAGCCGCTCGGCTTCCTGCCAGTTGCTGTCCACCACGCGCTTGGCCTGTTCGATCAGCGCGTTGGAGAGCACGGCCCGGGTCAGCGTGTTGTTTTCGTCCAGTTCGTAGGCGTTGCGCAACAATTTGGACCCGTCCACAAACCGACCCTGCGCGCACAGTTCCTGGCCTTCGGTCATCAGGCGATGGGCTTCGGCCTTGCGCTGCACTCCTTCGTTCGCCAGCTTCTCGAGCTCCACCAGCTCGGCGTCGTTGGGGAACTCCAATTTCCCCTTTTCCAACAGATCCAAAGCCCGGGAGTAATCGCTGGAATGCAGGCAGGCATCCACCTGCTCCACCAGGCTGGTCTTGGCCTCGATGCGCGTCTGCTGCTCGCGGCGCTTCTGCAGCCGCTCAATCTCGAATTTCAGGCCGGGATACTGGCTGTAGATGGTGCGCAGGATCTCCCAGTCGTTGAGCGCGTCGCCGAAGGTCCCCTGCTCCTCGTGCAGGTGGGCCCGGGCGACAATTGAGTTCACCAGGTCGCGCTTGTCCTGCACCAGGCGCAACGCGCGTTCAAAGTGGCTTTCTCCGGGATGCTGTGCCAGTGCTTCCTGCAGGATGTTCACCCGCTTGTCCAGATCGGCTTCTGCCTCGACCTGGCGGTCCACTTCTGCGATGAAGGCCGAGAGTTGCTGCCGTTGCTGCTCCTCGACGTCATACTTCAGGGCCTGAAACAGCGCGTTGTTCGGATACTTGGTGAGGTAAGTGCCGCACAGCGCCCGCGCCTTGCTGAAGTTGCGCTCGGCAAGGTGCTTGCGCGCCTCCGCGTACGCCGCATTCATGGCATCGTGCTCGGAACGCACCTGGTTGTAGAAACTCTGGTAGGTACCGGCGGAATCGCTGACCGACGAATCCGGCGCTTTTCGGTCCAGCTCCAGAACCACGCCCAGCTTCATCAGCGCGCTGCTGACGTCGCCCTTCTGCCAGGCCTCCATGGCGGCGCGATGCAACTGGGTTTTTTCCTGGCGCAGCTTGTTGTATTCCTGCTCCTGGCGGTCCACCTCCGCGATCAATTCCAGCGCCCGGGCCTCGTTGGGTCGCAATTGCAGAACGTTCTGCAAGGCTTCGCGGGCATGCGGGTAGGCGTGATTGTCCATGTGCTGCCGCGCCAGGCGATACCAGTTGTCAATCTGCCGCGTGCTGCGGCGATTCTCGATCTTGCTCTTGAGGGCCAGCGCGCTGGCGTTGTCGGGCTCCATCTGCAGGATTTCCTGCAGCTTCTGCAGCGCCAGCGGGTCTTCCTCTTCCTCGAATCGCGCCTTGGCCGCCTCCAGCAGTTGGGTGATGGTCTTGCGGCGCACCGCGCCGTCCAGTTGCTGCCGCAGCGAGGCGATCGAGGTATCGAGGTGGCCCTCCGCCTCCAGTTCTCCCAGAATTTCTCCCGCGAACTGGTAATCGCCATCCTGCAACGCCTTGGTGGCCCGTTCCACGCGGGGACGGGTGCGTGACGGGTCGAAGAATTCGATGGCCTCTCCGCGCAGGGCTTTGTTGAGCGTGTCGCCGAGTTCGCGGGCGCTGGAGAAGCGGTGCCAGGACTGCTTGGCCATCCCCTTGTGCACCACCCGGCTGATGGCCTGGCTCACTGCCGGGTTCAGTTCCGAAGCGGGAGGTGGAATCTGGTGCAGAATGGCATCCACCACCTCGTCGGCCCGGGCGCGCTGGAACGGCTGCCGGCCGGTCAGCGCCTCATAGCAGACCACGCTCAGGGAAAAAATGTCGGAGAGCGCCGACAGCGGCTTCATCTCAATCTGCTCGGGAGACATGTAGAGCAGCGTCCCCTTCTGTCCCCGGGTGGTGCGCGTGTCCGCCATGTGCGCGACGCCGAAGTCAATGATCTTGACCGAATCATCTTCCATCACGAAGATGTTGCTCGGCTTCAGGTCGCGGTGCACCAGGCCGCGTTCATGCGCCGCCTGCAACCCGCGGCAGGTCTGCGAGATGATTTCGACGGTACGTTCCACGGTCAGACGGTGGCTGGCCTTGCGAATGAAGTCATCCAGGGTGGTTCCCGGCAGCAGCGGCATGACGAAGTACGGTTTCTCCTTGCCCTCTTCTTCAAACTCTCCGATGTCGAAGATCTCCACGATGTTGGGATGGCTCATGGAGGCCAGCACATCGCACTCTTTGTAGAACAACTGGAGCGACGCGGGATCGGGGGCATCGAGCAGGGTCTTGACGGCGACCTCGCGGCGCACCACGGTATCGTAGGCCCGGTATACCAGGCCCATGCCGCCCTGGCCCAGTACCTGTCGCACTTCATAGCGCCCGGCCAACTTGCGGGGTGCTGCGGGAACGTTCATGAGGCCCCTCTCGAAACACCTAGCATATTAGCGGTTTTTGAGTGAAAACGGGGGCGTGTGGCTCGGACACTCTTGTCCGACCAGGCCTATCCCTCAGCCGTGATGGTGGCTACAACCTCCCGCTCCCGGGGCCCGTCCAGCTCAATCAAGACCACGCGTTGCCACGTGCCCAGCAGCAGCTTCCCCTTCTCAAACGGCAAAGCCACCGACGTCCCGATCAGCGCTGACAAAATATGGTCGGGGACGTGGGCCGGATTGTGCGGGTGCCGATAGCGCAGCTTAGGCACCATCGCCTCAAAGGCGTCCAGCATGTCGAGATCAGTTCCGGGATCGAGGTCAGCGGTGGTCAAGGCGGCGGTCGTATGCAGGATGAGCAGGCTGCAGAGACCGGACTTGTGCGCATCCCCCAGCAGATGCTCCACCCGGTCGGTGATGTCCACCACTTCGCGCTTCTTGCGCGTCTTGACGATCAGGCGCTGCATGATGTCTCTAATTGTAGTCGTCCGTAATCACGGCGCCGTCGTTCAGGGGGCTACCGACCAGCGTCATCGGTCTCCGCTGAGCCTTTGGCGGAACTGAATGATTCTCCGGCGGTCGCGCTTGGATGGCCTGCCTGCGGGTAACTGTTCGAACTGCTTCATCGCCCTGCGCTCGGCTGCCACTTTCAGGCGCAGCTCGCGGCTTGCCTCCGTCTCGCGGTAGAGCGTTTGCGCAACGGAGGCCGGGCCGCGCACGTCGCTGAGTTGCAGGACTTCGATCTCAAAGTCGCTGCTGTCGTTGGTGACGCGCAGCAGGTCTCCAATCCGGACATCGCGGGCTGCCTTGACGTTCTGCCCGTTTGCCTGAACCCGGCCGAGTTCACACGCCCGCGCCGCCAACGACCGCGTCTTGAAAAACCTGGCCGCCCACAGCCACTTGTCCATGCGTACGGAGGACATGATTCATTCTCCTATACTCGGGGACTTTCGCGTGGCGTTGCGCAGATCAGAGATAAAACTCAAAGGCGCCCGGGAGCGGTTATCATGGTGCAAAGAGCCCTATTTCGGACCACGCATGATCAATGGCAAACGCATCGCGGTAGTTTTACCAGCCTACAACGCCGAGAAAACGTTAGAGGCCACCGTCCGCGAACTTCCAGACCTAGTGGACATCCGCATTCTGGTGGATGACCACAGCTCGGACCGCACCATCCAGATCGCCGAGCAGTTGGGGCTGCAGTTCTTTGTCCACGACCAGAACTACGGCTACGGGCGCAACCAGCAGACCTGCTATCGCGAGGCCCTGACGGCGGGCGCGGACGTGGTCATCATGGTGCACCCCGACTACCAGTACACGCCGCTGCTGGTTACCGCCATGGCCAGCATGGTGGCTTATGGTGTGTATGACGTGGTGCTGGGCTCGCGCATCATCGGAGGCCAGGCACTCCGCGGCGGCATGCCGCTTTACAAGTACATCGCCAATCGTGTTCTTACTGCCTTCGAGAACCTGTTTCTGGGAATCAAGCTCTCCGAGTATCACACCGGCTATCGCGCCTTCAGCCGCGACGTGCTCATGAGCCTGCCGCTGCTGGAAAACTCCGACGATTTTGTGTTCGACAACCAGGTACTGGCGCAGTGCGCGCACTTCGGCTTCCGCATCGGAGAGGTCTCCTGCCCGACCAAGTATTTTGAGGACGCTTCATCCATCAATTTCGGGCGCAGTGTGAAGTATGGTCTGGGCGTGGTAGCCACCTCGCTGCAGTTCGCCTTGCAGCGGATGGGACTGTGGCGCTTCCGCATTTTCAGCGAAAAAGGCCGCCGTCTGGAGCCCGGCTACGCCACCTACTACGCGCGTGGAGCAGCGGGCCCGCAGGGGTAACGGCTACGGCTTCAGCTTGCAGACCAGCACGGCGTCATTTCGATACGGGCACTCCAGGCCGGGGATCCCCGGCACTTGCAGCACCGCCCAGCTCACTCCGTATTGATCCTGCAAGTGCCGGAAGTCCTGCGTTTGAAAATTTCTCCACCCTCGCAGCGCCTGCACCTGTCGCAGCCACGTCTCAGCCAGCGGCGGAAACATGCTCACCGCCCCGCTGTCCTTGACCTCGTCGGCTAGTCGGCTGCGCTGCGCGATGTCGCGAAACCCATTCTCATCTTCGCCCGGAATATTCATGAACCTCGGGTCCAGCGCAAAGATCGCATCGCGCGGAGTGTTCTCTCGAGCCCAGTCAAACGCCTGCACCCACGGATTCCTGGGCGCGGCGCCGGGCCATTCCACGTGGGCGCTGGCCGGAAAAAGCGCTCGCTGTGCCACAAACATCCCGGCGCACAACGGCACAAACAGCACCAGCCACCGCCACAGCTGGTTTTTCAGCAGATACTCAGCCAGCAGCCCTCCGCCGAGCAAGACCAGCAGAATGTACAGCAGGTACAGGCTCCGCATCGGTTGGAGGAGACCCAGGCCCTCAAAACGCGCCGGGATCGAAAGCACCAGGGCCGCCGCCGTGTAGATGAGCTGATAAACCACCAGCGCGCGGCACAAAAGTTCGAGATTCCGCCATTGCCGCGCGCGCGCCACCCGGCTGAACCACCAGAGAATCGCGATGGGCGCCAGCCCTCCCAGCCACTCGTACCACGCCCAGCGCGTCAGATAAAAATAGGAATGGGATAGCGCTACTTGGTGATAGGCCGGAGTCGGCGTGCCGAAATTGGTTCCGAACGGCAACAGCGCAGCCAGAGCCGCGAACGCGGGATCGAATCTCTCCATCAGCACCAACAGAATGCAATACGAAAGAGCAAACACCGGCATCAGAGGATGGAGGACCCCAGCAAATGCCAGGAACAGCGCGGCCTGCCCGTACTTTTTGTCCAGCACCTTGGCAATCGCGAAGATGGTGGCGAAGGCCGTGAGGTTCCGCGGGTTGAGGTACTGATCCAGGATGTAAAGTCCGGTTCCGGCCACGGGCAGGGTCAGCAGCGCCGCCAGCAGACCCACTCCCGCCCAGCGCGCTTTCGCATCTGTAAAACACTTGCCGCTCAACTCCCAGCCCGCCAGCAGCAGCAGGAAGATCGAAAGCAATTGCCAGAAGAACAGCGCCACCTCCAGGGGCAGATGCGTGATTCGTACCGACGCCGCAATCAGGTTGGGAAACAGCGTCAGGTGGGCATGCGATTGGAAGAATTCCGCGCCGAAGGGGAACAATTCCGGATGCAGGATCTTTTCAATCCCGGGCAGATAGATCTCCGCGTCCTCCGCGAAGGGATGATAGCCATGAATGAGCAGGGCTCCGATGCTCAGGAGCAACAAGAGAGCGTTACGTTTCAAGCATGAACTCCGGGGTCGCTGAGGCTGACGCAGCCCTTCTCATCTTAACGAACCCCGGGTGGGAGTGCTCTCTTAGTTCCCCACGACAAACATATCCCCGTCATTCTCGGTATAGATCTTTCCGTCTCTTCCGATGGCGACCGGAGTGTATGCCGCGCCCACTGCCCGGCGCAGAAAGATCTTCCCCTTAAGGGTCCCACCCTGGTTGATCACGTACACATTCCCGTCCTCGCTGTTCGCGTACACAATTCCGGTCGAGTCCACGGCCGGGGCGTTTACACACCACTCGAAGTTGGTTGGGCTGAGGTATCTCCACTCCCGCACCAGGCTGGCGTTCAGCTGCGAGATGTAGTACGGCCCGCCGCCGTAGTGGTTGTCCTTGATGACGACCGAGTAGGTGCCATCGTGCGCCCACACCGCTGGGGTGGAGTCCCAGCCGAAATCGTAGGAGGCGACGTGCTGCCCGGTAGAGTCGAACTTGAAGAGATACCCGCGGGCGTCATTGTCACCCGTCGTGCCGAACAGAACACTGCCATCCGGCGTCAGCGCAGGGGTGGAGGAAGATGCATCGGAGACATAATCTTCGATTCCCTGGCCCTGCAAGAAATGCAGTGCCGTCTGCCATTTGGGAGTCAGATTGCTGTTGGCGGCGACGACAAACCCAAAATTTGACGCGAAATGCGCCCGGCTGACGGTGTAAACCGTCTTGCCATCCGGAGACACTGCCGGGGCCACGTTCATTCCCGGCCGCTGCGCGCCGCACGGAGATCCATCGCAGGTAGTAGGCGCGCCCGGCACCAGGGTGGCATAGCTGACCTTGCGGACTATGCCCGCCGGGCTCACTCGCACCAGCCACGCGCCGCGCACGTTTCTCCCCCAGGGATTGGTGCTGGTCAACGCCACGATGTTGTAGTAGACGTTGCCCGTCCGGTCCACCGTCAAGGGACCGGATACGAAGGTGTTGGGATCGTCCACGGCGAACGGTTTGTACTGCACCACCAGCGAGCCATCGGACTCGTTCAGCTTGTAGATGGACCCAGCGAACCCCGGGACAAATACGAAGCCATTCCCCAGTGCGGCATGAAATACCGGCTCCCAGCCGCCGAGATGGACCGCATTCGGCTCCGGCTTCCAGTCGCTCTGGAAGTTCCACAGTTGGACTAGCGCACCGCCCTGCCACACGAAGGCGCGCTCATTCCAAATCTGCTGGTCCCAGGCGTCAGGCCCGCAGGGAAAGGGCTGACCCGATCCGGGTGGGTCGCAGGAGACATAGGTGCCGGTCTTGACCTCGAGGAAGACGTTGCTGCCATCCACCAGGGGCGCCTGGTAGTGGGCCAGCAGGTCGCCGAAGGTCTCCGCCATCTCCTGGCTGGTAAATGGATCGAAGGTGATGTCCGCCAGCTTGGTGTTGGGACTCTGCCCGATCGCAGGCGTGGAGCCGTTGTGCTGGGCAGTGCGCCCCCACTGCGACCAGTCCGCCATGCCTTGGGCAAGGACCGGGGAGGCATGAGTCCCGCGCCAGGCGACGAGGATCAACACGGCACAGGATAGCAAGAAGGTTCGTTTCATCTCTGATAACTCCCGCGGTGGGGAAATATCCCAGAGGGACTACACGCGGCACTTAATCTACCCCTCAGGCTGCAGACGAAGCAACCGGCTAGATCGCTAACAAACCGGGGTCCGTGCCAACAGTTTGCCGATGTGCCGGCTTTTGCGTAGCATCTAACCTAAAGCATGGCCACAACTGCCACCACCACTAGGGCGCCGGCGCGTCCCCCCAAGCTGGTTTTCGGCGAGATCATCAGCTTCGCCTATGACACCTTCATGTCGAACAAGGTGCGGTTCGCCCTCACCGCCCTGGGCATGGTGATCGGCACCGCCTCGCTGATTCTGGTGGTCACCATCGGCATGACCGGTAAACAGTATGTTCTGGGCCTGATTCAAGCCATCGGCACCAACCAGATTGAGGCCGAATATCAAGGCGGCGCGCAGCGCATCACCACCACCGCGCCCGATCCGCTGACGGTGGATGACCTGCAGGCGGTCTTGCAGCAGGTGCCGGGCATTGTAGCCGCCTCGCCGGTCGCCCAGCTCAGCGAGCGCATCCCGGTGGGCAGCGGGAAAGAGCGCGACATCACCATCCTGGGAGTGTTTCCCGATTATCGCCTGGTGCGCAATCTGGTGGTGCTTTCCGGCAGGTTTTTCGACGAAGAGGACGAGCAGGTTCATAACAAGGTCGGGGTCATCACTCAGAAGATGGCCCAGCAGCTCTACGGATCCCCCGAAGAAGCCGTCGGCAAGATCCTCAAGATTAGCGGCTTGCCATTCACCATTGTCGGGACTTTTAAGGAGCGTGTGGACACGTTCGGGCAGACCGAGGTCGTGGATTACACCATGTTGATCCCCTACACGGTGAGCCGCTATTTCACCGACACAACCACGGTCAAACAGATCTACTTCTCGGCTGCAGATTCTTCGATGGTGGCTTCGGCGACGGAGCAGATTCGGCACGTGATCCAGTCCCGGCATCGCGCGGAATCGGTTTACGTGGTCGCCAATCTCACGCAGTTGGTGGCCCTGGCCAACAAAACTGCCAATGCCCTGACTCTGGTCCTGCTGCTGGTGGCCGCCGTGGTTTTGCTGGTCAGCGGGATCGGCATCATGAACATCATGCTGGCCACGGTGAGCGCGCGCATCCGCGAGATTGGCATTCGCAAAGCCATTGGCGCCACTAACGCGGAGATCCGCTTTCAGTTTCTGGCGGAGGCCATCCTTATCTCTCTCATCGGCGGGATCCTGGGCGTCATTATCGGTCTCGCGTTGCCGTTTTCGGTACGCTTCTTCACCGAATATCGCATTCCGATCTCCGGACTTTCCGCCATCGTGGCCATCGTGGTCTCGTCCCTGGTGGGCATCCTGTTCGGAACGGTGCCCGCCGCCCGCGCCGCCAAGCTCGATCCCGTGGAAAGCCTGAGGTACGAGTAGAGCGGTTGTCTGCCATCAGCCATCAGGAACACCATCTGTGACGTCATCCTGTACCCGAAAGGGCGAAGGATCTGCTGTGCTGCGGCGGTGGTGCTTGCGACCGGTGCGTTACTGCTACGCGCAAGGTCCCTCGCCCGGCTGTCGCCGGACTCGGGATGACGCCCCATCAGAGCATCGACAGCCATTCTCCGAAGGCTGATCTGACGGCTGATGGCTGAAAAAGCAAGGCCGGGCTGGTTGGCCCGGCTCTCCTCTTTCCTTCACCATAAGGGGAAACAACCTGGTTCTGAAGCCCCCTTAGATCTTGTCCTCCACCTGGGTTCTCAAGCAGCGCCACGGTGGCAACTGGCGCGGCGTGTCACCGCTACATGACCAGCGCCAACGCCTCCAACTCCTCTTGCAGGACGGGCAGCGCGCAGCCGGCCATCTCCACTCGGCTGGCAGCATCCATGGCTGCCTGGGGAGACACGCCATAGCCCCGCCCCATAAGGAATACCTGCAAAAGCTCGGCCGCCTCGCGGGAATCGACCAGCCCACCTTGCAGCAGATCGTTGCGCAGCGCCGTCAATTCGGTAGTGGAAAATCTCTCTCGCATGGTCGTCTCACCTCCGACCCTCTACTGTTCTTGGGCTATTAGACTCACTGGGTGCCATGTTAGTTGCATGCAATTTGAATGCCGTACCCAGCCCTGTCTCTATATACGTTCGGCAAGACGACTCGGTTTCTTTAAGCCCCTCAAATATGCGAGGTTGCGAGGCAACCCTTCGGAGGTAACCGGAGACTGGGTACAAAGGTGGGTCTCAAGGGAATGACACGTTGTGTCTTTCTGGGACGCAAAGCGGCGTGGGCCCCTACGGCGGAGTGAAAAGGCGCAAACTAGGGCTCGGTGACCGCCTCATCGATCAACAATATGGGAATGTTGTCCCGGATGGGGTACACCCGGTGGCAGTGACCGCACTTCAGGCTCTCTCCATCGCCCTTAAGCGTCAGCGGCTTCTTGCAGACGGGGCAGACCAGGATATCGAGAAGATCTTGGGGGATCATAACAAGCTGATTGTACGCTTTGGGCAACGCCAAGGAAAACCATCCATCGCGGAGCTCGTCGAGGCCGCCGGGAAGGTTACAGCTTCGCAGCCCGGCCCATCGCGCAACTTCATGTCTGTCTCGCGATCTCGGCGGCGCATCCATATTTTTCTGCTCGGAGTCACAGCGCCGCCCCCTGGTTTACGATAATATTTGCTGCTTCAACCATCCCAAGCAGAAGTGAGGTCCCATGGCTGCCAACATTCTGGACGGCAACAAAATCGCCGCTGATATCCGCGCGGAAGTCTCTTCGGAGGTAGGTACGCTGACAGCCGCCGGAATGCGTCCCGGGCTGGCGGTCATCCTGGTGGGCAACAACCCGGCCTCGGAAATCTATGTTCGCGGCAAGGTCAAGAGCTGCGAGGAACTCGGCATCTACAGCGAAAAGCACACTCCGCCGGACACGTCCTCGACCGAAGAACTGCTCGATCTGGTCCACGAACTCAACCAACGCGACGAGATTGACGGCATCCTGGTGCAGCTTCCCCTGCCGCCGCAGGTGGACTCGAAGAAAGTCCTGATGGCGGTGGACCCGGCGAAGGACGTGGACGGATTCCACCCGGTCAACGTGGGGTTCCTATCCACCCAGCGGCCGGGATTGGTTCCGTGCACCCCGGCCGGAATTATCGAAATCCTGAAGCGCAGCAACATCCCCATTGCCGGCCAGGAAGCGGTGGTGGTGGGGCGTAGCGACATTGTGGGCAAGCCCACGGCCATGTTGCTGATTAACAACAACGCAACCGTCACGGTTTGTCACTCCAAGACCCGGGACTTGCCCGGGGTGTGCCGGCGGGCCGACATCCTGGTGGCGGCGATCGGGCGCGCGGGAATGGTCAACCGGGATTTCGTCAGGCCGGGCGCCATCGTGATCGACGTAGGCATGAACAAGATCAGCGACCGTGCCGAGTTCGACAAGTTTTTCAAGGGCAACGAGAAGCGGGAGCAGGTGTTCGTCTCCAAAGGCTCGACCCTGATCGGAGACGTGCATCCCGAAGTGGGGGAGATCGCCGGAGCCATCACCCCGGTGCCCGGCGGGGTGGGCCCACTGACCATCGCCATGCTAATGGTAAACACCGTGCGGGCCGCCAAACTGCGCCGGGGCAGCCGCGTGCCCGAGCTGGCGAAGGCCTGAGTCTCTTCACCACGGAGACACGGAGGCACGGAGAAAAGCTCGGGATGGACACGTTCCCACGAGGTTTTCCCGTGTCCCTGTGCCTCCGTGGTGAAATGGTTCTATGCTGAAAGTCGGGCTGACGGGCGGGATCGCTTCTGGCAAGTCCGTGGTGGGCGAGATGTTTGCCGCCCTTGGCGCCCATGTGATCGAAGCCGACCGCATCGCCCACGAACTGCTGCAGCCAGGCGAAGCGGTTTACGACGAAGTCGTGCGTCATTTTGGCGCTGGAATCCTGAACGCCGACGGCACGGTCAACCGGCCCAGACTGGCGGAAGCGGCTTTTGGCTTCGCCGGAACCCCTCCCTCGCGGGTCGCAGAATTGAACCGCATTGTCCATCCCGCCGTAATACGCAGGCAGGAGGAGTGGATGGAGGAGGTGGGCCGCCGCGACCCGCGCGCCATCGCCATGGTTGAAGCTGCGTTGATCGTCGAGGCCGGGGCCGCCCGGCGCTTCGACCGGCTGGTGGTGGTGACCTGCCGCCCCGAGCAGCGCATCCAGCGCTGGGCGCTCCGCATGAGCGTGGATGAGGAGACCGCTCGCCGCGAAGTGACACGCCGCATTGCAGCCCAGATCCCGGACGAAGAGAAAATCAAAGTGTCGGACTTCGTGGTTGATAACTCCGGCTCTCTGGACGAGACTGACCGGCAGGTGCGTTCGATCTATGAGGACCTGAAACGGGAGGCGGAGAGAAGCCTTTAGCCGCTAGGATCGCGAAGAAATGCCGCAAAAGGGGCGAAGCAAGGCGGAACGCCTGCGCTTGGCAAACCTCCGCTACAAGTTGCAAACTAGACCTGACATCCGAGACCTGACTTATGAGACTTCTACGCCCCGTCGTATTTGCTGTCGCTCTTGCCGGCGCCTTCTTCTACTTCACGACCTATCGCTCCGGCCGACTGGGGCTGGCCAGCTGGCCCAGCCGTCCCGACAAAGTGGAGATCACTGAGGCTGCGGGAGGTGGCTCGCCCGACGCGGAAGAACAGAACAACATCGCGGTGTATCGCAAGAACATCCAGTCGGTGGTGAATATCACCTCGCGGGCCATGGCCTTTGACTTCTTCTATGGCCTGGTTCCCCAGGAAGGCCAGGGTTCAGGGTTCATCATTGATAAAGACGGGCATATCCTGACTAACTACCACGTGATCGCCGACGCCCGGCAGATTGAAGTGACTCTGCACAATCGCAAGAAGTATCGCGCCACCATCGTCGGCACCGACCGGGAGCACGACCTGGCGGTCATCCAGATCAAGGCCCCGGACCTGGTTCCCATGATGCTGGGCGACTCACGCAACCTGCAGGTCGGGCAGAAGGTGTACGCCATCGGCAATCCTTTCGGCCTGAGCGGCACCCTCACCAGCGGCATCGTCAGCTCCATTCGCCCGGTGAAAGAACCCGACGGCATGGTGATTGACGAGGCTATCCAGACCGACGCCGCTATCAACCCCGGCAACTCCGGCGGGCCGCTGCTCAACTGGCACGGTGACGTGATCGGCATCAACACCATGATTCTCTCTAACGTGGGGCAGAGCGCAGGTATCGGCTTCGCCATTCCCATCAACACGGCGAAAGCGGTGCTGAACGATCTGGTCACTCTGGGCCGGGTGCGCCGCCCGGCGCTGGGGGTGCGGACCATTCCCATTGATCCCGAGCTCGCCGACCAGATGGGGTTGCCCGCCGACTATGGTTTGCTGATCGTGCAGATCGTGCCGGGCGGCGCTGCCGATCGTGCCGGGCTGCGGGGAGGGAGTGAGCGGGCATACCTGGGCAACATCCCCATCATGCTGGGCGGCGATCTCATCGTGGGCATTGACGGCGAGCGGATCGAGAGCCAGCAGGACCTGGCACAGATTATGAACAATCACCGCGCCGGCGACAGCGTGCGCCTCACCGTCTATCGCGGCAAACGCAAGATGGATGTGACTGTGACCCTGGGCGAGGCGCACGAGCAGGTATAGGGAATTGCAGGTTGCAGATCGCAGAATAGTGGCGGGCGGTAGCGTTTAATCTGCAATCTGCCATCCGAAATCTAGAATTTCTCTATGGATGTCGATTCCCTTCGCCGCTACTGCCTCGCCTTCCCGCAGGCCACGGAAAACCTGCAATGGGGGGACGATCTCTGCTTCAAGGTGCGGGGCAAGATCTTCGCCGTGCTGAGCCTGGACTCGGCTCCACAGAAACTCTGCCTCAAGTGCACTCCTGAGAAGTTTGCGGAGCTGGTGGAGCAGCAGGGGATCGTCCCCGCGCCCTACGTCGGCCGCTACAAATGGGTCCTGCTGGAACGCCTGGACATCTTGCGCGACGCTGAGTTGGAAGATTTGATCCGCCAATCGTACGAGATGGTAGCGGCGAAGGGCCGGACGTCCGAGCGCCGCCGCACGAAGAGGAAGAGCAAGCGGTAGCGCCGGCGTCTCGCCGGCCACGAGGACGCGTCGGCGTCTGTCGTCCCCAGGGGGACTAGTGCCGTCCCTAGAGGGACTCGCTGGTGTTATGGGCTGCTTAACC
>DATKLE010000069.1:0-8944 GCA_035542575.1 Terriglobales bacterium | reverse complement strand
GTGAGCCGGGTTATCATTTGGTTCGACCTTGCGATTTATCTTGCCGTGTATACCTACTGCCTCCGCGAGCACCGCTCCGGCTGGCAGTACCTGACCGGCATGGTGATTGGTGCCGTCGGCTTCGTCCTATGGCTGATTGCCCGCATCCAGTTGGGCGATTCTTTCAGCCCCAGAGCCGTCGCCCGCAAACTCGTGACTACCGGCCTCTATTCCAGGTTCCGCCATCCCGTTTACCTGTTCAGCACGATCGGTATCGCCGGGATCTGCTTCGCCATGCATTGGTATGTTTTCGGCGCGATCTACGTGATCTTCTTGTCGCTGGTGCAGTGGGTCCGCGCCCGCGCGGAGTCGAGGGTGCTGCTGGCGGCCTTCGGGGAACAATACCGTGAATACCGTGCCCGGACCTGGTTCTGATTCAAAGAGCGAAATCAAGCCCGATGAAACTCATCGACAACCACTGGCGACCGTCTTATAGTGTCATCCTGCAAGTGGGAAGGCTTTCATGCTGCGCATGCTGCTTCACTGGGTGTTGAGCGCGCTCGCCATCTGGATCGTATCGCGTTTGGTGCCAGGTTTCAGCGTGAGCGGCGCCGGAGCTGCGTTGATCGCTGCCATCGTAATCGGATTCGTCAACGCTACTCTCGGTCTGTTCCTGAAGATCGTCACCTTCCCCTTAACCATTCTCACCCTTGGACTCTTCTGGTTTGTCATCAACGCCGCGATGATTGAGTTGGCTTCGGCTTTCGTCCCCGGATTCCATATCGCCAGCTTCGCTTCTGCTTTCTGGGGCGGCATCGTGCTCGCCCTGGTGAACATGCTGCTCAAGTGGTTGGTATTGCCGCGCCAGGAGCGGAGCTAAGCCTGCCAGCTCAGCTTCAGCGAACGCTTTTGGACAAAGAAGCTGGGCACGTTGGCAAAGCGTCTGCAGAGGGATCCATGAAACGCGAGTTGACGTTCGAGGCTGTGTATCAAGCCGCCAGCCGTCGCGCCCCAGAGCTAATCACGGCTGGATACCTTGCGTGGCTTCAAGGCTGCCCACTCCTCTTCCGTGAGCATTCGTCCCAACGCGCTGAACTCGCCCGCCCCCTGAAGCCACTCTCCGCCATCCATGGTGATCACGTCACCGTTGATGTAGCCGGAACCGTCGCTCACCAGGAACGCCGCCAGATTGGCCAGTTCCTCGACGGTGCCAAAGCGGCCTAGAGGATTGCGCTCCTTGGCGTGCTTCTCCAGTTCCGGCCGGGGCAGCAACCGCGAAAACGCTCCCTCGGTGGGAATGGGCCCGGGCGCAATCGCATTCATGCGGATGCCGCGGCTCCCCCACTCCACCGCCAGGCTGCGCGTGAAAGCTTCCACCCCGGCTTTGGACACTGCCGAAGGAACCACATAAGCGGAACCTGTCTTGGCATACGTGGTGGTGATGTTCAGCACGGTGGCATGGTGTCCCTCAGGCAGCCACCGGCGGGCGCAGGCCATGGTCACGTTGATCGTGCCCACGAGCACTATCCCAATCACCGCTTCGAAGGCCCGCGGCGAAAGCTCTTCCGTGCGCGCCAGAAAATTTCCCGCCGCGTTGTTCACCAGGGCATCGAGCGGGCCATCCTTCCAGATGGTCTCGATCATCTCGTCCACAGCCTGCGGAATGCGAATATCGCAGGGACGGGAATGGATCATGCCTTTGGTCCCGCGGCTCAGCTCATGTTCCGTCTCCGACAGAACTTGTTTACGTCGCCCGCAGATGTAAACCGTGGCTCCCAACTCCAGAAACCGCCGGGCCATGCCCTTGCCCAGCCCCGTGCCACCACCGGTGATGAGGATGCGCTTCGAGCGCAAGAGGTCGTCGCGAAACATAATGAGGTGCAATTGTAATGCGGCGGCTCGTGGCTGGCACCTGGTAGCTGGAAAGATTTCTGATCGAGTGTCGTCTCCGGCGACTAGCCGCCAGCTACCAGCCCCCAGAAACTGCCACCCGAAACCCATAGTCCGCGTACTGAAACTGCGGCGGGATACTGGAACGTGCGGCGCAGCGGCTCGCCTTGATGTGATGCCGCCAGGAGCCTCCGCGCGAAGCCCGCCGGTTGCCGCTTTCCGGGCCGCGCGGGTTGCGCTCCGGAGATACTGCATAGTAGTCCGCCTGGTACCAGTCACTACACCATTCGTGTACGTTTTCGCAGATATCGTACAGTCCAAAGGTGTTGGGGGAATACTTCGCTACGCGCTCGGGGCCAGTGTGCCAACGCCGTTCGTAATTGGGCAGCGATTGCGGCGGGGCATCTCCCCAGGGAAAGAGCTTACCGTCTATCCCCCCACGCGCCGCCCGTTCCCATTCGGCTTCGGTGGGCAAACGATAATGTCGGCCAGTCACGTTGCTGAGCCACTCGCAGTACTGCGCGGCCTCAAACCAGGATACGGCAACCACCGGCTGCTCCGGGTGATTGAAGTTGGGATCATTCCAGAAGGGTGGTGCCTGTGATCCAGTGTTCCGCAGGAAAAGCCCGTAGTCGGCATTCGTCACCTGGCAAGCTGCCAGGAAAAAAGCATCGCCCCAGACGCGATGGACCGGGCGCTCATTGTCCTGACCGGTTTCCGATCCCATGAGGAACCAGCCTTCCGGGATCTGCACCAAGCCAGGTTTAAGCCGATCCGCTGCGTATTCAAGCCTGAGACTATCGTGTGCAGTCATTTCGTGGTGGGAGCGTCCCGCCGCTCATCGAGCCTAACACAGCGCCAGCCGGGCCCTTGCCGCCAGCCACCCGAAGCCTTATAGTCTGACCCTGAAAACTGGCGGTGCGGTCATCGTGAAACTGGAGTTCAAGACAAAACTCGAGGGAAAAGGTGTCTCCGTGGCGTGGCTGAACGCCCCCTTCGACGTCGAAAAAGTGTTTGGCACACGCGCCCGGGTACCGGTTCGCGGCACCATCAATGGATTTCCATTCCGCTCTTCGCTGATGCCCATGGGTGGCTGTCATGGAATGGCGATCAATCGCAGCATGCGCGAAGGCGCAGGAGTGAAGGCAGGCGATACCGTCCGCGTGGTGATGGAAAGGGACGACGCGGCGCGCATTGTTGCCGTGCCGGCCATCCTGAAAAGGGAGCTCGCCAAAAGCAAAGCTGCTCAGGCGGCCTGGAAGACCCACTCCTACACCAACCAGAAGGAGATGGCCCGCTCCATTACCGAAGTCAAGCAGGAGGAGACACGCGCCCGCCGCCTGACCAAGGTGATGGACATCCTCAGGAACGGCAAGAAGTGGACGGGCTAGGAACGCAGCGACTGCACGACCTTTGCGATGTCGTGTTCCTGAAACAGGCGGATGGCGGCGATTCCGGCAGCTCCGGCGTCTGCACAGGCTTGGGCATTCTCCAGCGTTACCCCGCCGAGCGCCAGCACCGGCATGCCCTTTCCGCAGGCTTCGCGGAGTGCTTCCAGTCCGGCAGGACGAACCCCCGGCGCGTCCTTCTTCTCAAATACCGGAGCAAAGGCCGCAAAATCCGCATTCTCCGCAGCCGCGCGGGACACCTCGGCCGCGGAGTGGCAGGAGACGCCAACCAGCCAGTTTCGAGTGTCCAATTTGGAGTTTCGAGCGTGTGCAGAGAAGACTTCGCGGGCTTGCCTCGGCGAAATATCGTCCGCGCGGAGGTGAACGCCATCGGCCCCCGTGGCCAAGGCCACGTCCGACCGGGAGTTGATGAGAAGAGCAGTTCTCGGTTTCCGGCTGCCCGTTCTCAGATGTGTAACCCGAACGGCCTCCCGCGCCAGGTCCTCCAGTTGCCGGATAGAGAGGTCCTTCTCGCGCAGTTGGATGTAGTCCACGCCGCAGCCCGCGGCTTCGGCAATCTTGTCCAGCAGGAGCCGCTGCCGGTTCACCTCATCGCCGGGAAACTGCACGCGATCCGTAATGTAGTACAGAAGCAAATTCGGAGCCGTCGGTCGTCAGTCGTCGGTCGTCAGCCAGAATCGCTGAAAGCTGACGACTGATGACTGACGACTGCAATTACGGGTTGGTCTTGGCAATCTCGGGCACAACTTCCCCTTTACGTTTGGGCTGCTCCGCGCCGAGGTGATACTTGGTCAGGCCATCGCGCAGGAATTCGAAACCTTCTTCCGGCGAGTCCACCATGCGGAACAGCTCGACATCCGTGGCGGAGATGGTTCCCGCCTCTACCATCGCCTGGAAATTAATCACACGCTTCCAGTACTCGCTTCCGTAGATCACCACCAGTATTTTCTTGGCCAGCTTTTCGGTCTGGGCCAGCGTGAGGATTTCGAACAGTTCGTCCATGGTGCCGAAACCGCCGGGGAAGATCACCAGCGCCTTCGCCAGGTAAGCGAACCAGAACTTGCGCATAAAAAAGTAGTGGAACTCAAAATTGAGCGCGGAAGTGATATAGGGGTTGGGCATCTGCTCCATAGGCAGATTGATGTTGAGGCCGATGGACTTGCCCCCGGCTTCGTGCGCGCCCAAGTTGGCGGCCTCCATGATGCCCGGGCCACCCCCGGTGGTGACCACAAAGCGGCGTCGGCGCGCGGGAATCTGGCTGGCCCACTGGGTCAGCAGGAAGGCAATGCGGCGTGCGTCTTCGTAATAGCGTGCCATGTCCACGGCGGCGAGCGCCTGCTTCCTCTTCTCCTCCTGCTGCCCGGCGGACAACGGAGAACTCTTCGATTCGAGTTCGCTCAGCGCCCTTTGTGCCGCCGCCAGGCTGTGAAAGCGGGCTGAGCCAAAAAACACTACCGTATCCTGGATCTGCTCGCGCCGGAAGCGTGACAGGGGCTCGCTGTACTCAGACAAGATGCGCAGGATGCGGCCGTCAGGGCTATCGAGAAAGGGCTGGTTCTGATACGCGAGAGGAGCAGGTCTGATTTTGCTTTCACTCATGATGGTGCTGTCTTTCTATGGAGAGTCGTTAAATGCTGTCAGCAATAGCGCATACTAAAACGGCAGACAGGGCAGAACGTCATTCTTCATCAGGGTAGTCACCTCAGGTCCGCTTGTCCTCGTGGTAATGGACCGCTTCCCAGAATCCAATCCAAATATCCAGCACTCCCAGACCGCTGCACACGCCGCGGACAAACCCGTTGGCCACAATTTCCCGCAGGCCGGGAAAAACCAGCAACAGGCGATTGTCAGTCCAGCTGTCCGTCCAGGGCACGATGATCAGCAGCACCCCTACGCTGGCGCAGACGAGTACGAACAGCAGCACCGTGATCCGATGCAACCAGAGTTCGAAGCTCGTATAGCGCTCTGCTTCCGGGTCCTGCGGCGGTCGCGCGGTCGCAGGACCGGCAGTCCGGTCCGGGGACGGCAGGTTCACGCCGAGCGAACTGGGAGGAATTCCTGGTAGGGGAGTATTGGGATCCGCCGTCACGCCGTACCTCTGCCGACCGGCGGCCGCGCCCAGTACGCCACGCACGCCCTTGGTTTGGAAAGAAGGCCCACTTCGACATTCTACGACTTCAGGGCCTTAATGCGCTCCGCCACATCGCGGTAATCGATGTTGCTGCCGTACACCTCCATGAAGTGGTTCAAGGCTGCCGGCTTGTTCGCCGCCGTCTCGTAGGCAGAGCCCAATTCGTAATGCAGCGCCATGCGGGTGTCGTCATCCATGTCGGAAAGCTTGAGGGCGCGCTCGTACCAACGGATGGCTGCCTCGGGAACACCCTTATCCAGAAAGCATTGTGCCAGCCAGGTATAGGTCTGCATGGTCTGCGCGAAAGGATGGCCGCGGTCCACGGACTGGCAAACCTTCTGCAGTTCGCCGATGGCTTCGTCGAGCAGGCCCATCTCGCGGAATGCGACCCCCAGGTTGTAGTGAGTCTCGGGATCTTCCTCGGCGGTGGCGACGTCTTCCTCGAGTTCGTGCTTCAACTCGCCGAACATGTCGGCCAGATCAACGCCCGCGCCCGAATCGAACTTCGGCGTAGCAGCCGCGGCGGCGGGAGCCAGAGGACGAATCTTGGCAGGTTGAACCCGGAAGGTTGGCGAGGCTGCTGCCGGCTCCAATGCAGGAGCCGGTGCGGCCGCCGCGCCCATCGCTGAGGCTGCATGCCCCTTAACCGCAGGCTCGTATTCCGCTGATACCGGTTCCGGCGCCAGTTCGGGTTTGCGGTGCCTGGATGGGGGTGGCTGCGGCGCAGGCGCTTCCGGCAGGAAGCTGTCGCCCAGAGAGGCATCCAAGTCGGCCACAAACTCACCCAGCGCTCCCGCCGGGGCAGGCTCGGTGGCTTCGGCATATTCGACCGTTTCCGGTTCCGGCGCCGGACGTGCTGGCGGCGCTGCCTGCGGCACCGGAGCTTGCGGCAGAAAACTGTCACCCAGAGAAGACTCCAGATCACTGACGAACTCGTCCAGCACGCGGGGCTTGGGTGCGGAAGCGGGTGGGGCCTCCGCCTCTTCGGAAACAGACTCCACCTCCTCGATGGAAACCTCTTCTGCTTCAGGTTCCGCTGCGGCGTGTGCGGTGGCAGCTTCGATCTCGGCCCGGATGGCCGCAAGCTGCTCGGCGTTCTTGGTCAGCTTCTCCAGCTTGGCCATGGCATCGCGAGCCTGCTCGCCCATGGAGTGCGCCAGGTAAAAGCGGATCTCTTCGATGGTCTCCGCAATCGCGGCCTCGGAATGCTTCTTCTCCTGGACGCGCGAGACCCGGGCTTCGGCTTCCTGAACCGGCGCCGGGGCGGGTTCGTCCGAGACGGCGCCTTCCCACTCTTCCGAGATGTCAACTTCATTCTCGGCCGCCTCAGGCTCGGCCTGCACTTCGAACTCCTCGGCCGGCGCCGCATGCGCTGCAGGCGAAGCTGCCGCGGCTGCAGCGTGGAAGAACAGACCCGACCGCTGAGGCGGGGCGGCGGCAGGCGGAGCAGCAGAACCCGCAAACGGCTCAGCCGCAACCGATGGCATCTCCGGCAGGGCCACTGGCGGCTCCACCGCCTCCGCCGGACCTGTAGAAGCCCGTTCCTCGTACTTGGCGGCCAATTCTCCGTAGCGCGCGGCCTCGTCGGGATGTCCGGCGTCATGGTAGATACTTTCCAGGGTTCGGCAGCAAACCGCGGCTTCCGCGAACCGGCTGGCGCGGGTATGCAGAGCCGCCAGGCGCTGGTTCAGGCGCTGGTCCTGCGGTGCCAGGGGCAGCGCCGAGAGCAGAGGACCCAGCGCTTTAGCGGGCATGTTGTAGGAGACGAAAAGCTCGGCATCGGTCAGAGCAGCGCGCACCGCCAGCGCCACATCGTCGGCATACCTCTGGTCGATACTGGGTGCGGTGGCCTCCAGTTCATCCACCAGCATGGCCCCCTCTTCCGCGGTGATCAGCTGCGTAGAAGTAGCGGCGCTGCCTCCGATCCGGGAAATCACCTGCTGATAGTTGCGCGCATGCAGCTGGTTTTGCGGCTCCAACTGAGTCAGCTTGAGGTAATAGTCGCGCGCTTTTTCCAGCTGCCCCGCTTGGACATAACCATGCGCCAGCAGCTCGTAAACCTCGGTAATGTGGGAGTTGTCCCCCGCTTTTTGCAGGAGCTCGAGCAGCATTTCGAGCGAGGCCGTGTTCTCGCGCACATGTCCGATGATGGTGTGCAGCGTTTCCAGGATCTTGCCGCTATCGGCTGCCAGCAAGCGATCTGCATATTCCTGATACAGCAGAAGCGCGTCCTCGAAATGACCTGCGGCCATGAGGGCGTCGGCGTAGCCGGTGATGGCGCTGCTGTCGTTGTGGACCGTGAACAGTTTTGCGGCCAAGGTTCCCGCATCCGGAAAGCGTCCCGTCTGCAGGTAGGCCTGCAACAAGGTACGCAGGCCGTCGGGATGGGAATCGAGGTCGGCCACCTTCTCCAGTTGCTGGATGGCGCCGGCAAAGTCGCCGGAGTCCATGGCATTGCGCCCGCGCAGCAGCAGGGCATAGCTGTTGCCAGGATCGAGCTTGAGCATGCGCTGCAAAATTTCTTCTGAGGCATCCAGTGAGCCCCGCGCCCGCAGGCTCTCGGCGGCGGCGGAGAAGATCTGCCACGCCTCCGTCTTCTTTCCCAGGCGGATATAAACCTCGGCCAGGCGCATGCGCATGGCCACATTCTCCGGATCCATTTCCAGGGTCTTCTGGAAGATCCGCACCGCCTGCTCCAGTTCGCCGGTGCGCAGAAACTCCTCGGCCACCTGCAGATATTGAGCGCGAGCGTCGTTGAACAGGCCCTGCTGGGTATAGAGCTCCGCCAGGCGCAGCACCCCTTCCAGCGTGGGTTTCAGCTTGGTGAGCTTCTTGTACATGGCGATGGCTTTGACGGTGAAGCCCTGGGAAGCATAGGCATCGCCAACGCTCTTGAAACAGTCAATAGCTTTGTCGCTCTCCCCGAGGCGCGCGTAGAGGTCGCCCACGGTATTGTTGACCGTGAGGTCCTTGGGGTCGGCTTTGAGAATTTTTTCGTACTCAGCGATGGCGTTCTGCAGCTTGCCCTGCTGGACGAATTTCTCCGCAGCACTGAGAACCTTCTGCTTGTTGAAGCCAAAACCAAACGCCATATCAGTGCGGACTCCGGCTCCGCTGCCGCCGGAGAACCTTTTCCTTCCTGGGAATGTTCACTGACGGTCAACCGTCCCTCGGCACCTCCGCCGCAAAGCGGCATGGCCCTAGGGACAATGGTCATTGTAAGGCGGGTCACCCAGAATCGTATGGTTACTAAGGGTTACCAAAAGGGAGTGTACCGATGGTTACCGGCGGAACCTGCCTCCCCCGGCACTCCGATCCAGGGCTGGACGATGGCCCGGGTTGGGATTCCTGAACTGGTCGCGCTCCACGACAGGGGGGCCCACCCCGCCCGGCCGGTCAATGAGTTCTATAAAAAGGGATGTCAAGAAAAAAGCTCCACCTCGACCGGAGTCGAGATTTCTTTCTCGAGATCCAGCCCACTGTAGTTCGTTTCCCTGATGAAGTTTGGTGTTGTCCATTCTCATAAGGTTCCCGG
>DATKLE010000068.1:0-70002 GCA_035542575.1 Terriglobales bacterium | reverse complement strand
TAACGCCCATCCTGCGAGCTGTCCACACTCCAGGTAGTCACGCGTGGTGATATTTTCTTACAGGGGCACCATGGAAAAAACCCAGCGCAACGTCGCGGTGGACGCCTACCGCGGTTTCGTCATGCTGCTCATGATGGCCGAAATCCTGCAGCTTTCCCGGGTGGCAAAGGCGCTGCCCGGAAATGCCTTCTGGGGTTTTCTGGCATACCACCAGACGCACACCCAGTGGGTCGGTTGCTCGCTGCACGATACCATCCAGCCGGGCTTCTCCTTCCTCGTAGGTGTTGCCCTGCCGTACTCGATCGCCGCGCGGCTGGCACGCGGCGGCACGTTCGGCCGTCTCTTTCTGCACGCTCTTTGGCGCTCCTTCCTGCTGGCGGCGCTCGGCATCTTCCTGCGCTCCACCCACAGCCCGCAGACCTACTTCACGTTTGAAGACACGCTGACCCAGATCGGCCTCGGCTACCCGATCCTGTTCCTGCTCGCGTGGTGGAAGCCGAAATGGCAGTGGACCGCGCTCGGCCTGGTCCTTTTTGGCTACTGGCTGGCGTGGGCGATGTATCCGGCGCCGCAGCCCGGCGTCTTCACCGGGTTCCTGGCGCATTGGAACAAGGGCAACAACTTCGGCAACGCCTTCGACGTCTGGTTCCTCAATCTCTTCCCGCGCGTCAAGCCGTTCGTGGAGAACGGCGGCGGCTACCTCACCCTGAGCTTTATCCCCACCCTCGGCACCATGATCCTGGGGCTTGCCGCGGGACAGTGGCTGCGCGCCGCCGCGCCGGCAATCCCGATGCGCCGCCTGCTCGCCGCCGGCGGAATCGGCATAACTGCCGGACTGCTGCTGCACTTCGCCGGAATTAATCCGATCGTCAAACGAATCTGGACCCCGGCCTGGACGCTCTTCAGCGGCGGCCTGTGCTTTCTCTTCCTGGCCGCGTTCTGCTGGCTCATCGAAGTGAAGCAGTGGCGCCGCTGGGCCTTCCCGCTGGTCGTGATCGGCACAAATTCGATCGCAGCGTACCTGATCGCGCACCTGTGGGAGCAGTTCTTCCTCGATACCTTCCGTATCCACCTGGGGCCGCACGCTTTTGCGTTCCTGGGCGCGCCGTACGAGCCTCTGCTGCGCGGTATTGCAGTGCTGGCCGCCTACTGGCTGGTGCTCTACTGGATGTACCGGAGGAAGCTGTTCCTCAAGCTGTGAAAGCGCTGACGTTGGCATCGTAAAGATAAATATTTCCTATTGGACTCGATTGCTGAGGTTCGTTAACCTGGAATCGGACAGGCCCCAGTCGACCTTCTAACTCCCCCTAGAGGTGACTCCATGGCGAAGATCCTTCTTTTCGGCCTGGACTCTTCCATCACGGACGAGCTAAATCCAGTGTTGCAACAACTCGGCCAGTCGGTCCAGGACGCAGGGCCGGCGAGCAGAATACTTGAACACACCGACGCGAACGTCGTTTTCGCCGCCGGCAACAGCTTGCGCGAGGTCCGCGCCAGGCGTCCCGAACTGCCCGTTGTGGTAGTTGCCCGGATCCCCGAAGTGCGCGACTGGCTCGATGCGCTCGACGCTGGCGCGAGCGATTATTGCGGCGCTCCTTTCGAGCCCACACAGCTTCGCTGGGTGCTCGATTCCTCGCTGAGAACCTTTTCCGGCCGCCGCGCTGCCGCCTAGCTCTTCGCGCTCCATCGCTCCGCGCCATCCCTTATAATGGGACTTTCCAATCTGAAAGCGGTTTTCAGAGGGGCAGGCTCCCGGTCTGCCCGACATTCATAAGGAGCAATGATGGGCGCGAAGCGTATCGGCATACTCACAGGCGGCGGCGATGTTCCGGGCTTGAATTCCGTGATCAAGACGGTGGTTTACCGTGGAAGCGAGATGGGCTGCGAGGTGATTGGCATTCGCCGCGGCTGGGAAGGTCTGACGCACGTCAACCTGCAGGATCCGGCGAGCCGCGCCCGCTACGTGCAGCCGCTCAATCGCGAGAACACGCGCACAATCGACCGCACGGGCGGCACCTACCTGCATAGTTCCCGCACCAATCCATCCAAGATGAAGAAACTGCCCCCGGTGCTCGAGGGCCAGGAGTTCCCCAAGACCGAATCGACCAAGAAGGGCGTAACCACCACCGTGTTGGATGTCAGCTCGGCGGTGCTGAAGAACATCGAAATCCTGGGACTCGATTATTTGATCGCCATCGGCGGCGACGACACCTTGAGTTATGCCGCCGCTCTGGACCGGCAGGGCATGAAGGTGATCGCAGTGCCCAAGACGATGGACAACGACGTGCGCAACACGGAATACTGCATCGGGTTCTCCACGGCGATCACGCGCGCCATGGATGCCATCGAGCGCCAGCGCACGACCGTAGGCTCGCACGAGCGCATCGGCCTGTTCCGGGTCTTCGGCCGCGACGCGGGCTACACCGCGCTCTACACCGCCTACGTCACGTCGACCCGTTGCTGCATTCCGGAATACAAGGTAAATCTGGAAAAGCTGATCGAGATGCTGGTCACCGACAAGAAGAACAATCCCAGCAACTACTCGCTGGCGATCTTGAGCGAAGGCGCCGAGTGGGAAGGATACACGGTGAAGGAATACGGCGACCCGGACGCGTTCGGCCACCGCAAGAAGATGAGCGTCGCCGAAGACCTGAGCAACGAAATCAAGGCGCGTACCGGCGAGGAAACCATCGTCAGCGACCTGACCTACGATCTCCGCTCCGGCAGCGCCGATTTCGTCGATCGCATGGTGGCCTCGACCTTCGCCGGTATGGCCCTCGACGCCATCGGCGAAGGCAAGCACGGCGTGATGACGGCCATCAGCAACGGCTGCTTCTCGACCATGCCGATCCCCGATCCGACGCTCGGCCCGCGCAAGGTGGACGTCGAAAACATGTACAACACCGACCGCTACCGGCCGCGCTACGACCACAAGCTCGGCATCCCCATCTTCCTGACACGGGCGTGAACTGGAAGCATCTTTTCCGTAAACCCGCCGCGCAGCTCACTCCCGAGTTGCGCGCGCGGATTCAATCCTCCTTCGATGAAGCCGCAGCCGACGAAGAGCATTTTCCCTCGACCATCGACCCGCGCATCTATCATGTCAAGCTGATCCGCGAGCACTTGGGCGATCTGTCCGGGCGCCGCGTGCTCGACGTCGGGTGCGGCAAGGGGCGCTTCGCGCGGATCTTTCTGGAACAGGAACCCCGCGCGGAGATCTGGGGGCTGGACATCTCTGAAGAGATGCTGCGGCACGTGCCGGCAGGGATCCGTACGCGGGCGGGGTCGATGACCGAGCTGCCTTTCGAAGACGGCTGGTTCGATGGAGCCTATGCCACGGAGTCGCTGGAGCACGCAGTCGAGATCGATAAAGCCGTGAGCGAGATCTGCCGGGTGGTGAAGCCCGGCGGGCGCATCGCGATCATCGACAAGAACGCGGAGCATTGGGGGCGGCTGAAGACTCCCGAGTGGGAGAAGTGGTTCTCGCGGAAGGAGCTGGAACGGCTGCTCGGGAGACACTGCCAGGAAGTGTCGAGCCGGTTTATCTCTTATTGGGAAGACGTCGAGCCTGACGGGCTCTTTCTCGCCTGGCTGGCGGTGAAATAGGCGTTTTGTAGGGTAGGCCCTACAAAGGCCTAGTTCGACGAGCGGACTACGTCTTTGTAGCTCGTATTGATGAAGGCATCGACATCTTTGTGCAGCTTCTCGCGGGCTTTCTTGTCGATGTACATCATGTGGCCTGCTTCGTAATACGCGAAGCTGATGTTCTTGCGGATGGACGGCTCGAGACCCATGTGGCTCACCGTCGTCTCGATACCGTTGAAGGGCGTCGCCAGGTCGTAGTAGCCCGCCACGACCAGCACGCGCATGGTGCCCTGTTCGGTCATGGCGGAGCGCAGGGCTTCGGCGGGACCGCCCGGCTGTCCCTGGTCCCAGGGACGGACATTGCCGGTGATCGCGTAGTAAGCCTCGCTGTTCCACTTCAGCTCTTTGCGGACGTAATCCTGGAACATGGCGGAGTACGCGCCTTCGTAGCTTGCCTCGCTGGAATCGTACTCGTTGCGCTCGCCGGCGGCGTCGGCGTCCATGCCGGTGAAACGGGAATCCAGGCGGCCGACGGTCTTGCGCTTGTCGCGGAGCAGCTCCTTGAACCAGCGCTGCGGGTTGATGCGCAGGTTGGTCTCTTCGATGTATTTGGCGGAGAGGCCGGTCATGCGAGACAGGTCCTTCACCACCTTCTGATACTCGGCGGGTGAGATCTCGTCGCCTTTTTCCAGCGCCTGCGCGTATTCGCCGTGCGCGAAATCACGGGCCTGCTGCGCGATCTGCTCGATGGTCAGCTTTTGTAACTCGGGCGGCAGCAGCTTGTGATACCAGGCGGATGTGATGAACGTCGGCAGAAAGAAAATCGTGCGGTCGTCCGCGCCCCAGTTGCCGAAGCCGACGCTGCTGACCAGCACGACGCCGTTGAGATAGATCTGGTGGCGATGCTGGAGCGTGTTGGAGAGCTGCGCGCTGCGCGTGGTGCCGTAGCTTTCGCCGATCAGGAATTTCGGCGAGCTCCAGCGCTCGTTGCGCGTCAGGTACTGGTAGATGAAATCGGCGAACCACTGTGCATCCTGGGTGACGCCGTAGAACTGGGCGGGATTTTCGCCCGGGCCCGGCCGCGAGTATCCGGTGCCGATGGCGTCGATGAACACCAGGTCGGTGGCGTCGAGGAACGTGCTGTCGTTGTCGGTGATCGAATAAGGCGCAGGCATGCCGTGGCCGTCGTCGGTGAGCACGATGCGGCGCGGGCCGAGGCCCATGTGGGTGAAAAGCGAGCCCGAGCCGGGGCCGCCGTTGTAGACGAACGCGATCGGACGGCGCGCCGGGTCGGTGATGCCGTCCTTGGTGTAGGCGGCGAAGAACATGCTGGCCTTAGCGTTGCCGTTGTCGTCCTTGATGATGTAGTTGGCGGCGGTGGCCGTGTAGTTGATCGCCTCGTTGCCGATCTTGATGCTGCGGTGGGTGACCGAGGTAGTTTCGGGCGGTAGCGTACCCGTGCGTGCACTCGGGGGCGTTTCGGCGGTCTGGCCGCCGCGCCCTCCGCGGCCCTGGGGCCAGGAAGTGCAAGCGAAGGCTAACGATAAAGCGACGAGGGAAGCGATTCTCATGCGGGATATTCTATCGCGGTACCCTGAGAAGCGTGGATATCCGTCCGGCGAGGGAATCAGACCACGATGCCATCTGGCGCATTCTGGAACCGGTGATCCGCGCGGGCGAAACCTACACCCTGCCGCGCGAGATGAATCGCGAGCAGGCGCTGGCTTACTGGTTCGGAGCGGATCACGAGGTATTCGTCGCCGGGGAAGCCGGGCAGATTCTGGGCACCTACTACCTTCGCCCCAACCAGAAGGGCGGCGGATCGCACGTGGCGAACTGCGGGTATATGACCGCCGCCCACGCCACGGGGCGAGGGGTCGCCCGCGCCATGTGCGCGCATTCCCTGGAACACGCCAAGGCACGAGGTTTTCGCGCCATGCAGTTCAACTTTGTCGTGAGCAAGAACAGCCGCGCCGTCCGCCTTTGGGAGAGCCTTGGATTCGGAGTCATCGGATGCATTCCGGAGGCTTTCTCGCATCCGACTTTCGGCTATGTGAGCGCGTTAGTCATGTATCGGGAACTTTAGAGGCCACCTCGCGCCTCACGGGCACGGTTTCTTGCGTGTAAACCATTCCGTTTCTACGGGGTACCGGCAGCCGTCCATTCGACCCCCGATTCCCCCCATTCAGCCCCCACAAGCACCGTACAACCAATAATTTCAACGTTTTAATGGCATTCGGTAGTCCCCCGGCATACACCTTCCCTATACTTTTGGCAAGCGCACTTGTTTGCAAAGCTGTCTGTGGAGAGTCTGTCTGCGTGCGCGACTTGGGGGAACCGAAATGCACAAGCCGATTAAGTACGCCGAAAAAGCCCTGACATATGCCGCCAATGCGGCTTGGGTGGTGTTCGACAAGGTCAACCAGATCAGTCAGAACCCGGGCTTCATTCCGACGTGGAGCGACAAGCCCTTGCTGAAGAGCTGGGAAAAGGCCAAGCCGCCACTGGGCTGGCCGCGGGAAACCGATTCGCTGTGCCCCCGATGCGTCCCCGAAATCCGCCAGGAGATTCTGGACGGCAAACGGCCGCTGGACGTGCTCTACACGGAAAAGCCCGGCGAGATCAAGGCGCAGATCATCGAGCGCGACGGCAAGATCCTGATGGTGAAGGACTGCCCCAAGCACGGACACTTTGAAGACCTGATGTCGGTGGACACCGAGTTCTCCAAGCACCTGGAAGACGTTTTTCCCGGCCGTGACATTCGGGCGCACAACGACGAGAAGCTGCACAACCACGGTTCGAGCACGGTGAAGTACGGCCGCGGCGCGGTGCTGACGGTGGACCTGACCAACCGCTGCAACATGATGTGCGATCCCTGTTTCATGGACGCCAACCAGGTTGGCTTCGTCCACGAGTTGAGCTGGGAAGACATCAAAACCATGCTCGACAACGCCATCACCATCAAGCCCAAGCGGCAGATGTCGGTGCAGTTCTCAGGTGGCGAGCCGACTTTGTCTCCGTACTTTCTGGATGCCGTGCGCTATGCGCGCAAGGTGGGATACAACAGCGTGCAGGCGGCAACTAACGGAATCGAATTCGCCAAGAGCTTCGAGTTTGCGCAGCAGGCCGCGGACGCCGGCTTGCGCTACGCGTATCTGCAATTTGACGGCATCGGCAACGCCGCTAACGCCCACCGCAAAGTCGGCAACCTTTTCGACGTCAAGCTGAAGGCCATTGACAACCTGCACCGCGCGGGCGTCGAAATTGTCCCGGTGGTCACGATCGTGAACGGCATCAATAACGAGCAGGTGGGACGCATCATCAAGTTCGCGCTGGACAATCCCAAGAAGATCGGCTTCCTGTCGTTCCAGCCGGTGTCGTTTACCGGGCGCGACGAGGCCATCACCGATGACCGCCGGCAGGCGCAGCGCTATACGCTGTCGCACCTGGCGCACGATGTGAAGGACCAGACCGGCATGGGCGAGCCTGCCCGCGACTGGTTCCCGATTTCGTTCATGAGTACGTTCTCGGACTGGGCCGACGTGCTGCACGCCAACGACGCCAACAACAACTGGGGACAGCTGAGCTGCGGCTGCCATCCCAACTGCGGCACCGGCATGGCGGTGATGATTGACAAGGAGACCAAGGAAGCGGTCCCCGTGACCGCCTTCTTGCACGGCGATCAGCTGGCCAAGGACGTGGCACGAGTGACCGACGCCGGCCGCGGCAAGTTCCTGACCGCCTTTGGCATGGCGCTGGCGCTGATGAAGAACTACGATCCCTTCCAGTCGCCCACGCACTTCAAGCTCATTGACCTGCTGCGCAAGTTCGACAAGAACTTCAACGCCAGCGGGCACAACTACGGCAAAGTCGGGCCGGACCGCACAATTGACGACGTGATGAAGCGTCGCCAGGACCGCTGGAACTTCCTGTTCATTGCCGGCATGTGGTTCCAGGACCTGTTCAACTACGACTTCCGCCGCACCGAGCAGTGCATCATTCCGTACGCCACGCAGGAAGGGGAAATTTCGTTCTGCGCGTACAACACCGGCGTGGGATGGCGCAACATCATCGAGAAGATGCACATGACCGCTACGCTGACCAAGTGGTACGAGGAGCACGGGCGGCACGAGATCTTCGCCGGCGGCAAGAACGTGAAGATGGAATCCACTGAGCACTCGCTGGTGCTCAAGGACGAAATCGTCACCAAAGAAGAGCAGCACGATCTCGACCGGCTGGGCATCGCCAAGAACGCGCGGGAAGAGAAGTCGCGGGCGCGCGACGCCAAGCAGCGCGGCGCTCAAAAAGATGACGCCGCGTACAACGCCCGCATGGCCGCCCTCTACCGCGAGGTCGTGCTGAAAGAGAAGCCGGTGCAGTCGGAGAATGGCTTTATTCCGCTGGGCGCGCTGACTCCAGCCAATGGCAACAGCAATGGCGCCAAGCCTCAGGTGGAGGAGCCAGTGCTGGGAGACTAGATTTCAAGGCTGCAGAGTTTCAAGGAGGCCGCCGAACTGGCGGCCTTTTTCATTCGCCGGAGGCTGGCCCTTCGGCACTGCTCAGGGCAAGCTTTCCTCCAGGTACCTGAGTAATGAATGGCGCACCCTTCTTCACACTTGTTCCAGGATGTGTCCGGAATAATCTGGCAGCATGCCTCGCCAGGAGAACATCGATCTGCTGCAACGCGCCAGCCTTCGATTCAAGGTAAGGGACCTGGACGGGTATCTGCAGATGTACAGCAACTCGGTCATCCACCACGGCTTCTCCAGCCGCATCCGGCCGGGCGTCCCGGGGCTGAGGGACCACTACACGCGTCTGCTCAACGGCTTCCCCGATATGCGAGTGGAGATCAACGACATCCTGGCCGACGGCGAGAAACTGGCCCATCGCTTCACCTTTTACGGCACCCACAAGGGCGAGTTCCTGGGAGTGCCGGCCACGGGAAAATTGGTGACCGCCGCAGGAATTCACATTCAGCTTTTCGAGGCGGGCCAATGTATTGAGGTGTGGCAGGTGTTGGACACGTTTAGCTTCTTGTCGCAGATGGGGGCAGTACCGCAGTTGCGGGAGAGGCGATAACGGCTCCGTATCCGTCAAGCAATGGGCCTGTGACATTCCCTCGCCGTCGCTGCGACCTCCTCGATCCTCCGGCCGATGGTTGAATCCTTCCGGTATGACTCAAATCAAGGTGCCGCTTTTCCTATTGCTATGATGAGAGGCATGGCCGGGGGCGTATCGGATTGATCTCGAGGACGGAGGTTTCGCGCCAGCTTCGGACCGCGGCTGCAAGGCTGGGATGGGTTCGAGCGCGGGTTGCCTGGGGTCAGGTCACCAGCCAGTGGAGGATGCTGCCCTCATGGATTGTGGTTGGGGCGCAGCGCAGCGGAACCAGTTCTCTCTACGAATACCTGGTGTCCCATCCGTCTGTGCGGCGAGCGGCGACTGAAGAGATTCATTACTTCGACAACAATTACCAACGCGGCATGAAGTGGTACCAGGGACACTTTGCGGCGCGCTGGCCCGGGAAACTGCAGCAGGGCGGGGACGCGACTACAGGAGAAGCGACTCCGTATTACATGGCGCATCCTTTGGCGCTGGGCCGCGTGGCGCATGATCTCCCCGAAGTGAAGATTCTTGTGGTTTTGCGCAACCCGGTGGACCGCGCCTATTCCCACTTTCAACATGAGAGGGCGTTGGGGCGGGAGCCGGTTGCGTCGTTTGCCGAGGCGCTTGACCGGGAGCCGGAACGATTGGCAGGAGAGGCCGAGAGAATGCGAGCGGAGCCCACGTACTACAGCTTTGCTCACCAGAACTTCTCCTATGTCATGCGCGGGTACTACGCCCAGCAGATGGAGCAGGTCTTGGCCCTCTTCCCGCGCCGCAATGTGATGGTTCTTGCCAGCGAGCGCCTGGCGCGTCAGACACTCGAGGTGTACGAGGAAGTGCTAGGCTTTCTGGGCTTATCCAGATACGCTCTGCGTCGTTTCCCGAAATACAGTGCGCTGCGTTATCCCCCCCTGGACGCGGCGGTGCGCGCACGTCTGCAGGCGGTTTTTGCGCCGGAAAACGAGCGGCTATTCCGCTTGATCGGGGCGGATTATGGATGGAACCGGTTGGGTGGGTGAGAGTGAGGAAGGTCAAGCCCCGGGGGTTGGGTCGGCGAGCCTTCTTCTCCGCTTCACCACGTCGGAAGGGGAGTCGCCGCCGCGGTTGGCTGCAGTACCTCTTTGCTGACCAGGCGCGACCCCTGAATAATCCCAAGAGAAAGCCGAGGCCGGTACTATAATGGCCGCCAGACTGCACGGCCCCGGAGTCCTTCCCCCAATCCAGGTTTGACGATGGAGGATTCCATGAGGACTGTATCTGGCACGACGCGAAAACTGCTCCGCACCGCTGTCAACTTGTGCGGCGTGGGTTTGCTGCTGGTAGTTTCGGGAACGGCAAAGGAGAAGAACATCGGGCCGGGTCACGACCGATGGCCGGTAAAGACCAGCGCAGACCTGAGCCAGACTCCCAAGTCGGTCACTATCTCGAAACTTAAGAACCTGCCGCCGCTGTTCACGTCGGAATCGAAAGCGAGCCGCGACGAGCATCAGAACAAAGTCCATTCCCAGGTGAAGGGAGGCCTGCGCGAAGGCCAGTTGCTCTCGGTGCAGCACGGCTACCTGCAACTGATTGCCCGCGAAGCGTCCTTTAACCAGACGCACAACGACTTCGAAGACGGCGATTACCACATCCAGATCGGCGAAACCCGCGATGAACGCGAGGGGTGCGTCATCGTGGAGATCCCTGACCCGCAATTCGTGGACGATGCCGATCTCAAAGCCAAGGTGACACAGGCAAGGGCGGACGTGATGAAGATCCTGAAATTGAAGTCCGTCTCCGACAGCGGCACCTGCATTGCGCATCCGCCGAGGGTCACGGTGGTCGGACAGTTGTTCTGGGACAGCGCGCACTCGGGGAGCGATCCCGGCGGCGGGCGGGGCAAGAAGCAGTGTCACCAGAAGGCGGCCACGCTGTGGGAGGTGCATCCGGTGATCGCAATCACGGCTGAGCCAAATCCCGATGCGGGCAAACCGGCGTTGTCGTGCCAGTAGGCAGGATCGCGGTTATTTCCTGGCAGCTTCCTGGATCAGCACCACATCGGACGGCGAGTCCCCGCGCACCAGGGCCAGGCGCTTACCGTCGAGCGACCACCGGTAGGAGAAAATCTTGAGGGAATCGAAGTTGGTCAGTTGCCGGCCGCGAGTGCCGTCCAGTGGTTGCAGCCAGAGATTGTCGACTCCCTTCTCGCGGATGGGGTAAACGATGCCTTTGCCGTCCGGACTGAAGCGCAGTTGTCCAGAGTGCCGCGGGTCGTACTCAAAAGTGCGCAACACTTGGCCGGAATCGGTAGAGAGCAGTGAAATGTTCGGTCTCTGCGCCTTGAAGTCGTAGGTGCCCAGGACCAAAGTTCTTCCGTCGGGGGCGAAATCGAAGTGCCCGCCAAACTCCACAAAGGTACTGGTCACGCGTTGCGGCGTCCCACCGTTGATGGGCACTTTCATCAGGGTGCGAGTTGGCCGGACGACGTAGAAGACCCACTTGGCATCGGGTGAGCACGCGGCATTCTCATCGTCTCTACCCTGGCTCAGTTGCCGGAGGTCGGTGCCGTCCGCCTGGCTGCTCCAGATGTTGAGGGTAAGCGCCTTGACATCGCCGCGGGCGAATACGACGTGCCCGTCCGAACAACCAAAAGGTTCTCCCGTGGCCGCCGACAGGGCGCTGGTCGTCTTGCCATCGAGACCCATCAGTTCGATTCCAGCATCTTTTTCCACGAGAACGTTGCCGTCGCGCGTCCAGGCTACGGACTCGTGGAGCTCATCGGAGGGGATTCGCCGGGCGTCGGAGTAGTCTGCTTTTTCACCGGGGCTTACATAAAGTTGACGATCGGACTGACGCATGATGGCCGCGATGGTCGAACCGTCGGAAGAAACGCTCAACGCGCTGTAATCGTTGGTGTCGGCTGTAATGACCCGGGACTGTCCGGCGGGGTAGCTGATCAACCCGATCTGGTTGCGGCGGAACTGCAAGTCGAGATTCGTGAAGATGACCACCAGGGCTTTGCCGCTGGGCAACCAGGCCGCGTCTGAGAGGATGGCATCCTTGGACACGTAAATCGGTTTGCGGCTCCCGGTAGTGGGGTCGATGGAGACGATCGTGCCCAGATTCGCTGTGCCGGGGATCTGGTAGGCGGAGATGGTCTTGCCGTCGGGCGACCAGAGGGGATCTGCGAGGGTTTCGCTGATGGGTCCGCTGGCCAGGACTTTTTCATTCGTGCCATCGGCGTTGGCAATCAGCACATTGAACTTGCCGGGCTCCGGGTTATTGGAGCGCTCGAAGACAAAACGCTGCCCATCAGGAGAGAAGCTTGGGTCACTGTCGATATCTTTGACCAGCAGCTGCGCGCCTCCACCCAGCACCGGTGTGCGGTAGAGGTCATACTCCAGAGATTGAGGTCCGCTGGTCGGTTCGGTATGGGAGTAATAGATAGAACTGCCGTCCGGCGCGAAGCGCAGAGCATTGTACTGGACGTGGGCGGCAGGGACGATCTGCACGTTGCTGTCGCTGGCGAGGTGGCGCAGCCACAATGACTCCAGTCCTTCGTCGTTGAGGACGTAGGCCATGTACTTTCCGTCGGGGGACATGGCGGCAATGCGGGCGTTATGGGTGCCGCTGACCTTGGTGAGCTTGATGTTCTGGTACGGCAGATTGCGACCGGAGAAGAACAGGGAGTAGATTCCGAATCCGGCGGCGACCAGGACGACGACGACTACCGCCAAGACCAGGCCGATGCCGGTTTTGTGCTGCTTGGCGGCGTGCAGCAAGACGGAGCCGCTGGAAGTGAGGTCGGCGGCAGGAACGGTTGCGGCGGGAGTGCTGGCGGATTCGGAAACCGGCTGGCGTCCCGACTCGGTGTCGCGCTTCAGCCGCTTCAGGTCGCTGCGCAGCTCGGCGGCGGATTGGTAGCGCAGGTCGCGGTCTTTCTCCAACAGTCTGCTGATCGTGTCCTCGAGTTTCGGCGGCAACTTCGGATTCAGGCGAATGGGCGGAATCGGAGCGCGGTTGAGGATGCCGTCGAAGATGGTCGCCGAGGTGTCCCCGTGGAAGGGTAGAGTCCCAGTGGCCATTTCGTAGAGCACCGCTCCGAAGGAGAAGAGGTCGCTGCGGGTGTCCAGTTCCTTGCCCTTGGCCTGTTCGGGAGACATGTACGCCACGGTGCCGACAGCGGTGCCCGGGCTGGTGAGGTCTTTGGCGCTGACCGGCGAGGTGGCTTCGGCAAGCACCGCCTCGGTGGACATCGCGCTGGTCTCCCGAGTGACTTTGGCCAGCCCGAAGTCGAGGATCTTGGTGTGACCGCGCTTGGTCACGAAGATGTTGCCGGGCTTGATGTCGCGATGGATGATGCCTTCGGCGTGAGCGGCGTCGAGAGCGTCGGCGACTTCAACCGCCAACGACAGGAGATTTTCGACCTCCAGGGCACGACCCGCGATGAGATGCTTCAGCGTGATCCCGTCCAGGTATTCCATGACGATGAACGCCTGGCCGCCCTCCTCGCCGATGTCGTAGATCGTGCAGATTCCGGGATGATTGAGTGCGGAGGCGGCCTGGGCCTCGCGCTGGAAACGGCTCAACGTCTGCGGGTCGCGGGCCACCTCATCGGGCAGGAACTTGAGAGCGACGAAACGGTGCAGGCGGGTGTCTTCGGCCTTGTAAACCACGCCCATGCCGCCACCGCCGAGCTTTTCGACGATGCGGTAATGGGAGATGGTTTGGCCAATCATGGAGTGAAATCATGGTAGGCGGGTGGCGAGGGCAAGTCAAACTGCAGGGCTGCTGGTGTTGCGGCCAGCCGGCCTGCGGAACTTTCCTTGTCACCCTTCCGTACCCTCAATTGATGGCAGCTAGAAACGCGCGTGGATGGCGCGGCAAAGGAGAGGCATCATGGACGGGGATCTGATTGGTTTGGTAGCCGTGATCATGATCTTTGGGATTCCGATTGCGGCGATGTACACCTTTTACCGGGTTCGGAAGCTGCGCACCGAGGAACGCTTGGCGGCGATTGCACGGGGTGTGAACGTGCCCATGCAGCCGGAGCTGCCGGAGGCGGCGCGGTCGCGGCGAGCGGGCATCCTGCTGGTGACGGCGGCGCTGGGCTACATGATCACCTTCGCGCTGATCGCCCGGGTGGAGTCGGATGCCTGGGTGGCGGCGGCTTTCGGCGTAATTCCGCTGGCGGTGGGTTTGGGATTTTTCCTGGATTCGGCGCTGATCCGGCGGGACCTGCGGGCTTCGTGACGCCAGGTGGGAGGCAAAGGCGCGTGTGGAGGGCAAGGTGTCACAGTTGGGGCGCAGCATAGGCACGCTCGGCGGCTGAAGCCGCCTCTCTCTTGGCCACGCTATCGCGGCGTTGAAAGCGCTGCGCCACCCAAAGGCTCCAACCCAAAGCGGCCGATGGTCTTGGGTGGCGCAGGCCTTCAGGCCTGCGGACAGGCCACCTCAAAGTGAGTCGCCTTTAGGCGCTGAGGCTCTTGCTGGCTGAGTCGGTCCATAGCGGCTAGAGCCACACAGCCCGATGTGGCTCCCTATCGCAGCGCTGAAGGGCTGCGTCACCCACCAGGCGTTTCTGTCGTCCCTGCGGGACTAGCTTGTACTGGCTTTCAAACCCGGGGCTGGCGCCCCGGGCATCATTATGTTCGCCCCTTCGGGGCTGGGGTGAGCCCAATCGAGCCAGTCTCGCATCTTACAGGCCCACTATTTTGCGCGGGGATGGGTTTGATCGTAGACGTGGAGCACATGCTTGATCGACAGCTGGGTGTAACGCTGGGTGGTGGAGAGGCGCTCGTGACCAAGCATCTCCTGGATTGCTCGCAAGTCGGCGCCTTCCTCGAGCATGTGGGTTCCGAAGGCATGGCGCAGGGTATGGGGATGCACGTCAGGGGAAAGGCCTTTGGCAACGGCAATCTTCTTTGTGATGCGGCCCACGCTGCGCGTGGTGAGGCGGCCGCCGCGGCGGTTGATGAGCAGGGCTGGCGAGTTCTTCCTGGACTGCGCCAGGACCTGCTGGCGTGCCGGCAGGTAGGCAGCAAGGGCGCTCTTAACCGAATCGCCGAAGGGCACGTAACGTTCTTTTTTCCCCTTTCCACGGATCAGAATGGCCTCGGTGCTCAGCCGGATGTCGTCGAGGTTGATGCCAATCAGCTCGGAGTTACGGATGCCGCAGCCGTAGAGCAACTCCAGCATGAGGCGGTCGCGCTCCGGAAAGGCCGCGACTTCGGGCATCTGACCATCGAGAACGGTGTTCATCTCTTCGATTGTCGGCACGCGAGGAAGCTTCTTGGGGAGCTTTGGCGTGGAGACCAGCGCCGCGGGATTCTGTTCGACGACACCCTCCTGGGCCAGCCAGCGGTAGAGCGAGCGGACAGCTGCCAGCGAGCGGGCCACGGAAGTCTTGCTTAGTCTCTTCTCATAAAGATGAGAGAGGAATCCCCGGATGGCGACGTGGTCAATCGTGCCCCAGGTGCGTGGTCCCACGTAGGCGGCGAAGTTGTCCAAATCTCCCGCATAGGCCTTGATGGTATGCGGCGAGGCATTGCGTTCGCGCAGCGTGCGCAGAAACTGGGCGATGGACTTTTCGACCGGCGTGCTTGCGCGTTTTGTAGTGTCTGGCTTCATCTCCTACGTTCAACGTGCCTTCGCCCTCGGATGGTGTTTCTGGTACACGTTCTTCAAGCGGTCGAGCGCCAGATGGGTGTAGACCTGGGTGGTGCCGATGTCAGCGTGGCCGAGAATGGTCTGAACGGTGCGCAGGTCGGCGCCGTTTTCGACCATGTGAGTGGCGCAGCTGTGACGCAGCATGTGCGGGCTGGCGTTGCGTCCAGCAGCAACGGAAGCCTGGCGGACCATCTGCCAAACACGCTGGCGGGTGAGCTTGCGGCCTCCGCGGGCGAAGAACAGCAGCGGGGAAGCCTTGCCCGCCGCGAGGGCAGCGCGCGGCTGACCCATGTAGCTGGTGAGCGAATCCTGGGCTGAGCGCCCCAGCGGGACAATCCGTTCCTTGTCGCCCTTGCCTCGCACTAACACGTAACCAAGATCGAGTTTCAGGTCCTCCAGTTTGACTCCGATGATTTCCGAGACCCGCAGCGCTCCGGCGTAGAAGACTTCCAGCATTGCCCGGTCGCGGGCGGCGATGGCCTCGGCTTCCTTGCGGTTGGACGCGGGGCGAGGGCTGCGCAGCATGGTTTCCATTTCGTCACGGGCGAGCGACTTGGGCAACACCTTCCATTGTTTTGGGCTGTCGATGTTGAGGGTGGGGTCGTGGGTGACGACCTTGTCGAGCAGCAGGTAGCGGTAGAGATGACGGAGCGCAGAGAGCTTGCGGCCTACGGACCGGCCGTCCACCTGGTTGGAGAAGAGCTGCTGAATGAAGTCGCGCACGTCGTTGCGGCGGGCGCTGCTCAGAGCGCGCCTGCGCTTTTCCAGAAAGCCGGCAAATTGGCCGATGTCGGTGGTGTAGGCGGAGACCGTCAACGGGGCGAGGCCCTTCTCGATTTTCAGATAATCGACGAAGCTGGCGAGCAGGCGGGTATTGGCTTCGGTGGGCACAGGGCGAGTATGCGCGTTATCGGACGCTGGGGAAAGTGATGAGGCGGGTGCGGAGGAAGTACAAAATCTTAAACCGCAAAGGTGGCTGAGAAAGGCCGCAAAGGTCGCGAAGAAACCTGCGATCACACTATGGAGGAAACTTCTTTCAACAGCTCTACCGCATACATGGCGCCTTCGGGCGTCTCTTCGTGTTTGAAATAGGCGTAAACATCGCGACCTGCGCTGCGGTGTGCCTGCAGACGGTCCACCATGGCGCGACGTTCATCAGCGGTGTAGCTGGGCTTGCGATAGCGGTAGTAGCAGAAGTCGGCGGTCACCACGTCGGGAGTGGTGCGCTCCTCGGTCTCGGCGACGCAGAGGGCGCGGTTGTGCGATTTCAGCAGCGCGAAGGTTTCCTCCGTCCACCAGGAGGCGTGGCGAAACTCGAAGGCTGATGGCATGGCACGGGGCAGGGACGCAAGAAACTCTTCGAGCAGGGAAGCATCGGCCTTCAGGTTGGGCGGCAGCTGGAAGAGGACCGGGCCCAGCTTGCCGGCCTGGGCGAGGGGTTGGATGGTGCTCAGGAATCGCGGCACGAAATCCTGCGTGTTCTTCAGTCGCTTGATGTGAGTGATGACCTGGTGGGCCTTGACGCCGAAGCGGAAACCGGCCGGGGTTTCTGCGATCCACTTCTGGATGGTCGTCTCCTTCACCAGTTGGCGGAAGGTGAAATTGACCTCGACGGTGTTGAGCTGGGTGGCGTAGTGCTGTAGGAAATTCTTCTGCGGCAGCTTCTGCGGGTAGAAGTCGGGCTTCCAGCTGGGATAGGCCCAGCCGGAGGTTCCGGCGAAGAGTTGTGCCATAGTTCACCTCGGGTCTAGGTTAATGCTCGAGTCCAGAGCATTGGTACTGTGCGCAAGATCCCCTTCGACTACGCTCAGGGCAGGTTCTCGCCCGGCTGATCTGCGCCGGGCTTCGAGATGACGCCGGGACTTATAGGTACACACAGTGCGGAAGTCTCTGTGGCGTCATCCTGAGACGGGCGTTAGCCCGACGAAGGACCTTGCGCGGGGCGGCAAGGACTCGTGGTCGCCGGCGTCGTCGACGCCGAACTTCGTGCCGCTGCTCGCCAGATCCTCCGCCCGGCTGAACTGCGCCGGGCCTCGGGATCACGACACTATAAATTATTCGGCTTAACGCTTCCGGCCTCGGCTGGTATGCTTCGGCCCTTTCGCTGGGGCAGGCTCCTCGCTTCCCGCCAGCTTGGGCAATTCCTGTGTGAGCTTGAGCACCGGCTCAAACAGGTCGCCCATCTTGTCCACGCGCCTGAGCACGTCTGCGGCTTCGAAGACCAACAGGCTGGCATCTTTCTTCTTGAGGCAGCGTTCCACCTCCTCCCATTTCACGGGCGTGGACACCGTGGGACGCTCGCGCGCCCGCAAGGAATAAACGCCGATGGTGGTTTTGTGCTCGTCATTCTGGCTCCAGTCCACCAGCACTTTGCCGACGCGCAAGGCCTTCTTCATGTCGGAGACGACCAGATCGCGATGATCGGCTTCGAGCAATCGCGCCAGGGCATTGGCGAACGGCTTGGTCTGGTCGTACGTCGTGGGAGTGTTCAACGGAACGTAAATCTGCAGTCCCTTGGAACCGGAAGTCTTGGGAAAACTTTGCAGGCCGAAGTGCTCAAAAATTTCGCGCAGCCACATTCCCACCTGCGCACATTGCACGATGTCGGCCGGCGGCCCGGGATCGAGATCGAACACCATCATGGTGGGACAGTAAATATCTTTCGCCAGGGAAAGCGAAGGATGGAGCTCGAGCGAGGCCAGGTTCGCCACCCACACCAGCGTGGGCAGGTCGTTGGCCAGAACGTAATTGACGTTGCGGTGGTTGCCCTCGCTCCAGACCGCCACGGTCTTCACCCACTCGGGTTTGTGCGTGGGCGCGTTCTTCTCGTAGAAGTATTCCTGGTTGACGCCCTCGGGATAGCGCTTCAGGGTCAGGGGGCGTTCGGCGAAGTGCGGCAGGAGCACGGGCGCAATGCGCACGTAGTAGTCGATGACCCGGCCCTTGGTAAAGCCGGCGGCAGGGTACAGAATCTTGTCCAGATTGGACAGCGACAGTTTCTTGCCGTCAACGTCGACCACGGTTGATTTGCTCACGCTGCCTCGCCGTTGCTGCAGTAGTACGGGAGCGAGTCTAGTATAGCGGCGGCTTGGCGAGCCGAAGACTGCGGTTACTCCACGGGATCGTCGTCTACCGTGGGGTCCCGGTTTTCCTCAGTGCCGCGGATGCGTCCCGACTGGTCTAGGTAAAAACTACGCGTGGCAACTTCTCCGTGACCTTTGGGCCTGGCGATAACGAAGTACTCTCCCTCAGGACCTCCCGACCGCAGTTCGTAGCGAAAGACATACCCATCGCTTTCAAACTGATTTGCGGCCATATTGTTGTCCACGAGTCCAGCATGGTCCGCGCTGCTGAGATCGTGATCGGAGAATTCCCCTTCTTCATCGGAAGCTTCCGATGGTGGGGCGTCGGGATGCCCGAGTACGGCGAGATCGTCGGGCAGGCCGCTCTCTGGATATCTGCCAGCGTATAACATCAGCGCCCAGTGAAGTGTGTGAAGCACATTAATAGCGGACGTTTCTTCTTCTTTCTGCGCTGGCCGGCGAAACTGCTCCACAAACGCGGGATCGTCCACTACAAGACGGCTGCTGCGAAATCCCAGCCATTGCACCTCGGTGACGCGCCATTCCCCTTGTTCGAAGCGCATCCATACCAACGCCTCCTCATTGTTGCGGTCCCCGGTGGCCAGCACCAGTTGCAAGACAGCATCCGCGCCACCGATCAGTTCACGCTGCACGCGCAGTTCCGCCGACTCTCCCGATTCGCCAGACTGCCTCACCAGCAGGGCATGACCATCCTCAGGTACCTCCACTTGCGATCCCTGTGCCTGGATGGTTTTTCCGACTAAAAGCTTCTGTTCGCAGGTGCTTCGTTCTGAGGCGCTCAAGGTTCGCATCGCAGTTCGAATCGATTCGGGCAGATGCTTTTCAACTGTCTCCGGTTTGGATGCAGTCAGGATATCCACCAACGCCCGTTCTGGAGTTCCCTCGGGGAACTCCATCGCACTGCAGGGAATTGTCGCCGCCACCACCAGGAACCAGAACCAAAGATGGGTCATCCGTCCCACAGCCGACCTCTACTGCCATAGACACCAAGAGGAGCCGCTTTGTTGCCGTGGTTTGACAATCCTGCCTCCCGCCACGTAATTTCAAACTTCTGCCCCTGATACCCGTCTAATCGCTGTGGAGGTTCGATGAAATCCCGTGTACTTGCGTCTCTGACCCTGGTCCTGCTGCTCAGCACTCTTGTGGCTGCCCAGGACATTGCTTCCTTCGAGAAGCGCATCACGGTCAAGAAACTGGACAATGGTTTGACTGTGCTCATCTGCGAGCGCCCCGAGGCGCCCGTGTTCTCCTTCTTTACCCACGTGGACGCCGGCTCGGCACAAGACCCCATGGGCAAGACCGGTCTGGCGCACATGTTTGAGCATATGGCATTCAAGGGCACCGACAAGATCGGCACCACCGACTACCCAGACGAGAAGTTCGCCCTGGAGAAGGTCGAGACCGCCTACGCGGCTTACATCGAGGAGCGCGACAAGCGCACTGGCCGCGATGAGCAGAAGCTCAAGGAACTCGAGCAGGAGTGGAAGGACGCCATTGCCGCCGCGAACAAGTACGTGAAGGCGAACGAATTCGGGCAGATCGTCGAAAGCAATGGCGGCGAAGGCCTGAACGCGTTTACCAACGACGACGAAACCGGCTACCACTACTCTTTTCCGGAAAACCGCCTGGAACTGTGGGCGTATCTGGAATCGGAGCGTTTTCTGCACCCGGTCATGCGGCAGTTTTACGACGAGCGCAACGTGGTGATGGAGGAACGGCGCATGCGCGTGGAGAGCAATCCCATCGGGCGCCTGCTGGAACAGTTCGTCAGCGAGGCCTTCCAGGCGCATCCCTATCATCGCCCGACAGCAGGCTGGATGTCAGACCTGAATTCGTTTTCTGCTACCGACGCGGAGAAGTTCTTCCACGAATACTACATTCCGTCGAACATGGTGGTGACCGTGGTAGGGGATGTCAAGGCGGCGCAGGCCATGCCCATCATCGAAAAATATTTTGGACGCATTCCCTCCGGGCCGGTGCCAGATGAGCGCACCACCACCGAACCGTCCCAGGACTCGGAGCGCCGCGTGGTGCTCCGCGAAATGTCGCAACCGATTTATCTGGAGGGCTACCACCGGCCGGACTACCGCAGTCCGGATGACGCGGTGTACGACGCCATCGCGGACCTGATGTCGAATGGCCGCACCTCGCGCTTGTATCGGGCCCTGGTACGGGACAAGAAGATTGCCTCCGACTCGGCGGGATTCTCCGGCTTGCCCGGAACCAAGTATCCGCACCTTTTTGCGTTCTATGCCGTCCCTCTGCCGGGCCACAAGCCGGAGGAGATGGCGGAGGCCATCCACGCGGAGATCGAGAAGATCAAGACCACAGACATCAGCGACGCCGAGCTGCGGATGATCAAGACGCGGGCCAAAGCCGGCCTGATTCGGGGACTGGCGGACAATGAAGGGCTGGCGTTCCAGCTGGGAGAAGCACAGGCAGCTTACGGCGACTGGCGGGATCTGTTCCGCGAGGTGGACCGCATTGAGAAAGTGAGTAAGGCCGACATCCGGCGCGTGGCCGCGAAGACGTTCGTTCCCACCAACCGGACGGTGGGGATCATTGAGACCGCGGCGCCCCCGGTGGCTGCCACCGCGGGAGGTGCGCAATGAACGCCTTGAAACGTCTCTCGCTTGCGTTCGCCCTGATTATGCTAGTCGCGGTGCTGGGTCGCCCGGCGCAGGGCCAGGATAGGGACCTGCAGCAAATCGAAAAGAACATTGCGCCGCTGCCGGCATTCAAACCGGTGCAGCCCAAACGCATCCTGCTGCCCAACGGCATGGTGATCTTTCTGCAGGAGGACCACGAACTGCCGCTGATTGACGGTGTGGCCCGCATCCGCGGGGGGTCGCGCCGGGAACCGGCCAACAAGGTCGGGCTGGTGGATATTTACGGCGAGGTCTGGCGTACCGGCGGCACCAGGGCGCAGACCGGGGACCAACTCGACGATTATCTGGAAATCCGGGCGGCGAAGGTCGAGACCGACGGAAGCTCGGATTCTACCAGCATCTCGTGGTCGTGCCTCAAAGGAGACTTCGACGACGTCTTTAAGGTTTTTATGGATCTGCTTCAACAGCCGGAGTTTCGTCAGGACAAGATCGAGCTGGCGCAGAAGGAGCAGTTCGACGCCATCTCGCGACGCAACGACGAGAGCTCCGAGGTCACCGCACGGGAGGCGGTCAAGCTGGTCTATGGCGCGCAGAATCCCTATGCTCGGGTGCCCGAGTACGCCACCATTGCGGCGATTACCCGGCAAGACCTGCTGAACTGGTATCAGACCTATGTCCATCCCAACAACATCATTTTGGGGGTGGTGGGGGATTTTGATTCTGCCGCCATGGAAGCGAAGCTGCGCGCGGCCTTCGGCGCGTGGTCAAGGGGCCCGGCGTGGAATGAGGAGAAGATTCAATTCGAGACGGCGAAGCCGGGCTACTACCTGGTGCCGAAGGAAGACGTGAACCAGAGCAACATTCAGATGGTGATGCTGGGGACGCGGCGCGACGATTCCGACTACTACGCCATCCGTGTCTTCAATGAGGCTTTTGGCGGCGGATTCTCGTCGCGGCTGTTCCGTGATCTTCGCACCAGCAAAGGGCTGGCGTATGGCGTAGGGGGCGGGATCGGCACCGCTTTTGATCATCCTGGGATTCTGCGGCTGGCCATGGGCACTAAGAGCCAGAGCACGGTGGAGGCGATTCAGGGCCTGTACCAGGAGATCGACGATTTGCCCACGCATCCCATCACCGAGACTGAGATCCAGCTGGCCAAGGATTCCATCCTGAACTCGTTCGTCTTCAATTTTGACTCGCCGGAGAAGGTGTTGCGCGAACGCATGGCATACGAGTTTTACGGGTATCCGCAGGACTACCTGGAGAAGTTCCGTGATGGAGTCGAAAAAGTCCAGAAGGCGGACGTGGAACGGGTGGTGGCCAAGTATATGCACAAGGACAAGCTGGCGGTGCTGGTGGTGGGGAATACTGCGCAGTTCGACAAGCCATTGTCCTCCCTGGGCCCGGTGACGACGGTGGACATCACGATTCCGCCGCCGCCGGGCGGAAATCAGTAACGGGGGGCTGGCTGCTGGTCGCTGGGAACCAGGGCGCTGGCACACAGTTCTGACTTGCAGCGACCAGCCACTATTTCTTGAACTATCTGGCACTCGCTTGCGTATCACCGGTATCACGCTTGGGAGGTGCAGTGTGCGCTATCGAGTCTCTTTCCTGCTGATTGCCTTGATTGGCCTGAGTTCTCTTGCCCTGGCCGACGAATGGAAGAAGGAGTTCACCACCTCGGCCAAGCCCAGCATTCACGTCGACGCCAACGATGCCACTATTGAAGTGCAGGCGGTCGACGGCAACAAGATCGAGGCGCGCGTGGTTACCAGCCGGGGGAAGATCTCTCCGGATGAGGTGCGGGTCACGGACCGCCAGAGCGGCGACCGCATTGACCTGGAGGTCCGGCAGTCCAGCCACCACTTCTGCATCGGCATCTGTAGTGAGTCGGTGCGCATCAGCCTGCAGGTGCCGCGGAACTCCGACCTCGATCTGCACAGTGGAGATGGCAACATCACTGTGGATGCGGTGAAGGGCGAAGTGCGGCTCGACTCGGGTGACGGCGACCTGATTGGCCGCTCGTTGGATGGTGTACTCAACGCCGAGACCAGTGACGGCAACATCCGCGTCAACGGACGGTTTGATCGCCTCGACCTGCACACCGGCGATGGCAGGATTGACGCCGAGGTCGCTCCGGGATCGAAGATGAGCTCTTCCTGGGCGCTGCGCACCAGCGATGGGACGGTAACCCTGCGTCTTCCGCAAGATTTTTCGACTGACCTCGACGCTCACACCGGCGATGGCCGCGTCAGCAGCGACTTTCCCATTACCGTTTCCGGCTCGCTGAAAGAAAACAGCCTCCGCGGTCGGCTGAACGGGGGTGGCGCGTTGCTGGAGTTGCGCAGCGGCGACGGCAACATACGGCTGGAGAAGTTTTAAGCCCATCGCTGAAAGCGCAGCCATTCGGAGTCGGTTAACGCGCTGAAGCGCTGCGCCACCCAAACCCATGTTTCTTCCGCAGGCTGTGAAGCCCCTGCCTTCGTGGAAGACCCATCCCACGAATGAGTCGCAATTACCTCGGTAATCTGGAGGCGCTGACCGCGCGTTCCTACTATTAGGTAGGCTGAGCTTTGCCGGTTGGGAGGAGTGCCTTGCCCAGCACGGTGGCAGGCGCAGGTGTAGGCGCCGCCGGTGGGAGGCGGGTCGTGCGAAAAATCAACAAAGAGCTGTGGTTGCTGCTCTTCCTGGTGCTAATTGCGGCCATCCTCAACTTCCTGGTGGCATCGCAACGCATGGCACTGGTGCTGTACTTCCTGCCGGTGCTGTTCTCCGCCTATTATTTTGGGAGGCGCCATGCCACCATGACGGCCTCCGTCAGCGTGGTGCTGGTGGTGGCGCTGACCTACCTGAATCCCGCCATATTCACCCACCGCATGGATCTGCCCTTCGACAGCCGCTACCTCGATCTCACGCTGTGGGGCGGCGTTCTGGTCGTGACTGGATACGCAATGGGCACGCTGTACGAGCGCAACCAGAAGAGCCTGCGGGAGATGAAAGACGGATACGACGGAATGCTGGTGATCCTGCAGAACTTCTTGGCCAATGAGAAGTACAGCGAAGCGCATGCCTACCGGATTTCCATGTATGCCACTAAGATTGCCGAAGCTCTCGGTTTGGACTCGGGCAGCATTGAGGACATTCGCACCGCGGCCCTGCTGCGCAACGTCAACGAGTTGGGAATCAGCAACGACGTGCTCTACAAGGCGGCGAATGTCTCCCAGGAAGAGGTGGAGAGGAGCGTGCGCAGGCGGGGAAAAGCCGACAAAGCCCAGGAAATGGGCGGATCGCTGCAGCGGGCGATTCCCATCCTGGTGGTGGAGCAGCGGTTAATGAAGAGCGGAGAAAGTTGTATCGACGCTCCGATCGAGGTCCAGGTGATGGCCTTGGCCGAGGCCTATGAGACGCTGATCAGCGAAACCGGCCCGCGGAGAATGTCGCCGGTGCAGGCCGAGGAAATCATGATCAAGAGCTCGGGCAAGAAGTACGACTCCATGGTGGTGGATGCTTTCGTAAAGGCCTTCGGGCAACAGGCGAAGGGCGCAGGAGCGTAGCCCCAGCGTCGGCGTTCCACCGGCGAAGTCTTCCCGGGTCCGCGTATCGGTTGCCTAGTCCGCCGCCTGGGCGCTGGTTTCCACTTTCGACCGCTCGCCCCGCAACTCATTCCACATTCCCACTACGCGGGCCTTCAACTCCGCCGCAAGTTGTTCGTACGTGGTTTCCGAAGCCTGCGCTTGGGGCGGAGGATTGATCGGGTCACCAAAGGCGATCTGCAAAGGGGCAAATTTCTGGAACGGCTTGCCGCGCGGCCAGGCGTCGTAAAAACCTTCGATGGCGACCGGGACGATGGGCACCTGCAGGTGGATGGAGAGGATGGCTGCGCCTTTGCGAAAGACCTTGGGAGTGCCGTCAATCGAGCGTTCACCCTCGGGATACAAAATCAGAATGCGGCCATGGCGCAGGCCGAAAGCGCCGGCCCGCATCGCCGGAATCAGATTGGCATCGGGATCGACCACGATGACCCGCAGCCAGCGGGCCAGGCGGCGCATGAAGCCCGAGCCAAAAATCTCGCTGGTCCCCACGGAAAACAGTTCGCGGAACACCGTCCAGGGCAGAAGGCTGCCCAGGATGATGGGGTCAAGGTAACTCTGGTGATTGGAAGAAATAATGTAGGGGCCGCGCGCGGGGACCTTGTCCAAACCGGTCACCCGCAGAGGAAAGCGATCATAGGCGATGAGTTGTGCAGTTCGGCTGAGAGCATACAACAGCGCCTCCTGGACGGGCTGTGGCTGAGCCAGAGCCAGAACCTCGGGGTCGGCCGGTTCCTCCTCGAGCACGGTTTTCCAGCCAGCGAACTGCGGCCGCAACACGGCTACCTCTTTCCCATGGGCTCTGCCCTGCAGCACCAACTCGACCAGATCGCGCACGGTGTAAGTCTCGGCCAGGTGGGCCTCATCCACATCCGCGCCAAACTCCTGCTCCAGCTCGACTAACAGCTCCACGCGCTGCATGGAATCGAGTCCCAGGTCGAGTTCCAGGTTGTCGCCGGGACGGATCACCGGCGGGGCGGTACGAGCGGCGTTGCGAATCAGCTTGAGGGCGCGCCGCACGTCAGCCTGGTCCAGCCACGCCGCTTCTTGCCCGGTGAGGGCGCGTTCCACCGGCACAGCCGGCTCGGCCGCCTGACCCCTGGCTTGATTCGCGCGAGCGCGCTTCTCGATCTCGAAGCGCTTGAGTTTGCGGGTCGTGGTGCGCGGCAGGTCATCCTGCCAGATCTCGTAACTGCCGACGCGCTTGGTGGAGGGCAGTTTCACCGAGAGGCCCTCGATGTCGAAGCGTACGACTTGTGTGGCATTGACGATCTTGCGCTGCCGCAGCACCTCGAAATTTGGTACCACCACCGCATGCAGGCGCTCGGAGGTGGGATCGCCGGGGCGGGCGTCCAGCCCAATGACACAAATTTCCCTGATGTAGGGCGACTTCAGGTAATGGGCTTCGATTTCTTCCGGATAGATGTTCTTGCCATTACTGAGGACGATCACTTCCTTGGCCCGGCCGGTGATGAAGAGATTGCCGTGCGCATCGAAGTAGCCGAGATCGCCGGTGTAAAGCCAGCCGTCTTTGAGGACGGCAGCAGTGGCGTCAGGACGGTTCCAGTAGCCCTTCATGACGATGTCGCCACGCATGGCAATTTCGCCCACGGGAGGTCCTTCTTCCTGCGGTTGCGGATCAACGACGCGGGCTTCAACCCCGGGCAGCGGCAGGCCCACTGAGCCAATCACAATGTCGCCGGGTAAGTTGACAAATGCGCCTCCGCTGGTTTCGGTCAGGCCATAGGCCTGGAGCACGTCAATGCCGAGGGCGTGGAAGTCGTGCCAGATCTGGGGTTCGAAGCGCGAGCCGCCAGTCACCAGGTAGCGCATGCCGGCGCCGAAGGTCTGGTGGATGGGACGGAAGAAAACTGCTCCGGCATTGATTCCAAACCTGCGCAATAGCTGGTTCAGCGACATCAGCAGTCGTAGTCCCCACCGCGCCAGCCGCCCCCGCTGGGCTACTTCTTTGAAGATGCGCTCGTGGATCAGGTAGAAGAACTGGGGAACGACCGCAAAGGCGGTCACGCGGCGCTCGCGCAGCGCGCGCAATAACTCGGTGGTGTTCAAGGTCTCCAGATAGACCGCGCGCGCGCCGGTCACCAGGGGAAGCAGCAGGTTGGCCATCTGTGCCAAAGCGTGAAACAGCGGCAGCAAGCCGAGAATGGAATCTTCCGGGCCAATCTGCAGACGGCCAAAGACTGCTGCCACTTCTCCCATCAGGTTGGCGTGGGTAAGCATGACGCCTTTGGGATCGGCGGTTGTGCCGGAGGTGTAGAGCAGGGCGGCGACCGAATCGCTGGGAGCGGACACAGGCCGAAAATTGCCCGGGCCGGCAGCAAACATGGAGTCGAGGTGGGCGCGCACAAGGCTGGGCCCGACAGAAGGGCCGGGGGCGGCCGTTCCCACATGAGCATCGGTCAGGATGATTTTGAGGGGCAGACCAGAAACCGCCGCTTGCGCTAGGGCGATGTGCTTGGTGTCGCAGAAGAGCACGGAACTGCCGCTGTCCTTGAGGAGTGTTGTGATCTGTTCGGCGTGGAATGACGTGTCGAGCGGAACGGCGGTGCATCCGGCGGCGATGGTTCCGAGATAGGCGGCCACCCAGCGCGGATGATTGTCGGCGAGAATGGCAATACGGGCGCCAAGGGGAAAGCCGTTTTCCGTGAGCCAGCGGCCGACCGATTCCGACATTTGCCGCAGTTGCGCGTAGGTGTAGCTCTCCACTCCGTTGCGCTGCTGGATCTCCAGGGCCACGTTGGCGGGCCAACGTGCGGCGCATTCGACGAAGCGGTCGTAGAAAGTGGACATGTCGGTGCCGGGGAAATCTTACATGAAGAGGCCTCCTGGCCCCAGTGATACGGATACTTCACTGCCTAGGTCGCCAAGGGCTGCCGAGGACTGGAGTTTTCTTCTTATTGCGTTCTTGGCGTTCTCGGCGCTGATATCCCTGCCGGTCCCCGCTCTCGTCCGACCGCATCTAATATGCTAGGCTTCTATGAGATAGTGTGGGGCGAGTTGCCCTCCGAAGGAATGTCGCTGTGATCAACACGCTGTTAGGCAAGATCTTTGGGACCAAGAACGAACGGGAAGTAAAGCGCGTGATGCCCCGGGTGGAGGCCATCAATGCGCTCGAACCCGAGATGCGTAAGCTCAGCGACGAGCAGTTGCGCGCCAAGACCGACGAATTCCGCAAACGCATTCAGGAGCGCCTGAGCAGCATTGCCGATGAGCCGGACGCCGATCCTGACCGGCTTAAAGAGCTCGAGGACGAGCGCCGGGAAGCAGTGAACCAGGTCTTGGATGAGGTGCTGGTTGAGGCCTTTGCCGTGGTGCGGGAGGCGGGTCGCCGCGTGCTGGGGATGCGGCACTTTGATGTGCAGTTGATCGGGGGTATGTTCCTGCACGAGGGCAAGATCGCGGAAATGAAGACCGGCGAAGGCAAAACGCTGGTCGCCACTTTGCCGGTTTACCTGAATGCGCTAGGCGGGCGCGGCGTGCACGTGGTTACGGTGAATGACTACCTGGCCAAGCGCGACTCGGAGTGGATGGGCAAGCTCTATCAGTTCCTGGGACTGAGCGTGGGCGTGATCGTCCACGAACTGGACGACGAGGAGCGCCACGAGGCGTATGCGGCTGACGTCACCTATGGCACCAACAACGAATTCGGTTTCGACTACCTGCGCGACAACATGAAGTTCGACATGAAGGATTGCGTGCAGCGCGGGCACAACTACGGCATCGTGGACGAGGTGGACTCGATCCTGATCGACGAAGCCCGCACTCCGCTTATCATTTCCGGCGCCAGCGAGGAGTCCACCGACAAATATGAGCGGGTCAATCGCATTATTCCCAAGCTCGAGAAGGGCGAAGAGATCGATGTTGCCCCGGGAGAGCCCAAGCAGTTGACCGGTGACTTCGTCGTGGACGAGAAGCACAAGACCATCACGGTCAGCGATGAAGGCTGGGAGAAGGTCGAGGGGTTGCTAGGGATCGGGAACATCGCCGATCCGGAAAACTGGGAGCTCAAGCACCACGTCGAGACCGCGATCAAGGCGCACGTGCTCTATCGCCGCGATGTTGAGTATGTGGTGAAAGCCAAGGGCGACAATCCCCGGGAAAAAGAAGTGGTCATCGTGGATGAGTTCACCGGCCGCATGATGCCGGGGCGGCGCTGGTCGGATGGCTTGCACCAGGCCGTGGAAGCCAAGGAAAACGTCAAGATCGAGCGCGAAAACCAGACCCTGGCGACCATTACCTTCCAGAATTATTTTCGCATGTACAAGAAGCTGGCCGGCATGACCGGTACGGCGGAAACGGAAGCGCCGGAGTTCGAAAAGATCTACAACCTGGAAGTGCGGGTCATCCCCACCAACAAGCCGCTGCTCCGGCTGGAAAACCCCGACGTGGTGTACCGGACTGAGAAAGAGAAGTACTTCGCAGCTGCCGATGAGATCCACAAGCTCAACCAGGGCGGGCAGCCGGTGCTGGTGGGTACCACGTCGATTGAGAAGTCGGAACGGTTGTCGGAGTTGCTGAAGAAAAAGGGCATCAAGCACGTGGTGCTGAATGCCAAGTATCACGAGAAGGAAGCTGAGATTGTGGCGCAGGCCGGGCGCAAGGGGATGGTCACCATCGCCACCAACATGGCCGGGCGCGGCACGGACATTCTGCTCGGGGGCAATCCCGAGTTCATGGCCAAGCAGGAGTGCGTGAAGAAGGGAATCGCTCAGCCGCTGCGCGCCGCGCAGGGCAAGGTGGAGACCCGGCCGGACGACGGCAACAGCACCGTCTGGTACTACTCGGGAAGCGAATATGTGGCCCCCAGCGACCAGTGGGCCGGAATCTTCAACCGCTATAAGGAGCAGACTGACCGGGAGCACGAAGAAGTCGTCGCCGCCGGCGGCCTGCACATTTTCGGCACCGAACGTCACGAGGCGCGGCGCATTGACAACCAGCTTCGCGGTCGGGCGGGACGCCAGGGCGATCCCGGCTCTTCGCGCTTTTATCTCTCGCTGGAAGATGACCTGATGCGCATCTTCGCCAAGGAGTGGGTCTCGAACCTGCTGCAGCGGCTAGGCATGGAAGAGGGTGTGCCGATCGAATCGCGGCTGATCACCCGCCGCATTGAGAAGGCCCAGGAGGCGGTCGAAGCACAAAACTTCGAGGCCCGCAAACATCTGTTGGAGTATGACGACGTAATGAACAAGCAGCGCGAGGCGGTGTACGGCCTACGCCGCCAGTTGCTGGAAGGGGTGGACCAGAAAGAGCTGATCCTCGAAGACTATGTCGCCGGAATTCTCAGCGACCTGATGGACCAGTACTGCGCGGTTAAAGTGCATCCCGCGGATTGGGACCTGAAGGGCATCAAGGACGCCCTGTTTACGCGCTTTGGAGTGGATATTGCCGCCGAGGGGATAAAGCCGGAGACGTTAAACCGCCAGGAACTGGGCGACGCGGTTTTCGACACCCTGAAAAAGCGTTACGACGCCAAAGAAAAGCTGATTGGGCCGGAGGCCATGCGCTATCACGAGCGCATGATCATGCTGAGCGTGCTCGACTCGCAGTGGAAGGACCACCTCCTCAACATGGACCACCTGAAGGAGGGCATTGGGCTGCGAGGCTACGGGCAGCATGATCCGCTGGTTGAGTATAAGCGCGAGTCTTTCGACATGTTCGAGGAGATGATGCAGCGCTTCCAGGAAGAGACGGTCCGGTATCTCTATCTGATGCAAGTCCTGGAGCGTCCCGTACAGTACGAGGCCGCAGTCGAACGCGGCGCTCCGGAGGCTGAGGGCCTGAAGCCTGTGGCGGCTGGGGGGGATGGGAATGGGCGTCGTCCTCCGCGCGCCATCGCCACTTCCGTGGACGATCTGGAAGAAGCCTTCCAGCGGAAGAAGCGGCGGGAGTTGGAGCAGGCTCGCATGGCGGGCTCGGGGGATTTCCAGCCGGTGCAGCAAGTGGTGCGCAGCGGCGCCAAGATCGGGCGCAACGATCCCTGCTACTGTGGCTCGGGCAAGAAATACAAGAAGTGCCACGGCGCGAGCACATAGCGGCTTTCCTGCCTGCTTCCCCAAGTAATTCATGATTGTCATTCCGAGCGAAGTAGGAATTCCTATTCCTGAAAACCACGTTGAAGAACTGATGCTCCGCTGCTGCGACGCAGTTTGGATCAAGCAGGGGTCCTTCGACTGCGCTGGACTTCACTGCGTGAAGTCCAGCTGCGCTCAGGACGACAAGATGCTTGTAGCTAAGAGATGCGAGTCGAGTGTTCCCGCAGAATGGAAACAATCGTCTCCGCGGCGCGCTCTGCGGCGTGCTCGGTAGCGGGGCCGCGCAGTCGGGCTTTCACGCTGGCCAGGCCGGCAATCATCTTGTCGCGGGCTGGGCCGAAGGGCAGGATCTGATTCATGCGCGTTACGACGTTTTCCGTGGTGAAATTCTGCTGTACCAGCTCCGGGACGATTTCCTCGCCGGCGATCAGGTTGACCATGGCGTAGTGCGAGACCTTGATGCGGGGGCGTCCCAGCACATAGGTGAGCGGCGAAACGCGATAGACCATCACGAAAGGCGTGCCCATCATCGCAGCTTCGACCGTGGCAGTGCCGCTGGCGATGATTCCGGCGCGGGAGTGGGCCAAGGCGGGCAGCGCTTCCCGGACTAGACGAATGGGCCGCCGTCCGCCAACCAGACCTTCCATGAAGCCACGGTCAAGTGTAGGTGCGACCGGCAGCAGGAATTCGTGCCCCCAGCCCAGCTTCGCGGCTGATTCCAGGATGGTGGGCAGGTTCATGCGCACTTCCTTGACCCGGCTGCCCGGCATGAGCGTGATCCAGACTTTCCCCGCGTCCAGATTGTGCTGGCTGGCATATTCGCTCCGATCAGCCAGAGGAGGGGAAACGTCAGCCAGAGGATGTCCGACGAACGTTGCATCTACCCCGCGGTCGCGATAGAACTTCTCTTCAAAGGGAAAGATCACCAGGGCCTTGGTGACGTATTTCTGCAGCAGGCGGACCCGGCCCTGGCGCCAGGCCCAGAATTGCGGGCAGACGTAGTACACCACTGGGATGCCGCGTTTGTGCATCTGGCGGGCCACACGCCAATTAAAGGCAGGCGAATCGATGACGATTGCCAGGTCGGGGCGGCGTTTGTCAGCCTCAGTGATAAGGGTGCGAAATCGGCTGTAGATCTTGGGGAGGTGGCTGAGAATTTCGGAGATTCCGACCACGGCAAGGTCTTTCGCGTCGACGATAGTATCGCAACCAGCAGCTCGCATGCGCTCCCCACCTACGCCGAAAAATTCGAGCGACGGAACACGCCGGCGCAAGGCGTCGATAAGCCCGGCGCCATACATTTCGCCGGAAGCCTCGCCCGCGGAGATGAGGATGCCCACGGCAGTATTGTAAAGCGAGTTCTACGAGGACGGGCTCGGGCGGACGAGAGTACAATGCCGAAAACTATGGCGCTGCTCTCCAAATCAGGTGTTAGTGCGATGGGTCTCGCAGTCCTCATGCTGTTTTTCGGCGGACTTATGATTTTTGTCGGCTCCGATCTCAGCGAGTGGGAGTCCCAGAGGCTGTCGTTGTCTGCCACCTGCTTGCTATTGCTCTTTTCCGGCCTGGCGATGGTGGTGGGAGCGCTGTGGATTTTCGTATCGTTGGGCCGCAAGGGATTGCCGCTTCGAATTGGCGGGGTAGCGTCGCTGGTGGCCGGCCTCGGTCTGCCTACCGCAGCCCTGACGGGCATCTTTCAGTGTTCCGGGCCCGCTTGAGTGCGCGAAAAACTGATTTCCGGCGGAAGTCAATGCATCATCGGGTTGCTGGCACTGTGGCGAGGCGCTCGGGTCTAGTCGTCCGCGCTGGCGGTGACTTGCGGGCTGCCGGCGATAGATGGGCCAGCTGAAACCTCCTGGTCCTTGTACTGCAGTTGATAAAGCTTGTAGTAGATGCCGCGCTGCGCCAGCAGTTGCTGGTGGTTTCCCATCTCCCGCACTTTGCCCTTGTGCATGACGATGATCTTGTCGGCGCGCTGCACGGTGGACAGCCGGTGAGCAATGATCAGCGACGTGCGCCCCTCGACCATACGGCTAAGGGCATCGCGCACGCGAAATTCGGTCTCCGTGTCGACGCTGGAAGTGGCTTCGTCAAGGATCAGGATTCTGGGGTCATGGGCCAGAGCGCGGGCAAAAGAAATGAGCTGCTTCTGACCCGTGGAGAGCGTGCTCCCGCGCTCATGCACGGCTTCCTTAAACCCGCCGGGGAGGGTGCGGATGAAGTCGGCAAGATTTACGTCTTCGGCAGCCTTCTCAACGTCTTCGTCCTCAATCCATTCTGTTCCCAGGCGGATATTGCCCTCGACGGTTCCCGTGAACAGGAACGGGTCCTGCAGCACCACCCCGAAGCGGCGGCGCAGCTCGGCAATGTCCACGTCCCTGACATCCATGCCGTCAATGGTGATGGCACCCTGCTGGACGTCGTAGAAGCGCATCAGCAAGGAGATGATCGTGGTCTTGCCGGCGCCGGTGTGGCCGACAATGGCCACGGTCTCGCCGGGTTCTATGGTGAAGCTGACATCGCGCAGTACCCAGTCGGGATCGCCGGGGTGCGGAGGACGGGTGTCGCTGGCGGTCGGCGCAGAGGGCGTGAGCGGGCGGGCCTTGAAGGTCCCGTCTCCATTTGCCTTTTCCAGGGGAACGTTGCGATACGCGAACCATACGTGCTCGAACTGAATTCGGCCGGGTCCTTGAGGAGTCTTCGTCACCGCCGGCGAGGTAATCTCCACCGGGGTGTCCACCAGCTTGAAGATGCGCTCGCTGGACGCCATGGCCGACTGCAGAATGTTGTACTTCTCGCTCAAGTCCTGAATGGGCCGGAAGAAGCGCTGGGCATACTGCATGAAGGCGACCAGGATGCCGAGCGTGGCGACGCGACGAATCACGTCGTTGCCGCCAAACCAGACCACGCAGGCGATAGCGATGGAGGAAAGGATTTCCACCACCGGGTAGTACACGGCGTGGGCCATGATCGCGTCCATGAACGCGTCCATATGGGTGGCGTTGACTTCGGAGAACTTGTCGAAGGCGCGCTTCTCGCGGTTGAAAAGCTGCAGCACCACCATGCCACTGACGTGCTCCTGCAAATAGGCGTTGATGCGGGCGATGGCGACACGAATCCGGCGATAGGAATCGCGCACCTTGTCACGAAAAATCTTGGTGGCGAAACCGATCACCGGCAGCACGGCAAAGGTGATCAGGGCCAATTTCCAGTTCATGTGCAGCATGATGGCCACGATGCCGGCAAGCACGAAGATGTCCTCAAAGATGGCGACCACGCCGGAGGTAAACATCTCGTTGAGCGCATCCACGTCAGTGGTCACACGGGTGACCAGGCGTCCCACGGGATTCTTGTCATAGAACCCGATGTGCATGCGCTGCAGGTGACGGAAAATCTGGCTGCGCAGGTCGAACATGACCTTCTGGCCGGTCCACTGCATGAAGTAGGTTTGCAGGAATTCGAGGAAGAAGCTGATGACCAGAGTGGCGACGAACAGGGCTGCCACCTGGGCGATGCCGACCATAGGATCGGAGCTGAGGAAGCGGTCGAAGGGCGAGTGCTGTCCCGGCGTCTTGACCAGGTAGCGGTCAATGGCGATCTTGGTCAGGTAGGGGCCGAGAACGTCGGCGCCCGCCTTCAGGACAATGGCGCCCAGAGCGACCGCCACCTGCCACCTATACGGCCGCAAATACGTCAGCAGCCGCTTCATCAGGCGGCTGTCATAGGCCTTCCCTAATACTTCCTCTTCCTGAATAGCCATCGCTCGCTTAAGAGTACCCTAAATAGATGGAGATGGAAGAGGGAAGGATGGAAAAGGTTTACCACCGCACCGGCAGCGCCTCCAGCCCGCGCAAAACCGGGGTGGCGCGCCAGCGCAAGGATTCTGCCGGGACCGCAAGCTGCAAGTGCGGCAGTCTGCGCACGATGGTGTTGATGGCAATCTGCCCCTCCAGGCGCGCCAGGGGCGCACCCAGACAGAAGTGCGCTCCCAGTCCAAAGGCGAGGTGCCGATTCTGTTGCCGGCTGATGTCCAGCCGGTCGGGATCGTCAAACTGAGCGGCGTCGCGGTTGGCGGAGGCGACCGCCGCCAGCACCAATGCGCCGCGCGGAATGAGCACGTCCCCAACAGTGGTGTCTTCGCGAGCGTATCTCGGAGTGGCAGTCTCCAGCGGGTTGGTGTAACGCAGCAGTTCCTCGACCGCCGGCTTGATCAGTGACGGGTCGGCGCGCAGCCGCTCCAGCTCATCGGGGTGCTGCAACAGTGCCAGGGTTCCCGAGGATATCAAGTTGACAGTCGTCTCGTGGCCGGCAATCAGCAGCAGAAAGGCCATGGCCAGCAACTCGTCCTCGCTCAAGCGGTCGCCTGCCTCCTCGACCTGCACCAGCGCAGTCAGCAGTCCGTCCTGCGGTGCGCGGCGCAGTTGCCGAAAAAGCCGGCGCAAGTAACGCATGAACGCCATGAGGGAGGGAAGGGCGACCACCATATTGAGCTTCGTCGGAGTCTTTACCAACGCCTTCGACCAACGGTGGAAACGGTCGCGGTCCTGCCCGGGAATGCCCAGCAGTTCCGCAATCACGGTCAAGGGAAGAGGCAAAGCATAGGCGCGGACCAGGTCCATGGCACCCGTGGGCGCGACGGCATCAATCAAGTGATCGGCAATCCCCTGGATGCGGTCCTGCAGCCGTTCCACCATGGAGGGGGTAAAGGCCTTGTGTACGAGGGTGCGCAACCGGGCATGGTCCGGTTCGTCAAGATCGAGCATGTTGCGCTGCAAGGGCTTGGCAAAGCCCGGCAGCCAGGGCTGCGTGGACGCGTTCAGCGGATTCTTGGCGAAGCGGTTGTCTTTCAGGACTGCGACCACATCGTCATAGCGCGTGATCAGCCAGGCTTTTCCCATGCCAGGCACGGTGACGCAGCACACCGGCTGCTCGGCGCGCATGAGGGCGTAAAAGGGAAAGGGATCCGCTTTGAACTCGCGGCTGAGGATGTTGGTGGATGAGTTCATTTCCCAGGGCTCGACAATCAACTGCTAAATCTCAAAGTCCAGCTTCATCCCGTCGTAGGAAAGCCGCACGTGCGGCGGCAACAAGGCGTTGGTGGCCTCGTGCGGCAAGTCGTGACAGATATGGGTGAAGAAGGCCCGCTTGGGCTTTGCACGTTCCACAATGCGCAGCGAATTGTCCACCGTCGAGTGCGTGGGATGGGGCTTGTGCCGCAGGGCATCCAGAAACAGGATGTCCAAGTCCCGCAACTGCGCGAATGACTCTTCGGGGACATCACTGAAGTCTGTCAAGTAGGCCGCCGCGCCGAAGCGAAACCCAATGATTTCCGCGTCGCCGTGAATGACCTTGACCGGGTCAAAGCGGGCGCCAAACAGCTCGACTGGACCGTTAATGGGCTTGAGTTCCACTTGCGCCAAACCACCAAACTTGTAGTCGGCTTCGAAGATGTAGCGAAACATGGTGCGCAGGAACTCAGCAGCTTCCGGGCGGGCGTAAAGCGGAATCTTGTTGGGACGACGGAAGCTGAGTGGCCGCAGATCGTCGATGCCCAGGATGTGATCAGCGTGGGTGTGGGTGTAGAGCACGGCGTCGAGCTTGCGGATTTGCTCGCGGATGGCTTGCTCGCGGAAATCGGGGGTGGTGTCGATGAGCACGGTGTTGCCGCCATACTCGACCAGGATGGACGGCCGGGTGCGGCGATCGCGCGGGTCAGAAGACTGGCATACGGCGCAGTCGCAGCCAATGGTGGGCACGCCCATAGACGTCCCGCTGCCCAGCACCGTGAGCGTGGCCTTCATCGCTAGCTGGTCCCTGTGCCCTTGGCGGGGGCCTGCGGCGGGTGCGCCAGCGCGTTGGTGACCTCAACGTATGCCATGCGCAGCTCATACAAACAGTTCTGCAGGAAGTTGGCTTCGGCTGGGGTGAGGTTGCCCTGGGTCTTCTCCGAAAGTAGGCCGAGCGTGTCAATCGTCTGGCGCGCGCCGATCAGATCAATGCGCGGCTGGCCGCCTTCTTCGTGCATCAGCCCGAGCTGCAGCATGGCGGTCATGTACAGCGAGGCCATGAAGCGCTCGAAGGTCATTTCCAGATCTTTGGCGGAGTGCCCGCCGAGTTCCACTCGCCGGTCGAGATCTTTCGACGACTTGCGATAAGCATCGGCCTGTTCCTGCTGCTCGGAGGCGGTAGGCGCGGGCGGCGCTTCGGACGCGGCGGAAGCGTGCGGGGTGGCAGAAGCAGCCGCAGAACTCGCCTGCGGCGCAGGCCGGGAGGCTGGAGACTCTTCTTCGGCAGCGTCTTTGCGCAGCTCACCCTCAGGTGTGAACAGGCGCCGGTCCGTTACAGTGAAGCTGTCCTGTTTCTTTTCAGGCATAGTGGTTCCTCACGGCTGGAAGACTTCGGCAAATGGCAATTCGGTGAGCTTGAGCCGGGCGCCGTTGGCCTCGACTTCTTTGCCCGGACTTGCGATTTCGCGGCGGATGTAGCCGAGCGCGACGGTCCGCTCACCGCTCCGTGTGGGCAGGGAAGCAGCGCTGGTGATCTCTCCTACGTCCTTGCCGCCTGCCTGGATACTGGATCCAGGCGCAGGCAGCGCGCCTTGAACCTCGAAGCCGGTGAACTTGCGATGCACCTGGCCGCGGGAGCGTATGCGTTCCACGATCTCCTGCCCGATATAGCATCCCTTGCTGAAGTGCAGGGCGCGCTGCTGCTCCGTCTCTTGCGGCAAGTCGCGCTCGCGGATGTCCTGGCCGTAGCGGGGAATGCCCGACGCGATGCGCAGCAGTTCGAGCGCAGAGCTGCCCACGGGCCGGGCCGCCGCGCGAACCAAGGCTTGCCAGAGTGTGGTGGCATTGGCCGGCGCCAGCCAAAGTTCCCAGGACTCGACCGCCGGATTGTCGCCGCGGACGAGAGTCACGCCCGTTCCCTGCCACGTCAGGTCGGCAAACTGGAGCGGAGTGAGGGCCGGGACTTCGAATCCGGCCGACTGCATAACTTCCCGCGCTCTTGGCCCCGTCACCCCGAGCGCGGTCAGCTGGTCACTGAGGGTGGCGACTTGCACGTCGTCCATGATGATGTAGCGATCGAACACCTGCAGGACTTTTTCCAGCTGGGATTGATCGGTATCCACCAGCAGGGAATCGCCATGATTGAAGGCGTACATGTCGGCCAAAATGTGCCCCTGAGGATTGAGCAGGAAGGCATACACGCCGCGACCGGCGGCCAGGTCCCGGATGTTATTGGTGATCATGCCATTCAGCCAGCGCACCCGGTCGGCGCCGGTCACCGCGATCTTGGCCCGCCCGCCAAGGCCGTAGACGCCGCACTCGGAGAGCAAGGCGTGAAATTCGGCGCTAATGTCACCGAAATCGCTGCGACTCGGTCCCACTTTGTCATGGAGTGCTGTCGGAGTCATGGGCAACCTTTTAATTATAACCAAGGGTTGCGGGGGCGGCCGCAGTGCGGCTTAGGACGACGCCAATATAGACGGACTGGAGCTCGCTGCTCGCAACTCGGTACTCGGTACCGCAACTTCTGTTATCTTCTCCCCGATGAGTTCGAAGAAGCGGATTGCCATTATTCCCGGTGACGGCATCGGGCGCGAGGTCATCCCCGTCGCCGTCAAAGTCGTCGAGACCACCGGAGCACCGGTGGAGCTGAGTGAGTTTGATTGGGGTGCCGAGCGCTACCTGCAAGACGGCGTGACCGTTCCCCCCGATGGCTTCACCATGCTGGGCCGTGACTTTGACGCCATCCTGGTGGGGGCGTTCGGAGACCCGCGGGTGAAGACGAATATTCACGCCAAGGAAATCCTGCTGGGCATGCGCTTCAAGATGGACCTGTACGCCAACGTGCGCCCAGTGCGCCTGCTGGATTCGGGTCTGTGTCCCTTGAAGGGGGTCGCGCCCAAGGATGTTGATTTTGTCGTGGTCCGCGAAAACACCGAGGGCGTGTACACCGACGCCGGCGGGGTCTTCAAGCTGGGCACGCCCGATGAAGTTGCCATTCAGGAAGACATCAACACCCGCAAAGGCGTGGAGCGGATCATCCGTTATGCGTTCGAGTATTGCGAGCGCCACAAGAAGCAAGACGGCTCGCCGCGCCGCAAGGTGCTGATGTGCGACAAGTCGAACGCCATGACCCATGCGGGCGGCTTGTGGCAGAGAGTGTTCCACGAGGTCAGCCGCGAATATCCGCAGATCACCGCCGAGCACATGTACGTCGACGCGCTCTGCATGCAGATGGTGCGCGATCCCCGGCAGTTCGACGTAATCGTCACCAACAACATGTTTGGCGACATCATCACCGATCTGGCGGCAGGATTGCAGGGCGGACTGGGCATGGCCGCCAGCGGGAATATTCATCCCGGGAAGACCTCGATGTTCGAGCCGGTGCACGGATCAGCGCCGACGATTTCGGGGAAGAACATGGCCAATCCGTTCGGGGCGATTCTGACGGCAGCGATGATGCTCAACCATCTGGGACTGGCCGGGGAAGCCGCGAAGATCGAGGCCGCCGTACTCGAGGCCGTGCGGCAGAAGAAGGCCACCCAGGACATCGGCGGAACGCTGGGGACGCAGGAAGCGGGGGAGTGGGTGGCGAAGCGAGTGCGCGGTAAACTCTAGGGTTACCGGAAATGCGTGTGCCACCGTGGAAGCGCCCGGCTTCCAGCCGGGCGACACGATATCCCTTATGCGACCGGCTTCAGCCGCTGGGGCGAGGCATCAAGCAAGAAGCCAAGATGCGCGGAGCAATACGAGTAGTCCTGTGCCGCTTCCACTAACCCGGCCCGCACCGGATTGAGATGGACATACCGCCGATGCTTCTCATAGTCATCCCAATCGCGAATGCCGTGGTTGGTGAAGCTGCGCTCCCAAATCTCAGCCCGCGATCCCGTCTCCTTCATGTAGCGATGGGAATATCCTCCTTTGATGAACTGCACTGAGCGCTCCAGCAAAAGCGTGGGCGTGGGAGCGAGGATCAAGTGGACATGGTCTGGCATGACTACGAATTCATGAAGCAGAAAGATTCCACGTTCGCGATGACCGAACAGGGTGTCGAGAAATAACCTCGCGGAGCGTTCATAGCAGAAGAGAGGTTTGCGTCCTGCCGTCACAGTCGTGACGAAGAATATGCGTTCCGGAAAGTCCATGCCACAGCGGCTGAAAGCCGCCTCCTGTGCTTCTCGCTTTTTCGCCCGGCTGGAAGCCGGGCGCTTCCACGGTGGTGCAAGCAGTCTGATTGTCGATGGGGTCCGGCGGTGAATATGTGATGATGCTCACAACTCAGCGCGGATTTCCGCAACAAGTGATCTGTTGAAGAGTGGCCTAGTTGAACATCGCCCTTAACCTTCGCATTCCCGCCAGCGCCGCCGCGTACCTGCGGTCCATTGCAAACGCCTGGGCGTAGCATTCCTTGGCCTGCTGCCACAGGTGCTGGTGTTCGTACACCCGCCCCAGATTGAAGTGGGGATAGCAGCGTGCCTCATACCGCTTCGCCACCATCGCCTTCTTAAGCCACGGAATCGCGTCCTCCCATTTTTCTTGTTCAATCAGATAAGCCCCGATATCGTTGTAAGGATTGCCAAATTCCGGATCAACTTTGATGGCTTCCAGGCACTCGGCGATGGCGCGGTCGTAGTCGCCGAGGAAGGAGTACGTCCAACCGCGGAAGGTGTAGGCCTCGGCGGTGGGGAAGGCCTGGATGGAGCGGGTATAGAACTCAATGGCCTGCTGATAGTCGCCGGACATCTGCAGCTCGTAAGCTTTGCGGAAGCACTCGGCGGCGGTCTGGCGTGGATCGGTTTCGGACATAAGGGGCGCGATGGCGGAATCCAGGGAATTTTATAGGAAATTGGGGTTGCGGCTTTCCACAGGTTGGGTGGTCCTATTGCTCCTGCTGGGGGCATTCGGTTGGGGGCAAACGCCCGCGCAGCCGCCAACTCAACCGGCTCCGCTGCCGCAACAGCAAAGGGCGCCTGACGAAAACGGCCAGCCTCCGCAACCTCAAGCGGCTGCGGGAGACGGCGCCCGCGCCACACCGGCGGAACGCAAGATTTCCCCGAAAGAGGCGGAAGAACTCTTCCGCTCGGTGGATGAGATTTTGAAGTTTGCCAGCCAGGACACGGGTTTGCCCATCAAACGGGAAGTGAAGAAACGGCTGACCAGCCGGGACGAAGTCGAGGCCTACCTGCAGAAGAACATGTCGGACGACAAGGACGCGCAGCGCCTGCGGCGGTCCGAGCTGGTGCTGAAGAAATTTGGCCTGTTGCCGCGCGACTTCAATCTGGAGACCTTTCTAGTCGCGCTGCTAAAGGAGCAGGTGGCGGGCTACTACGATCCCAAGACTAAGACAGTCAACCTGCTCGACTGGCTCGAGGCGGAACAGCAGCGCCCCGTGATGGCGCACGAGTTGACGCACGCGCTGCAAGACCAGTCGTTCGGACTGGAGCAATGGATGAAGGCCGGCGACGCCGACTTGGCCAACAAGAAGCAGCCGACACCCGAAGACATTGAGAATGACGAAATCAATACCGCGCGGCAAGCGGTGGTGGAAGGGCAGGCAATGGCCGTCATGCTGGATTATCTGCTTGCCCCCTCGGGACAGACGCTGGCCAATTCCAGGGAATTGTTGGACAAACTGAAGGAGGGGATGCTGGTAGGTACTCCGGACGCGATTGAGTTCCACAATGCCCCAATCTATCTCCGGGAAGCGCTCACCTTTCCCTACCGCTACGGAGTGGACTTCGAGGTGGAGTTGCTGACGAGCGGGGGGAAGCAGAAGGCCTTTTCAGGGGTGTTTGCGAATCCCCCGCATACCACACGGCAAATCATGGAGCCCAAGACCTATCTCTCCGGGGAGCATATTACGCCCATGCGCCTGCCCGACTTCGCAGCGGCGTTCAAGAACTACGACCGCTTCGACATCGGCGGGGTAGGAGAGTTCGACGCCGCGCTTCTGGTGGACCAGTATGCCGGTGTGGAAGCGTCGCGGAGGCTCTATCCACACTGGCGCGGAGGCTACTACTACGCGGCGCGGCCCAAGGGCGACACGTCGGCGCCGCTGGGATTACTCTACGTCTCGCGGTGGTCAACCGTAGAACATGCGGCTGAGTTTGCGGCGATCTACGCCAAGTCGCTCCTCAAACGTTATCGGCGCGTCTACGAAGTTCAGGATGGGTCGAAAGATGCAGAACTCGACCTCGGAGCGCTGCAGACCCTGGTCGGCAAGCACACCTGGCTCACTGAAGAGGGCCCGGTCGTGATCGAAGTGGAAGGAGACACGGTGTTGGTGACGGAAAGCCTGGATCAGAGCACGGCGGACAAGCTGGAGCGGGACGTGTTTGAACCGGCGACGGCAGCCGTAAAGTAAGGACCTACTTCGGCGCTTTTTGCGCCTTTGACTTCCTCGCGGTTGTTACGCTCGCACTAAGAAACCGGTGCACCGTCGCCTTCACGCTGAATCGCTTGCCGTCGCGATCAAGGGTCAAGGTGCGCGTCTCGCCAGGACTGCCGCTCAGCAAAGACCACACCTGCCCCATCGTGCCGCCCTTGGCCGGGACTTTGTCGATTGCGACCAGCACATCGCCTGGTTCCACCTCCGCCACAGACGGCTTGCCATCAAAATCCGCAACGCCAATCACGCTGTACCGTCCATCGGGCTCGGGACGCAGGGTCAGGCCGACCACGTCCATCTCAGGCGGGCGCTGTTTCGCGGTCTGTTCGAAGTACACGGTGCTGTGCGCGTAATCAATGCCCACACGGTAGTTGAGCAGCGCGTTGGCGCCAATCAATCCCGCTGTGTGCATGCCTGCCCGTTTCTCAAACCAGTCCATGATCTCCCTGGAGAACGACGCCACGCCAACATCAGTGAGCCGGACACCGCCATATTGCATGCTGGGGATGCGCAGCAACCCCCAATGCGCTTCCTCCGGCATGCCCCAGAGGTTCGCAGGTCCCACGGCCCCGGTCATGTGCGGCCAGAGCGGATGCGCTTGGCGCAACTTCGTGATCAGATTTTCGGAGATCAGCCCGAAACTTGCGCCCAGATCGAGCCCCAGATTGACGTCCTCGCCTGCGATCCGCGCTGGAAGCTGAATCAGCGCGTTCTCGGGATTGACGGAAACTTTCGCCGCGGTGCCCTTGAAGCGCAGCGCGCCGGGGACGGCAATGGTCAGCTCGCGGTTGAGATAGTCCACCAGGATGTCGTAATTGCGCAGCACACTGGACGGCAGGTTGATTTCCGCGCTCATTCCGGGGCCGATGCTGTCGCGGTCCAGCACCACTTGCACCTGTTTCAGACCGGTAGCGTGCAGCGCCATCCCTCCGACGAGCAAGACACTTGGCACTGCGGAGGTCTGCTCCCTGCCAAACGGCGTATCCTTGATTTCGCCGGAGATTTCCAGTCCCAGTTTCTTGGCCAGCTCCCCGGTGATCCACATATCCGGGTTTCCGTTGTCCAGCCAGGCTCGAACGCGTTTGGTGCTGCCATCAGGCAAGGGAAAGCGGACATCAATGATGATGCGATTGTGGTCGAGCGTGATGGGAACGGTGGCCGAGTTGGGCTGGGTTTGAGCGAAAACCAGACAGGCGCTTAGGCACACAAGGATAAATGCGGCGGCTCGCTTCATAGGGAGATTGTAGCGGCTGGAACGCGGAGCCGACAGTCTGCCTGAAGCGCTTTTGTATAATCACCAGTTCCCAGTTCTCAGTCGGGAGAGATTCTTGTCCAGCTCGGAGATAGGCATTATCGGCGGCAGTGGTTTGTATTCCATGCCGGGTTTGACCGGGGTCAGGGAAGTTCGCCAGCAGACCCCGTTTGGCGATCCTTCAGACGCTTATGTGTTGGGCACTCTGGAAGGTCGGAAGGTCGCCTTTCTGGCGCGCCACGGACGAGGCCACCGCATACTTCCGACGGAGCTCAATTTTCGCGCCAACATTCACGGCTTTAAGCAACTTGGGGTGGAGCGCATCGTCTCCATTTCTGCGGTTGGATCACTGAAAGAAGAGCACAAGCCGCTGGACTTCGTGATTCCGGACCAGTTCGTCGATCGCACCCGGCATCGCGTGGATACGTTCTTCGGGGAAGGTGTGGTGGCGCATGTTGCCTTCGCCGATCCCATCTGTCCGGAACTCGCCAGAGTCGTCGAAGCGGCCTGCAAGAAGTCGGGCGTGAACGGCAAGCACGGCGGCACTTACCTTTGCATTGAAGGGCCGCAGTTTTCCACCAAGGCGGAATCGAATCTCTACCGCAGCTGGGGCATGGACGTCATCGGCATGACCAACCTGCAGGAAGCCAAGCTGGCCCGCGAGGCGGAGATGTGCTACGTGACCGTGGCCATGGTGACGGATTACGACTGCTGGCATCCGCAACACGATTCGGTGACGGTGGACCAGATCGTGGCTGTGCTGCTGAAGAATGCGGAGAACGCCTGCAACGTAGTGCGGGCCACGGTGGCCGCCATACCGAAAGGCCGGTCCTGCAAGTGCGGCGCGGCGCTGGCCCACGCCATCATTACCGAACGCGACAAGATTCCGCCGGCTGCGCGCGAGAAACTGAAACTCATCTTGGGGAAGTACCTGGACGGCAAAACCTAATCATGAGCATTCTGGCCGTAGGTTCGATCGCCTTTGATTCCATCGCCACGCCCTCGGGGCGGGCGGACAATGTGCTGGGCGGTTCCGCTACGTATTTTGCGCTGGCAGCCAGCTACTTCACCTCCGTGCGTGTGGTGGCGGTCGTGGGAAACGACTTCACCGCTGAGCATGAGAATGTCTTTCACAGGCGGAACGTGGACACCCGCGGGATTGAGCATGCCCAGGGCAAGACCTTCCGCTGGGGTGGGCAGTATCACGACAACCTGAACGAAGCCAAGACCGACTTCACGGAACTGAATGTCTTCGAGCGCTTCCAGCCGCGCATTCCTCCGGAGTTTGCAGATACCCAATTCCTGTTCCTGGGCAACATTCATCCCCACCTGCAGGCGGCGGTCCGGCTGGAAATGGATGGAGTGAAGTTGACCGGCGGCGACACGATGAATTACTGGATCCAGGGCACCCGCAGTGAGCTGCTGGAGACCTTGAAAGTGATCAACGTGCTCCTGATCAACGACACTGAGGCCAAAATGCTGGCGGGCGACAGCAGCGTGCCGCGGGCGGCGCGCAAGGTGCTGGCTCTGGGGCCCCAGGCTTTGGTCATCAAGCATGGCGAGTACGGGGCTACGATCTTTTTCCGCGAAGGCGCGTTTGGCATCGGGAGCCACCCGTTTCGCGCGCCCGCCCTGCCGCTGGAAGAAGTCAAAGATCCTACCGGCGCCGGCGACTCCTTCGCCGGTGGCTTCATGGGCTACATTGCGTCGCAGGGCGAGTTGAACCGCGAAGTGCTGAAGCGGGCGCTGTTTTACGGTGGAGTGATGGGCTCCTTTGCCGTGGAGCGCTTTGGGACGGAGCGCCTGCAATCGCTCACCCGCGCCGAGATCGACGCCCGCTTCCAGGTCTTTCGCGAATTGACCCACCTCGAATGAGCAGCCCGGCCATCCGCCGCTGGGACCCGGAGACCGCGCTGCTCGCGTCCCTGGCGGCTTTCGTCTCCGCGGTGTCCTATTTGGTGTATTACCAGCATGGCGCAGTGCTGCTGTACGGCGACGCGGTTGCACACATCAACATTGCGCGGCGCGTCTTCGATTCGCGTACACCCGGCCTGCTGCAGCTGGGGACAGTGTGGCTACCGCTGCCACACCTGTTCATGATTCCTTTCCTGCTCTCCGACCGGCTGTGGAGAACGGGCGTGGGTGGTTCGCTGCCGTCGCTGGTTGCCTACGTAGCGGGCGTGGCGGGAATCTTTCGCCTGACGCGCCGCGTGCTGAGCTTTCGTTCCGAAGCCGACGAGGTAGTTCGAAGCGCGGCCTGGGTCGCTGCCATCACCTACGGGGCGAATCCCAATCTCCTGTATCTGCAGACCACCGCCATGAGCGAGCCGCTGTATCTCGCATGGTTCATCTGGGCAGTGGTGTACTTCAGCGAGTTCGTTGAGCAGGCGGCAGACCAGGACTCAAGGTCGGCCTCCTCTGCCTTGACAAAGTGTGGTCTTTGCTTGTTTGCGGGCTGTTTGACGCGTTACGACGGATGGCTGCTGGCAGCGGTGATGTGCGCTGCCGCGGCAGCGATAGTCTTGCGGGCAGTGCCCAGCCAGGAACGCCTTCGCGGCGGCCTGATAAGACTTGTCGCGCTGGCGGTGGCGGCTCCCGTGTTCTGGCTGGGGTACAACGCCGTCATCTACCGCAATCCGTTGGAATTTGCCAATGGCCCCTATTCGGCGCGCGCCATTGAGCAGAAGGCTTCCCAGGCAGGGGTGCCGCCGCATCCCGGGGCGAATAACGTGCGCGTGGCAGCGAGCTATTTTCTGAAGGCAGCAGAGTTGAACCTGGCAGACGGCATCTGGCAGAAGGTGTGGCTGGTGATGCTACTCGCGGGAGCCGCGATGAGCCTGGGTTTCGGGGTCCGGTTGGGGCCGCTTCTGTTGCTATTGGCGCCGCTGCCGTTCTATATCCTTTCGGTGGCGTATGGCGGAGTTCCGATTTATCTGCCCGTGTGGTGGCCCTTCTCCTACTACAACGTTCGCTACGGAGTGGAGTTGTTGCCGGCGTTCGCTGTCTTCGGGGCCCTGGTCTTTCATTTCGTGAGCCGTTTAGCAGGCAAGCGGGTGAGGCGAGCGGTGGTGCTGCCGGCGATGCTGCTGGTGGTGGCGGTGAGCTATGCGTCGGTGTGGCGTACCCAGCCCATCAGCGTTCGCGAGGCCTGGGTGAATTCGCGGACGCGGACCGCTTTGGAGAGTGAGCTGGCGTCTATCTTGAGGGACCTTCCCGCGAATTCCACCTTCCTGATGTACCTTGGCGACCACGCTGGAGCGCTACAGCAAGCTGGTATCCCTTTGCGTCACGTAATCCAGGAAGGAAACCATCGCACTTGGATACGGCCATCCGATCCCCAGGGCGAGTGGGAACGCGCGCTAGCCAACCCGGCCCAGTATGCGGACTTCGTGATTGCCGTGGATGGGGATCCGGTGGCCGCGGCGATGAAGACTCAGTCTCTTCCTCCGATCGCCATAATCCACATCAACGGTCAGCCCGCGGTCATTATCTACCAGACCCACCCACCCACACGGTAATCAGGCGCGTTACCCTGCGCGGGCTGGAACCTGCCGGAAGGCGGGTTTTCCGATGATAAGATTTAGCCACTCGCGATTCCCGCAAGCACGATGCACAGTACACCGCACAGCCTGGACATCCTGCGCAACGGAATCGTGGTCTTGCTCCCGCGCGGCTTGACCGTCTCGACCGTAAATCCTCCAGGCAACACCGGGCACGAATGAACCCACCGGGCACCGCGATTCCTTTCGTCAAGGCGAGCGCCTGCGAGAACGATTTTCTGATCATTGATGGCATGCATGCCCCGGCGGATCTGGCCGCCTTCAGCCGGCGCATCTGCGACCGGCACCAGGGAGTCGGCGCCGATGGCGTGGAGTGGCTGTTTCCCGCGACTGATGCGGATGTGCGGGCGCGATTGTTCAATGCGGATGGGTCGGAGGCCGAAATCTCAGGCAATGGAACGCGTTGCGTGGCTGCCTACCTCTGCGCCGAACAGCCGCGCGAGAAAGTGCTGGTCCGTACCGGGGCGGGCGTGAAGACCTGCGCACTAATCGCCCGAAATGGCCCGCAGTTCGAGTTCGAAATCGCCATGGGGGAGCCGCAGGTGGGGGATGAATTTTCCATCAAGCTGGCCTTCCGCGAGGTGCGCGGAATCCCGGTTTCTATGGGCAACCCGCACTACGTCGTCTTTGTGGACGACTTTGTTCCCGGCTGGCAGGGAGAGGCGGCCGAGATCGGGCGCCACCACGACTTCAAGTACGGGATCAATGTGGAGTTGGTGAGGGTGAAAGATCCCAAGGAGATTGAGGCGCGGTTCTTCGAGCGGGGCGTGGGCGAGACCCAGAGTTCGGGAACCGGATCGTGCGCGGCCGCGGTGGCGGCGATCACCGCGCAGCGCGCCCAGTCCCCGGTGCGAGTGGCGACCCCGGGCGGCGTGCAGACAGTTCGTTGGGAGCAACAGGTTTTCCTGCGCGGCCCGGCCCAGCTGGCCTGCCGGGGAGAGTTTTTCGTTTAACATTGCATTCCATGCCGGTTGCCGCATCCAACTCGCGGGTCAAACCCTTGGCGCTCAAAGCGGGTGACACGGTGGGCATCGTGGCTCCAGCGAGCAACATCCAGCGCGACCTTTTCGAGACCGGTTGTGACGGGCTGCGGCGGCTGGGCTACAAGCCTTTCTACTTCGATTCCATTCTGGAGCGGGACCTCTACTTCGCCGGATCGGTGGATCGCCGGGTCCAAGAACTGGAGGAGATGTTTGTGCGCGATGACGTGCGGGCCATCCTCTGTGCCCGCGGGGGCTACGGCGCGAACTACCTTCTTGGGAAGCTGAATCCACAGAAGATTGTGATGCACCCCAAGATTTTCGTGGGCTACAGCGATATCACCACCCTGCTGACCTGTTTTGCCGACTCGGCGAGCTTCGTTACTTTTCACGGTCCTATGGTCACTAAGGATTTTGCCCATGAGGATGGCGTGGACCTGCCTTCTTGGGAAGCCGCCCTGACCGGACTTCCAGAGTGGGCGATCGAGCCGGGTCCGGACTCGGGTGTGAAGCCGCTGGTGGAAGGTGAGGCGGAAGGGGTTCTTTATGGCGGCTGCCTTTCCATGCTGGCAGCGTCGCTGGGAACGCCGCATGAGATCCGCACGGCAGGCACGATTCTGTTCGTCGAAGATGTCGCTACCAAGCCCTACCAGATTGACCGCATGCTGATGCAACTGAAGCTGGCGGGGAAACTGGCAGGGGTGAAGGGAATTGTTTTCGGCGAGATGCTGGACTGCATCCAGACCAAAGACCAGGGCTACACATTGGAGGAGGTAGTGCTGCGGGTAGTGGCCGACCTGGGGGTGCCGGTGGCCTACGGGCTGCGCTCAGGGCACGTCTCACGGCGCAACATCACGTTGCCGATCGGCGTGCGCGCGGCACTGCGCGTGAGCGGTACCACCGTCCACCTGAAGATTCTGGAAGCAGCGACCACACAGGCTGCTGCCGAACCCTGATTTTGGTGGCGCAGTGCTTCAGCGCTGCGATAGTGCATTGCCGTAAAGTGCGGCTTCAGCCGCTGAGGCGGCTTGTTCCTGAAAGAAAGATGAGCGACAAGAAACATATTCACCTGATCGGAATCTGCGGCACCGCCATGGCCTCTCTGGCCGGGATGCTGCAGCAGCGAGGCTTTCGTGTGACCGGGTCCGATGCTGCGGCCTACCCGCCCATGTCGGAGTTCCTGGTGTCGCTGGGCATTCCGCTTGCGCAGCCCTTCGACGCCAGGAACCTGACCCCGCGTCCCGACCTGGTGGTGGTGGGGAATGCCATCTCGCGTGGCAACGTGGAAGTAGAGTTCATGCTCAACGAACGGATTTCTTTTTACTCGCTGCCTCAGATCCTGCACGACGAGTTCCTGCGGGGAAAAGAAGTGCTGGTGGTGGCAGGAACACACGGGAAGACCACGACGACCTCATTGCTCGCATGGATTTTTCATACCGCAGGCCAGCAGCCTTCATTTCTCATTGGCGGAATCGCTGAGAACTTCGGCAGCAGTTTCCGTCTGGGGCAGGGAAAACATTTCATCCTGGAAGGCGACGAATACGACACCGCGTTCTTCGACAAAGGGCCAAAGTTCCTGCATTACTTTCCAGACGCTGCCATCCTCACGTCGGTCGAGTTCGACCACGCGGACATCTACAAGGACCTGGACGCAGTCGAGACTGCGTTCAAGCGACTGGTGAACCTAGTGCCGCAGCGCGGACGAATTGTGGCCTTTGACACGGGCGAGAGCCTGGAACGTTGCCTGGCGCGGGCGTTTTGTCCGGTGGAACGCTACGGAGCGGCGGCGGGCTCCGTTTGGCAGGCGGTGGACGTGCGCCTGGAGCCGTCCCGAAGCTTGTGGTCGGTGCTGCGCAACGGCCGGCCATGGGCCGACTTCGAGTTTGCTCTTGGGGGCGAGTACAACGTGTGGAACGCGACGGCGGCAGCGGCGATCGCAGCTCATTACGACATTCCGAAGGAAGAGATTGCAGCCGCGCTCAAGACCTTCAAGAGCGTGAAGCGGCGCCTGGAGGTGCGTTGCCAGGTGAATGGGATCACTATCATTGACGATTTCGCCCATCACCCCACCGCGATTGCCGGCACCTTGACGGCACTCCGCTCCCGTTATCCGGGGGCCCGGATCTGGGCCATCCTGGAGCCGCGCTCCAACACTCTGCGGCGCAATGTGCTGCAGGGTGAATTGGCGCAGAGTCTGGCGCTGGCCGACGAGATCGTCGTGGCCAATGTCTTCAAGTCGGAAGCCATTCCACCTGCCGAGCGCCTCGACCTGGCGGCGATGGCAGGGGAGGTGCAGAGGCACGGAAGGCGGGCCCGCATCGTTCCCGAGGTGGACGGGATCGTACAGTTGGTGGCGCCTGAGATGCGGCCGGGCGATGTAGTCGCCATTCTGTCCAACGGCGGTTTTGGTGGAATCTACGAGAAACTGCCGCAACGCTTGCAAACGATTGCTGAGGACCGTAATCACCGGGCGGAAGCGCCTGCTCAACCGTGACCCCCGCAAGAAAACATCAGCTGGCAGCGGTCGTCCTGCTCGCGCTTTGCGCGACACGCGCCGGCGCGCAGAGTAGCGAAAACACGTCCCAGTCGCCCGCGGTGCACTACACGGTGTCGCTGGCCGATGCGTCCGCCCACCTGGTTCACGTGCGCTTGACCATCCCCCCGGGCCCTGCGGACCACGACCTGCAGCTGCCGGTATGGAACGCGCTTTATCAAATCCGAGACTTTTCCCAATACCTGAATTGGGTGCGCGCCAGGGGCACAACCGGGCAGCCTCTCGCGCTTCTCGAGGTGAACAAGAGCCGTTGGCGCCTTCGCGGGGCTGAGGATGGGGCTGAAGTTGACTATGAAATCGTGGCTGATCTGGCTGGACCTGGCGGCGCGCAACTGAATCTGCAGCATGCGTTCTTCAATCTGGCAGAGATTCTCATTTACCCGGTGGACGACCGCCCTGCGCCCATGCAGGTGCGGTTTACCGATATGCCCCCTGACTGGAAATCTGCGACCTCGCTGGCCGCCTGTGACAGCGGCTCGGGGAGCAGCGCAGATCCCCCCGTATCCGGGCAGGCGCGGTCAGCCGGAATCTGCTTCCAGGCGGAGAACTACGATCGCCTGGTGGATGCCCCGGTCGAACTCAGCGCCTTCCAGGAGTCGGACTTTGATGAGGGTGGCGGGCACTACCGCGTCGTCGTGGATGCCGACGCCCACGACTACGATCTGCGGCAAATCGTGGCCACCGTGCGAAAAATTGTGCGCGCCGCCACCGAGTGGATGGATGACCGCCCGTTTGAGACGTACCTGTTTATCTACCATTTCCCTCAGGACAACCCGGGCGGAGGCATGGAACACGCTTATTCGACCGCCATCGACATTAACGCCCAGGCGCTCGCCAACGATCCCGAGGACCTTCCGCAGATAACGGCACACGAGTTCTTCCACTTGTGGAATGTGAAGCGCATCCGTCCGCAGTCGCTCGAACCGGTGGACTACACCAGGGAGAACTACACCCGGGCCTTGTGGTTCAGCGAGGGCGTGACCAGCACGGTGCAGGACTACATCCTGCTGCGCGCGGGGTTGATCGACAGGCAACGCTACCTTCAGCGATTGGCGGAGGAAATCGCCACACTCGAGGATTGTCCGGCACGCCTGACTCAGTCGGCGGAGGAATCGAGCCTGGATGCCTGGCTGGAGAAATATCCATCCTACCGCGCCCCCGAGCGCAGTATCTCCTATTACAACAAGGGTGAGTTGCTGGGTGTCATGCTTGACCTGACACTGCGCGATGCCAGCAACGGCTCCGCCTCGTTGCGCGATCTGTTTCATTGGATGAACCGCAACTACGCTCGCCAAGGACGTTTCTTTTCCGACTCTGACGGTGTGCGCCAGGCGGCCGAGGCCGTGGGACACACCAGCCTGGGGTGGTTCTTCCAAAAGTACGTGGCCAGTACCGAGGAGATACCCTGGGACACTATTTTCAAGAACGTGGGCCTGCACCCGGTCCGACGGATGAGACCGGTGGCCGATCTGCAATTTGGGGTCTCCATTGGTCTGGACATGCCGCCCACGGTGGCCTGGGTCTCCCTGGGTGGCGAGGCGGAGCGAGCTGGGCTCAGGGCTGGAGACCTGATCCTCGAGATCAACGGCCACAGCACTGAATCCGACGTGAGGCGCTGGTTGGCGCAATTGCAGCCGGGGGATACCCTGCGCATGTGGGTACGCCACCGCAACGGCGATCACGATCTCCGCTGGAAGCTGGGCAGCCGGGAACAATTTGAGTTTGTGCTGGCAGATGTGCACAATATCACCCCACAGCAAAAGGCCCGCCGCGACGCCTGGCTCGGAGGCGAATCGCAAGGAGCACTGCACCCGTGATCCGCACCATCGTGATGCTGACATTTTGGGGAGTGGCGCTGCCCATGGCGGCCCTGATCTGTTTTCCCTGGACGTTCATTACCGGAGACATCGGCTTTCTGTACAAGGTATGCATGTGGGGCGCGTCGGCCGGGGTGCATCTAGCTGGGGTGCGAGTGCAGACCATCGGGTTGGACAAATTGGATCCGGGGCGCAGCTACATCTTCATGTCCAACCACGTGTCGAACCTCGATCCACCGCTGCTGATCCCTCTGATCCCGGGCCGCACCTCAGTCATGGCCAAGAAGGAGTTGTTCAGCTACCCGCTCCTGGGCGAAGTGATGCGCATAGGTTCGCTGGTGCCGGTGGATCGCGGCAACCGCGAGGCGGGCATCGCCGCCGTCAGGGCCGCGGCGGAGGTTATCCGCCAGGGCATCAACATGACGATCTACATTGAAGGCCAGCGCTCCTTCGACGGCAGGCTGCTGCCCTTCAAGAAGGGGCCGTTTTACCTGGCCATGGAGTGCAACGTGCCCGTGGTACCCATTACCATCGCCGGTACGCACTACGTCATGCCGAAGCGGAGGTTTGCCATCAAACCGGGGACGGTGAAGGTCATTTTTCACGACCCCATCGATCCCACGGACTTCGGCAGCCGGGAATGCCTGATGGAAAGGGTGAGGCGGGTCATGGACAGCGGGTTGCCGCAAGAGTATCGCGAATCGATCACGACCAAGGACGCGAAGGGCCATGAGGGGCTGGCTTCAGCCTGAAAGGAATTGCTGCGAACATCCTAGTGTCTCTTACGCTTTCGATGCGATGTTCCGCACCGCCTTGGCGATCTCCGGCAGCTTGTTGAACACCGCCGAACAGCGCAGCCAGAGCTTGTTATCGATCGCGGGATAGCCGCTGACCACCGCGCCGGCCGCCACATCGCTGGGGATGCCGCTTTGGGCCGTGGCGATGGCGCCATCTCCGATCTTGCAGTGACCAGCCACACCTACCTGTCCCGCTAGGATCACTTTATTGCCGATCTCGGTCGAGCCCGCCAGCCCAACCTGGGCACAAAGCAAGGCGTCCTCTCCCACGCGCGAGCCGTGGCCGACTTGGACGAGGTTGTCAATCTTAGCGCCGCGCGCAATGTGGGTCTTGCCGACACTGGCGCGGTCCACACAGGCGTTCGCCTGCACTTCGACATCATCCTCGAGCACCGCCGGGCCGGACTGCACAATTTTGTGCCACTTCCCCGCATCATCCTTGGCGAAGCCGAAGCCGTCGGCGCCAATGACCACGCCGTTCTGCAGGATGACGTTGTTGCCGACACGACAGTACTCGCGCACGACAGCGTGGGCGTGCGCAAAGAAGTCATCCCCGATCCTCGCGCCGCGATAGATCACCACATGCGCCAGCAGCACTGCGCGGCTGCCAATGACGACATCCTGATCAATCACGACATAGGGGCCGATGTGAGCGTCCCTGCCCACCTTCGCGGAGGGATGGATGACCGCCGTCGGGTGGACCGAGGCCTCATAGCGCGGCGGCTGATAGAACAGCTCCAGGGCGTGCGCAAACGCCAGGTAGGGGTTCCTGCTGTGCAACGTGGCGGTGGCCAGGGCGGGGAAGTCCTCGGCGACGATGACCGCCGAGGCCCGGGTGCAGCGCGCGGCCGAAGCATACTTCGGGTTGGCGACGAATGTGACCTGGCCCGCGCCAGCCTCTTCGATTCCGGCGACTCCGGTAATTTCGGTGTCGGGCGAGCCATTTTCCAGCCGCGCGCCCAGAGCAGAAGCGATCTGTGCAAGTTTCATAGGCTGTTCTCGAGTAAGAGGCTGATTGTAGCGGAAGCCTAGGACCGGGTGCGGTGACGCTACTCGCCAAACATCGGAACCTGGCGGGTATCGGCGGCAACTTCCTTGCGCCGCCGCCGGGTGGCTCCGATCACGGCCAGCACCGTGAGCGAGGCCAGCGCGCTGCGTGGCACGAAGATGCGCTGGGTGTTGGAGCGAAGATCAGGAGGATTGATCAGAAAACCTTCCGCAGTCGTCAGACTGAGGTCATTGGGCATCATACCTTCGAGGACCTCATTGTCCTTGAACTTGAGCCGCACCCAGAGCCCTTCGGTGCGGGGGCGGCTGGTGAAGGTTTTACGGCTCACCGCGTCGGATTCGCTGAATTCGCGCACAAAGTACACGCCCTTGATCTCGCGCAGGTCGATGGCCACCACGTTGCCAGAGGTGTTCAGCAGCTCCAGCTTGCCTTCGTGAACGAAGTTGGCGGGGGCAACGTATCCGTTGATGGTGTCCCGGTCCATCTTGCGGACCACGACTTTCTTGTGGGTCGAGGGCATGCTGCTCAAGGCCGCGGCTGGCTGCGGTTTCCGCAGTCGGGCTTAAGCAGATTCTCGCACTTTTCCGGGGAAGCCGAGGCGGCATCTGCCAGACAGTAGCCAAAATGCTAACCTTGTGTTATTTTCTGTAGCTTGTTGCTACCCATCTCAACAAGTCTAAGCCTCGTGTATAGAGTAGGTTACGTGGAAATCGCCGAGGCATCCGATTGGCCGGGCATTTGCCCTGTGGAAATCTTGGACCAAATAGCAGCGCGGCAGTTCCGGGCCCAGTACTCGCGAACACGGCATGGCTGATTACATCTACACCATGGAGATCCGGCTGACGCCCGACCAGCAGCGCGGCGTCACGCTGGTTCAAGACATTGCGCGGGCCGCGGGTATGAACATCTACCTGACCGGGGGGGCGGTGCGCGACATCATCAGTGGCCTTCCCATTCGCGACCTTGACTTCACCGCGCAGGGCAATCCCCTCAAGCTGCAAAAAGATCTGGAACGTGCTGGGGCAGCGATTTCCGCCGCTGACGATGATCTGAAGACACTTTACCTGGTGCTGCCGGGTAAGGTGCGGGCGGAAATCGGCATGGCGCGCACTGAGCGGTACGAAAAGACGGGCAAGCCGCCGATCACCACTCCAGCCACCATCATTGAAGATTTGCGTCGTCGCGACTTCACCGTGAACGCCATGGCCTTGTCGCTCAATCCGGGGTCGCGTGGCCTGCTCATGGATCCTTTTAATGGCGCGGCCGATATCGAGGCCAAGCTGCTGCGCGTGCTGCATAACTACGCGTTCGTGGAGGACCCATCGCGGCTGATACGCGCCACCCGTTTCGCGGCGCGTTTCCACTGGCCGCTGGAGGAACGTACCCAGGCCAGGTTCGCGTCGGCGAAGGAAAACAACTATATCGAGTACATCACCGACCGTGCCATCGGATACGAGACCGAGCAGTTGGCCTACGAGGAAGACCCCCTGCACATTGTGCGGGCGCTGGAAAAAGAAGATTGGTTGAAGGTGCTGAGCCCCCACTGGACCACCGCCAAAGTGGATACTGCGGGACTGGGCCAACTGCTGAAGACACGGCAGCAGATGAATGAGCTGGGTTACACGCCGGATCCGGCGCCGGCGGTCTTGTATTTCCTGACGTCGCGGCTGGGCGACAAGGACATCGCGGACATTCGCAAGCTCATCCCGCGCAGAGACCTGGTCGAAGCCTGGCGGGACTTGAAGGATAACGCCAAGGACCTGGCCAAGCGGCTGACCAGCAAGGAAGCGGCGACACCCTCACGGACCTGGCAACTGCTGTCGGAGGCGCGGCCGGAGATGGTGCTGTTTCTGGCGGTGACCGCGCGGCAACAGGCGGTGATTCAGAAGATCAAGAACTTCTTCACCAAATGGCGGCAAGTGCAACAAAAAGTCCCGCTGGCGGAGATGACGGAGTTGCACATCACGCCGCAGTGGCCGGCCTACCCGAAGATCGCACACGACGTGTTCATGTTGTTGTTGGATGGCAAGCTGCGGTCGCGCACCGAGATCCTGAAATACCTGAAGCCACTGGCGCCTCCGCCGCCCCCACCGCCCCCTCCGCCACCGGCGAAGCGCGGACGGGCCGCCAGGGCCGCGGCCGCCGCCGCCGCCGCCGCCGCAACTCAGGCTGCAGCAGTCCAGCCCGCAGGCAGGAAGAAAGGCAAAGGTGGAACTGCGCCGGTTGCGGTTCCCCAGCCCGTGGCGAAAGTCGCGCCCGTCGCTGCTCCCCGGCACGAGCCGGAAAAGCACAAAGCTGCCAAGAAGGTGGCCAAGTCCGCAGGCAGGAAGGCGAAAGGAAAGAAGGGCTAACAAGTAGCGTCGGCGTCTGAGCCCATGTCCACAGCAAGGTCCACAAGATCCAAACATGAAAAAGATTGGCAAGCTCCTGCTCTACGCGGTGCTGACTATCGCGGTTCTGTTGGCGGTGGCCATCAGTCTGACCATAGGTTGGCGCCCGATCATAGGGCCTAAATCCCGTCCGCTCACTGCGCGTCGCTTTGAAGCTACGCCGCAACGGCTGGAGCGCGGCCGCTACATTGCGACCACGCTCTCGGGTTGCACCACCGGCTGCCACGCCCCGCGGCGCCTCACTCCCCAGGGCGCATCACTGCAGCCGGGCACAGAAGGCAGCGGCCAGGTCATGCCCATCCCCGGCCTTCCCGGCCGTGTTGTCGCCCCCAACCTGACTCCGGATGTGCAGACCGGCGCCGGCAGCTGGACCGACGACCAGTTAGCGCGCGCCATTCGTGAAGGCATCGGCCACGATGGACGCGCTCTGTTCCCATTTATGCCCTACGGCAATTTCAGAATCATGTCGGATGAGGATTTGGCGTCGGTCATTTTGTACCTGCGCTCTCTGCCGCCGGTGCACAACCCGCTGCCCTCCACCGAGATTATCTTTCCCGTCAAATACCTGATGCGGAGCGCTCCCCAGCCGGTGACTGAACCTGTGGCTGCGCCTGACTCCAGCGATCGAGTGAAATATGGCCAGTATCTGGTGACGCTCGCCAGCTGCCGGGAATGCCATACGCCATCCGACAAGGGGCAACCTGTGCCTGGCATGGAGTTCGCCGGAGGTTCCCTGCTCGAAGAAGGAGGACTGACCGCGGCCAGCGCCAATCTTACCCCCGACCCCTCGGGCATCAGCTACTACGACGAGGCATTGTTCATCCAGGTGATGCGCACGGGCTATGTGAGGGCGCGCAAGCTGAGTCCGCTGATGCCGGTGGATGTATACCAGAAGCTGACGGATGACGATCTGAAGGCAATGTTTGCGTATTTGCGCTCCCTGAAGCCGATTAAGCACCGCGTGGACAACAGTCTGCCGCCCACGTACTGCAAGCTATGCCGCTTGAAACACGGTGCCGGAGACCAGAATTAGGAACTCAGCACCAACACACAAAGGCTGTGTCTCCGTTGATAAGCGCGCGGATTGGAAGCAAGCGGCGCTATAATCTGAGTATGCGGCGCCGATTGTCGGTTGCGGCGTTGGTGGCGGCTTTTGCGCTCACTCCGGTCTGGGCCCAGATGCGAGGTGGCCGGCCCTCTGTGGGTGCAGCCCACCCGAGAATGGTTGCGCCGGTTCCACGGATAGCGAGCCGTCGCGTGTTTTTTGCGCCGAGTTCCCGCGCCAGTGTACGCTTCACGACCAGCTTTCGCCGGCCCTTCTTCCCACGCCGCTTCCATCACCGCCGGTTCTGGTACGCAGGTTACCCGTGGTCTTACGGCTACTATCCCAGCCTCTATTACGGAGCTTATTCCTATCCGTTTGGTGACGCTTACTACTCCTACGATTCGTCGGCAGCGTACTACGATCAGAACCGTCAACTAGCCGACGAAGTCAGTCGGCTCAGTGATGAGGTCGAACGCCTGCGGGAGGAGTTGGAGACGCGCCCCACCGTGGCGCCGAGCCCGCCGGCCCCGCCTGCTTCTCAGCCGCAGGCGGCAAAGCCTGATTCCCCCACCTCGACGGTGCTGGTTTTCCGCGACAAGCACACCCAGGAAGTGCAGAACTATGCGGTGGTGGGACCCACGTTGTGGATCTTCGATGAGTCGCGGGCCAGGAAACTTGCGGTTGCCGACCTTGATATTCCCGCGACCACTCAATTGAACGACGAGCGCGGCGTGGGATTTCGTCTGCCGAAGTAGTCCGGCCCAAGGAGCGGGCTAGGTATGTGCCGGACGCCTTACGATGGCGGCCATCGCCAAGCCCGCGATTCCCCAACTCACTACCCATCCGGCCATGTGCACAAGCGTGTAGTTGGTCGGGAACCCGTACCAATTCCAGTATGGAATGTCAAAAATGATCCCGGCGAACAGGGTGATTGCTACGACCATTGAAATCCGTTTCCAGTAGGTCGTTGCCTCGATCGTCGCCGCCAGAATCCAGCACAGAAGAAACGAAGCCGCGAGCCCCACGAGGAATTGGATGGTAAGCAGCTTGCCAAAGTTCAATTCCTCACCGTCGGGGTGGTAAATCAAGATGCCGTTGGGCCCCGCTTTGAACTTCGCGAGGTACGCTGTCTGGTCTGCCCGTCTTTGTTCGCTGCTTCTTCCTGCAGGCGGAGTCATCCCAGGAAAGAAATAAAGCCCTGGCTTGGAAACCGAGCTGTGCATCGCCGAGAGCACGGCGTCCTCGTTGGGCAGGTTCTGAATGCCGACTTCGCCCAGGCCTGAGGCCATGTGCCAGATCGAACTCACCACAAAAACGACTAAGCTGCCGACCAGAGTGCCCCACAGAATCCTCTTCCCCACGTTGTCCTCCTCAAAGCAGTGGATAACGATCTGCGACAACTACTTCGACGACAACCCGAACTGGTTGCCGTCCGGATCCCTGAAGATCGCCGCCGTGCCCCATTCCTCGGTTTTGGGCTCCATCACAAACTCCACGCCCCGGCTCTTCAGCAGCCGGGAAGTGGCCTCGACATCGTCGCTCCAGAACGTCACCGGCTGGGCGGTGCCGATCCGGCTTTCCTGTCCCTCCGCGGTGAACAGCACCAGCCTTGAATCGCTGCCCGCTATGCCGAGCTCGATCCAACGCTGCTGGTCATCGAATGGTTGGTCGGTGAACACCCGGAACCCCAGCTTCTCGGTATAGAACCTGAGGGCTGCGCTCTGGTCCCGGACCGGCACGCTCACGAACTTGATGCCACGTATCATTCGCTCCTCCTGCTCGTTCGCTGTGCGCAGTATAGGAGGGCCACGTCGGCGTGGGAATCACCTAGTCTCTGCTATAGTAGCGATCAATATAGCGCCATGATGATCGATGACTACGTTGTGGATGTGCTGATGCGCGATCTGGTCGGCCACGACCGTCAACCAACCAGTTTCCTCATCTACCTGTGGTTCAGTTTGGAAGCGGGCCGCAGCCGTCGCGAGCGAGTCCAGGCCAGCTATCAAACCCTGGCTGACTCGGTAGGCATCTCGAAGAGTGCCGCGCAGTCGGGGGTACGGTGGCTTGTCCGGCGAAGGTTGCTCGAGACCAGCAAGAGTTCACCCACTGCGGTCCCCGGATATCGAGTTCTTCGTCCGTGGCGAGGCTGAACCGGCGCGGCCGGGTTTCCTTGCGTTGGTTTCGCAAATGCTTCATACTCCGAAAACCATCCCGCATCCACAAGAGGAAGGAGAGGCGCCATGAGAAGAAACCTGGCAACCGTTCTGGCAACAGTAGCGCTGACTTCGGCGTCGTTGTTGTACGCGCAAGGTGTGGCGAGCGATGTGGACAAGGCCGCCAAAGATACGGCGCACACCACCAAGCAAACCACCAAAAAAACGGCACACGGCACGGCGAAGGCCGCCGACAAAACTGCCAAGGGTACCGAGAAAGCTGCCGACAAGACAGCCGGCACCACTGAACACGCCGCCAAGAAAACCGGACATGGCATCAAGAAAGGCGTGAAGGGTGTGGGGCATGCCACCAAGAAGGCGGCCGACAAGACAGACAACGCTGTGAAGTGATCTCTGCTCTCAGATCAAAGCTGAGAATGCTCGCGCATCGGAGGAGGATGGTGAAGGCCTGGTGTTGGCTGCTTGGGTTTATGGTGTTTGCGGCAGCAGGCTGCGCACACGGCCAAGCCAGGAGCTTGTCAGCCCAGGAGAGCAAACTGGTCGCGCTGGAGAACGCCTGGAACCAGGCCCAACTGCATCATGACTCCAAGGCCCTCGATACGTTGGTCGGCGACCGTTTCGTCTACACCGACACCGACGGCACGGTCATGAACAAAGCGCGGTTTCTGGCCGACATCAGGGACCCCGACTTTCGCGCCAGCCTGATTGCGAACCAGGACGTCAAGGTCTCCCTCTATCCCAACGCCGCCGTGGTCACCGGGACCTACCACACCAAAGGCACCTACAAGGGCAAACCGATCGACCACTGGGGACGATTTACCGACACTTGGGTCCAGCAGGGAGGGCAATGGCAGTGTGTGGCAAGCCACACGACATTAATCCACAAGTGAGCGCGCGGTTGTGAATAATTCTCCGCTTTTCCCGCTGCCCTTCCCCATTACAATATCGCCGACGTAAGATCACTACAGAGCCCCAATGTCCCAATTTGTCCACCTGCACCTGCACACCGACTATTCCATGCTGGACGGCGCCTGCGACGTGGAAAAGCTTGTCCAGCGCGTGAAGGAGCTTGGCATGCCCGCGGTCGCCATGACCGACCACGGCAATATCTTTGGCGCGGTCCACTTTGTCAACGCGGCCCATAAAGCGGGTGTGAAGCCGATCGTCGGCTGCGAACTGTACATCTGCAAGAAAGAAGATCACAACATCGAGCGCACTCCGCCCGAAGGAGACACCTATAACCACCTGCTGGTGCTGGCTGAAAACGAGGAGGGTTACCGCAACCTGGCGAAGATCACGTCGGAGGCCTCGCTGCACGGCTTCTACTACAAGCCGCGGGTGAGCAAGAAATTTCTGGCCGAGCATGCGGGCGGATTGATCGGGCTTTCCGGCTGCTTGAAGGGGGAGGTCGCTGAACGCCTGATGGAGAGCAAGTACGAGGCGGCGCGGGAGGCGGCTGCGACTTACCGCGACATCTTTGGCAAGGAGAATTTTTACCTGGAGATCCAGGACCAGGGACTGGAGGCGGAACACCGCATCCATGCGGCACTGTTTCGCATGGAGAAGGACCTCGGACTGCCGCTGGTCGCGACCAACGACAGCCATTACCTCTGCGAAGACGACGCGCACGCCCAGGATGTGATGGTATGCATCCAGACCGGCAAGTCCATCCAGGACGCCAACCGCATGAAGTTCCAAGGCACGGCGTTTTACGTCAAAAGCCATGACGAGATGTACCGCGTCTTCAAGGATGCACCCGATGTCCTGGCGCGGACGCTGGAGATCGCCGAACGCTGCAACACGCGGCTGGAGAAGGTCAGCAATCCATTCCCTCATTTTGACGTGCCCGCCGGCTATACCCTCGACAGCTATTTCGAACACGTTACCCGCGAGGGATTCGCGCGCCGGAAGAACGTCTTGCAGACACAAGAAGCCCAGGGCCGCCTGAAGCATCCGCTCGTGGACTACGAACAGCGCCTGGCACGGGAACTGGCCATCATTCAGCAGATGAAGTTTTCCGGATACTTTCTGATCGTCTGGGACTTCATCCGCTATGCCCGTGAGCACGACATTCCCGTGGGCCCGGGCCGGGGTTCGGCCGCGGGCTCGCTGGTTTCCTACTCACTGGGCATCACCGACCTGGACCCGCTGCAGCACGAGCTGATTTTCGAGCGTTTCCTGAATCCCGAACGCGTCTCCTTGCCCGACATTGACATTGACTTCTGCATGAACCGGCGCGGCGAAGTCATTGACTACGTCACCCGCAAATACGGGCGGGAGAACGTGGCCCAGATCATCACCTTCGGCACCATGGCAGCCAAGGCCGCCATCAAAGACGTGGGCCGCGCCATGGACATTCCCTACAGCGATGTGGACCGCATCGCCAAGATGGTCCCCACCACGCTCAACATCAAGCTGGACCAGGCGATCAGGGAGTCTCCCGCATTGCAGCAGGCCTATGAGAGCGACACGCAAGTGCGGCAGTTGCTCGACACTGCGCGCAAGCTGGAGGGATTAGTCCGCAACGCCGGCGTGCATGCGGCCGGCGTTGTGATTTCTCCGAGGCCGCTGATCGAATTGGTGCCGCTGCACAAGACCAAGAACGACGAGATCGTCACCGCCTTCGACATGGTGGCTATCGAAAAGATGGGCCTGCTGAAGATGGACTTTCTGGGTCTGACCACCCTCACCATCCTCGATGACACCTTGAAGCTGATCGCGCAGACTCGGGGCGAACGCATCACGCTCGAGGGAATCCCGCTGGAGGACCACGAGACCTACCAGAAGGTCTTCCACCGGGGGCTTACCTCGGGCGTGTTCCAGTTTGAGTCCCACGGTATGCGCGATGTGTTGCGCCGGTACCTGCCCAGCTCGATCGAAGACCTGACCGCCCTCAACGCCCTCTACCGCCCGGGGCCCATCCAGGGCGGCATGATTGACGACTTCATTGACCGCAAACACGGGCGCAAGAAGATCGAGTACGAGTTACCGGAACTACAGGAGATCCTGCAAGAAACGCTCGGCGTCATTGTTTACCAGGAACAGGTCATGCAGATCGCCAACCGGCTCGCGGGCTACTCACTCGGCGATGCAGATCTGTTGCGCCGGGCAATGGGGAAGAAGAAACCCGACGAGATGGCGGCGCAACGCGAGCGCTTCGTCACCGGCGCGACCCAGAGGGGATACGCGCCGAAGAAGATCGAGAAGATTTTCGACCTCATGGCACAGTTCGCAGGATACGGCTTCAACAAGTCGCACTCGGCGGCGTACGCGTTGCTGGCCTATCACACGGCTTACTTGAAGACGCACTATCCCGTGGAGTTCATGGCAGCGCTGCTAACTTCGGTGACCGGTAACACCGATGACGTCGTGAAGTACATCAATGAATGCCGGGAAATGGGCATTCCGGTGGAAGCCCCGGACATCAACGTCAGTGACGCCAACTTTACCCCGCATGGGCCGGCCATCCGCTTTGGGCTTGCGGCGGTGAAGAATGTCGGCCACAACGCCATCGAATCTATCGTAGAGGGGCGGAAGAAGCGCGGGCGCTATCGCTCGATCTTCGAATTCTGCGAAACCGTGGACCTGCGGCTGCTCAACAAGCGTGTGCTGGAGTCGCTGATCAAGAGCGGGGCCATGGATTCCCTGGGGCGCCGGGCGCAACTCATGGCCGTCCTGGACAAGGCCATCGAGCGCGCTCAGAAAACCCAGCGCGACGCCGAGTCGGGGCAGCACGGGCTATTCGGCGTATTCGCCGAGCAGGAGGTCCACGAAAGCAACGAAAAGCTGCCAGAGGTTCCCGATTGGGACGAACACCAGCGGCTGGCCAGCGAGAAAGAAATCCTCGGTTTCTTCATTACCGGACACCCGCTGGAAAGATACAAGGATAAGCTGGAAAACCTGCGCGCGCTGAGCACGGAAGAGGTCGCAGCCCTGAAGTCTTCGACCGGCAAGGATGAGAGCATCACCACCGCCGGAATCATCACCAACCTGCGCGTACTGAAATCGAAAAAGGGGGATTTCTACGCGCAGGCCACCCTGGAAGACATGGCCGGCTCGCTGGACATGCTGGTCTTTCCCGACGCCTACCGCAAGCTGCAGGACAAGTTGAAACTGGAGGTCCCTGTGCTGGTGCGGGGCGGGGTGCGTCTGGAAGAAGGCGCCAATCCCAAGCTGACGGTGAACGAGATCCTCATGCTGGAAGAAGCCAAGGTGCCATTACCGCGTTCGCTGCGAGTCCGCATTGCCCTTGAGGCGGCGAACGATTCCACGGTGGACGCGCTGTACTCCCTGTTTGTGGAACGCAAGGGTGAAGCCAAGGTGTTGTTCGACGTGGAACGTCAGGGTGATTTCATGGTGGTGATGGAAGCAGAAGGCTATAATGTTCTGCCAGACCGCAACTTTATCGCGCGCGTCGAAGAACTCTGTGGGCGTGGCGCAGTGCGAATCATTGACTGAAAATGTGTGGCGGATGAGACCTTCCACTCACAGGAGATACAGTGCGGCTGAGCCCGCCGTGGCCGATGCCAGGCTGGTCATGACCAGCGCTGAGTTTCTCCTGTCCATGGTCGAAGCCCGATGGTCCGCCCGGAACGGTGACAACGGCACGATGGAATCTGGAGTCAGAGCGCGGCAGGAGCTGGAGAGGATCGAGCAACAGATCGCCAAGCTGGAGGCGGTGACTCCGGACGACGCGACCCGCCGCCAGATTGAGGAGCTGCATGCTCGCGTCCATGCCTTGCGCGAGCAGGTATCGGTTCACCTCGGCGCCTGGGAGAAGACGGAACTGGCGCGTCATCCTCAGCGTCCTCATACCCTGGATTACATCGAACGCATTTTCACCGACTGGAGCGAAATCCACGGGGACCGTAGCTTCGGCGACGATCCGGCCATGGTCTGCGGCATGGCGCGCTTTCATGGCGAGGAAGCGGTGGTGCTGGGCACGCAGAAAGAGCGGGACATGAAACAAAAGGTCTACCGCAACTTCGGTTTGCCCAATCCCGAAGGGTATCGTAAAGCGCTGCGCGTCATGAAAATCGCCGAGAAGTTTTCGCGGCCCATCTTTACCCTGGTGGATGTAACCGGGGCGAACCCCGGGGTGGGGGCGGAGGAGCGTGGCCAGGCGGAGGCCATCGCGCGCAATCTGCGGGAGATGGCCCGGCTGCGGGTTCCCATCATCACCGCGATTACCGGGGAAGGGGGGAGCGGAGGCGCGCTGGCCATCGCGGTGGCGGACCGGGTGCTGATGATGGAGAACGCGATCTATTCGGTGATTTCGCCGGAAGGCTGTGCTTCGATCATGTGGCGCGATGCCACCAAGAAGGAACTGGCGGCCCAGGCGCTGCGCATTACCGCCGCCGACCTGAGCGAATTGGGCTGCATTGACGACATTGTGCCGGAACCGAAAGGCGGCGCCCACGTGGACCATGAAGCGGCTGCCGCCTTGCTGGATGCGGCCTTGAGCAAGCACTTCGCCGAACTGCGCAGGCTGCCGGTCAGTGAATTAATCGCGTCACGATATAACAAAGTCCGCCATATGGCGCAGTTCCTGCGCGTCGAACCGTAGTTGGGGCAGGGTCCCGCCGCGTTGCCGCAAGAACCGGTGGTGGGCACCTGCAAAGCGATTGACGTACCGATTCCTCTTCCTTACCATGGCACAGTTCGCCCTCCACTTTGATTTCGGCAACTGCCCCGTCCGATCCTAGGAGGTTCTGGTGAAACCCATTCTGCTTGCTTGCCTGCTTCTCGCTATCTTGGTGCTAACTGCGGTCGGTTCTTTGCCCACCGCTGAAGCGCAGGCCGCGAGGCTACAAGCAGGGCAACGCGACCGCCTCGAGGTGCAGCCTGATCTCACCTGCAGCCCGAAGCCCTGCCGTTTGCCCAATGTGAGAGTGTCCAAGGGTCCGAGGACGAACGCGACCGCGCGGCCAATCTGGCCATCAACCCCAATAATCCGCTGCACCTGATCACCGGGGTTGAAGACGAAGGCTGCGCATCGGACGGCGCAGCCTATAGCACGAGCGACGGAGGTACGAGTTGGACCAAGAGTTGTCTTCCCTTCCTGGACCCCATCGATGCTGACGGCGTGCCACAACTGCTCTACGACAGCAGCGGTGTAGCTCATGCCATCGTCACGCTGTTCAATCTGGACGACGGCCCGAATGTCACCTATGAGACTCATTCCGCCGATGGGGTGAGCTGGAGTCCGCTGGTGGTGGCGGTCCCCTGCCTGGAGGCATTCGCCGAACTGGATTCGGCGGCTGCCGATAACAATCCCGCCAGCCCGTTCGCCAACACGCTTTATGCCAGCACCACGCAATATCTTAATAACCTGGGCGTCGAGGTTACGGTTTCCCGCTCTACCGACGGTGGCGCGACCTGGCAACTGGCTGTGGCCGCAAACCTGCCGAGTACCACAGGGCTCTTCAGCGAAGGATTTAGCCATTTGGCAATCGGCAGCGATGGAACTGTTTACCTCAGTGCGATGGCAACGCCGGCTGGGTCGTTAGCTCCCAACAAGATGATCTTCACCAAGTCCTTAGACGGTGGGAAGACTTGGAGCCCGGTTGCACGGGTCTTTACCGCTACCGCTATAACCAAGATTCCCAACACGCCGATTTCGGCGGGCGACGCTCCCTTCATTGCGGTCGACAACAGCGGAGGCAGTTTCGCCGGCCGGCTCTACATGACCTTCTACAATTGGACCGGAAGTTTCATGCAGGTGCTGGTGACCAACTCGAGCGATGGAGGACAAACCTGGAGCACGCCGGTTCCAGTGGCGGCTGCGACCACGCACGATCAATTTCTGCCAGCGATCAGCGTAAGCTCCAGCGGTATGGTGGCCGTTTCCTGGCTGGACCGCCGGGATGATCCCGGGAACACGAAATACCGCGCCTACGTAGCGTTCTCCAACGGCGGCGGAGCCACATTTTCCAGGAGCATCTCACTGGCTTCCGCGCTGTCTCAGCCGGTATTCGGCATCGGTGTCGCGTTCAATACCTGGCTGGATTCGACTCTCTATGCCCTTTGGCCTGACACACGGAATGGAGGAGGCTTGGCGGTGGCGCTGGGAGGATACGCGTTCTAGAGGCTCGTCCAGGCCACTCTGCTTACTTCTGCTGCCCTGAAACTGAACCACTGGCCACACTCCCCGCACCTGTTCGCGGCCAGTTGCCTGCCGTATAATAGAGAGTTTCGCGCATCCACCTCACAACCTCCGGCGGGCGGGGACCCGCCTCTATCAAAGGAAGGAACCGGGATGGCCACAACCGATGTAGCGCCCCACCAAGCTGCGGGAGGGGTGCAGCCCAAGCGCGTCGTCAACAACATGAGCATCCAGGTGGCGACGGTGAACGGCAGCGGCTCGCAGAGCTCCAATACCGTGCTTCTGCGCAGCATTTTTCAGATGGGGGTGCCGGTCTCGGGCAAGAACCTGTTTCCCTCCAACATCGCCGGACTGCCGACCTGGTACACCATTCGGGCCAACAAGGACGGCTACATCGCGCGTAAGAAGGAGATTGATTTCCTCATCGCGATGAATCCGGAGACGGCGCAGGAGGACGTGATGTCGCTGGATCCCGGCGCCGCCGTGCTCTATGACGAACCGCTGAACCTCAGCAAGCTGCGCAACGATCTCATCTTTTACTCTGTCCCTTACGACAAGCTGGTGGCCCCCGTCTGCCCTGAAGCCAAGCTGCGCAAACTGGTGCGCAACATGATTTATGTTGGCGTAGCTGCCCGGCTATTGGAAATTGATATGGCTGAGGTGGAGAAGGCCATCCGCAAGCAATTCGCGAAGAAAGTCAAGGCCGCCAACTTGAACATGGCGGCGGTGCAGGCCGGCTTTGACTACGCCGCGGCCAGCCTGACCAAGCAGGACCCGTACTTCATCCAGCGCATGGACAAGACGCGGGGCAAGATCATCATCGACGGCAACTCGGCCGCGGCCTTGGGTTGCATGTTCGCCGGGGTGACGGTGGTGACGTGGTATCCCATTACGCCGTCGTCGTCGCTGGTGGAGACCTTGATCGACTACCTGAAAGAGCACCGCATCGGTCCCGACGGCAAAGCAACCTTTGCCGTGGTGCAAGCGGAAGATGAATTGGCGGCGATCGGCATGGTGATCGGCGCGGGTTGGGCTGGGGCGCGCAGCATGACCGCGACCGCCGGTCCGGGCATTTCGCTGATGTCGGAGTTTGCCGGCCTGGCCTACTACGCTGAAGTCCCGGGAGTGATCTGGGACATCCAGCGAGTCGGACCTTCAACCGGACTGCCCACCCGCACCTCGCAGGGCGATATTCTTTCGACCGCCTTCCTCTCCCACGGCGACACCAAGCACATCCTGCTGATTCCGAACTCGGTGGCCGAGTGCTTCAGCATGGCGCAGGACGCCTTCAATCTGGCCGAGCAATTCCAGACGTTGGTGTTCGTGATGTCGGACCTGGACCTGGGCATGAACAACTGGATGTCGGATCCCTTCGAATACCCGGCAACGCCGATCAAGCGCGGCAAGGTGCTGACGAAGGAAGATCTGGATCGGCTGGGCGGATTCGCCCGCTACCAGGACGTGGACGGCGATGGCGTGGGCTATCGCACTCTCCCGGGAACCGACCATCCGGCAGCGGCGTACTTCACTCGCGGCACCGGCCACAACGAGAAGTCGCAGTACAGCGAGCGCCCGGACGACTTCGAGCGCAACATGGAGCGCATCAATCGCAAGTTCGAGACGGCGCGCTCCTTCGTCCCCCGGCCGGAACTATTGAGCAACGGCAAGACCAAGGTCGGGATCATCGCCTACGGCACGTCGCACTGGGCGATCCTCGAGTCCCGCGATCAGCTGCGCAAGGAGTACAGCATCGAGACCGACTACCTGCGTATCCGGGCCTATCCCTTTACCCGCGAGGTGCACGAGTTCATCGAGCAGCACGACCGCATCTACGTGGTGGAGCAAAACCGCGATGCGCAAATGTTAAGCCTGCTCAAGCTGGACGCAAGACCGGAACTGGCAACTCGATTGCGCAGCATCGCCCATATCCACGGGCTGCCGCTCGACGCCCGCTCGGTCACCGACGAGCTCATCAGCATGGAGGGGAAGTAAGATGGCGACCACACCGACCAGCACCCCTGCGCCCAAGACCAACCGCATCGGCCTGACCGTGCTGGACTATCGCGGCGGCAAGACCACGCTCTGCGCCGGTTGCGGCCACAATGCCATCTCCGAGCGCATCATTGACGCCATGTACGAGATGGGCGTGCCGCCCGAGCGAGTGATCAAACCCAGCGGCATCGGTTGCTCCTCGAAGAGTCCGGCATATTTCATGAGCCGCTCACACAGCTTCAACGCGGTGCACGGACGCATGCCGTCGGTGGCCACGGGCGCGGTGCTGGCCAACCGCAGGCTGATCGCGCTGGGCGTGAGCGGCGACGGAGACACGGCCTCGATCGGAATCGGTCAGTTTGTTCACCTGATGCGCCGCAATCTTCCGATCATTTACATCATCGAAGACAACGGCGTTTACGGCCTGACCAAGGGCCAGTTCTCTGCGACAGCCGACCTCGGATCCAAGTTGAAGACCGGAGTCATCAACGACCTCCCACCGATCGACACCTGCGCCCTGGCCATCAGCCTGGGGGCTACGTTTGTAGGGCGGTCATTCTCCGGCGACAAGAAGCAGTTGCACAGCATGTTGAAAGCCGCCATTGCGCACAACGGCACGGTGATGCTCGACGTGGTTTCCCCTTGTGTGACCTTCAACGATCACGAGGGCTCGACCAAGTCCTACAAATACATGAAGGACCACGAAGAGCCGCTGCAAGACATCAGCTTCATACCCGCCTTCGAAGAGATCAATGTCGAGTACGACGCCGGCACCACGGTCAATGTCACCATGCATGACGGTTCGCAACTTCGCTTGCGCAAGCTGGAAGAGGACTACGATCCCACCGACAAGATCAACGCGATCAAGCGCCTCGGGGAGGCCCACGACAATAACGAGGTGCTGACCGGGGTGTTCTACGTCAACACCCAGGCGCCCAACTTCATTGAGATGTTGAACATTACCGATGAGCCGCTGGCCACCTTGCCGGAGTCGGTCATACGTCCGGGCAGGGAGGTGCTGGAGAAGGCGATGGAGGAGTTGCGATAGCAGTTCGCAGTTGCTGAGACAAGGCCCTCCCGCGCGGGAGGGCCTTTGATTTGGTGCGCCCGGCAGGGCGCACTCACTTGGAGGTGAAAGTCCTCTACACACCCGGCAAGGGGAAGTGTTAGCCGAACGGCAACGGTGTTCATCGCGAGATGGAATCGGGAGGAAGCCGAAGGCAAAACGCTGGCCTGAC
>DATKLE010000067.1:0-16708 GCA_035542575.1 Terriglobales bacterium | reverse complement strand
CGACGGAGCGCAAGTAGCTGGGTTGCTGATGGCTGACGACTGACGACCGACGACTAAGAATAGAATTCCGCAATCGACTCCACTACCCACCGCTGTTCATCCTCGGTCAACTCAGGGAACATGGGCAGGGCGAGGACCTCGCGGGCCGCGCGCTCCGACTCCGGCAGGTCTCCCTCGCGATGCCCCAGATAGGCGAAGCAGGGTTGGAGGTGGAGCGGCAGGGGGTAGTAGATCTCGGTGCCGATTCTGCGTTCGGTGAGGAACTGGCGCAGCTCATCGCGCCGCTGGGTCCGGATCACATACTGGTGAAAAACGTGGTGAGCGTGCGGGGCAGTGGTAAGCAATCGCACCGGGCCGGCGCCTTGCGGCGACAGCAGGCCGGCCTCCGCCAGCAAGCGATCGTAGCTGGCGGCATGCTCGCGACGCTGCTGGTTCCACTTCTCGACATGGGGTAGCTTCACCCGCAGAATGGCGGCTTGGATCGCGTCCATGCGGCTGTTCCAGCCGATTTCCTCGTGGTAATAGCGGCGCGGGCTGCCGTGGTTGCGCAGGATGCGCATATGCTGGGCGAACTCCGCGTTGCTGGTGGTCACCAGTCCGGCGTCCCCGTATGCGCTTAGGTTCTTCGTAGGATAAAAACTGAAGGCAGCCGCGAGGCCCAGCGATCCCGCGGGCTGTTTCCGCCACGCCGCTCCAATGGCCTGCGCCGCGTCTTCAATCACGGGAATGTGGAACTCTTCCGCCAGACGCTGTAAGGCATCCATGTCGGCGCACTGGCCGAAGAGATGGACAGGCAGCAAGGCGCGCACTTGATAGTACCCGCCTTCGCGAAGCCTGGCTGACGCCCGCGCCGGATCAAGATTCAGAGTGCCGGGGTCAACATCCACCAGCACGGGACGGGCCCCGGCGCGCACAATCGCGCTGGCGGAGGCGAAGAAGCTGAACGCGGTGGTGAGCACCGCGTCGCCGGCATGCACCCCAGTGGCGCTCATGGCCAGCCAGAGCGCGTCGCTGCCCGACGCGCAGGCGATGGCTTCGGTGACCCCGGTGAAGGCGGCCACCTCGCGCTCCAACGCTTCTACTTCCGCTCCCAGGATGAACTGCTGGGAGGAGCACACGCGCTCGATGGCTGCCAGCACCTCCTCGCGGATCTGCTGGTACTGGCGCTGCAGGTCGAGCAGAGGCACGGCCTCGAATTTCCGGGCGCCCAGCGTGCGCGGTCTGGGGGAAGACTGAGCCACGGGAGGCGATTCTAGCATCAGTCGCAGAGTATCAGTGTTCCGCCGGCGGCGAGGCACCGGGCATCTAAGGGGCAATCATGAATGTTGGCAGCGGAGGTGCCGGCTCGCCCGCGGCCAGAGCTTGCTCCCATTCGGCAATGGAGCCGAGTAACTCAACCACTTCGATCCCGGCGAAGTTTCCGGGGTAGGCAGCCAGATTCTTGGCCGCCCGCTTCAGCAGCGAGCGCGCCCCCACTCGATTTCCGCGAGAGTAGTGGTGGAGCGCAACCGCGACCTGGATCAGCCCCTGGAGGAATTTTTTTTCTGCCACCGGCGCGGCGCGCCATACGTCTTCCAGCACTTCATGGGCGTCGAAGAATTCTGCGCGATTGAAGAGCTCAACGCCCCTCCGAAAGCCCACCACGTCCATGCTGCAATTGTGGCACACAGAGGCGTCTGCTTTCGCAAACGCGGTCTTGTGAAGCCCCTGTTAGGACGTGTTGAGCGAGCAGGTTCCTGGGCCAGACTGGGGCGCAAGCCGTCAGCTGGAAGTGGGGCTAACCCCCTCAATTTCTACAAGATTCCATAGCCCACATCGGGCGGTTCCTCCACATTTCTATAACATCCCAGGAGGCCCGCTGTAACAGATTGAAAGCAAGACTGTTATTGGCCGTCTTTTTGGAATGTCAGTTGCACCTGTGTAGCCCCGCAGTTAAGTGTATCGCGCTCGGGAACAAGATTTTAGGTGTTTTGTTCAACGGCTTTACTTGTTTAACTTCCACGAATTTTCAACTACTTAGGAGACGGTCAATGGAATATGCATTTCGCAACACCTTGACTCGCTTCATGCTAGTGCTTGGGGTGCTGGCATTGCTGAGCGGCATCGTCTGGGCACAGGGAACAAGCGAACTGACGGGTCTGGTCACAGATCCCACAGGCGCCGTCGTCGCTAATGTTACGGTCAACTTGGTCAATACTGCGACCGGCGAAAAGCGCAGCACGGTCACAACTCCTGCCGGTGTCTACCGGTTCACGGCGCTGCCGGTGTCAACCTACACCTTGGAAATGGCAGCCAAGGGGTTCAAGAGTGTCAAGGTCGCGGGCATCGTCACCAGCGTGGGTACGACGGTGACGCGCGACGTGAAACTGGAACTGGGCGCAACCTCCGAGCAGGTGACGGTGGAAGCCGGTGCCGAGGTGGTGCAGACCACCGAATCGGACCTTTCCCAGTTGGTGGATCGCAACACTTGGCAGAACATGCCCCTTCAGATCCGCAACCAGAACTCCTTTATCGAACTGGTGGCCGGCGCCGTGCCGCAGGATGGCAGCGGCCAGAATCGCGGCGCGGTTGTCAACGGAACGCGCGGAGGAACGGGCAGCTACTTGGTCGAGGGAATGGATAACAACGAACAGGGCCAAGCGGGTCGCGGGCAAATCTCGATCTACGACAAGGGCGGCGCTGCGACTTCCATTTCGCCGGACGCGATTCAGGAATACCGCGTCATCACCAACAGCTACTCGGCGGAGTACGGCAAGGGCGGCGGCTTTATTACTGACACCGTGCTGAAGTCAGGAACCAACGACTGGCATGGTTCGGCGTTTGAGTACAACCGCGTGCAGGCGCTGGCGGGGAACGATTGGTTTTCCACCCGTGCTGGCATCCAGGACAGCCTGGTGCGCAACCAGTTCGGCGGCTCCCTGGGCGGACCGATCATTAAAGACAAGACCTTCTGGTATGGCGTCGGGGAATTGCACCGTGTCCGTCAGGCTTATCCGATTGGACCAGTGACAGCCACCACCCAGCAGTTCCTTGACTTCGTGCAGAGTGGCGGATTGCAGCAGTGGGCGGAAGGCACAGGAATCTATGGTCCCGGTACCCAATTTCCCGGCGTCTGCCTGTCGGTCTTGGATGCTCCTTGCCCCGGCGCATTCACCAACTCGTCCACGCTTGGGCCGATTTTCACAACGCTGCACAACAACCCAGCAATGCATTACCCGCTGGTAAACGATACGACTACTGACTGCCTTACAAATCCGGCCCCCTGTACCGGCCATGGCATTTGGAGCGCTGGTCTGGCGCCCAACCCCGCTCGGGGTATATTTCCGGGCGGCACCCCAACCTTGGTCTATCCGGTTCCGCTGTATGATCCCCTCACGCTGTCTGATTCAACGGCACAAAATGAGGCGCGCTTTAGCGTGAAAGTTGACCATCACTTCAGCGCCAACGACACCTTGTCGGGATTCTATGACTTCCAGGACGCGACGTACACCGACCCATTTCTTGGTGGCGCCAATTCCATTGGGCCGACGTACATCCAGGATGGCCGTGGCCAGGTTCTGGGTTTGACATGGAACCATACGTTTACTCCAACCTTGCTGAATACCTTCAAGGCTGGTTACCTGCGACATAAGCTGAACTTTCCTCCGGCGCAGGGCACCTACGGTATCCCTTCCTATTACACGGTGGATGGGATGGGTGCAGACTTGGGCCTGTATCCCGGCTTGCCCCAGTTCTTCACAGACAATCAATTCCAGTATCTGGACACGTTGTCCATCGTGCATGGCAAGCACAGCATCAAGGCTGGCGGTGAATACCGCCGCACCCGCAACGGTTCCTCCTTCTTTAACGGCCAGTTCGGCTTTGTGTTGCCTTGGGGCGTTGAAGACGTCATGACCGACCTCAACTTCAGCAACGAAGCTGATCTAGGCTTGACTGGGGGTGGCTACTACGGCGGTGCCTATTACCTTCAGGCGGCAGTCGATTCGACTAACAGTCAGGCTCCCATCCTGTATCGTGGGTATCGCGCCAACGAGCTGGCGGGATTTGTGCAGGACGACTGGCGCGTCAGCAACCGCTTAACCCTCAACCTGGGTTTGCGCTGGGAGTACTTCGGACCTCCGCACAACTTCAAGGCGGGCATTGACTCGAACGCCTACTTCGGAACGAACGTAACTCCGATTGTCAATCCCAACACCGGGGATCCTTGTAACGACCCGACAACGGGCAACATTTTCTGCCCTGTGAACAACAAGTTCTATGCCGGGGTCGCCACCGAGGCTTTCCAGGTCCGAAACGCCGGAATCTGGAATAAGGACACCAACAACTTCTCACCACGGGTGGGCTTTGCCTGGGATGTGCTGGGCACGCAGAAGCTGGTTGTGCGTGCGGGCTTCGGCATCATGTACGACCGCATCTACAACAATACCTTCGAGAACATCCGCTTCAACCCACCGTACTTCTCGCTGAATACGGTGTTCTTCTATGGCCCTCTGACTACTCCGGGGCCGGGTCAACCCAACTTGTTTTCCTACCCGTTCACGACCAGAGCGCTGTTTAATGATCCGGCGTTCACTCCGTTGCCGAACCCACGGCACATGGACCAGAACATCGTAGCTCCTTACTATGAGCAGACGCACTTCGGTTTTCAGTGGGAGTTCGCCAAGGGCTATGTGTTCGAGCCGGAGTACGTAGGCACGTTCGGGCACAAGCTGACCGGATTTAGCGACGCCAACACGTTTGATGGGCGGGTGGCGGGCGTGGGCGCCGGCAGTTCGGACCGCCTAAACCCCAACATTGGTGCGGACAACTTCCGCAGCAATGGCTTCGCCTCCAATTACCATGCTTTCCAGGCCACCGTGCGGAAGACCTACTCGGCGGGCCTGAGCTTCAACGCCAACTACACCTTCTCGCACGCATTGGACGAGCACAGTGATCTCTTCCTCGACCGTTCGACTGCTGGAGGGCGTCCCACTGATAACATGAACTTCCACGCTGACTACGGTAATGCGGATTTTGACACCCGTCACCGGGCCGTGGTGGCGTTAAGCTACGATCTGCCTTTCGCCAAGACCAACCGCTGGCTCGGCGGCTGGGGGGTCAACACGATTGTCAGCTACCAGACGGGCCACCCGTTCACGCCGTATTCCAGTAGCCGCGCCTACGACCTCAATAAGGACGGCTACCGGACAGACCGGTTGGTGACAGCGGGCGGTGTGAATCCGCAGAGCACTGTGCTGAGCGGAAGCGCACTCCATGACTGCATCAACAACCCGGAGATCGGAGGCCGGTGCTACTTCGACAAGACCCAGTGGATGCGGGCGACGTGTCCGCCTACGGTGCACGGCGGGCTCTGGTGCGATGCGCCGATCGGGCGCAACAGCCTCTTCGGCCCCTCTTTCGCCAATGTGGACTTCAACGTGACCAAGGCGTTCAAGGTGACGGAACGGTTCAAGCTGACCTTCCAGGCCAACTTCTTCGACCTGTTCAATCACCCGAACTTCTTGCCTCCAACAACCGCTCAAAACTCGTCCAACGTCAATTTTGGACAGTTGACGGCGACCGCGGGAGATGGCGGTGGTCACCGGGTTACGCAAATGGCGTTGCGGTTGGATTTCTAAACTAGAAACCTGAAGTCTTAAGGCCGGCCGCAAGGCCGGCCTTTTTTGTCTGCGGTTGCGGGTTTGTCATTGACCGAGCGCAGAGTCGGGCCAGGCGCGTTGCGAAGTTCCTGGCGAGCGCGAGCAGCGATAGGGCGCTTTGCGTGTGATAAACTTTCTTAGCGTATGCGGGGTCTCCGGTGGTTGCTGTGCTTGATGCTGCTGGCTGATTGCGCCAGCGCTGCGAGTGCCCCGCAAACCGCCAGAGCCGCACCGCGCCCCAACATTATCCTGGTCACGTTGGATACGACCCGTGCTGATCGCATGGGCTTCTTAGGCTCCAATCTGGGCCTCACTCCCAACTTGGATGCGCTGGCGCACGAGAGCGTGGTCTTCTCGCACAGCTACGCCCATGTGCCGCTGACCCCTCCCTCCCACGCGACGATTCTTACCGGTACCTACCCCCAGTTCAATCATTTGCAGTACATGGGCGAGCCGCTAACCAAAGACTTGCCCTACCTGCCCGACATACTCCGGCGGCGGGGTTATCGGACAGCCGCCTTTGTGGGTTCGATGATCCTTGATCCTAAGAACGTGACTGCGTTTGGATTCGAGCGCGGGTTCGGTACCTACGACGCCGGTTTTCACCAGCGCAAAGCAGGCGAGGACCGCTATAAGAGTGTGGAGCGCCGCGCGGGGGAAGTGGTGCAGCGGGCCTTAACCTGGCTGGGCAAACAGACCGGCGGACCTTTCTTTTTGTGGGTGCACTGCTACGATCCGCACGGCCCGTACGATCCGCCTGAGCCTTACAAAGGGCGGTTCAAAGATGGCTACGACGGCGAGATTGCCTACACCGACGCAGCCATGGGCAAGCTGTTCGGAGGGTTACGGGCCCGCGGACTCTACGATAACAGCATGATCGTGGTAACAGCGGACCACGGAGAGGCTTTTGGCGAGCATGGCGAGGAACATCACGGCATCTTTTTGTACGATGAGACCATGCACGTGCCCTTGCTCATCAAGTTCCCCAAAGGGGCCTGGGCGGGCAAGCGCGTGGACACGCGGGTGCGCCTGGTCGATATTGCCCCCACCATGTTGCAAGTGGCAAGGATGGCGGTACCCGCGGCCATGCAGGGTGAATCACTGGTCAGCCTGGTAAATGCTCAGGGCGCAACGACCGCTGCCGGGCGGACCTCTGTCGACCGCCCTGCCTACGGCGAGACCATTTACGCTCATCGCGCCTTTGGCTGGAGTGTTCTGCGCAGTTGGCGCAGCGGCAAGTATCTCTACGTGCAAGCGCCCAAACGGGAGTTGTACGACCAGTCAACGGACCCACAGGCCGACCACAATATTGAGGCTGCCTCGAAGGCAGTGGCTGACACCCTGGCCGCACAGCTCGAGGGGTTCCGGGAGAAGACCAGCAGTGCCGGCACCGGTGCGACAAACCTGGATCCGGAGCAAGCGGAGAACCTCCGCGCGCTGGGCTATCTGCCTTCCACTACAACTGCTGCCAGTGCCAGCGACGAAGGGGGGCCCGATCCGAAAGACCATATCGAAATCGCCAATCTCCTTACCGACGCACTGTTTGACGTGCAGGAGGAGCGCTACGAAGAGGCCATACCCAAGCTTGAGAAGGTTCTCGCCCAAGAGCCGAACACTAACCTGGCGTACCTCGAGCTTGGGCGAGCCTACCTGCGCCTGCAACAGCCGGACAAGGCCCTTCCGCTCCTGCGGAAGGCGGCCGAAAAACTTCCGGATGATGGGTCAGCCCGCTACGAGCTAGGCAAGGCTTTGGTCGAGACCAACAACTGGGCGGAGGCTGCGCCCCAGTTTGAAGCGGCCATTGCCAAGACGCCCCAATCGTACGCGCTGCACTTCTACTTGGCTGTCGTGTACGAGCGGACACAGCGGATTCCCGAGGCCATGAAAGAGTTTCAGACGACGATCAAACTCAAGCCGGATCATTTCAGGGCGAACCTGCTGTTGGGGCGGCTCTATGGCATGCAGGGAAATGGGGCGGCGGCTCTGCCCTATTTGCTCCAGGCTGCGAAGATCGATCCCAAGTCGGCGGAGGCCCACATGTTCCTGGCCAACGTCTACAGCGAGTTGGGGCAGGAGGCGAATGCGAGGCGGGAGCGTGATTTGGTCGAGCGTCAGAAAGCCTCGGAAAATCGCTGAAGGTGCAGCCGAGAGAAGGCCGCCGATGAAACTCATTTCTCAGCTCTGCGCCGGTGTGCTGGCCTTCTCAGGCCAGATTTTGGCGGCGAATCCACCGCCGCGCAAGCCTCTCCCGAATGTGGTTCTTGTCACCATCGACACCGTGCGCGCCGATCATGTTGGTTGCTACGGTGCCCGCGACGTTGCAACGCCAACTTTGGATTCGCTGGCCCACGATGGCATCGTTTTCGAGGATGCTATCTCCCAGGTTCCCCTGACCTGGCCATCGCACGCCGTGATCATGACAGGCATGTATCCCTTCCAGAACGGAGTGCAGGATTTCACCGGGCAGCCACTGGAAAAGCGGTTTCGCACCGTAGCACTGGCCTTCAAGCAGCGGGGCTATGCCACGGGCGCGGTGGTCAGCGCCTTCGTGCTGGATAAAAGCTGGGGGCTGGCGCGGGGCTTTGATTTCTACGACGACGCGTTCTCGCCGGAAGACTACTCCCAGAAGGGCAAGAACCAGGGTATGGTGGAGCGCCCGGCGGAGATGAGCGTCACCCGTGCCCTGGACTGGCTGAAGAGAACTGCTCACCGGCCGTTTTTCCTGTGGCTGCACTTATACGATCCCCACAGCCCTTATGATCCGCCCGAGCCCTACCGCACCCAGTACAGCAGCCGTCCTTATGACGGTGAAATCGCGTATGCCGACCACGAACTGGGTCGCCTGATTACGTGGCTTAAAGGGAGCCGGCTGTACGGGAGCAGCGTGGTCGTTGTGTTGAGCGATCATGGCGAATCGCTGGGCGAACACGGAGAGAAGGAGCACGGATTCTTCGTCTACAACGCGACCGTACGGGTCCCGCTGATCGTGAAACCGCCTGCGGGAAGCGGTTTTCGCCCGGGGCGCGTTGCCCGACCGGTTGAGACCGCTGCGGTGGCTCCGACGCTGGTGCGGCTGGCGGGCGTGAAGGACCCGATTGCGACACAGTTTCAGACACCGGATCTGCTGGCTTCCGCGAAGGAAACTGACAGCGTTGCTTACAGCGAAACCTTCTATTCGTTTGATTCTTTCGGCTGGAGCCCGCTGCATGCGCTGGAGACCAGCCGTTACCAGTACATTGATGCGCCCAGACCTGAGCTCTACGATGTGACCGCCGATCCGGAGGAGAAAAACAACCTGGCGGCGGAACAGCCGGCAACGGTCGCCGTCCTCAAGGACAAGCTGCAAGCCCTGTTGCAAAAGAACCCATTCACTCCCAGCCAGAACGGAGGTCCCTCGCTGGATCCTGAAGCTTTAGAGAAGCTGCGGGCGTTGGGCTACGTCGCGTATCGCTCGTCGGTTCCGGAGGGAGTATTGACCGGCAACCTCCCCGACCCCAAGGACAAATTGTGGGAGTTCCAGACCATCCTCGCCGCGCAGGACGCGCTCCACGCGGGCGATATGGCGACCGGTCAGTCTTTGCTGGCGCAAGTGCAGGAGAAGGACCCGAAGATGTACATCGTGCCCTTCTACCTGGGAGAGGCCGCGTTATCCCAGCAGAACTGGGAGGACGCCGCCACTCAGTTCAGGAGGTGCCTGGAGCTGAGCCCAGGCTTCAAGTGGGCGATGACTGGACTCGCGCGAGCTTTGATTTACAGCGGAAAGTTTGAAGAAGCGAAGCTGTGGGCGGAAAAGGTACTGAAGTTGAACCCAGAGAGTCTGCAGGCGTGGTACGCCTTGGCTGTGATCGAGTCCCGAACGGACAAGAAGGCTTCCGTTGCGGCTTACGAGAAGGCCATCTCGATACAGGACCACTTTGCTCCTCTGCATCGCGACCTTGGCCTTCTCCAGTTTGAGCAGCACAACTACGCGGAAGCGGCCAAACACCTGAGCAAGGCGGTCGAATTGGGGGTCAGCGACGCTGTCGTTTTTAATTCACTTGGCATCTCGTACAGCCGCACAGGGCAGCTCACGAAAGCGGTGGAATGCTACAAGAAGACTCTGGAACTGAACCCCAAGCTGGTCGAGGCCCACGTCAATCTCGCCTACGCCTACCAGCGCCTGAACCGAAGCAAGCTGGCCAGGGAGGAATACGAGACGGCGTGCAAGCTGGAAGAGCGGTTCTGCGAACTGGTGCCGGAATCGCAACAGTAATAGCGCTTTGGGTGACGGATCACTTCTTGGCTGGTCCTGATCTCGATGGTGCTATGGGCCCGGCTTTGTCCCGCTCGCGCTTGGCGTCCTCGCTTCTACCCACGTGCTCGTAGGCCTGTGCCAGCAAGGAATGGGCATCGCGGCATTCGGGCAGGCGGTTGGTGGCGATCTCCAAGTGCACGACGGCAGTTTTGAAGTCGCCGGTTTTCAGCAGGGCCGCGCCCATTTCATAGTTGGCCCAGGCCGAGTCGGGTTGCAGTGCGACGGCTTTGTGCAGGGCCTCGACGGCCTTCCCATACTGCTGCTGCCGGGCGTAAGCCACTCCCAGCGCGTACTGGGCGAGATACATGCCAGGTTGGGCGGCGATTAGTGGTTGCAGCGAGGCGATAGCCTTTTCCGGCGCTCCACTCTCAATTGCGGACATCGCCGCCTGGACTTGATTTGCGGTGGCGATCGTGTCCTTGGGATCGGTCCCGGTAGCCGCGGTCGTGGCGCCGCCTGACTTCTGCAGACCCACATATCCAAGAGAAGCCAGCTTCTGCATTTCGCTCGACGTAAGCTCCGGCCCGGCGGACTTGCCGGCGCGGAAGTGCTGGTCGAAGCCGTCGAGTTGGGCGGCCATGGTGTCCAGCGTTGCCTTGGAAGTTTGGGCAAGGTTCTTGGTCGCCCCGGGATCGGCGTTGAAATCGTACAGTTCCGGCTTGGGAGCGCGGATATAGAGGTATTTTCCCGCTCGCCAGGATTGCAGCCCGCTCCAGCCAAACGCCCGTTGAGGAAAGTCGGTGCGCGAGTAGACAGGCTGGTCGGCATTGGGGTTGGTCTTGGCGATGCGCAGCAGGGATTGTCCCTGCATGGCTGACGGAACCGCCACCCCCGCCAGTTCCAGAAGGCTCGGCGCAATGTCCAGCAAGCGCACCTTCCCCGGCACGTGCTTGGCGGCCATCTGGTTCTGTGGCAGCTTCAGCAGCAGAGGCACTCGGATAGTCTCGTCATAAAGAAAGATGCCATGGGTATCCTCGCCATGTGCGCCCAGGCTCTCCCCGTGGTCTGCGGTCACTACGATGACCGCATCGTCGTAGAGCTTGCGGGCACGCAGGGCCGCCAGGAGTTTTCCCACGGCCGTGTCGGTCGCAGCCACTGCCCGGTCGTACGCCGCGCCGGAGGCGGCATGGGAATCGTACAACTCGACCCACAGAAAGAAGGGGGCCTTGGGTCCGCGGGCCAGCCAGGCGACAGCGCGCGCTACCACTTGGTCGCCCCGGCGCTCGACCGACTGAGAGCTGCCTTCGCCGCGCAGCGGCTGATGAAAGCCGGCGTCGTAGATATTGAATCCGCGATCAAAGCCCGGCGCTAGCCCATTTTTCGGATCGAGCGCGATCTCTCCCACGAAGGCCGCGGTGTGATAGCCCTTCCCACGCAGCAGATCAGGGAGATAGGGAAGGGAAGACGCGAGCGGGGAGCCAAATTCACCGATCTGGTTGGTCTGCGGGTACGTCCCCGTGAGAATCGTCGCATGGGATGCGACGGTCAACGGTGACTGCGCGTAAACGCGCTCGAAGACGATGCTTTGCTTGGCGAGCGCGTCCAGGCTGGGAGTCGGACGTTTGGAGCCCAGGAAGCCCATCCGGTCGGCGCGGGTGGAATCGAGGGTGACCAGGATGATGTTGGGAGCGGTGGCGGCGAAGGAGAGCCCGGGGAGCAGACTCAAAAGCAATAGGAGTGCCGGAAACCCAAGGAAAAGACGGCGGATCATGACATCCAGTCTAATGCCTGCGCAGGGCTTCCGGAAGCCCTGTGGCCTCGCCCAATCGCGAATTCCGCTCCCGACCACAGTCTGGTAGCTGGCTTGACATCGCTCGCCGGGCGAGCCAGAATCACTATCTACCTATAGTCGGGCACTCCACTCTGGTGTTCAGTCGTTGTTTCCGCCGGCCCAGCACCCTGGGCAACTAGGAATCACAGCTCGATGGAGCCTGGAAGAGAAGGGAGCACGCATCTGAAGAAAGCTGTCTGGATTCTGAGCGGGTTGCTGCTGGTGGCCGGAACGCTGCTGCTGTTTTCCTGTGAGCGGGCGCGCGGCGAGTGGAACGGCGACCACCGGCTGATTGTCCTTGGCATTGACGGCATGGACCCTCAACTCCTGACCCGCTTCATGCAGGAAGGGAAGATGCCCAACTTCGCCCGCTTGGCGAAGGAGGGATCGTTCCGGCAGCTTACCACCAGCATTCCCCCGCAGAGCCCGGTGGCCTGGTCGAACATGATGACGGGCATGAACGCCGGCGGACACGGCATCTTTGACTTTATTCATCGAGACCCCAAGACCCTCGATTTGTATTTTTCGGCCTCACGGGTCGCGCCACCCAAGCATGCGCTCCACCTTGGCAGTTGGGTGATTCCGCTGGGCGGCGGTACCGCCGAGCAACTGCGCCGGGGAGAGGCGTTCTGGCAGATTCTGGATGAGCACCACATCCCCAACTCGGTGTTTCGCATTCCGTCGAACTTCCCGCCAGTGGCGGCCAAGGGAAACACGTTGTCCGGCATGGGGACTCCCGATCTGCGCGGCACCTACGGAACGTTCTCGTTTTACACCGATGATCCCACAGCGACGGCCGGCGCGGTTGAAGGTGGCCAGATCATTCCCGTGCAGGTGGAAAACTCTCAAGTCACCGCCCCGCTGATCGGGCCCGAGAATGCGTTTCGCAAAGGCTCTCCGCCGGCCACTGAGCCTTTCAAGGTGTCCATCGATCCCATTGACCCAGTGGCGCGAATCGCGGTGCAGGACCAGGAATTTGTGCTGCGCGAGGGTGAGTGGAGCGGCTGGATTCCGGTCGAATTCCAGCTGATTCCGTTCTTTGGCAACGTGAAGGGCATGTGCCGCTTCTACCTGAAGCAGGCGCATCCGCGCTTTCAGCTTTATGTGTCTCCCATCAACATAGATCCTGCCAACCCCGCACTGCCCATTTCAACCCCCCCCAGCTATTCACGCGAGCTTGAGGAGGAAGTGGGCGAGTTCTACACCCAGGGGATTTCGGAAGACACCAAGGCGCTCTCCAACGGCGTGCTTGATGACAAGGAGTTCCTGGAGCAGTCGCGCACCGTGCTGGCGGAGCATCGGGCAATTTTTGATGCAGAATTTCCAAAGTTTCACAAGGGTGTTTTCTTCTTCTACTTTTCCAGTCTGGACCTGAACTCCCACATGCTGTGGCGGCTGACCGATCCAAAGCACCCGGAATACGATGCAGCGTCGGCGGCGCAGAACGGCTCGGCGCTCGAGGATTTCTACCAGCAGATGGACCAGGTGCTCGGCGAGGTGCTGCCCAAGGTGGATGAGCATACGACTCTGCTGGTTCTTTCCGACCACGGATTCGCTCCCTACTATCGTTCTTTCAACCTCAACACCTGGCTGATGAACAATGGCTACATCACCTTGAAGAGCGGTGCAGTTGCGGATGAGAATCAGCCTTTTGCCAATGTCGACTGGAGCCATACTCGCGCCTACGGACTGGGACTGAACGGCCTATATGTGAACCAGCGTGGGCGGGAGAAAGAGGGAATCGTGCAGGCTGGCACTGAAGCCGACGCACTATTAAAGGAGATCAGGGAGAAACTGTTGGCTGTCCGCGATCCGCAGAACGGGTTGCCGGTGATTACCCGCGTGGATTTGGCCAGTGAGGTCTATCAGGGCCCTTACGCCCGGGAGGGCCCCGATGCTCTGGTGGGCTACAACCGAGGCTACCGGGCCGGCTGGAAGACGATTCTGGGTGATTTCCCGCCGGATGTGCTCGAAGACAACGACAATCCCTGGAGCGGCGACCACTGTATCGATTACACCCTGGTTCCTGGAGTGTTGTTGAGCAATCGCAAGATTCCCATGAAGACGCCGGCGCTCACCGACATGGCTCCTACTATCTTGGCGGAGTTTGGAATCCCCAAGGCTAAGGGTATGATTGGGCAGTCGGTGTTTCAACCGGAGCGGGCAGCGCGGTAGGATGTACGCCTGGCGGGACAGGCCGTCGCTGCCAGCCAGATCAGAATAGGGCTCGCCTTCAGGCGCTGTTTGGTTCCTCACAGCGACTAAAGCCGCTCACGAGGCGGAGACATCCCGGCACGGGTTAAAGCCGTGCCCTGATACGAACTCGCCCGATACGAGCCGCAAAGTTCTGCAGGTCAGGAGGTAGGAAGAGGATGTTCAGCTCTCACAAGGTGAAGATTGAAGGCGAACTGCTGGAGAAGGCCAAGAAGTGCGCGGAGGCGGCGGGCTACGAATCGGTGGACGAGTTCGTGACCCACATGCTGGAGAAAGAAATAAAGAAGATCCTCCCGCCCGAAGAAGGGGACACCGTCTCCAAAGAAGTGGTGAAGAAGAGACTGCAGGGTTTGGGGTACATCGAGTAGGAGATCCCGATCGCGCCATCCATGCCATTCGTCCCCGCTCATCCACCATTGGCTGCTGGGCTCGTCTTTCTTAACAGTCCGCTGGCGATCGTGATTGTGGTTTCGCTGGTGGTCGGGCTGCTGATGGTGTTGCTTTTTGGTTACACCTCCAACCAGAAGGCGATCAAGGTTGCGAAGGACCAGCTCAAGGCCCATCTGCTGGCGGTCCGCCTATACCAGGACCAGTTGCCGGTGGTGCTGAGAACCTATGGGCGGATCATCCGTGGCACCGGGCGCTACGTCCGGCTGGCATTCATGCCGTTGCTGTATGTCATCATTCCGATCACGCTACTGGTGGTGCAGTTGGACCGTTATCTGGGATCCATGCCCATCGAGCCCGCGCAGCCTTTTCTGGTCAAGGTGCAAACCGGGCCGGATGCCCTAAGTGAGGTGAGCTTGCGGCTGCCGCCGGAGTTGGCGATTTCCGCGCCCGCAGTGCACGTCCCGGCGGATAATGAGGTGGTGTGGCGGGTGGTGGCGCAGAAGGATGGGGAGTACAACATTGATGTCGCTGCCGGAGGGAAGACATTCTCGAAGAAGGTCGTGGTCTCCAGTGATGTCAGCCGCCTCTCTGCGGAGCGGCTGCGCGACCGCTTCTGGGAGCGGATCTTCGTTTCCGGAGAGCCGGCATTGCCCGACAGCAGTCCGATCGAGTCGATTGCAGTGACCTATTTGCCACGCAACATCAGCTTCGTCTGGCTGGACTGGAATTGGATCGTGCTGTTCTTTGTGCTTTCGATGATCGCTGGGTTCATTTTCAAGGAAGTCTTGGGAATTGAGATATGAACTGTCGTGATGTTTCGCGGGGGGCTCTCCTCCGCCCAAAGCGATTCGCGGGCCGGAGTGCCCGCGCCACACTGGTGTTGTTGCTGCTGGTGGTTGTCCTGTGTCCGCTGCACGCGCACGCCTATGCCGGGCCGGGAGCGGGTTTCGCGGTCCTGTCGTCTTTCTGGACCCTGTTCATTGCCTTCCTCTATTCACTGTATGCCTTGCTGACCTGGCCGTTCCGGCACCTGCTGCGCACCATGAAGCGCCGCAAAGCCTACGGGAAGGCGCAGTTCAAGCGCGCGGTCATTCTGGGGTTTGACGGCATGGATCCGGAGCTGGCGCAGCGCTTCATGGACGAGGGCATGCTCCCGAACCTGGCCAGACTCCGCCAGCAGGGGACGTTCCGCAAGCTGCGGACGACGTTTCCCGCAATCTCTCCGGTGGCCTGGTCCACCTTCATGACCGGTGTGAATCCCGGCAAGCACAACATTTACGACTTCCTCGCCCGCGATTTGAACAATTACCTCCCCTTTCTTTCGTCGGCTGAGATCAAGGGCCCCAAGCGGCATATCAAAATCGGCAAGTACTCGATTCCTTTCGGCAAGACCGATATCAAAGGCATGCGCAAGGGGACGCCCTTCTGGCACTGGTTGGGAAAGGCGGGCATTTTCTGCTCGGTGATCCGCGTGCCCGTCACGTTTCCGCCGGAGAAGTTTCCTGGCGTCCTTCTGTCCGGTATGTGCGTGCCCGACCTGAAGGGCAGCCAGGGCACTTTCTGCTTTTGCAGCACGCGCGCTTCGGGAGACAAGTTCCGTGAGGGCGGCGTGCGCATACCCATGCAGCGGAACGGTTCGGTCTGCCGCTCCTACATTCCGGGTCCCGAGGATCCATTGGCGGAGAACTCCGGACGCGAACTGCGGGTGGATTTCGAACTGCGTCCCGATTCTGGCCGAAACCAGGCCAGCATCGAGGTGGACTCCCAGAAGTTCGACCTGAAAGTCGGCGAGTACTCGGAGTGGATCCCGGTGAAGTTCAGAGCCGCGCTGGGCATGGGCGCGCACGGGATTTGCCGCTTCTATCTGAAGCAACTCTCGCCCGAGGTGGAGGTGTACGTCACCCCGGTGAACATTGATCCGGGAAAACCCGATTTGCCCATCTCACATCCCGTGACCTATTCCATTTATCTGGCGAAGCTCTTCGGACCGTACGCCACACTGGGCTTGGCGGAGGACACCTGGGCCCTGAACGAAGAAGTGCTCGACGACAACGCCTTCCTGGCACAGGCCTATGGCAACCATGAGGACCGCGAGCGCATGCTCTTCGATGCGCTGGAGAAGACACAGAAGGGACTCTGCGCCTGCGTGTTTGACACCACCGACCGTGTGCAGCACATGTTCTGGCGTTACTTGGACGACGACCACCCGGCGGCCCGCCACGTGCCTCGCGATCAGCGTCCGAACATCATCCCGGAGTTGTACCAGCGTATGGATAGCCTCATTGGCCGGGTCATGCAGCAGGTTGACGGAGACACTTTGCTGATGGTGGTCTCTGACCACGGATTCAAGTCGTTTGCCCGCTGTGTCAACCTGAATGCCTGGCTGCACCAGAACGGATA
>DATKLE010000066.1:0-10745 GCA_035542575.1 Terriglobales bacterium | reverse complement strand
TGCTTCTGTGTTTACGGCTTTGGATGACGGTTCTTGTGCAAGTAGCGCACGCGCCCTTGCTCCGGCTCATGCCGCCTGCAGAGCAACTCCCATTTTCCTCATGGCAGAGTGCACATCCCACTTCTGCCACGGACTGCTAGGCGCATCAAAACAAAGTAGGAATCGAAACTGGCGGGCAGAGTGGGCCAAGCGCCAAGTGGTGCTCTGCATAACTGGCCAGGCGACGGAGATCGAGAGCGGCGGGGAAGGGAACGATGTTCGGAGAACTGGGACTGCCGGAACTATTGCTGATTTTATGCATCGCTCTGCTTATCTTCGGCCCCAGCAAGTTGGGAGGCCTGGGCAAGAGCTTAGGCGAGGCGATCCGTAACTTCCGATCAGCGATGAGCGGATCGGAGAGCTCTGAGGAGAAAGCAGACAAGAAGAATTCGTGAAGCGTGCCCACTCCGTTGAGAGACTTGGGAAATTTCGCTAGGCTGATTTTTCCGCCGCCGGCGCCCTGGTGAACAGGATTTCAATCACCAGCAGACCCGCGCCAATCACGATAGCGCTATCGGCCACGTTGAAAGCGGGCCATTGATACTGGCCGATGTAGAACAGCAGGAAGTCCACCACCCGGCCGCTGAGCAGGCGGTCCCACAGGTTGCCGACCGCCCCTCCCAGAATGAGCGCCAAGCCAACCCCCGTGGTGGTGATGGCATGGCTGTTGCGCCAGAGCAGGGCGGCCACAATGACCAAGGCGATGATCGAGAACAGCACCAGCACCGCGATTTTCCACTCCGACGGCGAGTCGGCAAATAAGCCGAAGGCGGCGCCGCGATTTTCGACGTGGGTGATGCGAAAGAAGTCGGGAATGACCTGAACGCTATCGTGCAGGGCGAGATTGCGGGCCACCGCCCATTTCGCCAGGCGATCCAGGCACACCACGCCCAGGGCGATCAGGAAGTGAAACTTGCGCATAGCGTGTAGATGGACCATCCCAGACACTAGTTAGATTACCTTGGCCGCGTTCTGGCTGCGACTTCGAAAATCAAAAAAATCCTAAACTGCAGAGGGCCCAGAGTCTTGAACGCTGCACGCCGGGTCTTTCGCTTCGCTTAGCATGACGCCAGGAAACTGGCGGGCGCGGGCACTGAGCTGGCGGTTCATGCGGCTCGCTCTTATGCGATCTCTTTCAGCACGGCGCTGCAACGCTCGCAAATCGTCGGATACGCCGCGTCTTCGCCGACATGAGTCGAGTAGTTCCAGCAGCGCTCGCACTTTTGCCCCGGAGCCTTACTTACTTGGACGCTGATTCCTCCGCTTCCGTTACCTGCTGCTCCAGGCTGCAAGGTGACCGCGGAGACGATGAACAGGTAGCGCAGTTGGTCCTGGTAGCGCGTAAGCACGGAATACAGCGGCTCGGGAGCGCTGAGGTTCACCTGGGCCTCGAGGCCGGTTCCGATCAGCTTGTTGTTGCGGGCTTCTTCCAGAGCCTTGAGGACTTCGTCGCGGACGGCGCGCAGGGTCGCCCAGTCGGCCGACTGTTTCGGATCGTCAAGCGGCGTGCCTTCTTCCAGCAGATCAGCAGTCGTTGGAAACAGCGTCAAATGGACGCTGTCGGGACGGCCGGCGAGTTGCGGCAAATACTGCCAGACTTCGTCGCAGGTGAAGCTCATCAGCGGGGCGAGCAGGCGGACCATTGCCTCCCCGATACGCCAGAGGACGGTCTGAGCAGAGCGGCGGGCACGGGAGCGTGGCGCGGCGGTGTAAAGGCGATCTTTCAGGATGTCGAAGTAGAAGGCGCTCAGCTCGACGATGCAGAAGCGATTTACCTCCTGATAGATCTTGTGGAAGGCGAACTCCCCATACCAGCGTTCGACCTGCAGAGCGAGCGCAGCGGTCTGGCGCAGCATGTAGTGATCGATGGCCTGCATCTCGTCAAAGGGAACTGCGTCGCGCTGGGGATCGAAGTCATACAAGTTCCCGAGCACATACTTGAACAGCGAGTTGCGGACCTTGCGGTAGTTCTCGGCGACGCGCTGCATGAGCTGCTCGGAGCAGGTGACGTCCTCGCGGAAATCCACGGAAGCGACCCACAGGCGGACAACCTCCCCGCCCAACCGCTTGGCGATGTCCACGGGATCGACGACGTTGCCGAGGGACTTGGACATGGCGCGGCCCTGCTCGTCGAGGGTCCAGCCGCTGGTGGCTACCATGCGGTAGGGTGCGCTGCCTTTCGCGCCCATGGCACAGAGCAGGGAAGAATGGAACCAGCCGCGATGCTGATCGCCGCCTTCGAGATAAAGATCGGAAGGCCAGGGATAGTCCGGCTCAGCGGTGCGCAAGGCAAGGTAGCTGCACCCGGACTCAAACCAGACGTCGATGATGTCGGTCTCTTTGCTGAATTCGGTTCCTCCGCAACTCGGACACTTGGTACTTGGGGGCAGCAGGGCATCGGCTTCAGAGGTGTACCATCCGTCGGCGCCGGAGCGGGCGAACAGGTCCACGACCTTGCGGTGGATGTCGGGATCGTTCAGCGGCTTCTTGCAGCCTTCACAGAGGAAGACAGCGATGGGGACTCCCCAGACGCGCTGGCGGGAAATGCACCAGTCGGGACGGGTGGCGATCATGTTGGAGATGCGCTCTTCACCCCAGGCGGGATCCCACTTGACCTTGCTGATCTCTTCCAGAGTGCGGCCGCGGAGGGTGCCACCCTGCAAGAGTGTCTCCATGGAGATGAACCACTGTTCGGTGGCGCGGAAGATGATCGGGTTGTGGCAGCGCCAGCAGTGGGGATAGGAGTGCTCGAGCTTCTCGGCGTGCATGAGCACGCCCCGCTTCTTGAGCAGTTCGACGATGGGAGCGTTGGCCTCGAAGACTCTTTTGCCTTCGTAGTCGGGCAGGCCGTTGTGCATGACGCCGGACTCATCCACGTTGGTGCTGAGATCGAGCTTGTACTTGACTCCCGTAGCAAAGTCCTCGGCGCCGTGCGACGGGGCGGTGTGGACTACGCCGGTACCGGTGTCCATGGTGACGTAGTCGGCGAGCACGCCGAGGATGCTGCGGTTCAGGAACGGGTGGGTGAAGTTGGAATACTCCAGCTTCTTGCCGGGCACACGTGCAAGCTCGCGGGTAGCTGTCAAGCCGACTTTGTTGCTGAATTCGGCGGCCAGACGAGCAGCGACGACGTATACCTCGCCCTCGGATTCGAGCGCCACATAATCTTCGCTGGGATGAAAGGCCACCGCCATGGAAGCGGGCAAGGTCCAAGGGGTGGTGGTCCAGATCACGGTGAAGACCTTTTTCCCGCGGAGCACGGGATCAAGCCCGGACGGGTCTCCGGCAAAGGGATACTTCACCCAGATGGTAGGACTGACGTGGTTGGCGTACTCCACCTCGGCCTCGGCCAGCGCCGTCTCGTCGTGGATGCACCAGTAGACGGAGCGCAGACCTTTGTAGACAAAATTGTTCTCAAAGAAAGTGTAGAAGGTCGCCAGCACCACCGACTCATACTGCGGAGTCATGGTGGAATATGGCTGATCCCAGCGTCCAAGGCAGCCGATGCGCTTGAACTGCTCACGTTGCAGGTCGATGAATTTCTGGGCGTACTTGCGGCACTCCAGGCGGACCTCGGTCGCTTTCATCTGGAGCTTCTTGCCGCCGAGCATCTGATCGACTTTGATCTCGATGGGCAGGCCGTGGCAGTCCCATCCTGGGACATAGGGCGCGTCAAATCCGGACATGGTCTTAGACTTGACGATGAAATCCTTCAGGCACTTGTTCATTCCCGTGCCCAGATGGATCGGACCATTGGCGTAGGGTGGACCGTCATGCAGGACGTAGCCCGGCCGGCCGCGACGTGCCTGGCGAATGCGCTGGTAGATGCCCATGTCCTCCCAGCGAGCCAACAATTTAGGCTCGTTCTGCGGCAGGTTGGCCTTCATGGGAAAGTCCGTCCTGGGCAGGTTAATGGTGGATTTCAAGTCGAGCGGCACTCGCTGGTCTTCTCCCAAATGGTTGATTTTTCATTATAGGGAGGGGAGGAACGAACGTCCATTGAACCTCCGGAATGGCACGAAGGGGCTGGTTCTGGGGGGACTTGCAAAAGCACTGTCAGAAAAGGAGAAAAAGCGTGTACAATTTCCACCCAGAGTGACATTTCTGGCATCCAAGCATCTAAGAATTACGTAGTTTGGGTAAGGGGTGTGGAACGTCAAGCGACCCCGGTTCGCGGTAACCGTGACGTCAGCGGAGTGGTAAGCAACTTGGCACAAAATGTGCTCATCATTTACGGAGGGGAGGTTTTTGCCCTCTGAGGAGAATTAACCGGAAGCCGGTTTTGATTATGGCGACCCGAGAAATGAATCCGCAGTTCCCGCCGCAGCCGGAACTCAATCTTCTGCTGCCCAAAGACACCTTGGAGCAGCCGCTATGGAAATCCCTGTTCAAAGGTTTGGATGAGTTCTTCTTCCCCAAGAAGCTGCCCCCCTTGGTGCTGACCTCCAAACCGATTCCGGTCAAAGACATTTGGGGCTTTTACAACTACAAGAAAAATGGCGTGCTGGGTTCGACGGTACTGCACATGGTGGCCTTGGCGGGGATCATCGGCGGAACCATCTGGGCGGGCCGGATGGTGGTGCAGGTAAGCGAGTCGAAGCCCACGGTGACGCTGATTTCACCCGACGACATTCCCGCGCTGCCGCCGTCGAAGACGATCGCCGGCGGTGGGGGCGGCGGCGGCGACCGCGACAAGTTGCAGGCGCCCAAAGGCCGGTTGCCCAAGACCGCTATGGAACAGATCACACCCCCGGCGGTCGTGGTGCGCAACGATCACCCTAAGTTGACGGCTGAGCCCACGGTGGTGATTCCGCCACAGATTCATCTGGCGATGAACAGCATTCCGACCTTGGGCGATCCCATGTCGCACTTGCCCTCTGGTCCGCCGTCCAACGGCACGGGGTCAGGCGGAGGCATTGGTTCGGGGAACGGTGGTGGAGTAGGTTCAGGAGAAGGTCCGGGTGTTGGTCCTGGTCGCGGCGGCGGTATCGGCGGCGGAGTGTTCCGAGTCGGCGGCGGGGTATCCGCTCCTCGCGCGGTCTATAGTCCTGAGCCCGAGTATTCGGAGGAAGCCCGCAAAGCCAAATATCAGGGCACCTGCGTGCTGTGGCTGGTCGTGGGTCCGGATGGCCGCCCGCGCGATATCCGCGTGGCACGCACGCTGGGCCTGGGCCTGGACGAGAAGGCCATCGAAGCAGTGAAGACCTGGAAATTCGAGCCGGCGATGAAGGACGGCAAACCGGTGGCCGTGCAGATCAACGTGGAAGTGGAGTTCCGGTTGTATTGACGAGTTTTGCGTTGTGACGAGCGGCCGCGAGATTCGCGGCCGTTTTTGTTTTTGGGTGGTGCGCTGCGCACCTACGGGTGGAGAAGATCACTTGGCGACGACTTGGGTGGAGGGTTGGCTGACAGGCGGGAAGTTGATCTGCTGGAGCAGATGCTGGAAGCGCGGTTCATTGCGCAGGCCGTCCCAGTCCCAGGCGACGCGCAGATGAACCAGGGGAATTTCGTGTTGCGCATAGGCCCGCTCCAGCCACGTCAGAGCCTGGTCGTTTTCGCCGGCGTGAGCATAAAGCCGGGCAATGCGCAAAGCGGGAATGTAGGTCTGCCGGGAACGAACGGCCAGGCTTTCCGCCGCGAGATGCATGGCCTCCTCGTAACTGGTTCCGCGATCCAAGGCCACCGCAGTTTCGCCATCTCCCAGCAGGCTAGAGAAAGTCTTGGCTTCGGCCAGAGCTTCCGCCGGCATTCCCTTCACGTGAAAGGCCCCCCACAGACCCAGGTGTGCCGCCGAGAAATTGGGTTCGGTCTTGAGGATTTTGTGAAGCTGGGCGATCGCATCGTCATGGCGGTGCAGGAAGAGCATCTCCCAACCAAAGAAACACTGGAACAAGAAATTGAACGGATCCAAATCCAGCGCGCGCTGAACTTCGGCCAGGCCTTGCTCGGGACGTCCGACGATGATCAGGAAGTGGCCATAGAAGAAATGCGCATCGGCAGAATTGGGACTGAGTTGGAGAGCGCGTTGAAAGGAGCGCTCGGCGCCCGCCCAGTCCCATTCGGAGTTCACTCTGAGATTGCCTAGAACCTCGTAGGCTTCGGCGAGCGAGTCATCCAGTTCGAGGGCTTTCAGCGCGGCCGCCTTGGCGTGCGGAAGGGCCTCCCCAGGAGGTATGAATCCGCAGTCGCTGCGGGAAGACCATACGTACGCGATTCCCACATAGGCCAGCGCATAGTTGGGGTCTTTCTCCAAGGCAAGCTGGTAGTACTTGGCGGCGGTGTCGAGATGCTCGCGCGAAAGCCGGTACCAGTGAAAACGGCCTTTGAGGTAGGCCTCGTAGGCCTCCGGGTTGACACGCTTGGCGGTGGCCAGGCGGCGGGAGTCCTCCGCGGTAATGGCCACTTGAATCTCTCCGGCAATGGCGCGGGCGATCTCGCTTTGCAGGAGCAGTACGTCCTGCAAATCGCGCTCATAGTTCTCCGCCCAGAGGTGGGTATCGGTGGCGGCGTGGATGAGCTGGGCGGTGATGCGCACGCGCTGTCCCGAGCGTAGCACCGAGCCTTCCACCACCGCATCTACGTGTAGTTCCTCGGCAATTTGCGGCAGGGACTTGTCGGTTCCTTTGTAGCGCATGGCGGAGGTGCGGGAGATGACCTTCAAGGCGCGGAGCTTGGCCAAGTCCGCGATCAGGACCTCGGTCATGCCGTCAGCAAAGTATTCTTGCTCAGGATCGCGCGACAGGTTGGTGAGCGGCAGCACCAGGAGCGACTCAATACGCTTGTGACGGGCGCGGGGCTTGCGCCGAGGCACGGAAACAACCCGTTCAGGAGCAGCGGAAAGGCTCTGCAGGGCGGCCTGGACCGCGTGTGCGGACGGATAGCGCCGGGACGGATCTTTTTCCAGACACTTGAGGATGACTTCCTCTAAGCGCGCAGAAACCTTCGGATTCAACACGCTGGGCCTTGTGGGCGAGTTGAGCTGGATCTCAGTGACGAGCGCGGTCGGCAATTCGGCAGAAAAGGCACGCTGGCCGGTGGCCATCTCGTAGAATACGGTGCCCACGGCCCAGATGTCGGCGGGCACTTCTCCGGTCGCGCCGCGCAATACTTCCGGGGCCATGTAGGGCAGAGTGCCGGACAGTGCAGGCGTTTCCGTCACGCTCTGGGTGACATCCATTTCGTTGGCTGGGCGCAGCAGCTTGGCCAGGCCAAAATCCAGAATTTTGAGGCGGCCGTCGGGGGTGATCCGCAGATTTCCCGGCTTCAGGTCGCGGTGCACGATGTTCTGCTCGTGGGCTGCGGCCAGTCCCGCTGCGAGTTGTTCGCCGAGGCGAACCACTTCGTCCACGGGCAAAGGGCCGGCGGCCAGTTTGTCGCTGAGAGTTACACCCGGAATGTACTCCATCACCAGGAAGTCCACGTCTTCCTGAGTATCGAAGTCATGGATGGTGGCAATGTTGGGATGGTTCAGCCGGGAGAGCGCGAGTGCCTCCTGGCGAAAGCGCTTGCGGGCGGCGGGAGTGGCCAGGGTTCCGGGGGGCAGGACTTTGAGCACGACCTCGCGGTCCAGGTGCTGGTCATGGGCGCGGTAGACGACGCCCATTCCGCCGGCGCCGATCTTCTCGAAGACGCAATAATGGCCGAGCGTTTGCCCGATCATGGCCGGAACCTTGCCACTGAGGCATTGTCAGTGAGCGACTAACGGTAATGCAACCCACTCTTCCAGCCGAAGCAGGGGTTGATGCAGATCGTGCTCGTCATCGGCAGACGGGCCATAGATGGCCGGCACCTTGCCACCCATGGGGCGAATGTAGGTGCTGAGCTGGCCGCGATGATGAATGGCGTCAAAGAAGCCCATCCAGAACATGTGACCCATGACGGTCTCATAGCACACCTGGCCATCCACCACGAACTGGGTCAACTTCTCGTTCCAGGTTTGGTCGTCGAGTTTCTTCAAAAGCGGGGCCAACTCCTCATGGGCCCTAGTGTAGGCGGCGATCATTTCATTACGACTCAGGGTGGCGGGACCGATTTTCCAGGTGATTCGGCCGGTGTCCAGCAGTTCGAACCAGCAGCGCTTCTCCACCACCTGCAGCCAAATCAGGTCCGCTGCCGAGCGCGAAGTTGGGCAGGGCCGATAGTCAAGCCGGTCGGCGGGAGCTGCTTCAATCACCTTCAGGAATACCGGGTACTCGTCTTCCCAGCAGTGAATGAAGAATTCTCGGTTGGTCATGTCATCCTCCACATGGTTCAGGGAGCTCGAACGGGGCCGACATACTTCTTTCTCATGTCCATCGTAGATGTTTGAGCGGCGGAGGGATGTGAAGCAAAGATAGGCACGAGGAATTGGGTTCCCAAATCGGGACTTACTCTTTCAGGTCCACGTGCTGGACGTCCTCGACGGGATGGCCGAGAAAACGGGCGCCGAGGCGGCGGAATTTGTCTACGGAATCCGTTGCGAAGAATTTGAAGCGGGGAACGCCGCGCCGCTCCTCCTGCGGGGGGGCGGGCAGCGGAGAGCGGCGAAGTTGTTCGCTCACCACCTGGGCGGTGGACTCGGCCGAGTCCACGATGGTCACGTGCGTAGGCGCCACGCGGTGCAGCAGGGGCTTGAGCAGCGGATAGTGGGTGCAGCCGAGCACCAGGACGTCGGCGTGCTCGAAGCCTCCGGCAAAGGCCTCGTTCATGTAGATCTGGGCGACCACTTCGGTCACCGGATGCTCGACCCAGCCTTCTTCCACCAGGGGCACCAGCAGGGGGCAGGCCTTTTCTCTGGCTTCCATGCCGCGGGCTTGCAGGGCGCGTAGGTAAGCATGGCTGGCGACTGTTGCCTCCGTGCCAATCACCACCACGTGCTTGTTCTGAGTCGCCGCCGCGGCCCGCTCGGCTCCCGGCTCGACGACTCCAATCACGGGGACGCTGGTGGCGGCGGTGATCTGATCCAGGGCCAGAGCCGTAGCGGTGTTGCAGGCAATGACCAGCATTCCGGCACCGTGCTGCTCCAGATAGTGCGCGGCGCCGGTGGCATAGCGAGCCACGGTCTCTACCGACTTAGAACCGTAGGGCAGGCGGGCGGTGTCGCCAAAGTAAATATAGTCGGCGTCAGGAACGAGGGCAGCTAATTCTTTGAGAACGGTAAGGCCTCCGAAACCGGAGTCGAAAACGCCGATGGTCGGTCTGCGTGGAGGCATGGTTTGCATGATAATGGCTGCAACACAACTTTACGGTGACTAGCGCGGTACTGGCAAAGCGTTCATCCGGTCGAGGGCCATGGCGCAAACGGCAAAGCCGGTGCAGTTGAAGCCTCATACTGTGGAGGCGTTTGACAGGTACGTTCGCGAGGCCGAAGCAGGAATGGAGCAGACGCTGCGGGGAAGTTCATTCCTGTGGTGTGACGGCGCCGCCGAGAGGGCACAACAAGCGCGTGCGGGGCGGGTGGTAGCGCAATTCTGGTCGGGGAAAGGGCCGGTTCCGGCGCCGGATGGCCTGATCCATGACTGGATTGGCACTGTCTTGATTCCGGGTGTGGCGGTCGAAGACGCGCTGACCCTGGTGCAGGACTACGATCATCACGAGAAGATCTACCAGCCGGAAGTGATGGCCTCAAAGCTGGTAAGCCGTCGCGGCGATGATTTCCAGATTTACCTGCGACTGCTCAAGAAAAAGATCGTGACCGTGGTGCTCGATACCGACCATGACGTGCACTATCGTGCGCTGGACGGCAAGCGCTGGACTTGTTGCTCCTACAGCACGCGCATTGCGGAAGTGGAGCACGCAGGCAGGCCGAAAGAGCGGGTGCTGCCGCCCGATGCCGGGTATGGGTTCCTGTGGCGGATCTATTCCTACTGGCGATTTCAGGAGCGGGACGGTGGCGTGTACGTGGAGTGTCGAGCGATTTCCCTGACGCGGGATGTGCCTTTCGGCCTGGGATGGGTGATCGAGCCGATCATTCAAAAGCTGCCGCGGGAGTCGCTGATCCGGACTCTGGAGGCAACCCGGCAGGCGCTGCGGGCGGGGTAGGCAGCCTGGTTCGGTCGGCGGCGCTGTGTTCTGGCCGCGAGCCATGGGGCCCGGCTCGGCCTGCTACGGCACGAATCGACAAGCTGCCGCTAGGGAGTCAGGGAAGCGCGCCAAGCGCTTGCATCCTTGTGAATGGCACTCGCGTAGGGGTCTGCAGGCGAAGCATGGAAATCCACACCCGAGGCCGCAACCGTCGCTGCAGGTGTCGTTTGCCATAACGACGCGGGACTGTGAAGTGTCAGGAGCGTGACGAGCAAGGGCAGATGTTTCCACCGCATGCGGGTGATACGAATGAAGGCGGGAAATGTTCCAGTACGATGCCGACCCTACAGCTGTCTGAACAATTATCGATGCCTCCACATCCATACCGCCCCGAACAGCATCCACAATGCGAGTGCAATAGCGAAGGTACGTGCTTTCCAGAGCGGAATGGGTTTCGCCCCCGGCCTTGAATGCCTAGGATAGAAAGGTCCAGGCAATGACGCTACATAGAAGAATGCCGCGGCTAGGATCGTGAACCAGACAGCCAATGCGGTACTCCCGGCTCTACTGACCATCACGGTAGGAGGATAGCCCACATCGGTACTGTGAGCGCGACGTTGTTGACGTAAACAGATGGGATGAGAAGGCCGGTCTCCGACGGGATGCTGTACGCTCCCAAGGTATCGACGTGCTTGAAAGCACAG
>DATKLE010000065.1:0-17666 GCA_035542575.1 Terriglobales bacterium | reverse complement strand
GGCCCGCCGTGCAGCCGCGCGTTCTCGATGCGCTTTCGCCCGACGCTCGCAGCGCCTTTCTCGCAAACAAGGTCCGCGCGTCCGATGCCAAGGCTCTCAAGCAGCGATACGGCAGCGAGACTTCTCCCTGGCCGGCAGCCTTCCGGAAAGAGATGGATTTCGAATACGCCTTCACCAAGGCTGGCGGCCTGTTGCTTGCCGGACTGGACCCGACCGGAATGGGAGGTGTGATTGCCGGCTTCGGCGATCAACGAGAAGTGGAGTTGCTGGTGGAGGCCGGATTCACCCCACTTGAGGCCATCCACATTGCTACGGAGAATGGCGCGCAGTTCCTGGGCGATTCCGCTCGTATCGGCACCATCGCTCCCGGCAAGCAGGCCGACCTGGTGGTGATCAAGGGTGACCCTTCGACCCGGATTGAAGACATCGAGAACGTGGAGACGGTCTTCAAGGACGGCGTCGGTTACGATTCGGCCAAGCTGATTGAATCCGTGCGCGGCGTGGTGGGAAGCCGGTGAAGAGCCTCGTTCTTGCCTCGGCCTCGCCGCGCCGTCAGGAACTCTTGCGCAACGCCGGCATCCCATTCGTCGTGCAGCCGACGGATGTTCCCGAGGTCCCGCGCGCAGGCGAATCCGCGAAAGCATGCGCCGAACGTCTTGCACGCGAGAAGGCTCTCGCCGTATTTCGCGACCGGCCCAAGGATCTCGTTCTGGGCGCAGACACAATCGTGGTGATAAATGGCGAGATGCTGGGCAAGCCTGCTGATGCCGACGATGCGGCCCGCATGTTGCGGCTGCTATCTGGCAGAACTCACCAGGTCACCACTGGGGTGTGCCTGGCCGGCCCGAGCGCGCGGGAAACGGGGAACCGGCAACTGACAACTGGTTTTGAAGATATCCGCTCGGAAACCACACAAGTGACGATGCACACGCTCACGGAAGACGACATACGCTTCTATGTGGCCTCCGGGGAACCGATGGACAAGGCCGGCGCCTACGGGATTCAAGGCCTGGCCTCGCGTTGGATCTCGCGCATTGAGGGCGACTACTTCAATGTGGTGGGACTACCCGTGGCGCTGGTATGCCGGATGCTACGCAGCCACGGGATGCTATAGATAGCAGACGTAGCAGCGTCTCTGCAAAATGGAGATGTGTAGCGATGGGGAAATCGCGGGCTAGGACTTCTTGTCGGTTCCCTGTTCGCCGTCTTTCACTGCCGACCTGAAGTTCTTGATGCCCTCGCCCAGCCCCTTCCCCAGGTCGGCCAGCTTGCTGGGTCCGAAGATCAAGAGCGCAATGGCCAGAAGCAGCAGGATTTCCGGCAAACCCAATTTGCCAAACACGTTATGACCTCCTCTGGGGTTTGCCAGGCGCTCAGGGAGCGCATGCAAATTTCCACAGTACCCCTGCGCAGATTCTAGGCCACTCTACCCCTGGAGTCAAAAGAAGTGCAGGCTCCGCGGGCTAATTGCACCTACACTGCCTCAACCAAGGCAGCCACCAGGGCTGCCCGCCGGGGCAATTCCGAAATCAGGATGAATTCGTGGGGGGCATGGGCACCGTCTCCGACCCCGCCCAACCCGTCCAGGGTGGGGATCCCCATTCCGGCAGTGATATTTCCATCTGAACCGCCGCCCACGGCCGCCTCAGTCAACTTCCAGCCTAGTTGCTTTGCGATTTCGGATGCCTTCTTAAAGAGAGCCGCAACGCCGGTGGTGCGCTCCATGGGCGGACGATTCAGGCCGCCCTTGATCTCCAGCTTGCACTTGCGATTAAAAGGCTTCAGTCTGCGCAGCTTGCGATCAATGTCGGTGGCATCCTTCATGTGCGCGATCCGCACATCCAGGGTGGCCGTGGCCTCGGCGGGGATTACATTTACCCGCGTGCCACCCCGCACCAGTCCCACGTTCAGGGTGACCCCACGCCTGAGGTTGGTCAGCTTTGAAATTACCGGGATCTGCCGGGCCAGCTCGAGGATTGCGCTCTGCCCTTTTTCGAAATCAAGTCCGGAGTGGGCCGCCTTGCCGGTAGCCTTGAGGGTGTACTCGCCAACCCCTTTGCGGGCAGTCTTGAGCGCTCCCTGCAAGCCAAGCGAGGGTTCGAGCACGAGGACGGCCTCCGAGTTCTTGGCCAAGCTCTCGGTGATGCGGCGGGAAGAGTCGCTGCCCACCTCCTCGTCGGACACCAGCAGGACGGTGATTGGCCGGGGCAGTTCCCCATGCCAGGCGAGCAATCCCTCGATGGCTGCCAGCATCATGGTGATCCCGGACTTCATGTCGAGAGCGCCGGGTCCGGACAAGCGGCCATCCGTGACGCGGCAGGGCATGCTGGCCAGCGTGCCCACGGGGTACACCGTGTCGTAGTGCCCCAACAACAGCACGGGTTTGCCCCGCTTGCCGGGGAAATCCACCTGCAGATGGTCGCCGAAGTCCTGGGCCCGGTGGAACTTGGCGTGGCCACCGAGCCCTTCGAAGCGCCCGGCCAGCAGCGACGCCAGGCGATCGGCGGCCGCTTTGTTGTCGCTGGGTGACTCTACTCCTACCAGCTGACGGACGGTTTGGACCATCAGCTCGGTCCGCTCTTTGAAGTAGGAAAGGTGCGTGGAAGTCGAAGCGACGGTGGCGGATATTGTGCGCGGAGAAGTTCGTGGCATAAGTAAGCCAGCCCAACCCATTGCCCTCCGGCTGGGGGGCCAGCCAGACAGCATACCGAAAGACACGGAGAAGCTGCGGGTTACAGTATAATCTTCGCGCGGCTAGAGAATGACGGACAGCGCGCAGACCACGACAGAGGCTCCTGCAATCGCAGGCAATACTACGCTGGACATCAACGACATTCAGCGCATTCTGCCGCACCGCTTTCCCTTCCTCCTGATTGATCGGGTGATTTCCCTGGCGCGCAAGCAGCGCATTGTCGCTCTCAAAAGTGTGACCATCAATGAGCCCTTCTTTGCCGGGCATTTCCCAGGCATGCCTATCATGCCGGGGGTGCTGATTGTGGAGGCCATGGCGCAGGCGGGTGGTGCGTTGCTGCTGACCGAGGTGGAGGACCGGGACGGCAAGCTCATGGTATTTACCGGCATCGAGCGCGCCCGCTTCCGCCGTCCGGTGGTACCCGGCGATCAACTCCGCATTGAAGTCGAAGTAAAGGCATGGCGAGTAACCGCGGTGCGGATGGAAGGGACGGCGTACGTGGGAGACAAGCGCGTGGCGGAAGCCACCATCAGTTGCCAACTGGTGGACCGCTCGCGGGGGCGCTCGTCGGAAGGCGGAAACGCAGAGGAGTAATGCGCTCCCACGGCGAGCAGGCGGTAGCCAAGGGCCACATCGCTCAATGACTCAATCCCTCATCGTCCACCCCACAGCCGTCGTCGATCCCGGTGCCAAGGTCCATCCTTCCTGCAAAATCGGCCCCTACTGCGTGATCGGACCCGACGTGGAACTGGGCGAGGGCTGCCACCTGGTGTCGCACGTCGCCATCGAAGGGCCGACCAAAATCGGCGCCGACAACGGCTTCTTCCCCTTTTGTTCCATCGGCATGGCGCCCCAGGACCTGAGTTACGCAGGCGAACCCACGCGTCTGGAAATTGGGGACCATAACGAGATTCGCGAGTTCGTCACCATCAATCGCGGTACGGTGAAAGGCGGCGGGTTGACGCGCGTGGGCAACCACACGCTGGTGATGGCTTATACGCACATCGCGCACGACTGCGCCATCGGAGACCACGTCATCCTGGCCAACGCCGCTACCCTCGGCGGACACGTGACGGTGGAGGATTGGGCCACGGTGGGCGCGCTCTGTCCGGTACATCACTTCGTGCGTATCGGAGCCTACTCGTTTGTTGGCGGAGGGACCACCATCACGCGGGATGTGTTGCCGTTCTCCAAGACGGCATCCGAGCGCGGTACCCATGCCTACGGACTGAACGCGATCGGACTGGAGCGCCGCGGCTTCAGCAAAGAACGCATCCGCAAGATTCACCATGCGTACAAACTGTTGCTGGCCTCGAAGCTCAACACCACACAGGCGCTGGAGAGGCTGAAGACCGAGAAGGATCACGGGGGAGATGTGGACCTGCTGATTCGGTTCATCGAGGCGTCGGAGCGGGGAGTGATTAAGTAGCCGTCGGCCATCGGGTTGCGGAACGTTCCTTGTGGTCATCGCTCGCAAGCGTTTTGCCGATGCACGCAAGATCCTTCGCCCGGCTGACGCCGGGCTCAGGATGACGCCATTCGCGAAATGGGGGCCCGCGACCACCTGACGGCGGATAGCTGACGGCCGAGTGCTAGACTGTGTCGCGTGAGCGCAGGGAGAGAGAAACTAGGGTTGATTGCCGGCAACGGCAAGTTTCCGTTCTTGGTGCTGGATGCGGCTCGCGCACAAGGCCACGAGGTCGTGGTGGCCGCGATCAAGGAGGAAGCCTTCCCCGAGATCGAGTCCCGCGGCGCCGCCTCCGTTCACTGGCTATCACTGGGCGAACTCTCCAAGCTCATCGAGACATTCCAGCGCGAGGGCGTGCACCGCGCCATTATGGCCGGGCAGGTCAAGCATAAGCAGATCTTCTCCAGCATCAAGCCAGACTGGCGGCTGGCCAAGCTGCTGCTGTCATTGGGGACGCGGAATACGGATTCTCTGCTGGGGGCGGTGGCCAAAGTGTTGGCCGATGAAGGCATCGCGCTGGAGAACTCAACCGCCTTGCTGCAGCCGCTGCTGGCCACGCCGGGCACACTCACCAAGCGTGCTCCTACCGAACAGGAGCGAAAGAACATCGCCTACGGACGGGCCGTGGCCCGCCACCTGGCACAGTATGATATCGGCCAAACCGTGGTGGTCGCCGAAACCGCCTGCGTGGCAGTCGAGGCCATGGAAGGGACGGACGCCACGATCGAGCGAGCCGGGCAGATCATGGCCTCGCTCGAAGGCGGCACTCCCACCTTGAGCCGCGACCTTACGGTGGTCAAGATCGCCAAGCCCAATCAGGATATGCGCTTCGATGTGCCTGTCGTCGGGGTAAAGACCATCGAAGTCATGCGCCAGGCGGGCGCAAGCTGCCTGGCCCTGGACGCGGGAAGATGTTTACTGCTCGATGGCGATGCGGTCATCCAGGCAGCGGATCGCGTCAACATTGCCATCCTGGCGGAGTGACAACCGCAGCCAGCCTATTGGAGGAAATCATGTCCGAAACCATCCGCCTGGCCGACCAGATCCGTCGCGCCTTCGAGGGAGATGCCTGGCACGGCGACTCGGTGCTCGAGCTTCTCCGCGGGGTCAATGCGAGCACTGCCGCCGCCCGGCCGATCAAGAATGCCCATACCATTTGGGAGCTCGTGCTCCACATCGCCGCCTGGGATGATGCCGTCGTGCGCCGCACCGGAGGGACCGCAGTGACGCTCTCCGATAAACAGAACTTCCCCCCGGTAGAAGACACCAGTGACGCCGCGTGGCGGAGAGCAGTCGAGCACTTGAAGCTCACCCACGAGGAGCTGGTCAAAGCGGTTGCCGCGTTTCCCGATGCCCGCCTGGAGGAGCAGGTCCCGGGAAAGACCCAGAGCTACTACAACTTCTATTACATGTTCAGCGGGATCGTGCAGCACGAGCTTTATCATGCCGGACAAATTGCCCTGTTGAAGAAAGCGGGCCGCTAGCCTCCGGTCGGCGTGTACCCTCGTGCCCTTTGTGGTTAAATCAGTCATCCGGCAACCCGCCGGCCGGCAACTGACTTCTGGCCACGGACAACTGCATCAACGTTGCGGTGATTGGCGCTGGCGCCTTTGGGCGAAATCATGCCCGTGTCTATCACCAGCTTGCCAGGCAGGGTGAGCCGGTCAAGCTGGTTGCGGTCGTGGACCCCGATGTGGCTCGCGCTGATGAGGTTGCCCGCGAATATGGCGCCCGCGCGTTCGGCTCGGTTGCGCAGCTGATCACGACCCGGGGCGAAGTTCAGGCCGCGACGGTCGCGGTTCCTACTATTCATCATCTGGAAGTCGCCAGAACGTTGATGGAGGCCGGGATCGACGTTCTGATCGAGAAGCCGCTGGCGAAATCGCTGGCCGAGGCCGATGAGTTGATCCGCTTGGCGCACCAGCTTGGAAGGGCCGGCCAGGTCGGTCATCTGGAGCGTTTCAATCCTGCCGTGCGCGCCACCCTGCCGCTGATCACCCGGCCGATGTTTTTTGAGGTCCATCGCCTGAGCGTGTTCACGCCGCGTTCGCTCGATGTGGACGTGGTGCTCGATTTGATGATCCATGACCTCGACGTGGTGCTGGCCTTTACCAACTCGGCGGTCAAGGAGATTCGTGCCGTCGGTCTGCCGATTCTCTCGGACAAGGTGGACATCGCCAACGTGCGCCTGGAGTTCGAGTCCGGCTGCGTGGCCAACTTCACCGCCAGCCGGGTTTCGACCGAGCGGGTGCGGAAGCTGCGCTTTTTCCAGCCCAAGCAGTACATTTCGCTCGACTACGGCCGCCAGGATGTGCTGGTCTTCACCGTGGGCGCTGACCCCGAGCTTGCTGGCACACCTTCCGTGAACCCGCAAATTAAGGTTGCCAAGCCTGCGATTGTCGCGGAAGAGCCGCTGCACGCCGAGCTGAAGTCGTTCCTCGAAGCCGTCCGGAGCCGCTCCACGCCGCTGGTTTCTCTAGAAGACGGCCGCCGGGCTCTGGCGCTGGCGCTGGATATCATCGCCGCAATCACCGAACACCGTGAGCAAGTCCAGCTAGATCGGCTGCAGGCAGACTAGAGCTCCCCCCAGAGGTCCAGCAGGGGGACCTTCGGGGTTACCGGTCGCTGTGTAAAGATTTGTAACTAAAGCGCATCAAGGCGGTCAGCACCGCTCCTTTCGGGCGTCGCGGAATTCAGCAAAAGGTGCGAGAATAAAGCTACTTGGCAGTAGACGCCGGCGGACTTTCGCCCTCGGTGCGAGACTTTGACCTGGAGTTAGACCAGGTCCGTGCGCGTACAACCGCCCGCCGCCGTTTGTGTCTAACTAACAGGCAAGCCGTTCGATGTCGACGACCGAAATCCCGCCGGGAGCCCCAGCCCCTCCTTCATCGCTTGCGCCACGCCCCGATTCTGGCGACTTGTATGACGCGCAGCGCTGGGAATCGGTGTATCGCGAGATGCACGACGTCCCCGCCCTGCTGATTCAGCTGCAGGATGATCTCTCGCGCTCCCGCCGCCGCGAGGCGTTGTGGATGTCGGTGGTTGTCCACCTGATGGTAGTGATTCTGTTCGTCAATTCCGATCGGCTGGCGGACTTTCTGCCCAAGCGCTCCGTGATCGTGGTGGCCCCGGGCGATATGCTGCGAGATAAGGAACTCACATACCTGGAAATGCCGCCAGACGAACAGAAACTCACCAAGCGGTCTGACACCAACAACATCTCTGACAAAGACCGTAAGGCGACCTCGCGCGCGCCGCAGCTGGATCGTGAGGAAATGAAGCACATTCTCGACAGTGCTCGTCCAGGTACGCCAGGACCGGGCGGACCTCCGCTCGATCAGCCACCTCAGCCGCAGCAGCCACCAGCTCAGGCCATGGCACAATCCACACCCGCCCCGCAAGAGCAGCCGCAGTTTCAGTCACCCCGGGCACAGAGTCCTGCGGGACAGGATCAGGTAGCCAAGCTGACGGCTCCTGACACCGGAGCGGCCCAGCCCAGCTTCAAGATTCCGAACCTCTCAGCCGGATCGCAAATCCAACAGGCGGCCCGGGCCTCCATGGCCAATCGCGGCGGCTATGGCGGCGATGGCGGCGACTACGGGTTAGGGCAAGGTCGGCCGGCTACCGGGGCCATCGGGCCGCTCGACGTTCTCAGCGATACCATGGGCGTGGACTTCGGTCCCTATCTTTCCCGGGTGCTGCAAGATGTCCGCCAGAACTGGTACAACCTTATTCCCGAAGTCGCGCGGGCCCCGATCATGAAAAAGGGGAAAGTTTCTCTCGAGTTTGCCATCCTGAAAGATGGCCGCGTGGCGGGATTGCGCTATGTCAGCAGTTCGGGCGACGTGTCTTTGGATCGCGCCGCCTACGGCGGCATCACTGCGTCCAATCCATTTCCGCCACTGCCGGGCGAGTTTAAGGGACAGTATCTTGCCTTACGATTCCATTTCTTTTACAACCCGGACAGGAATGACCTGCAGTAGCTCTGGGTTCCCTGCAGCTATTGGGACGCTCGCAAAAGCCTGAGTCACTTCGCGCCGTTGGGATAGACCAGAATCTTGCTGGCTTCCCCCGTCCTCAGCCTTTCCATAGCCTCGGAGAAGTCTCTCATCTCGATGCGGTCGGTAATGGCAGGATGGAGATCGAGCTTTCCGGCCTTGAGCAGCGCCGTCATCTGATACCAGGTCTGGTACATGCGGCGCCCGTTGATGCCCTGAATCGTGATGCCCTTGAAAATAATGTCCTCCGAGAAATTGACCGAGACGGGCTTGGAAGTAAGGCCTAGGAGGGAAATGCGTCCGCCGCGCCGCACGATATCGAAGGCTGTTCGGATGGCGTCCGGATGACCCGCCATTTCGAGCACGACGTCAGCGCCCAGGCCACCAGTCTGCTCCGCCACCATGACGCGAACGTCGTCCTTTGTGGGATCGAGGGCAAAATCGGCCTTCATCTCCTTGGCGAGGCGGCGGCGATGGGCGTTCACTTCAATGGCAAAGATGGTCGTTGCGCCCACCGCACGTGCCACGGCAATCGAGAACAGACCGATGGGGCCGCAGCCTGTGACTGCGACAGTTTTCGCCGCAATCTCGCCAGCCAGCACGGTATGGACTGCATTGCCTAATGGATCGAGGATCGAGGCGTACTCCAGCGGGATCGCGGGATCGAGCTTCCAGATGTTCGACTCAGGAATGACGACGTACTCGGCGAACGCCCCGTCCGCATCTACGCCAATGATCTTCACGTTCTGGCAGATGTGGGCTTCCCCAGTTCGGCATTGCAGGCACTTGCCGCAGGCCACGTGCATCTCTGCCGAAACGAGATCACCCTCTTTCACGCTGGTCACTTCGTCGCCGAAGGCCACGACCTCGCCGCAGAACTCGTGCCCGGGAATGAGGGGAGGGTGGATGCGGCTCTGGGCCCAGCGGTCCCAGTTGTAAATGTGGAGGTCTGTGCCGCAGATGGAGGCAATCTTGACTTTGACCAGCACATCGGTGCGGCCAAAGCCCGGGACCTTGACCTCGCGGACCTCCGCACCGGGTGCGGCCTGTGGTTTGACGACGGCCAGCATGGTATTGGGCATGGATGAGTGCCTTTCCTCAGCAAGACAAACCCAAGATTCTAGCACCGGCCGGACGGGCTTCAGACCCGGACCTGAACTCATTTAGAAACCGGAGTAAGTTGCATCCCCGCTACCAGCCAACGCCCATCCCGCTTCAGCAGAATCTGGGTGAAGCGAAAGAAGGAAGTCGTAACCCTGCCACTCTGGCGAGACAGGACGCTCAGATGCCCGATGAGAATGGCAGCATCGCCGTACACTTGCACCTTCAGGTCCTCCGGAATCCAGTCCAGCACCTTGCGTTCCGGAGTGCGGAATTCCGCCAAAGTCTCTTCCTTGCTCTGGACTTTCCCATCTCCTAGAGTGCGAACATAGTCTTCGGTCAAGTGGGACGAGTATTCGTCCCATTTGCCCTGCAGGATGAGCTTGGACGATTCTGCCTCCAAGTTGATGATTTCTGCCTGCGCAGCCGGATCTGCGTCGGCTTTGACTGCCGGCGCCTGTCCCAGCCCAGGCATCGCTGAGAGGGCGAGCGCCAGCAGAGCAATCGGCGTTCTCATAGCGGTTGTCTCCGATCCTGACCAACGAACGGGGTGAATCCGAAGGTTCCACCCTCGCAAACATCGGATCATAGCACCGCGCAGACGGCGGACACGAGGACGCCAGGACGCTTAGAATCTCTCTACATATGCGGGGCGCAACGCAAAGATACCTGGCAATGCTGGCTCTGGCCACGTTGTCGGCGGTGGCACAAACTGATCACGCGGGTTCCAGACAGGCATTTCTCAACCAATTGGTGGCGGCGGCGGTGGAACGAACGCATCATTACGTCCGTTACGATTCGGCGTATGTTCGTATCCCATACCCAGGCGGCGACGTACCGCAGAATACGGGGACCTGCACCGATGAGATCATCCGGGTATATCGGGCTGTGGGGATTGATCTGCAGAAGGAGGTCCACGAGGACATGGTCAAGAATTTCTCCCTTTATCCCTACAACCGCTGGCACGCCGACCGTCCTGACTCCAACATTGATCATCGGCGTGTCCCCAATCTCATGGTGTTCTTCGAACGAAGGGGAGAACCGCTCGCCGTCACCAGTCGTGCCGAGGACTACTTGCCGGGGGACCTTGTCACCTGGGATTTGCAGAGCGGCGTGCCCCACATTGGCATCGTGGTGGACCGGAAAGCGCCGGGTGGCCGCCACATGATCGTCCACAACATCGGCGAAGGGCCCAAGATGGAAGATGTTCTCTTTGCGTGGAAGATCACCGGCCATTACCGGTACTTCGGCCCTGCGTCTTGATGCCGCCCCTAGGGGCGCCGCCGTCGCTCGGCCACTGCCGTCCGGTTGAACTCCTCCGACTTGCCACGCGGAATGCTTAGCGACTTCCACTCCCGCGAGCGGAAATGCTTGGCGAGAAAAACAATCTGCCCGATGTGATAGGCGTAGTGCGCCAGCTGTCGGCCCACTGCCTGCATCACGGTGTGCGGCTCCTCGCGGGTGGTGACCGTACGCAGCAAGTCTTCGGGCTTCAGCGCTTCGATGGTGGAGAACACCCGCGCCCACCCCTCTTCCCACCAGCGCATGAGGTCCGCGCGGGCGGTGCCTGCGTTCATCTCGAACTCCTGATCGCGATGCCGGTCGGGTTTTTCGCCGTCGGTGGTCAGGAAATCGGTGAACCGGGAACGCATGTTGCCCGCCAGGTGCTTGACGATGACGGCGATCGAATTCGCCTCGGGATCCAGGGTCACAAACAACTCGGCATCCTTGGCTTGCGCAATCGCGCCCTCTCCCATGCGCTTGTATCCGCGAAATTGGCGACGAATTTCTTCAAGATAGGCGGCAGCCACTTCTCCGTTCATGTGCAGCTCCTTGGGTCGGTACGAGAGTCATGGGAACTCAACGGTCAACCCCATCCCCCGCCACCGGGGGTCTCGATGCGGATGCGTTCGCCCTTGCGCAGGCGAACGTTGACCTTGCCGGGCAACTCTTGCCATGAGCCGTCTCCTCGAATCACGGTCGCCTTGCCCGGAGCACCGTCTTTTCCCCCGCTCAATCCGTATGGGCCGCGCGTCCGCCGCTCCGCCAGCAGGGTCACCTCTGCATCGGTGAGGACCTCAATCTCGCGGACAATGCCATTCCCGCCGTGATACTTGCCTCCGCCTCCGCTCCGCGACCGCAGAGAATACCTTCGTACCCTCAGCGGATACGCATACTCCAATGCCTCGGCTGGTGTGTTGAGCGAGTTCGTCATGTGGGTGTGTACGCCGGACACGCCCGGTTTAGCCGGACGCGCCCCCATCCCGCCGGCCACGGTCTCGTAGTAGGCGAACGGTTCGCGGGTCCTCGGATCCATCCCGCCGATCGTGAGATTGTTCATGGTCCCCGATGCGGCCGCGGGGATGCGCCCAGGAATCGCCTGCGCCAGCGCCCGCAGCAGGGTGTCCACGATACGCTGGGAAGTTTCCACGTTCCCGCCGGCGACCGCGGCCGGAGGGCGAGCGTTTACTACCGTGCCCTCGGGCGCAATTACCCGTATGGGCCGCATCAGCCCCGCAGTCGCAGGCACTTCCTCCGCCAGCAGGCAACGGAACACGTAGAAGCAAGCGGAGTAGGTGATCGCCTCCACCGCGTTGACGCTGCCCTCGACCTGCGGATCGCTGCCGCTGAAATCCACCGTGACCATGTGGCACGGGCGCCCTCGGCCGCGCCCTGAAACATCAACCGTGACGGCCGCCGCGATCTTCACCGGACGATCGCTGATTCCATCATTGTCGAGAAAATCCTCTGCCCGGTAGGTCCCCGGCGGCACGCGCTCCAGAAAGGCGCGCATCATCTCCTCGGAATACTCCAGCAAGTCGCGCGCCGCGCGCGCCGCCCGGGCCAAACCATAGCGGCGGCAGACTTCGCGCAATCGCTGCGCGCCGGTGTGGCAGGCCGCGATCTGCGCGCCCAGGTCGCCCTCGCGTTCATTGGGCGTGCGAACATTGCTTAACAGCAGGGCAAGGACGTCTCGCTGCATCGCGCCGCCACACATAAGTTTCACGGGCGGAATGCGCATGCCTTCCTGGTAGATCTCGCGGCACAACCCCATCGAACCCGGGTAGGCGCCGCCGACATCGGCATGGTGCGCGCGCGAAGCCACGTAGAAATCCGGCCGGCGCCCCCTAGCAGAAAAATAAAACGGCGCCACCAGAGTGATATCCGGGAGATGTGTGCCCCCACAGAAGGGATCGTTGAGCATCACCATGTCGCCCGGCTGCAGTTGGAAACGATCGATGGCTGCGTGCACCGACATCGGCATCGAGCCCAGGTGCACCGGCATGTGGTCGCCCATCGCAATGACTTCGGCCCGCGCATCGAACAGCGCGCAGGAGTAGTCACGTCGCTCTTTGATGTTCGGCGAAAACGCCGTGCGGCGCAGCGCGGCGCCCATCTCCTCCGCAATGGAGTGGTAAATGTTCTTGAAGATTTCCAGTTCGATGGGATCGCGTCGCATGATGCCGCACAAAGTGTACGCCAGTTGTTGCGTTGCCGGTCGCCTGGAAGCCAACCTGCGGAAGCTAGAATTATGTTGACAAGAGAAGTAAGAGTCCGCAATATCTTGGGGTAAGAACGCAGCCCATGCTAGAAATTGGGCAGTTTTTTTTGACCTAGGCCCCTTGCAAGGGAAAATTGTTCACGGAGGAACTTCATGCCCAAGAAAAAGGCAGCGAAGAAGAAAAAGAAACACTAACCGTCAGCGAGACGATACCTCGCATGGACCAGAAAGTTTGGAAGAGCCTCTTGAGAGAAGCACCTCTTGAGAGGCTTTTTCGCAGGGAGGCGATTTTGCCCACCCACCCAAAGGTGCCAGGGCTGCAAAATGGCAGTTGTCGCGGAGCCCAGGTCGTGCTAGAAACGCGGGGTAGGAAGGGCACGGGTTGACGCGATGCACGCCACTTCCGAGGAAACCATGAGCCCGCGAGGCAAAGCGACGGCCAAGTCCGGCAGAACTACCGAAGTGGTGATTCCGGAAAAGCTTTACTTCCGCATTGGAGAGGTGGCCAAGCTGTGCCGCTTGCCGGCCTACGTACTGCGCTTCTGGGAAACCGAGTTCCCTCAGCTCAAGCCGGTGAAAAGCAGCACCGGGCAGCGCATGTATCGCCACAAAGACGTGGAAAACGTTCTGCATATCAAGAAGCTGCTCTATGAGGAGGGCTTCACCATTGCCGGCGCCCGCCAGCAGATCCGGTCGGAGGTCAAGGGCGAGAAGAAGCAGTCGCCGCTCCCCTTCCCCGGACGTTCTCCCGTTGAACTGCAACACATCCGTCAGGGACTGCGTGACATCCTTACTATGCTTTCCGCCCGGCACTGAGCGGACGCGCGCCCTCTGTCCGCGATACACTTCTTGGAAGCGAACACCGGCCATGAAAAAACTTCTGATCCCTTGCCTGCTAGTCTTCTGGGCAGCCACTGCTGCCTTTGCCCAGCACGAACACCACATGGCGATGCCCCACGATGCCGCGGCCGAGCTGGATATCCACGATGATCCTGCTGCCCAGGTGCTCACCATCCGCCTGGGCCCGGTGCGATTGCCCGCTCACTCCGACCACATGGCGGTCGCGCAACCCGCCGATTTCTTCTTTCCGATTCCATTCGACGGATGGCTGGTGGCCTATCATCCCCGCTTGACGGACGAATCCGGACAGGCCCTGTCGGCCCCCCTGTTGCATCACGTAGCCCTCTGGAATACCCAGCGTTCCGATTTCGTCTGCCCCAACAGCGAAGAGCACATCTTCGGCGCCGGGGCTGAGATGAACGACTGGCCGGCCGTTCCCGGCATGGGATACCGCGTACATCCACACGACCGCATGCGGGTGAGCAGCATGTTCTACAATCCCACCGCCACGGACCACCTGCAGACTTACCTGGAAGTGAAGATGGAGTACCGGCTGGCCGCCAATACTCAGTTGAAGAGTGTTTATCCCGCGTGGTTCGACGTCAAGCAGTGCGCCGAAGACGACCGCTATGACCTGAAGCGCGGGCCCAACATCACCTCCGGCAGTCTTACGCTGGATTACTCAGGCACCCTGCTGGGCGTGGGCGGCCACATGCACAACTACGGCACCCAGCTCGTCTTCGACAACGTCACCCGCGGGCAGAACATCGCCACCCTCGACGCCCAGCTCGACGACCAAGGACGGCTGATTTCCATCCCCGTCGTGTATTTCCTGGACCGCGGTGGCTACCACCTCGAGAAGGGAGAGACCGTGAAAGTTACCGCCCGCTATCAGAACGACTCCGGGCGCGAACTGCCCATGGGCGCCATGGGCATGGTGGTCGGCTACTTTGTGCCCGACAAGGATGCCGAGATGGGGAAGAACCTGGTCCGAACCGGCGTGGGCAAGAAGACGGCGGAACGCCGTCCGGCTCAGGAGAGCGCAAATTGATTTCTCCGGAAGAGGCATTTCTGTTGTTAAAGGGACTGAAGGACAAGATCACTCCGGTCCGCGTCAACCTGGTAACGCCGTCGGCGCGATGCGCGTTTGAGGGGCTGGTGTCCGAGGTTTCGGCGATCGAAGTAATCATCATGGTGCCCCAGCAACTGCGGGTCTCCTGCGCCATGCAGATCCAGCTGGAAGGAGCGCGGTTCGAGTGGGGAGACACGCGGCAGGCGCCCGCCGCAGTGCGGCAATCCATCGCCAGGAAGTTCTCCTCTGCCCTGAGCATTCTGCTGCCGGACGGGACCCTGGCGGTGATCTCGGAGCTGAACGCTTGAGCCGCGGAGGCCGCTTCCCGCTGGCAGGGAAGCATGTCGCGGCGCTGGGTTGCGGGCTCCTGCTGGGACTTCTTATCTGGTCATGGTGGGGCCCGAGTTCAAAGAAGTCGCGCAGCAAGGAGCATGTTCCAACTGCGGCGTCGAGCGGCGAACTGGATCTGGTCGAGTACGCGGTCCGGCACGCGCGTTCCTGGCGAGTGACCACCGTCGGTACACTCCAGGGCCGGTCCTTCCAGACCGACCAGGATGTCTTCTGTCCCTATGGCTCGCATACCGTGACCCGTACCCTGAATGCTGCGGGAGCGGGCAACGCGCTGGAAGAATCCATTGAGACCGGGGGCACGTTGTATGCGCGAGAAGGAACGGATGCCTGGTCGTCGCAGCCTGCCACGGGACCCGACAAGTGCCGCGTGGGGCCGATGGCCGGTCCCGAACCGCTGCTTAACACGCTCGACCGGCTGAAGACTACGACAACGGTGGCTCGCGGCGAGTTGGTCCAGGCCCAGGGAGGCTCCTGCCGCGTGTGGGACCTCCTCGCCGGAAGCGGTTCCAACCGCCTCGCATCCATCTGCGTGGACGAACTCAGACACCTGCCGTACGAGTTCCAGTTGGGTGGGCTTAAGGTGCGGTACACGAATTGGAACTTGCCGGTGGTGATTGAAGCGCCGGCGGTGCCGAAGGGGAATACCCGCGACACGCCAGGCGCCACACTGCCGAATTAAGCCAGCTCCAACGATGAGGACGCCGAGTGCCAGATCATTCCGCGCCACGCTGGAACGCACAGCCTCGCGCTTGAACTGGGTCATTATCCACATCCCCGTGGACGTGGCCAAGCTGTGGGGAACGCGCGGGCAAATGAGGGTACGGGGCGAGATCAACGGCTTCGGGTTTCGCACCTCGCTGTTTCCCACCGGCAAGGGCGGGCATGTAATGATCGTAAACAAGCGCATGCAAGTCGGCGGCAAAGCGGCTCTCGGCCAAACCGCGCTGTTCCGACTGGAGCCCGATACCGAAGTACGTGTCGTTACCATGCCCGCGGAACTGACGCGCGCGCTGGCAGAGGACGGTTCGCTGCGCCGCTGGTATGACCGGTTGAACCACTCCACGCGCAACGAGATCGCCAAGTGGGTGTCAGGCGTGAAGAGCCCGGAGGCCCGCCGGCGCCGCGCCGATCAAATTGCTGAGCGTCTCATGGCCACCATGGAAGCCGAACGCGAGCTGCCGCCCATCCTGCAGGTAGCCTTCGCACGCGATCCCCTCGCCCGTCAAGGATGGGAGCTCATGTCGCCCTCCCGCCGACGTGGGCACCTGCTTGGCATCTTCTACTACCGTGAGCCGGAGTCCCGTGCGCGTCGCATCGCCAAGGCTCTTGCCGATGCGGCGGCCCTGGCGGAGAGGGTGAAATCCTGAGCGCAGCGAAGAACCAATGCAGTCGAGGGTTGGCAGCAACTTCAGGTACCGGGGACGGCAAATTCGTTGCGGGCAGGAAACGCTGGCTGCCGGCGCTCGGCTTCGACTAAGCTAGAGGCTGCCGATTGGAGTCGAGGGTATGCGGAGAGTTGGGCTTATCGCCCTGGCGATCGCGGTGATTACATTCGCCGTTCTGTGGGGCTACCCAAGGCTGGTCACTCACCGGCTGGAGTTAAGAGTGTACTTTCAGAACGCCAATGGCCTGCGCGCCGGAGCGCCGGTGCGATTGGCGGGAGTGGAAGTTGGCAAGGTCACGAGCGTTCGCGCGCGTCCTGAAAGGCAAGCGGCTCCCGCGGAAGTTACGTTGAGCTTGCGAACGCCTTACGAGTTGAACATCCCGAGCGATTCGACTGTATCCCTCGCCACGGCAGGGGTGTTGGGCGAGACCTTTGCGGAAATCAACGTACTCGGAGCGTCTGGCGCTCCCATCAAGAGCGGTGGGATATTGAAGGAAGAGCCGACCAAAGAGCTCACCACCAAAGAGATCATTGAGAAGGTCGGAGACATCGTCAAACGCCAGCCCTGCACGCCCCAGGGCAAGGACACGGCAACGGCTGGCACGCCCGATACGGGGCGAAAAGATCACCATTAGCCTCTCCGCGATCGCCGCCACCATCAGAGGCGTTTACACTCAGAACGCCCCGCTGACCGGGGCGGAGTCTTTTGGCCCCGCTTTCGGTTTTGAGTGTAACGGGGATGTTACAACAGTGCGCCGAACCCTCGACCAGCGATTCTTGCGTATCCAGTAGAGAACATTAACCTAAAAAGCTGGTGTCGGTACTTTGCCCCAAGCCGTCTCGACAGGGAGGCTCTTAACGTCGAGAATCTGAAGGGTGTGCACATCCACGTCCACCATGAAATCAGGCGTTCTTGTCGCCCCCATCGCAAAAACGTCTGGAGCCTTACTGACTGAAACATTGGAGACCGTCAGGAAGATCACTCTTCTCACCGAGCTTGCAGCCATATTGTGCTCGGAGTGCCCCGCTTGTTCGTAGACCGAATGGTGCATTCCCCCTAAGTGGCTGAAAGGATGGATAACCCAATCAGCAAATCTACTGAATGAGTGGTGCCTTTTCACTGCTGTCCAAATTAGCCGGGATTGAGGAGCGGGAGTAAGGGGAATTGGAGCATTTCCTGCTTCTCGACGGTCGCTCCCAGGTTGAGGTTGCCATTTTGCTGTCCAAGTTGGGTTACCAGGAAAGCGGGATTTGCTCG
>DATKLE010000064.1:0-3169 GCA_035542575.1 Terriglobales bacterium | reverse complement strand
GTGTGACCACACTTTGTCGGACGCTTCCGGTCGGCGCTTGTTTCGCAGAAAGTTGATAAAAGTAAAGTAGGCCTCGGGACGCGCCGGCAGCACCTTGTCCGCGATCAAGTCCGGGTCCCTGGTCGCCGGCCAGCAAACGTTGAGTGTGGCGGGCAGAGTTTCAGGAGCATGCTCCACGAGATCGTGAAACCGCTGCATCGCCAGCGCCGTATCTCCCTCTACCAACTCGTAGTTGGCCACCTGCCAGACGACGTCCGGCATGGTCGGGTCGGCCCCGAGGGCGCGGGCCAGAGCCTGCTGCGTCTCAGCGGGATGATCCGCGGCTAGATACGCACTGGCCAAGTCAAGCCAGTAGCGGGCGTCGTAAGGATTGAGCGCAGTCGCCGCCTTGACTTCGTCGATGGCGTTGGGGAAATCCTGCATCAGCAGGGAATATCTGCCGATGCGGTAACGGTACTCGGCGTCCATGGGTTCGAGTCGGGCAGCCGTTTTCAGGTTCTGTGGCGTGCCGTCTTCGGCCCAGCGGAAGGCACGGTAAAGCCGGGACGAGGCGTGCAGGTACAGTCCCGCCACCGCCAGCGCCGCTACCAGGAGCGCGATCCGGGCGGCCACCGGCAGCGGGCGGGCTGCCTTCGCGGCCGCGACTTCAGGATGCGCCGCCGCTGTTGAGCGGGGATCAGGTGTCATGGAAGCCGGAAGAGCATCCCGTTACTGCCGCGGCTGTTCTTCCACCTTGTCACTCTTGTAGTAGTAACCGTACTTCTTCCCGTAATAGCCGTAGTAGTAGTAGTAATCGGAAGCGTTCAGATCCATGGCATTGACTACCACGCCCGTGATCTTGGCGTTGACGTAGGACAACAGCTGCCGCGCACGACGCAACCCCTGCTTGGTCGTATGGCCGGAGCGAATGACCAGGATCACGGAGTCCGCTTGCACCGACAGCAGCACCGAGTCGGTCACCGACAGGGCGGGGGGAGTGTCGATGACGATGTGATCGAATTTTTTCCGCCACTCTGCGAGGGCATCGTTCATAAGCCCGGATCCGAGCAGTTCCGCCGGGTGGGGGGGAGTGCCCCCGGAGGTTAGCAGGTGCAGATTGGGAAGTTGCGACCAGGAAACGATAGGAGCTTCCGCAATGTTGCCGGTCAGGTATTCCGCAAGCCCCGGCCTCTGGATTATCCCGAACGCTTTGTGAATGCTGGGCCGGCGCAAGTCGGCATCGACCAGGAGAACGCGCGCTCCGCGCTGCGCCAGCACAATCGCCGTATTGATGCTTGTTGTGGTCTTGCCTTCCTGGGCCATGGGGCTGGTGACCAGCAGCACCTTGGGCGGCGCTCCCCATGAGGAGAGTAAGATTGAGGTCCGCAACGTTCGATACGCTTCCGCAGACTGCGACTGCGGCCGCAAGTAAGAAATGGTCTCTACCGATTCCTGCTGTGGCAAGACCTGCGAGCCCGCCCGCAGCGGCTTCAGCGCCCGCCCGTAGCTGGTGTTCAGGCGCAGGCCGGAGGGGATCATGCCCAGCGTGGGCAGGCCGGCGATCAGTTCCACCTGATCCGGGCTGCGCACGCTGTTGTCCAGCATCTCCAGCAGGAAGGCCAGACCGATGCCGCCTGCCAGCGAGAGAAATAAACCGCTGGTGATGTTGCGCGGGATGTTGGGTTGCGACGGCCCGGTGGGCACCCTCGCCTGGTCGATGATCTGCACGTTGCTGGAGCGCAGTCCGGCGGAGACCCCGGCCTCTTTCAGCCGCTGCAGCAGCCCGTCGTACAGTTGCTTGTTGGATTCGTAGTCGCGCCGCAGCAGGCTGTACTGGATGGCGCTCTCGTTGAGCTGGTTGGCTTCTTGCTTTTGGCCCTCGAACGAGGCCCGCAACAGCTTCTCGCGTTCCTGGGCAGCTAGGTATGCCGTCCTGTACTGTTCGGCGGCATTGGCGAGTTCAGTGTTGATCGCTGCCTGCACGGATTGCAATTGCGTGCTGATTTCCTTGACCTTCGGATAGTTGGGTCCGAATTGGGTCGTCAACGCCGATAACTGTGAACGCAGGCTGTTTTCTTGGTCCCTTAGTCTGACCAGGGCCGAATCACCGCTCGAAGTGCTCAGTTTGGGTAGCAGCTCCGGTTTGCCCTCCAGGCTCATGCGGTACAGCGACTCCTTCTGGATACGGTCCATCTCGGAGTCGGTCAGCTCCTTGTTCAACTGATCGAGCTTGGTGGTGATGATGTTCTGCTTCTCGTCCACCCCAACGATGCCGTGCTCCTTCTGATAATCCACCAGCCGCTGCTGTGAGGTTTCCACCTTCAACTGCAGGTCGGAAAGTTGTTTGGAAAGCCACTCTGAGGTGCGCACGGTGCTCTCGAATTTGGCCTTGAAATTCTGCTCGATGTACACGTTTGCAAGTTCGTTCACGATCTGCGCGGAAAGATTTGGGTTGGAGGAAAGAAAATGGAGCTCCAGGATGCGCGTCCGCGGGATCGCCTTCACCGACAATCCCCCGTGGAACGCGCCCAGCAGGCCGTCTTCCTGGGCGGCAGTAAGCCCGGCCGAGCCCACCGGGATGGCGCTGCTGACCACCTTCGTCGGTCGGCCCGTGAACCTAGGGTCCTGGTCCAGATGCAGGTTCTTGATCACCTGAAGTGCGACCGCGTTGCTCTCCAGGATCTTGGCTTGGGTGTCGAGGTTGATGGTGTAGTCGTAGTCGTCGTCGGAACCCTCACCCGGCTGCCTAAACCCGAGCGCATCGCTGTTCTGATGGTTGATCGCAATCCTCCCCACAGCGTCGTAGAGCTTGGTCGCGCGGAAGGACTGAATCGCCACCAGTACCGTGATTACCACCACGCAGGACACAATCGTCCACTTGCGCTTCAGCAGCAAGCGCCAATATTCCAGCAGCGAGGGCTCCAGCGTTGCTAGTTCTGCTTCGGGGTTCGCTGTCGCCGGCCGGAGGACGTCTAAGGATCGGGAGGCTTCTGTGCGCAGCAGGTTGCTAGGATCCATTCACCGCTCCATCGAGGTTTTCGGCGCCAAGGAAGTTATAGGAGAAATCTTCTGGATTCTACCTGAGGTGCAACTCAGGTTATTTCACCGATCTGCGGGGGGGGAATCGAATTGGCCATCATCCGAAGGGCCCTGAAGTAGCGCCCAATTCGGGAAGCGCAGGGCACAGCCC
>DATKLE010000063.1:0-3507 GCA_035542575.1 Terriglobales bacterium | reverse complement strand
CCTGCCGGAGATGTCCCGCGCGCCGCTGGTGAAGGTGTTCGCCGGCCAGGCGGAACTGGTGTGCATCGCCAGCCGGGTGGCGGGGACGCTGTTCCATCCGAAGGTGGTGCTGGGATCGGGAGATAGGGTCAGCGGGTGACGGTGTGGTCGGTGCCCAACCTCACACGACTGCCTTTGGCGGAAGAAACTCGATCTTGATAGTCCCGGCGGGGACGGCTTTGAAGTCAAAGTCGGCCGTTACCAGCGTGGCCCGCTGCTGGGGAGCGGAACGGGCCAGGGTGAGCGCCGCGGCAAAAGCATCGGCATAGGGAACCTTAAAGTCACACTTGAAGATGGCGGCGGCCTCCGCGTGGCTGGTATCAACGGGCACAATCGTGATAGGCAGCGCTGCCAGGCTGCCAGCAATGGTTCGCGCCCGGGTCATGCCGACGCGTTTGTAAAGGGCGCCCACGATCTCACCCCAGTTGACGGCGCTCAGCAGCAGCTCGGCCTCGCCTCTGGCAGCCTGCTTGAACAGTTCGCGGACCCGTTTGTATCCCGGTTCCTTGTCCGTATAGCGAAGAACCGCGCTGGCATCGAGCACACAGGTCGTCATCGCTCTTCGTCATCCCGGTGCATTTCTTCGCGCAGGTCACCAAGTCCCTTGGTGGAACCGCACAGGCTGTCGATGAGCTCCTCGGTGATGGGCCGCAAAACCAGGGCGAATCCTTCGCGCTGGATGGAGAACTTCGTTCCCGGAGTCAGCTTCATGTCCGCCCGTAAGTCGGCAGGGATGATCACCTGCCCCTTGGTGCTCATGGTGGTATATTCTGCTTTCATGTAAAACATTATAGACAATGGTAGGTTTTAAGCAAGTACGACTTACTAATGGTGGCACGCTGTTCCATCCGAAGGTGGTGCTGACTATGGGGGAGCTAGCCGGCGCTACGGCCGATCAGGCAGCTCGGCGGTGCCGCGGTAGAAGGCTTCGGATGGACAACCTAGCTGTTGTGCCAGGTTTACGCTTGGGTTCCCTGGCTTTGACGGCTGAGCCTTGAGTCGCTTTATGCCGGCCTGGGCCTCTCCCGCGAGGATACCCTCAGGATAGGTCTCTACCGAACGCCAATAGAATGTCAAGGCCGCGGCTGTGTCTCCAGATTTTTCGAGTGCCTGTGCGACGCGAACCATAATGGAGGCGTTGAAGGGCAAACCAGACAGTGCATCGCAGTACCGGCCCACAGCGCCGCGATAGTTCTTGTGCCGCATATGATCAGCGCCGATCTCCATGTCGTCCTTGATCCGGCGGCGCTCCAGCTGTTGGCTCACGTCCGAAGAGTCGGTGAGCGGATCCGGCGGCTCTTCGGATTCCCAGCACGTGTAGGCAGCGGCGGTCACGCACAGTTTGGACAACCCGCGGTGCGGCTTGTCTCGCTTCTGGTCTCGTGATGACGACGGTGCTTCAGGGATGTCTTGCGCTTGAGGGCAGCAAGGCAGCAAAGCAAGAAGAAGAAGAAGAAGGTCCGCCACTAGCGCCCGACGGAACATGATGGGAGCATTGTACTGTACATGCTAGGTTCCAGAATGTCCGATAACAGATATTATGTTAATAACGATCAAACTCGCGTAAATACAGCCCGGCTTCTAAATCCTTCTAAGCTGCTGCGGCCAGAACATTCTCCAACTCTTCCCTGAACTTCCTCAGCGTCTCCAAACGTTCGGGCGTGGCCTCGACCGTCTCTGACTTGTACTGGAAGACCTGGCGCCCGCCCTGCTCGACCAACACTCCGATGCCTTCGCCGACGCGCCAACCGGGTGTGGCGGCGATCTTCAATCCTTCGGGCGTGGTTTCGAGGAGCGCGACGCAGTTGTCGCGCACCACCGCAACGGAGCGCGGAAAGCGCTCGAAGGTCTGGACGTCGAAGCCGGCCTGGTAGAGGCGGGCGAGCTGTTGGGAAGGATCCATGAAATCGGGTGCTCAGGAGATGATAATTAAAGGCCGCCCGGGAACTTGCTCGGCGAGCTTGGCAATGGACTTGTCCAGAGTCACCAAGGTTCCCTTTCTCGAAATGGCAAGCGCTAGCAAGTATGCGTCCGTTATTTGGTTATGACCGGCAACTTCACCCACCTCAACCAGTGCCTCGCCCAGGGTCAGATTATCGGGCCAGAAATGATGAGCGGGATGTTCAAGGTTCGCTTGGAGAACCGCCACCGCTTGTTTCGGGCTCAGCGCATCGCGCGAAAAAGCAGGATTGGAAATGACCCTTGTGAATCCCGCCTGGGTCAAAGGACAAGTTGCCCAGCCGTCGTCAGCGTGACGGGCCAGCCACCTCTGAGCCGCCGCATGGGCGGTGTGGCGCGGCCATGCCATGGCCACCAGTACGTTGACGTCCAGCAGATGTTGGCTCACGGGAGCTCGTCTTCCAGCCGGCGAACGTCTTCCGTGGTCACCGCAGGCGAGTCCGCCGGCAAATCGACAATGTGAAATCCGTTCACGATTCTGGTGGGCTTGGGAGTCGTCAACCCACTGCGGACCAGTTCACTGACCGCCGCGCCAAGCGGCAAAGAACGCTTGCGAGCGTAGTCGCGCACCAGGCGCAGGGTGTCATCATCGAGGTTCAGCGTCGTCCTCACCCTAATATGATGATCAATAATCTAAACGATGTCAATAAATAAAACTGATGCTATTTCGACCGGGTGATGTCGAAGGACTGGATTTCAAAGCCGGCTTGATAGAGGCGGGCGAGCTGTTGGGAAGGATCCATGCGAATTGAGCCATTGGGCGATTGGGTCATTGAGTCATTCGAACCCGGCCCTAATGACCCAATGGCTCAATGGCCCAATGACTCAATCCTTACATCTTGTATCTGCCGAGGTCCTCGTCATTGAGCCCTTCCAGCCACTTGCGCAGCTCTTCGCTCGAGATGCGGTCGGAGACGGCGGTGGCCTGCTTGGAGGACTTCAGGACTTCGTCCTCGACGAAGATGGGGCAATCCAGGCGCAAGGCGATGGCGAGGGCGTCCGAGGGGCGCGAATCCACGCTGATGATGCGCCCGTCGCGCTCCAGCCAGATGACGGCGTAGAAGGTGTCCTCGCGCAGCTCATTTACAACCACCTTGTGCACCCGCGTGTCGAGGCCGGTGAGCAGGTTCTTGATGAGGTCGTGGGTCATGGGCCGGGGGGTGGTGACCTTCTCGATCTCCAGGGCGATGGCGTTGGCCTCGTAGATGCCGACCCAGATGGGCAGGACCGAGTCGCCGTTCACGTCTTTCAGGATGACGATCGGCATATTGGTGACCGGGTCCATCATCAGCCCCCGGATCTTCATCTCGACTTCCGGCATGGTCCCTCCCCTTGGAAACCCCAGCTTGTGCGGCCTAGCCTACCATCTCGCCCAGCAGACTGTTAGGAAAGCTTGTGCTGACGTGCACTCGAACGTAACGACTCGGCTCCGGCGCTGGGCCCGCCGCGGCAGTGAAATTCAGCGTCTTGTTCTGCGAGGTGCGACCGATGAGCTGTCCGCGGGCCTCG
>DATKLE010000062.1:0-2282 GCA_035542575.1 Terriglobales bacterium | reverse complement strand
GATGACGTGGGGCGAAATGCGCTTTCCGGAAAGGCTGGGACTTGCGTTGGCCGCGGATCGGGCGGCTGCCTTGAGAATGTAGTTCACCCCGTCGCGGGACAGCGGACCGCCTCTGGCGTTGGGGAAGGCTGGCGATTCCGCTGAAGGCGCGCAGGTTTCCAGCCAGGTTTTCAGCGTGCGGGCGGTTCTGTGCCAGATCGGCACGTTACGCTCCTTCCGCCCTTTGCCGTGGATTTCCAGAAATGACGTCGCGCCAATCTGAATGTGCCGCCGCCGGAGAGATGCGATCTCGCCGATGCGAAGACCGGTGCTGGCAAGCAGCCCGATCAGGGTTTCGAAGGTGATCTGCTTCAGGCATCCGGGCTCCCACAAGGTCCGCGTCGCCTGCTGCATCCCTACGATCTCCTCGCTGGAATACAGATATGGCCTGGGCCGCCGCTCTTCGGTGAGCAGACCCGATGCCGGAATCTCGGTATCCGGCAAGAATGCCTTCAAGTAGATCAGAAAGTGCCAGGCCACGGTCAGACGCCGGACCTGCCCACAACGCCCGCATGACGGCGAGGCAGAAACGGCCCACTCCAGAGCCAAAGCTGTGCGGATCGGGCCGGAGCAATTCTGTGCCTCCAGGAAATCCACGAACTGCTGCACCAATCCGCGCTCTCGAAACTTGAAACCCAGGGCTTGACGGAGTTCGGCGTACCGGTCCGCGTGAATCTGCAGGTGGAGGTGCTTCATTCAGCACCTCCCGGCCACGCGGTGGCGACCTGCGCCAACGAAGAGAGATCCAACTTGGCGTAGATGGCGGTCGATTCCAGGGATCTGTGGCCCAGAATATCCGCCACCTCTTTGAATGTCGTGCCTCGGCACACCATATGGGCGGCGATCGTGTGCCGGAAGACGTATGCGCCCGGGCGAGGGCTGTTGATGCCGGCTTTTCGGAGTACGGCTTGCGCAATGCCGGTGAGGACCACCGAGGAGGCGAGCGGTTCGTGCGGTGGGCACAAGTTGAGGAAGATCCGGCGATGAGCACTGGCCGGCCGCCCCTCCTTGAGATAACGCACCAGCGCCTCGCCCGCATCCTGGGGCAGAGGGAGGATACGTTCACGGCGGGTCTTGCCGGCGCGGATCAAAATGTTGCCCGCGCGCCAGTCAATGTCTTCCAACTCGAGCCGGACCACTTCACCAGCCCTAAGGCCAAGCCGTGCCAACAGCAAAAGCATGGCGCGGTCTCGCAGCCCTTTGGTGGTCGAATCGGTGGGAAGCGCCAGAACACGATTCAAATCTTCCGTCATCAGAAACCGTGGCAAGGCGGCATGTGTCCACTGGCGCACGCGCGGAACTGCATATTGCAAATGGTGCGGGATGACTCCGGCTGTCGAGAGGAAGCGCAGAAACGTCAACACTGCGCCACCGGGATCCTTCCGGCACGTGGGACCCCGTTTCGCGGCGCGGGTTTGGACGAAGGCAGCCACATGCTCGGCCCGGAGCTGGCTGAAATCCGGATCGCCGTCCCCGAAAGCGGCCTGCAACAGACCGCGCGCAACCCCCAAGCAGTTCTTCCGCCGGCCAGGGGAAACACCGGCTACGTGCTCCAAATGCCGGTCAAAATCTCGCAGCCAATGTTCCGCGCCGCTGGGGGAACTTGGGGCCGCTTCCACCTGCGCGGGCACCACGCCTTGGCGGCGAAGCAGCGTGATGAAGCGAGGCAGGCCACGCGCGTTGTGCGGGCGCTCCCCGTGCCTGCGCGAGGGGCAGGGACGACGCCGCATCGGTTCTGTGTACCGCGCCACGATCGCTTCATCGACGTGAGCGAGGGGAATCTGGTGCGTGGCGAGCCAACGGCCAAAGGCATGGGCATTCCGAAGCTGGCGGCGGATGCTCTTTCTGGAGTACTGCTGCGCTTCGAGCTCAGCGGCCAGGGCGTCCATGTAGGGGCTGACGAGCCCGTTCCGCATCCTGCTCAGGACTGCGGGTTGAGTGAAGTAGCGCTCGATCAAGTCTTCTCCTGCCGGCCCGGTTGGCCGGACGGAGAAGGATCGCAGGATTATGCTGAGTGTTTCAACCGCGGGAGCCCCGTTAACGCTGGCGGCAAAGAGGATCGAAAGGCGTCACTCGGCATAATCCGTCACTCGGCATAACTGTTACGTAATGGATTTGGAGAAACAGGTTTTGGGCAAACGCCAAGGGCTACCAACCCCGTCCAAATTCCCGCAAGTCTTACGTTCTCAACGTGGGGCCCTCGTGGACCGTTCTGAACTCTGGCGGCCGTCGGCATTCGGTTT
>DATKLE010000061.1:0-11550 GCA_035542575.1 Terriglobales bacterium | reverse complement strand
CTACCGTGGTAGACGCATCCACCGATATCCAAAATGGTTCGCAAGACCCGATCGAAGCGGTGTTCCCCGAGCCCGCCGACTACTTGATCGTGGTCTTCAAAGTGACGGGGGCCCAGGATCGCTTCTTCCACCTGGACACCTTTGGCGGCGGCTTGGACTGGGTTACCGCGGGGCAAACCCACGGCCACTCCTCTGCGGCCGGCGCGTACTCCGTAGCGGCCACCCCGGCCTTCTTGGCCATCGCTCCCGGCTATCCCACCGGACCCTATCCCGATCCCTTCAACTCTACGAACGTCGTCGAACCCTACAGCTCGGACGGGCCGCGGCAGGTCTTCTTCGAGGCCGACGGCACGCCCATTACTCCCGGCGACTTCTCCTCCACGGGAGGCCTGATCCGCCAGAAACCCGACGTTACCGCTGCGGATGGCGTGTCGGTAACCGGAGTAGGGGGCTTTCCTAGCCCGTTCTATGGCACTTCGGCCGCCGCTCCCCATGCCGCCGCCATCGCCGGCCTGCTCAAGTCGGGGAAGGCTGGCGCGACGAACCCCGACATCCGGACTGCGCTCACCAGCTCTGCTGTTGACATTGAGGGCACGGGCGTGGACCGCGATTCCGGCGCCGGCATCCTCCTAGCGTTTGAAGCTGCTCAGGCGCTGGGCGTAGTCCCATCCGCCAACCCCGCACTCGGCGACATCACCGCCACGGAAAATCCTGGCAATGGCGATGGCGCGATCGAAGCCGGAGAAGGCGCCAGGCTGCTTATTGAACTGAAGAACACCTCCGGAGTTGTGGATGCAACCAACATCAGCGCCACACTGACTACTACCACTCCTGGAATCACCATCACCCAGCCTGCCAGCTCTTCGTATCCCGATCTCGCGGCCGGCAGTGGGACCGCTACAAACGTCACTCCCTTCACATTCACCGTGCTGAGCGATGCCCCCTGCGGCCTGACCGCCGAGTTCGCTCTCTACCTCCAGTTTACTGGCGGTCCGAGCCCGCGCGTCCTGACCTTCAGCGTGCCCACCGGGCCGCTACCGGTCAGCATTAACACCACTCTGGACATTACACCCCCCACTCCGGTTCCGGGCATCACCACCGCAACCGGGCTGCAAACCGGGCGCATCTTCCGCGATGGCAATCCCAGCGTCTGCGGAACCCCCAAAGCATTTCCGGGAGTTTTTGATGCCGGCGGCTCTCGCCAATACGATTCCTACACCTTCAACGCCTGCCGCAATGCTTGCGCACAGGTTACGGTTACCAGCGACAACGGGTTGGCTCTGTTCAGCGATATGTATTCGCCCGCCTACACGCCGGGAGACATCTCGTCGGACTATGCCGGCGATGCCGGCTTCAGTGGTAGCCCTGTGTCTTACGGCGTGAGCACGGTCAGCGGCACTCCGTATACCGTTGTGGTTCATGAACTGGATCCCGGCGGTGGCATCGGCACCGACTACAATGTGCAGATTTCCGGTTGTGCCGTGAACTGCGCCACCATCAACCAGGTACCCGTCGCCCTTGCAAAGAATCAGACCGTTCCGGGAGACGCCACCGGCTTCGCCGACGTCTCCATAGACAACGGTTCGCACGATCCCGATGACGACCCGATTACCATTACGCAAACCCCACCCTCGCCCTACCCGACGGGCGACACCGACGTCATACTAACGGTGACGGATGACAAAGGGGCTACCGCGCAGGCCAGCGCCACCGTGACGGTGTACCAGGATTTCACTGTTCCTGCGACACTGCCCGACATGACCGTGACAGCGGGTGATTCGGTGACGCAGACCATCCACGTCACGCCGGTCTCCTCGGTTGACGGCGCCATCACCTTCACCTGCTCGGGCCTGCCCGCACACTCGAGCTGCGATAATCCCACCGTGATACTCCCGGGCGGTGGTGCTGCGGATGTATTCGTTACCCTCAAGACGACCGCCACAACTACGGCCTCCCTAGGGCGGCAGCAAACCGCACCGATTTACGCCCTCTGGCTGCCCTTCGGCGGCCTTGGCCTGATCACCATGGCCGGGGTCGGAACCCGCAAGCGCAACCGCAAGGCTCTCCTCGCACTCGCGCTGCTGCTGTTGATTCCTATGCTGCTCACCATCGCTAGCTGCGGCAACGGCAAGCGGACCATCCCGGGCACTCCGCCGGGCTCCTACCCCATAACGATCACGGCGACGGCGGGACCCGCAGTTCATAGCTCGACCTTCACGCTCACTGTGCAATAACAGCTGCAGGCCCATTAGGCAGGGGCGGTCTTCAAGACCGCCCCATTTTTGTTGTCGAGATTGCGGGACTTAAGTAGAGAAGAAACCTCAAGCTCGCCCACGTAAGCGCACTGAAGGGATCAGGGATCGTCGAACCGGTTACTGCGTGATGGCCTCGGCCGCTGGCCGGATGGCCTTGACCTGGCGCCATCCTGCAATCTTTTCCAACTTATCCAGCGCGACGTAGGCAAGAATCGAATGGTAGCGCTCGGAGTGCGAGACCACCTTGCCTCCCAGTTTGCTTACGCAGGCAACCAGTTTGTCCGTCACAATGGCCCGAATATCCACCAGCACCCGGCCTTCGTCATCCGTCCGCAAGCGCGGCTTCGCGGCCTTCGCCTCCGGAGGATACAGGGCGCAGAGCAGCTGCGAGGAGATTTTCCTTTGCGCCGGGGTTCGCACACTCTTATCGCGGCAGGGCGACGTCGCCGCCTTGGTCTCTGCCTGTGCGCCACTCGGTTCGCCAGTCGCTGCGTCACTCCCGCTCTGTGCCTTCACCATGCACGTCGCGACCATCAACACCAGACATCCCACCCACAATCGTGACCGGCTGAGCATTTCGCGGACTCCTGACCATTCGCTATCCGCCACCAGGTTCCGGTTGCTAACCTACACTCCCACCGGAGCTTCCACCACCACCTTGGGCTCCAGCGTCAGCGTAGCCAGAATCGAGCGCGACACCAGGCAGACTTTCTCTGCCTTTTCCAGCAGGCGAACCACCCGCTCCCGGTCCTGCTCCCGCGGAATGCTCACCACCGGACGCAGCGTGATCGTGGTGAAACGGAATCCGCCTTCCTGTTTTTCAATGGTTCCCTCGACTGGAACTTCCAGGCCGTGGATCTCTACCTTCGAAGCTTCCGCAACCGCCCGAAATGTCGCGACGAAGCAGGTCGAAACCGCCGCCAGCAGCAGATGCTCCGGCGTCCACAGGCCGGGCTCTCCGCCAAACTCCGGCGGAGCGGCAAAGTTGATGGTGCGGGGAATATCGCCCTCGGCTTCCACAATCCCGCGCTTGTGCGCCGTCCAGTGGGCGGCCGCATGATAGGTATAGCGCTTTTCCATATCCATCTCCTCCTGCCAAGCTAACAACCGACTCCCCACACCGCTGTGAACCCCGTCACTGCCACCTGTGAGCAAGTCCACCCGGGGTTGCTTTCTCTCGGTGCTCGGTACTAGGTACTCGGTACTGAGAAGGCTCCCATACACAACATGGTTCCTCGGCAAAAGCATCGCCGGTCATGGCATAAGCCCGCGCCCGCGATCCGCCGCACACCTCGCGAAACTCGCACACCCCGCACTTCCCTTTCAGGTTGCTGCTGTCGCGAAGCGAGACGAACAGCGGTGACTGCCGGTACAACTCCGCCAGCGACTGCTGCCGCACATTGCCCGCGGAAATCGGCAGGAACCCGCTGGGGAACACCTCGCCCAGATGCGACACGAAAACGAATCCCTTCCCGTCGTTGATGCCCCGCGGCGCCCGCCCAATCCCATCCGGCGTGCTAACCCCCAACAGCGGCGCCACCGCCTGGCCCCTGCGCTTTTCCTCGGTCCGCCGCTGCAGCAGGAAACGCCGGTAGTGCTGCGCCTCGGTGCTCTTGATATCGAACTTCACCGTCCGCGAAGTCTCATAGAGCTTCTCGAAAACCTGCTCGAACTCCTCTGCCGAAATCAGGCCGATCTCCGATCCCCGCCCGGTTGGCACCAGGAAAAACACGCTCCACAGCACGATATCCAACTGCTCGAGCAGTGCGATCATCGCGTCCAGATACTGCAGGTTGTGCCGTGTGATAGTGGTATTGATCTGCGCCGGAAGGCCGATCTCGCTCGCCCAGCGCAGCGCCTGCAGGGTCCAATCATACGAACCCGGCACCTTCCTGAAGGCGTCGTGGATCTCCGCGGTCGGGCCATCCAGGCTGATGGCCAACCGCGCCAGTCCGCGCTGCTTCAACTCGGCAATCGCCTCCCGTGTCAATAGCGGCGTGGCGCTCGGGGTCAGCGAAATTCGCACCCCCTGAGTGGAGGCGTATTCCACCAGTTCGAAGACATCCGGGCGCTTCAGCGGGTCGCCCCCGGTCAGCACGAACACCGGCACCCGCATGGCGGCCACTTCGTCGATCAGCCGCTTGGCCTCTGCCGTGCTCAGCTCCAGCGGATGGCGCCGCGGGTGGGCGCACGCCCGGCAATGCACGCAGGCGAGATCACAAGCCTGGGTTACTTCCCAGATCACCAGAAACGGCCGTTCCCCGAAGTCCATCCGTGGTTCCATGCGGCTCCCTTTCCCCCGGGGCCCGCTCTTGCCGGGGCAGTTTCAGCCTCGCAGACTTGCTACCACCCGCATGTGACTAATGTCACAACGGGCCGACCCGATCCTCTGTGATCTATGTCACTTGATGGGGTGAGAGCAGTCACAGCCCGAGGTTAGCCCCTGCCCGAGAATGGACAGCGTACGGGGAAGGGTACCCGGACACCCTTTTCCCCCGCGGGAGGCAAATATGTCCGACGATAAGCGCGACGTCCTGGATGTTCTGAAGTTCGAACTCAGTTTCCTGGAGCAAGGGGGCTATGGCCGCTCCGTACGCACTCCCTGGAAGCCCACCTCCATCTTTCAGGACTCCCTCTCCTGCATCAATTTCAACGATCCCGACCGTCCCCACCCCTGCAGCGAATGTCTGCTGACCGACTTTGTTCCCAGCGCGGCCCAGGGCGAAGGTGTCCCCTGCCATCACATTCCGCTCAACCAGGCCGGCGAGACCGTGGACAGCATGGAGCGGCAGTACAACCAGTACGAACTGGAAGCCGCGGTGAAAGACTGGCTGCGCGCCACCATCCAGCGCATCGAACAGGAGCGCGCGCGCGCCAAGTCGTCGCGGTGAATTGGAGCACTGCCCAATTGCCATTTTGGGAAGAACCAAAGTCTCCCTGCCGTTTGCGTCTATCCAAATCCTCGCCAAACCGCTATCCTCATTTTGGCCTTTCGGAGCAGCTATGAAACGCGACTTCGCTTCACTTAACGCCCAGGAAGCTTTGCATGTCGCCATTTTCATCGAGGAGCGCAACGCCGAGATTTACCACCAGTTCGCTGAGATGTTCGCCGAGTTTCGCGACCCCGAGTCGCTGGAGATTGCCGCGGCTTTCTGGGACATGTCCAACGAAGAGCGCAAGCACGGCACCCTGTTGCAAAAGCGTTATTTCGACCGTTACGGCACCCGCCCCTGCGCCGTCACCGAAGAGGACATCAGCGACTTCATCGAAGTGCCGCGCCTGGAAAACGGGGAGATCTTCACCATCAGCCGCCTCAAGGTGGGCCGCTCACCCCGCCAAATGGCCTTGGAGATCGCCATGGCCGCCGAACAAAATGCTCTCCGCTACTACACTCGCCTGAGTGAGACTACAGAAGACAGTGATCTGCGCCAACTCTACCGCGAATTTGTGGACTTTGAGAGTGGGCACAGCGATTGGCTGGAAAAGAAAGTCGCCGAAGCCCGCCGCACCTCCGGCGGGACCAAACTGGCGTAAGATCAGTTGCGAGTTGCGAGTACCAAGTTGCGAGTTTCTTGGCAACAGACCAGTTCCTGTTTACCGGTTCTCTGTTCTCAGGTGGAAGCGTTGCCTGAAGTTGCTCGCAACTCGGCACTCGCAACTCGAAACTATTGCTCCGCATCCTGCGGAAACCTCTTAAACTCCACATCGCGCGACTTCGACGAAGTCTTCTTGTTCTCGTCCGTGCTGTATTGGATCAGCGTGCCCTTCAGCACGTAATAGGCCTCGTCTGCCGCCTGCTTTCCTTCCCCGCGTTCCACCGTACCCTTGAAGTCGAACCACACGCCGTGCACCGTCTGCGTGGTGAAGCTCAGTTTGTTTCCGTCAAGCTTCCCTTCCTTGAAAAACTGATCAAGGAAGATTCCTTTATCGCTCTCCAGATCGCCGTAGCGCGAGACAAAGCCGGTGACCCGCCCCTTGTCCTCGACCGTGATCTGCACGAATTCCCCGTCCTGCAGGAAGGTGTACATACCAGAGTAATCCTCGGCAGGCTTGACGGCCGGGGGAGCCTCTTGCGCGGTGTTCTGGCCCCCCACCAGAGAGCTGCACAGAAGTACCATCCATGCGACAACCGCCAGCTTCTTCTTCATAAGACCCCTAACTGGATGTAATTAGAGCACAAAAACAGTCGCGGCGAACTCGTCCTCTCCTCTAAAGCATCTCCCGCAGGCTATAATGAGTCACTTCCGGCCGGCCGTGGCGCGTCTATGAATCAGGGCTCGGGGCGCTCCGAATCCGCAGTTCACCCAGTCGTTGGCCCTGCGCTCCCGCCCGTTCTACAGATACAACTGGAACCATGGTCCAAGGTCTTTCTGCGTAACCTGACCGACCTGGTTCGACCCCGGCGCTTATCGCCGCTTTTCCTCTCCTCTCGGCCCGGCCGGTTCTGGCCGGATGTCTTCGTTGCCTCCGGCCTGCCCTGGGGCAGATTCCTGGAGTCCGCTTTTTATCACATCATGGTGGTTGCCGCCTTGTGGGGATCAGCGCAGATCTGGCCGGCGCGGCCACAACTCGTGCTTCGCCCGGTTTTTCGAAGCACCGACGTACTCTATCCGGCCGATGAATATCTCCCGCCGCTCGACACCGGGGGGGGACGCCATGCTCTCCCCAAGAAAGGGCAACCCGAGTTCGCCCGGCAACCCATCATCTCGGTCCCATCGAATCCCGACAACCTTCACCAGACGATCGTCACTCCTCCCAAGGTCAAGCTGAACCGAGATGTTCCCCTGCCCAACGTTGTCGCGTGGTCCTCGCGCTCGGTTCCGGTTCCGCCCGTGGTTACCGCGCCGGCCAAGACCGAGCTGAAGTTGCCAGCCTTGCCAACGGCGGTGGTCGCTCCGCCCCCTGAAGTTCACGCAGCCGCCCGCCCGGTGCCCAACGCTCCGCAGCCGGCCATCATCGAGCCACCGCCCAGCGTCGCCGCCGCTGCGTTGCGCAAATTCGGCGATGTCAACATCGCTCACACCGAAGTCATCGCCCCCGCTCCGCAACTGCCCATGGCAGAGCAGCGCACCTTCGCGGCCGCTTCCCAAGCCACGCTAGGAAGCACGGCCACAGCGGTGGTTCCGCCTCCGCCTTCGCTTGAGTCCACCGGTGCCTCCGACTCCGGCGGACGCCTGATCGCGCTCAGCGTTCATCCCCTGCCACCCAGCCCGGTCACCGAGGTCCCGCTTGGCAGTCGTCTCGGCACCTTCGCGGCAACTCCCCAGGGAAAACCCGGCGCGCCCGGGACTCCGGACATCGCGGGCGACGCCCACGCGACGGCGGCGGGCGGCGGGGACGGCGGCAGCAACGGCGGCAATGGCGGAGGCGGCGCCAGCAGTGCGACCCCCCTCCCTCCCGGGTTGTTCGTCGGGGCCGGGCCGAATCTGCCCGACTCTCCAGGCCATGTCGCGAATGAAGGCACTCGCGGAGGCTCGCAGCTGTCTTTCCGCGACAACCCCCGTCTGCTGGCCGAGGCCACCCCGCCCCGCGTGGGAGGCATCCCGCGCCATCCCGCCGTTCCTGACGATGCTCCCACCCAAGCCGAGAAGCAGGTTTTCGGCGTTCGTCGCTTCTACTCCATGTCTCTGAATATGCCCAATCTGAACTCGGGCGGCGGAAGTTGGGTCATCCGCTTCGCGGAACTCGGGGAGAGCGAAGCGAAGGGTGTGCTCATGGCCCCCGTGGCCACGCAGAAAGTGGACCCAGCCTATCCCGCGGAGCTGATGCACGAAAACGTGGAAGGTACGGTCACCCTGTACGCCGTCATTCACAGCGACGGATCGGTGGGCGACGTCCGCGTGCTGCACGGCGTGGATGAGCGTCTCGATGCCTATGCCCGCACCGCCCTCTCGCGCTGGCGCTTCCTTCCCGCCATCAAAAATGGCACCCCGGTAGCTGTCGAAGCTGTAGTGATGATCCCTTTCCGCGCTATTCGAAGGTCCGAGTATTGACCCAGAAAATTGTTACCCCTGTCCCATTTGGGGGGAATTCTCCCGCGCTGCTGCCAGCCTGGGCGTACCATAGTGGCGAGACAATTTCAAACCCAGGCGTTACCATAGGCGACACCAACACAACTGATCTTTTGCACGAAACAGGAGACTCCCCATGTCACAGATCAGACTTGTCATTGCTGTGCTACTGACAGTAGTGCTTCTGCCGGCAACGCTGGCGGCCCAATATGCCTCCCAAGACGCCGGCCAATACGTCATTCTGAATGCGCAATACGGCACCGCCCTCCACCACATTGATGTCACCGCCCGCCTTAGGGAACTGGCACGCCAGGACCGCACCTTCCGCATGGGCAACAGCACCTTCGGTACCGACCCCGATCCCGGCGTCGTGAAGGAGCTCCGCATCTACACCCGCGGGCCCAACGGGCAGGAGCGCGTGTTTACCTATCGCGAAGGCAGCACGGTTGACGGTTCGATGTTCCGCGGCTGGGGCACCGGCACGTGGGGCAACGAACCCTGGGGCGGGGGCTGGGAAGGCGGCGGCTACAATGAACCGCAACCCCAGATGCGCGATGCCCTCCAGAACCTGCGCCAGGCGCAACAAAACCTCGAATCCGCCTCGCACGACAAGGGCGGCCACCGTGCCAAGGCCCTGCAATATGTCCAGCGGGCCATCGAAGAGGTCCAGGCCGGCATTCAGTACGACAATGCCCATCGCTCGAGGGGAGAGAGACACTAGGCCGAACCCCACTCGTTCGCGGATGCCCCACCCTTCCGGTTTTCGAAGGGTGGGCGCCGCTGATACCGCCACGCCATCTGCCTTCCGGGGGCTGGCAGGCCCTTCCAAGCCACCATATCATCCAGCGCGGGGCCCACCTTTCCGCATCTCCTGACACGAGCAGTCAGCTTCAATCCGGGGTGCTCCACCTTTCGCGTTTTTCGAAAGGTGGGACCGTGCTCGAAGGCACGGATCGCCGGAGAATCTCCACCGGAGGCTCAGACCCTGCGCCAGTTCACTTACACCGGTCGGCCGCTCGGGAGCGCGACCTTTGTCGCTTATCTGGAACAATCAACCTTGCGCCCGCTTACCCCGCGCCAACCAGGCCGCCGCCAAACGCCGGTTGCAAATTCTGACCACCCGAATTTCCCACCTTAGTAGGAGCGGCTGGGACTTTTCGCGATGCTCGGAGCGGGCGGGAGGGAAATCTCGTGTTCCTCGTCCTGGAACTTTCTCGGCCCGTGGTCGGACTTCGCATTAGGCACGGGCTTCTCGCCTTTCGAGCTGAAATGCAATGCGCTCGACAAGGGCGGGAGCGGCTGCTCGGTCGTGTACATCGCCTCATCAAAAGTCGTCCCAGAGTTGGCTCGGGCGACGGCAAAAACGGCATAGGCCTGGCCGCCGATATACGAGGTGGAAATGTAGTCGCCCACCATGCGGCCGCTGTTGGTGTTCGCCAACCAGGCAAGCGACATCGGTCCGGCAAGAGTCTGCGGCGCACTCCAGGTGCTGCCGCCGTCCTGAGAAACCACAAATCCGACGTTGAGAGCGCAGTCGGAAGCCGTACAGTTCGTCTGCGAATACCAGTAGTAAGCGAGAGTAAGATGCGCAGTGTTCCCGCGGGTCGCTGGGTCCACTGCCAGTCCGGGGATGAAGTGGTCCACGGTACTGGTAACTGGGTCAATCGGAACCCGCGCTGGGGGCGTCCAGGACATTCCATCCGCCGACGTGCTCATCACCAGGTCGTTGGAGGAACATCCGGTGCGGAAGCGGCAGTCCGACCATACGACGTAGACGGTGCCGTCGGCGTCCACCTCGGCGCTGGGTAACGGAACTGCGCTGCGCAGGCCACCCGCCACCGCGTGGTCGGTAATCGGCGAAATCTGCACGCTTGCACTCCAGCTGGCCCCGCCATCGCTGGAAGTGATGGCGCGCATATCATTAGCCACCCAACTCCAAAAAGGTACGACAACACTTCCGTTGGGCTGCACAACTGGCTGGCCGCCACCACCCTGGATGGAATCTGCCGGGTTTAGGGTGGGTCCCCAGGTCAAGCCGCCGTCGGTCGACGTGCTCATCCAGAGGAGTCCCGTGTTGGGATCGTCCCACTGCAAGTAGCAATGCCCGAAAAACGGGCTGCCGGCACCGTTGTCGCAAACGATCCAGTCCTTGTCGCTCGGCGTGGGAATGTCCGTAATCTGGTCGCTCCAGTTGATGCCATCCGGAGACCGGCTCACCAGCACGTCGGTGCCCTGAGTCAAGGAAGCAATCAGCCAAACCCCGTGGGCGGCATCGAAGGCAACCACCGGGTCGCTGGCGCCGTCGAAGGCTCCTCCTTGGTAGTAGATGGAGACACCCGGGAGGAACCCACTGACCCAGGTCGTTCCGCCATCCGTGGAAGTGGCGAAGCCGATGTCAGCCCCACCGCCTCCCAATCGACGCCCGACTTGAAATGCGCTCACGATGGTAGAGCCGAAGGCAAACGTATCGGGCTCCACTTCTGTGGCATGCTGGCTGCTTGAGTTGCTGAAGGTATCAGTGCTCAATCTTTTCAGCGTGATTTCCCCCGGTGGTTTGCGCGGTGAGGGTAGGTTTCCCGAACCACAGGTCAGCGTCGCAAGGAGGAGTGCCGACAGCGCCACAATACAGAGAATCTTCCGCGTCGGTGCACCTTCTCGATCCCGGTAAAGGTTTCCTATGCTTCGAAGCGGCTTCATAGGTCTCTCCTGTGAAGAGATTCTGTCCCTGTTCAATAACGCGTTTTTCATCGGCGAAAGGTGCCTTTTGCGGAGTGTCAGTCCGAAAAAAAGGACGGGTCACCCGCCACCAGGATGGGCTACGGCCCTGCAGAGCCGGGGCATCCGGCTTCGGTGGACAAAAACTGAGTCCGCTTCAGCAGACGGCAGGAGTTTCGTGACAGCGTGGATTTTCGGACGGTAGGTGCCTCTAAGGGCCCCGCTACCCGCTACTCATTACTCGCTACTGCGCCTTGGCTGCTTTGCCTTCCAGGGCAGAATAAATCGCCGGATTCGAGCACACTTCGTAGTACCAACGCTCCGTCCATTTCGCTAGCGAGAACTTGCGCGGGTCAATCTGCGGAATGCGGCTGCTGCGCACTACGATCTTGCGGAAAATGTCGCCCCCGACCGGCACCAGCCCGCTATGCAGCCGGAAGCCCTCGCAGCCCCACAACTCCGGCAGTTCCAGGCGGCAGGGCTCCAGCGAAATCTCCTGCTGTAGCCGCTTGAACGCCGCTTCATTCATGCGGATGCCGTTCAGGTTGTAGTTCAGGATGAAGTCGTCC
>DATKLE010000060.1:0-3747 GCA_035542575.1 Terriglobales bacterium | reverse complement strand
CTCTCCCTTACACGCATTACAGCTTGATCGCCCGCAGTGAGGCGCTGCGACGCCACTTTGTGGAGGGGTGTTCTTGGGAAGCGGCGGCACCGCCTGTGAAAGATCCCAATCGCGTAGCAGACCCTTCCACACTCCGCCGCTGGTTTTGGGATCTGGATTCCTCTCGGCCGCTCTACTCCGCCTTGCGACGCACGCTCGTAAAGATCGATGGATGGATTCGGGGCGGACAGGTCCTCCGTCACGGTAATCTGCAACTGTCCTGGCCCACCGTTTTCCCGTTTCTCCGCCGCTTCTGGCCCCTGCGGATTTAGAAAACTTCTCCGCCCACCATCCTTGCCTGGGAATGACGGCTACCGTCCCTTACTCTCGATCTGGAAGGGACACCAGCCCCATGCACCAGGACTTGCAACAGCTCAAACAGCGCATTTCGCTGCTGGAGTAGTTGCAGCGGCGCCACTGGACTCCGCGCCGCTCCGGCAGCCGACAGGAGTTCGTAGGATTCTGTCCTTTCCACGCAGAAAGCCGGCCCTCGTTTTACGTCAATGCTCGTAAAAACCTGTTCTACTGCCATGGCTGTGAGCGCGGCGGCGACCTGATCCGCTTCGTCGAACTTTCTGAGCATCTGTCCTTCCGCGAGAGCCTCGCCTATTTGAAGCAGCACATGGCTGCCGCGACGGAGTCCGAACTGCTGGACCAAACCGCCGCCTTCTACCAACTCCAGTTCCACCGCTATCCAGAAGCCGCTGGGTATTTGCAACAGCGAGGCCTCCGGGATCCCATCCTGATCGAGGAACTGGGCGTGGGCTACGCTCCGGGCGGCAATCTCCGCCGTCATCTGGGGGACCTGGGTTATTCCTTCGATTCGCTGTTGCGGACAGGATTAGTCAACCAACAAGGCCGGGACGCCTTTTGCCGGCGCGTGATCTTCCCGTGCCCTCAGCAGGGCCGCGCGGCCAACCTCTATGGGCGAAGTATCGGCGTGGCTTTCCCGCACCGCCTGCTGCCGCGCTCCAAGGGAGGCTTGTTTGCCTGGGAGTCGGTCGGCGCGTTTTCGGCCGTGATCCTCGTCGAAGGTCTGTTCGACCTGGCGGTGCTGTGGCAGGCTGGTTTTCGCAACACCACCTGCGCTATCGGCACGCATTTGACCCCGGCACAGTGGTCCCAGCTTTGTGATCAGCCCAGTCGCTGCGTTTATATCGCCTTCGACCAGGATCCCAACCAAGCTGGCCAACAGGCTTCTCGGCTCCTCGCCCAGCGTCTGGAAAGCGCCGGGCTGAGGGCCCGCATCGTCGCCCTGCCGCCGGGACATGATCCCAACAGCTACTTTATGGCTGGAGCCACGGCGGCCGACTTCCTCAGCTGCCTGCAACAAGCGCAAAGTTTATGAAGCTCTTTCTGGTCCATCGACCCGCCGTCCCCGCCAGTGCCTCTCCCTATCGCCTGGTCGACGGCCAGGGGCGGGAAATCCCTTGGGCCAATGACTTTCTCGATGCCCAGCGCCTGCGCCAACTTTCCCTCCGCTCGCTGCGGGCCTATGGATACGATCTGTTGCACTTCGCAAGGTGGTGGCTCGCACGCCCGCCGCGGCCCCTGCTGGAGATGGATGAAGCGACGCTGCTTGAATATGTACGCGATCAACTCAACGCAGAATCCAAACCTACTCCTCAAACCATCAACCATCGCCTCGGCGTGCTCCGCTCTCTATATCGTTTCCATTCGGGCCATCCGCTGCCCGCAGGGCTGTGCCACTTCCAGCACTCGTATCTCATGCGATCTCCACTCGGTTACGGACGGCCCCATCGCGTCCTTGCCTCCGGTCTCCGGCTCAGGCAACCACGGCGGGTGATCGTGCCGCTCGCCTCCGACGAAGTTGCCAAGTTCTGGAACAGCTTTCGCACCTTTCGGGATCTCGCGCTGGTCGCCTTGATGCTGCTGGATGGCCTCCGCTCCCGTGAGGTCCTCGATCTCCACCTCGAAAGTCTCCAACTGGCGGATGCGCAAATCCGCGTCCTCGGCAAGGGAACCAAGCAGCGCCTACTGCCCCTGCCCGCTGAAACCGTCGATGCCCTACAAAGTTACTTGCGGCTGGAAAGACCTCTGACAAACTCACCTTCGCTATTCGTTTCCTTGAAGGGCCGCCGGCGCGGCCAACCGCTAACCCCGGCTGGATTGCGCTCCTTGTTCCGCCATCACCGCTTGTGCAGCCAGGTTCCCCGTGCCAATCCGCACCGGCTGCGACACACATTTGGAGCAGACATGGTACGCGGCGGCATCTCCTTGCCCGCCCTGCAGCACCTCATGGGTCACTCTCACATCCATACCACCATGCTCTATGTGCAACTCGCGCCCGAGGATATCTGGCGGGAGTATGCCCGCGCCGTGCAGAACCGAACCCACTTGTCTTTGCCCAAAAACCTATGAGCTTCTCCGCGCGCTCCGAACCGCCCCACCCGAAACTCGAGGAGATCTTTGAAGCCCGTATCCAGACTCTCGCAACGACCTTGAGCCGCGGAACAATAGCCAACTATCGAGGCACCGCGCGTCGTTTCCTTTCCTATCTTCATGCGAACTTCCCGCGGGTCCGCCGACTCTCACAGTTGCGCCGCGATCCCCACTTGCTCGGGTGGTTCCGTTGCCTTTGCCAACAAACTCCGCCTCTGGCCAATCATACTCGTCAGATATATCTGCTTAGCCTCCGGCGCCTGCTCTTGGACTTCGCCTACGACGGCCATTCCCTTCAACCCGGGCTGATCCTCCCAGAGGATTTCCCACCGCAGCCGCAATATCTTCCCAGAGCGCTTGCCCCAGAAGAGGATCAACGGCTGCAGCAAGAACTCCGCAGCTTGGATAACCTGCCTGCGAATGCCCTGTTGCTCACCCGCGCCACCGGGATCCGCATTGGAGAATGCATTAATCTCGCGCTGGACTGTCTCCGGCCCCTCGGACAGGACCGATGGGCGCTGCACGTGCCCCTCGGAAAGCTCTACACCGAACGTCTGGTTCCTGTCGATGGGGACGCCAGGAACATCGTCGCTCGCATTCTAACCCTACGTGCTCTGACCCCCGCGTCCCGTTTGGAGAAATGCGCAGGTCTGCTATTACCGCGCTCTGGGGGTTTTTACGCGTTATATCAAACGCTCAGCGACACCTTAACCCGGGCTGCGGAACGAGCAGGCTGTTCAGGGCGCGTGACTCCGCATAGGCTCAGACACAGCTTCGCGAGTGAAATGCTCCGCCTGGGCGTCAGTCTTCCCGCTCTCATGCAACTGCTGGGCCACAAAGACATCCGCATGACCTTGCGGTATCTGAAAGTCACTCAACAGGACTTGCAGCGTGAGTTTCACTTCGCCCGAGAAAACGCCAAACAGCGTCACGTTGTCCCCAGACTCCTCATGCCTGACTATACCTCCTCAACCAGCTCCGATCTCCCTGGCATCCGACGAGCACTCGCGGCGGTGCGCCATCTTCTGGAAATGTACCGCCGCCAACTCGGTGATGACCATTCTCGTCACAAGCTGCAACGCCTGGACAAGCGCCTCCTATCCGTCGCCACGGAACTCGACCGCCTCACCACGCCCGAAAAATGAGGAAAGATTGGCCGGTCAAGAGACAATCGGAATTTGGACACTCTTCAGTGAACGGAGAAGGAGATGTCCGAAAGATCCAAACGAAAATGGACCCATTTCACGGCGGAGTTCCGCCGGCGGGCTTTGGAACAGATGAAGACCAGCCCAAGCGTGAAGGCCC
>DATKLE010000059.1:0-29867 GCA_035542575.1 Terriglobales bacterium | reverse complement strand
TCAAGATAGGCCGCGAAGCGTTTCTGCTGGGCGCCTGGCGCTGGAGAGTTGGCGCTCATGGCCCGAACCTAGCACAGGCAAGCCCTGACAACCGCGGCGATTTCAGCAGCACGTATCTAGTTTATAACACAGTAGTACTAGAAAGTACCTGAACACCATCTGAGTACGCCAGGAATCGACAAAGCCTGTCGCGGGTGCTATAGTTTCTGGCTGCGGTCCTTCTTCTAAGTCACTCCCCTTGAAATCCGCAATGCGTGTGTGAATAAGAGCCAATGAGATTCATCTTTAGGACGCTTCTTGTTGCGGCGACCCTGCTCATGGTCCTGGCCTCCCGTTCATTTTCACAAACAACGCGTTATGTCGTAACTAACGACGATAATCCCGCAGGCAACACGGCGACGTTCTACAGAATTGGAAGTAACGGTGCGCTACACCAGCAAAGTGTCGTCAGCACCGGCGGATTTGGAGGAGGAGGCGGGTTTTTCGCCGCCCCACACGTCACGATGACCCGGACTCCGGCGGGTTGCATCTATGTCTCGAATGCTGGTTCCATTCCCGGAAGCGTGTCGGCGATTGTCGAATCCACACTAACTCTGGCGGGCACCTTTAGCGGTTCAAGTAGTGATACTGGAGGTCCTCTCGGCATAGGCCTTGCGGTTGGAAGCAAGGCGCTGTATGCAGCATTTACCGGGTCGGGGACTATAGGAGCTTACCAGCTACGTCCAAACTGCACTTTGTCATTCAAGAAGGACGTTCCAGCACTGGGGCTATTCGGGGGGAGTGTTGACGGCATGAAGACTCACGGCAACATTCTCGTCGTAGCTTACGGAGATGGCTCGGTTTCCTCGTTCGATATCTCCAGCGGTATGCCCGTCTCGAATAACGATTTACAGCAAACATCGGGATCGATCCAGTTTGATGGCGTCCCTGCGGGCGTGGATATTAGTAGTGATGGGCGCTGGGCGGTTTTCGGGGACAGCCACCGAACCGGTGGCTCCTTGCCTGGACTGGTTGAAGTCGCGGACATCTCCTCAGGGAAGATCGCACGTACAACCGCTTTTCAGCTGGGCAGCGGTCTCAATTCCAACAATGTCTGGCTAAGTCCGGATAATACGCTGCTATACGTCACGAACAATTACTCAGGCCAAATCACGGCAGCATTCTTCAATGATGCGACCGGCGAGATCGGTCCTATTTGCGTATCTCCTGTGCTGAAAGACTTTGGACTTACATGGGTGTTCGCAACAGGTATCAGCACGGCAACGGCCTCAGGTACCGGCAAGGTGTTGTACGTGGGCGAGTGGGGGAATCCATCCGGCATTGGCATAGTGAGTGTGTCTTCGAACGGTACATCCTGCGTACTCACAGAGAGCGCCAGTTCCCCGGCTAGCGATCCCCAGAGCGGCGCACTAACCTCCATCGGGGTCCTCCCCCCAAGAAAGTTCTGAGGCCCAAGAGGAAACCAAGCCATCCCACCCCACTGATTCAAGCAGGCCGTCAGCCCGCAAGATTTCCGGCTAGGGGCTGCACAGCTCATCGGGATGGGGGCGGACGTGCTGAGGCGCTAAGAAGAGTAGAGCGGACTCTTGAAGCTGCCTGAAGACAATCTACCGCCGCTTCAGTTCGACTCCTGGAGGAACCTGCACCGCGCCGCTGATATCGGACACCTTGACGACGCCTGACTCCTTCTGGAGCACTGCAACGCTCGAAGCCTGTTGAATCGTGATATCGCCGGAAGTGTCAGAGATGGTGATAGCGCCAGCCCTTGAAACCCGGATCTGCCCCGAAGTGTCGCGGATCTTTACTTCCTGCTTTGCGTCCGCGATCTGGATTTCCCCGGAATCATCATCGACATCCAGCGGGCCACTGACGCTGGAAATCCTGATGTTCCCGCCCTTGTTGTGGAGACGGGCCGCGCCGACATTCACCACGTCGAGATTGCCGTCCGACTCTTCGATTTCCAATTTGGCAAGATCTCGAATCTTCAGCTGACCTGTATGGCTGGTGATCCGGGTTGGGCCTTCGATCCGCTCGACAACGATGTCGCCCGAATCCTTCACGATTGTGACTGGGCCCTGCACACGAACCACAGACAACGTACCGCTGCCATCGTGAACGTCAACCGGAGCGCGCATGTCGGAAATACGAATGATTCCGGACGTATCAACCACCTGCAGGGCAGCGCGATCGGGCACTGTGACTTCAAAGTCAATCGGGTACCGTGCGCGGCCCCAATTGCTTAAGGAGTGGGGAATATCAGTGACGATCTTGAGGTGATCCGTGCCTTCACCAGAGATTTTGATCAGGCGCTTGAGGATTCCTTCTTCTCCGAGGCGAAACAGCCACATGCGGTCAATCGACACTCGCATGCTTACGGTTTGGGCGGCGGGATCGCCACGCAGTAGGAATTCGCCCTCTTGAACGTCAAAACTAATGGCCTGGACTCCGGTCGCCGGGACATCCATCGGGTAGGTCTTGCGGTCAGCGCTCCAGGCCAGCAGGGAAGATGTTGCCAGGAAAATCAGACAGCAAAACGCGCCCATTCTACGAATGCTGATCATAGTGATTCTCTCACTCGATTGTACTGCGCAGAAGAAGGGATGTTTCCTCTCATGAGGAGGCGGAAAACGATTCTTACCGGGCCAAGGTTCTCCGCGCCTGTGCTGCTCGACTTGAGAATTTACTCCCGTACGGCAATATTCACGGCAATCCTACTTTCCGGACGCAGCTCAACAGCCTTGTGGGATGGCGTGATCTGAGCCGGAAACCGAATAGGCGGACGTACTACCTCAAGCGTCAGTTCGCCGACCCGGTCAGGACGAAGTTCGAAGTCGTACGTCTCGCCGACGGCAATCGTAACCTGAGCGGGGCAGAGTTTTCGTTGTCCTTCCGGAAGATCCGCGCCATCCTTTGCGATCGGCCGCCAGGTTGCCGGAATTCCAGCGACTTTCAAGCTGACGTCAATCGGGGGATTCTCCGGCGCAATGTTGATGATTCGCAACCTATATTTTTGCCCGGTTCTTAAAGCGCCAATCTCTGGAGACTGGCTGCCGTTAATCCACATCGAGGTCTCACCCGGCCCCGCCCTGCTGATCACCAGCACGCGGTCCCTTTCCGGATCAAACTTCTCTCCTGGCGGCAGCACGATCAGCGGACCATACAAGCCGGAGCTGAGCTGTTTCGCGTCATCTATATGCGTGTGATAGATGAATGTACCTGCCCGTGGAGGAGTCAACCGGGCTACGAAAGATTTTCCGGGGACGATGGGCGGCATGAGCCGGCGGCCTGCGCCGCTCACTCCCGCCACACCGTCGTAGTAGCTTTCCAGTTCAATGCCGTGCCAATGGACCGTCAGCGGTTCGGGAAGCCGGTTCACCACCCGGATGGCAGTTGGCTCTCCTTGCGTAAGCAAGATTGGCGGCCCCGGTATTGTAGGCTGTATCGCCGAGCCGGGCTTCTTAATTGCGAATGCCATGCCCGGCTCCTTTCCGAAGAGCCCCGGCAGTTCGCTCGCCACCAGCTCCATTTTCCGCGTGGGTGGCCTTGATTTAGCCGATGCGGGCAGCGGTTCATTCGTCGGCAGTATCGTGATGGCCATAACGAGTCCTGCCATACCCTCGCGCGCGTGGTCCGCCATGGCAGTTCCCGGGGACATGACCGCGCTCTTCCAGTATGCGGGCTGCGGGGCGATGTGTGGTAACACGTGGCAGTGGAAGAGCCAATTGCCACTGCGGCTGGGGGTCCACGTCAGAGTGAAGGTGCGGCCCGGACGGAGCAACTCTGTGACCGCCATACGCCGTTGGTCGTCGCCATAAATCGTGTCGCTTTCCGCATCGCCCACGCTGTCCACACGAAAGTAGAAGCCGTGCAGGTGCATCGGATGGATTGCATTGCTGGCATTGATGATTCGCCAGTGCACGCTTTGACCTACGCGATAAGTGAGCCGTTCCGTATGTGGCCAGGAGAGCCCATTGATCCCGAGCACGTCGCGGAATCGTGGTGGTTGCGCCGTCTCATCATCCACGACCAGCCAGTTGGTAATGATAAGCGTGCGATCTACGATGGCATTCGGAACGTAATCCTTCGGATCTACCAAGAACGCCCCATTCAGCTGCCCATCCTCTGCCTGGCGCTGACCCATGCTGGCTCCGTTTCGGCTGCCCCAGTAAAAGTACGTTCCCGGAGCACCAGCCAGGAAATGGACTTCGCGGCTCTCTCCTGAGGGAATAACCAGGACTTCTTTGGCATCTCCGGGCCGCGCATGCAGCCCATGAAGTGTGAGCGGCTGGTCCAACCGGTTGTACACAGTGGCATTGATCTCCGTGCCCTCCGGCACGCGCAGCAGAGGACCCGGTGTTGAGAGGCGTCCGCCTTCTTCGCGAAAGGCTGCGACCTTCAAAGCTGGACCGTCGTTCTCTTCGGGAGACCACTCTCCCATGGCGGCTTCCAGCCGGATCGTCAACTGGCCGTTGTGCAAGTGGCCGGCCGGCACCTGGTTGGAGTTGGCGACGACCTGCTGGTTCACTGACTCGGCGATTAGGGCCCCGCAGCCGAGCAGGATCAGGCTTAACAGAATTCGGCAGTGAGTTGAAAAGTGCAATTGCATACAAGTTTCTACCTGGCCAGAATTTTCCGCACCTGCTCAATGTGATTGATGTCGTGGGCGGCCATGTGGCGGCAGAGGTCGCGGACAGTCATCTTGCCGCGCTCTGAATGGATGCCGTGGCATTCCCATTGTTCGTCCGTCAGGTGGGCGAGCATGCGCAGATTGGCTTCGCGCAGCAGGCGGAACATCGCCAAGGCATCTTGCGGCTTCCAGGAGCCATAGTCCCCCACTCTCGCCCACAGGTCCTGATCGAAACCGCGCAGTTCAACGCCATCCTGCTCCAGCATCTGGCGGTATCGCCAGCTGCTGGTCAACTCGTCCTCCGCAAGGTGCGCCAGAATCTCGGTCACCGACCACTTGCCGGGAGCAGGCCGCCGCTTCAGCTCAGCCTCCGTTCGGTCTTCAATCAGACGCGTCAGTGTTTGCGGTGCGTCACGCTGCATGGCGATCGGGTCCCCACCGGCGGTGTAGCTTTCCAGGCGTTTCTTGTACTGCTCGGCAGTTTCGCTCATGGCCAGTCTCCTTGCCTGTTGCTACCAGTTAGAGAAGGTACTTGATGTTCGACCGCTCTAGTCTGCGGCAGCCGACTTGGCGGCGGGGCGCGACGCAATCGCACGCCAATCCAGCAAGATGCTGGGCAGGAAAGCAGCAAGAACGATCGTAGTCCACACCACCGCCTCGATGCCAGGTAAGCCTAGCCGCAGGATGGGCGGGATCGGGGCGATGATGCGCGCCACGGTGAATACCATGGCAAACGGATAGCTGCGGATCATCCAGCGGCGGTGTTGGGTGACGTTGCCGTGACGGATGCAATAGAGCGCGATGGCGGCGGTTATCATCCATCCAAAGGCCTGTACGCCCGAGGCGGCAGCCAGGGACAACGAATCGATTCTCTTTGCCACCGGGATCCCGAGGGGGCCGGAGATGAACGCGCTCACGATGTAAACGTAGCCCAGCGTCCGATGCGCCTTCAGATAGCGCGCCCGCAGGCGGTTCGAGAACTGAAAAGCCCCCAACAACATGGCCAGTGCGCCGAAGAAAGCGTGCGGCAGCAGGTACCACTTGACCGGAGCAAAGTGCTGCGAGATGTCGGAACCCGGGTCAAGGATGCGCGCGTTCTTCATGTAGGTGACGAAGACAGTCACCAGGCCGAATACGACGAAGAACACGAGCTTGGCTTGCGAACGCGGACGAGGGACAGATACCGTGGGCATGGATTATCTCAAGAACCCAGCCTGATGATTCGTCGGCGAGGGCGACAAGATGGCGGTCATTGTACCTTGATTTCGCAAGCAGCGTCGCACTTTACTCAGCTGCGGGGGCGGGACGCCCCCGCGACAGCCGGCGAGACGCCGGCGCTACGGCGCAACGGACGGAAGAAGTCGCGGATGTCATTGGCCAGCAATTCGGGTTCTTCGGCGGCGGCGAAGTGGCCTCCGCGGGGCATGTCGGTCCAGTGCTGGATGTTGTAGCCGCGCTCAATCCACTCTCTGGGGGGAAAGGGCGCCTCTTTGGGGAAGCGCGCGATCCCGCAGGGGACAGCGACGTGGTCGCCTTTCTGAAAGTGCGCCGGGGCTTCGCCGGTTTCGTAATACAGGCGGCAGGATGAGTGGATGGTCTCGGTCATCCAGTAGAGGGTCACATTCGCCAACAACTCATCCCTGGTAAATCGGCTTTCGACATCGCCGTCGCAATCCGCCCAGTCTTGAAACTTCTCCACGATCCATGCCGCCAAGGCCGCAGGCGAGTCGTTCAATCCGTAGGCGAGTGTCTGAGGGTGGGTGGTTTGAATATGGTCGTAGGCGCCCCATTTCTCATACCAGCGCTTGTCCTCTTCCATGAAGGCCCGCTCGGCGGCGGACAGTCTCGCGTCCGGCTCCAGGTAAGGCCGGTAGGAGCCGGGAGTGTAGTTGAGATGAATACCAAGGATGTGCTCGGCGTGGCGCAGGCCCAGAATCGTCGTGACGCTCGCACCGAAGTCTCCGCCCTGGGCGGCGAAACGGTCGTAGCCCAGCTCTTTCATCAGTTTTACCCATAAGTCGGCGGTGAGGAAATTGTTCATGCCGGGCTGTGTGGGCCGGTCCGAGAAGCCGAAGCCGGGCAGGGAAGGGACGACCACATCGAAGGAGTCTGCAGGATCGCCTCCGTAGCGCTCCGGGTCCGCGAGCATAGGGATGATCTTCAGCATCTCCAGGAACGAACCGGGCCAGCCGTGGGTGATGACCAGGGGCATAGGGTCGGGACCTTTGCCGCGTTCGTGGATGAAATGGATCCCAATTCCCTGCGCCTGGTAGCGGTAGTGATGGTAGGTGGAGAACTTCTCCAGTTGCGCCTTCCAGTCGAACTCGTCCTTCCAGTACCGGCAGAGTTTCTGCACGTACTCGAGGCTCATGCCGTACGTCCACGCGGAGCCGGGGATCTCGTCCGGCCAACGGGTTTGGGCCAGGCGGGTGCGCAGATCCTGGACGGCGGATTCGGAGTAGGGAATGGCAAATGGGACGATGCTCATGTGTAACCTCCAAAATTAGCTATGAAGGTTACACCTTCTTTGCTAACCTGTCAATGTATAGTTACAGGTTACACAGGTGCGCGGTGCAGCCCGGACGGCCTCCAGAACGGGCCGGAGGATGGAGCGTGCTCGCTGCCACCTCCGATGGCGAGACGCCGCCACTGCGGGAAAAGGACGGGCTATGGACTTCGAATTGATTGCGGGCAACCTGGCGCTGGATTTCGCCAACACCATCCACAATTACGGCGCCCCCGATCCGGGAGATGACCTCCAGTCCTTCGCGGACTTGACCGACTGGGCGCAGCAAGCTGGCTTACTGCCGGATGGGGAGACCCGGGCGCTGCGCCGCGGGGGACAGACGCATCCCGAAGCCGCGGCTGACTTCCAGCGCGCTCTGCAGCTACGCGGGCTGGTTTATGAGGTTTTCTCCGGTATCGCCCGGCGTGGAAAGTCCGGTCCCCTCGCTCTGGCGGGTTTGAACGAATACTTTAGACGCGCGATGGCGCAGGTGAGCATCGCGCGGGTGGGAGACCGGTACGAGTTGGCATGGGAGAAGAGCGGCCGCATCTTCGATCGGGTGCTGTGGGCGGTCGTCAGGTCCGCCATGGAGCTGCTTACCTCGGACAGGCTGCTCCGCATTCGGCAGTGCGCCGGCGAAAACTGCACCTGGTTGTTTGTTGACACCAGCCGCAACGGGATGCGCCGCTGGTGCGACATGCAGGCTTGCGGCAACCGCGCCAAGGTGCGGCGCTTCCGGCAGCGGGGAAGGGCGGCTGCGGGGCCCGGCACTTCCAAGCTCGGGAGGGTGCCGCAGACCCCGCACCCCTGAGTGGACTAGGGAGTTCCGAGCCGGTTCTCCCGAAAATCTCTCTTTACCCTTTGGCACCGCCGGAGGGCCTCGCCGGTCGCCTCCCCCAGCCGTCGCTACTCTATCACTAAATCCTTCACCAGTAATAACTTGAAGGTGCATGGGGAGATGCAGGCGGGTCGAAATTGCGGTCTTTGCACTGGGTTGGTACTATCCCCAAGCCGAGCACGGGTCGAGAGCTCCCCGTGGCCTTGGCGGCCGCTGTGGGCTGGCACAGCAGAAACACACCAACTTCTTGCCCCCAACGGGGTTTATAGCTTTCGGGTTAGGCTGTCATTTTGAAGAGAAGGGTCGGGAGGAGACAAACGATGTTCAAGACAATCAAGCGTAGTTTGATGGTGGCGGCCGTGCTGGGCATGATCGCTCTGGGCGCCATGGTGGCGTCCGGTAGGGCGATGGCGCAGGACACCTCGGCGAATGATGTGACCAGGCAAGGCGGCCCAGGAAACCAGGCGAACAACCCCGGGTCCAGATATCAGACCATGGAGGAGTTTGACCGCTGGATGCAGAAGAATCCAGAAACCCGTGAGGAGCTCAGGAAGGATCCGTCCCTGCTCAACAATCCGGACTATCTGGCCAAGCATCCCGAGCTGCAGAAGTTCATGAATGAGCATCCGAGGTTCAGGGAGGCGGCCAGGAAGAACCCGGAGCGGATGATGCACAAGAGCTACAACGTGAAGCATCAGGCCAAGGAAAGGCATGAGAGGGCCCACAACGGGCGTCCGAAGTCTGAATAACGCCGAGTGACAAGGGGAGGCCAGAACAGCGGCCTCCTTGAGTTTTCTTCTTGACGGCCAACCCGGTTCATTGGCGCTGTCGGAGTGGAGCGCGAAGCTTCGCCCCATTTACGATAGAAGGGTGCTACCTTCCTCGAAGGCGAGGCGTCGCGTCGGCCTGGCCCGCGCCCTATCGAAACTGGGTTACTGCTCCCGCTCGCGGGCGGGCGAATGGATCCGTGCCGGACGGGTCACGCTCAACGGCCGGGTTTGCCGCGATCCGGAAGCTCCCGTCCGCCTGCCACACGATCAAATATCCCTCGACCGCCGCTCCGTCGTGGCCCACGCCCGCGTATATCTCATGCTCAATAAGCCGCGAGGCGTAGTCACTACCGCGTCGGATGAAAAGGGCCGCGAGACCATCTACTCGTATGTAGGCGAGGAATGGCCTTGGGTGGCGCCGGTGGGACGGCTGGATAAGGCCAGCGAGGGCCTGCTGCTCTTGACCAACGATTCGGAGTGGGCGGCACGCATCCTGGCGCCGCAAACGCATGTCGACAAGACCTATCACGTGCAGGTGGGAACCGTGGCGGATGCGGCACTGCTGGAAGCCATGCAGAAGGGCGTCCAGACTGGCGACGGTGATTTTCTCCGTGTCCGCGGGGTTCGCATCTTGCGCGCAGGGCAGCGCAATACCTGGCTCGAGGTAGTGCTGGACGAGGGCAAGAACCGCCACATTCGCCGGCTGCTGGCGCAGCTGGGAGTCGAAGTGCTGCGCCTGGTGCGGGTCGCGATCGGGCCGCTCGAGCTGGGTAAGCTTGCGAAAGGATCCGTTCGGCCGCTGACCGCCGAGGAGAAACAGGGGCTCGACCGGGTTGCTGGACGCGCCTCAACCCTTGGTTAAGGGATACCCCTTTTCCCGCCAACCGCGCACTCCCCCGTCCATCGAAATTACGTTGGTGTATCCCATTTTTTGCAGGTTGTCGGCGGCCAGGGCGGATCGGTATCCGCCTCCACAATAAAGGACCATAGGAGCGTGCAGGTCGGGCACACGAGCTTCGATGTCGCGCTCAATCACGCCTTTTCCGAGATGGATCGCGCCGGGAAGGTGGTCTTTGGCAAACTCGCTCTCTTCCCGCACGTCTACGAGGAGAAACTTGTCGCCACCGTCGAGCATGGCCTTGACATCGTCCACAGTGTTTTCGCGAACACGTTTGCGGGCATCGTCAACGATTTGCAGGAAACGAGGTGAATGCTGCATAGGCCTCCATTGTAAAGAGCGATCTGTGGCGGGAAATATTCTACCGAAAAGTTGTGGGTGGGGGCACGAGTCAGGACGCCTGCGTGTCCGCGTTTAGCCCGCGGCAGCGCCCAATTCGGTTTGGCCAAGCAGGGCGTGCAAGTCCGCTTGCAGCTTCTGGCGGTCTTCCTCGGCGAGATCACAGAACTCGAAGGGCTGGAGGCAGCCCTGGGTGGCCCAGTGAGGGAACAGCATGCGCGCTTTGTTGCGCACCGTAGTGGAGCCCACGTGAAACATCACCTCCACCTTGATGCCCTCGTCCACGGGTTTCTCCATGTGCAATAATCCGCCGCTGATGGAGAGCTGGTGCAGACGGGCGCGCACGTTGCGGCCGTTCTCCAGCCGCAGCAGGACCAGCACCGCTCCCGCCAGCTTGACGCGGCGGGCGCGGTTGACGCGTTCTCCGGAACGTTCGGGCATGCGTTGCCTCCCCAATATCGCATTCCGGCTTACCCCAGAGGAGATTACGAAAGAACTCGGCCTGCTGCGTGGGTCGAGCCTGTGGCGGCGCACGCCGGCCCGGCATTCTCACCGCTGGGCTATTCCGCTCACCTGGGTCCCAGGGGGCAGGCCGGACTGAGCCCCGGCTGGCAGTGGGAGTGGAAGATGTGGCGTCCGATCAGATAGCCGAGGGTGCTGCCCACCACCACATCGGCAGGGAAGTGCTCTTTTCCGGTGAAGCGGGTGACCGAGACAGCGGTCGCGGTCCCGTATGCCAGCCACTTCACCCAGGGCTCGGGATACTCATGCGCTATGACACTGGCCTCGGTCCAGGTGAACATGGCATGCCCGGACGGGAATGAGCTGTTGAGGGCATTGTCCTTCCAGAAATGCCCGCCGCCATCGCCCTGGAGAGGGCGCTGGCGGCCTGCGATGACCTGCATCACCGCGTACACCGCAGCGGTGTTCGCGAGGGCTTCCGCTCCCAAAGATCCTGCTTCGCGGGTGTGGGGGTTGTGGGTGGCTGCTCCGGTCAGCCACAGGCCGCCGACGCTTGCGGTGGTCGCATAGAGCCCAACATTGGAGATATCGCGACTGACGGTGAGGTGGTCCCTGGAAAGCGCTCCCGAGGCGTGGGGGTCCGAGGCAATCAGGCCTGCGGTCAGGGCCAGGAATCCAAGGTCCCATTTCACGGCCGAGGCGTGGGAAGGAGCGACGTAGATTTCACACTGGTCCTGGAGACCACGTTTGAGCGTCCGCCGGAACCAGCTCTCGGTTTCGGCAGCCTGCCATTGGCAACCGCCCCCTGTGCCGGGAGGCGCTGGCGACGGCAGTGGCGCAGCGGCTGCCGCCACGCTCGACGGGGCATCCGGAAGCTCCACCGGCCGGACGGTCTGGGCCAGAGCGGGGAGGCAAGCTAGCCCCAGCCAGGCACTGATCGTGACCATCCGCCCGGCTCTGCGGTGGGTCTTTCCTGCGGTACCGTCGTCACCTGCTTCCCCTGCGATGTGCTGCAAATCACAACCCAAAGTGATATAGTCGCCGCAGGTGGAGGACTCCGCCGGCATGAGCTCACCCTACGGGCTGCAGATTACCGAGAGCTGCCTGATTTGCAAGTTGCGCAATTCGGGGTTCTTCTGCGATTTGCCCAAGTCCTCTCTGGAAGACCTGGAACGGGTGAAATACGCGAGCGCCTATCCGCAGGGGGCGGTGTTGTTTGTGGAAGGGCAGTCGGCGCGCGGCGTGTACATTGTGTGCAGCGGCCGGGTGAAGCTCTCGACCACTTCGCGTGACGGCAAGACCCTTATTCTGCGCATCGCGCAAGGCGGAGAAGTTTTGGGCCTGCATGCTACCGTGTCGGGCAAGCCCTACGAGCTCACAGCGGAGACGCTGCAACCCTGCCAGTTGGATTTCATCAAGCGCGATGACTTCATGCGTTTCCTGCAGAACCATGCGGACGCCTGCCTGAACGCGGCCCAGCATCTGAGCGAGAACTGCCAGAGCGCTTATGAAATGATCCGTTCGCTGGGCCTGTCGCACTCGGTCTCCGAGAAGCTGGCGCGGCTGCTGCTGGAGTGGGCCACGGATGGCGACAATACCAAAGACGGAATCCGCATCAAGGTTTCCCTCACCCATGAGGAAATCGCACAGTTGATCGGCACTTCGCGCGAAACCGTCACCCGTGTTCTGGGCGAGTTTCGCGAGAAGCAGCTCGCGCAATTGCGCGGATCGACCTTGCTTATCCGCAACCGCGCCGGCCTGGAGAAGCTGATCGGCGCCTGAAGCCGGTCGGGCTTCATAATTCCTTTCTAATTTTTCCCGCCGCGGTTGCAAACGCCTCATCCTGCAACACGTAGGGTGAAGCACGCTCTTCGGTAAGACTTCCGCTATTACCGGGGTTACTTTACGCTGGATGACCCGCGCCGTAAGCTGCGCCTCATGAGGCTGAATGCCCTGTTGATGTGCCGGGACCAGCACTCGCTGCGCGTGCTGGCAGCGGCCCTGGAGGAACTGGACATCGAGCAGGAAATCTGCCTGTCTGCGCCCGAGGCCATGGAACTGCTGATGCAAGGGCACTACTCCTTGGTGGTAATTGATTTTGATCTTCCGGCGGCTGCGCAGGTTGCCCGCATAGCCCGCATGGCGCCCCCGCAACGCAGGCCGGTCGTATTCGCTATGATCGGAGCGCTGACCGGCGTGGCCCCTACCTTTGAGGCAGGCGCTAACTTTGTCATGTACAAGCCGCTGGCGTTGCCACAGGTGACACGTTCGCTGCGGGCGGGGCGGGGCTTCATGCAGCCTGACCGGCGGCGGTCTCCGCGGCAAGCGCTCGAAACCCTGGTGTACCTCCAGTTCGGGGTTGCCGCCTTGCCCGCGATCGTGCTGGATCTGAACGAGCGGGGCTTGGCCCTGCAGGCCGCAGAACCGCTACCGGCAGTTCCAGAGGTTCCCTTCCGGTTTGTCTTGCCGGGCACGAGCGCCATGGTGGAAGGCGTGGGCGAGATGATCTGGGCCGACGAGGAAGGCCGGGTGGGGATGCTGTTTTCCCATATGACGGCGCCATCACGAAGATCCTTGAAAGACTGGCTCAGCAAGCGAAGCCGCAAGGGACGCGCCGCACACCTCGCAGCGCGTCCGCAGAAATCGCGGATGTCTCTGTTGGTTTCGCACTAGACCATCTGGCGTTTTTTCCACGGTCCCTGCCTCTGTTCCGCGCCATCCCGCACTCCAGGATTTTTCCCCATGCTAGACTCACCATTTTCTTGTGAGTGAGACCAGCGCATGTCAGAACTGAACCTGCTGTCAGCCGTGTCCATGGCTGAGAAGATCCGCAGCAAAAAGCTGTCTCCGGTCGAACTGGTGGAAGCGCACCTCTCACGGATTGAGCGGCTGAATCCCCAGCTGAACGCGTTCGTCCAGGTGGATGGGGAGCGCGCACGGCGGGATGCCGGGGCCGCTGAGAGCCGAGTCAAGCGCGGGGAAAAACTGGGACCGCTGCATGGGGTGCCAATCAGCATCAAGAGTTCCATTGAGGTTGAGGGCCTGCGCTGCGAGGCGGGAACGAAGTTGCGCGCGGGCTATGTAGCCTCGCAGGATGCCCCGCTGGTGGCGCGGTTGCGCGCGGCGGGCGCGATCGTCCTGGGAGTCACCAACTGTCCCGAGCTGCTCATGGCGTGGGAGACCGACAATCTTCTCTATGGCCGCACCAACAATCCCTGGGATGTGTCGCGGACGCCGGGCGGATCGAGTGGGGGCGAAGCGGCAGCGATTGCCTCCGGATGCTCTGCCGGGGGCGTAGGCAGCGACGGAGGAGGATCGATTCGGGTGCCGGCGCATTTCAGCGGAATCTGCGGGCTCAAACCCACCCCCGGGCGAATTCCGGCCACCGGACACTTCCCGGTGTCGGTAGGGCCGTTCGCCTTGCTGGGTGTCGTGGGGCCGATGGCGCGCACGATTGCCGACTTGAAGGTACTGTTTGAAGTCATGCAGGGCCCGGATGATGGCGATCCTTCGGCAGTGCCGGTTTCAGTGCGTTGGCCCGCTGTGGCGGATTTGAAAAAGGTCCGTGTGGGTTATTTTGAAGACGACGGTCGCACCCCCGTGACTCCGGGAACGCGCGCGGCGATACGGGCGGCGGCGCAGGCGCTGCAGCGGGCGGGATTCCAGGTCGAAGCGTTTCGTCCCGACGGACTCGAGGCGTCGCGCCAACTGTGGTGGAAGTTGTTTGGCGTTGCCGGCGGAATGCTGCTCGGCCCGATGACGCGCATGCATGAAGGTGAGCTTACGCCGATTCTTCGGGAGTTTTCCGGTTGGGTTGCCGAGGAGAAGCCGCACACGGCGCAAACTCTGCTGGACACCTGGATCGAGCGCGACATGGTGCGCATGCAAGTCTTTCGGCAGATGCGGGAGTTTCCCGTCTTGTTGTGTCCGGTGGCAGCGGTTCCAGCCTTTCGGCACGGCGAGCGCAGTTGGACGATCGACGGCCAGACGGTGAAGTATCTGGATGCCTGGAGTTACACCGAGTGGTTCAATCTGTTGGGCGTACCGGCGGTGGCGGTGCCCATGGGCAAATCCGCTGAGGGGTTGCCGATCGGAGTGCAGGTTGCGGGATTGCCATGGCAGGAGGAAGTGGTGCTGAGTGTGGCGGAGGAGTTGGAGGCGCAGCGGGGAGAGTGGCAGGCGCCGCTCATCGGCAGCGCCTGAGCCCCTCGACATGGGTTTACAAACGCGGTAATCTTTCGCTTTAGCTGCCAACCGATACCAGCCCGGGGTGAGTGGTTTCGGTGCGTTCTCCCAGAAGTAGACCATGCCACGCGTAGAAGGTTATCTCGGCTCCCGGCTCCTCGTCGGCCTCATTGTCTTTCTGGTGGTCTCGGCTGGATATCTCTACGCCTATCCTCAGCCCAATGTGTTCTATGCCGGAGTGGTGCTGTTGCACACCCTGGCGGGCGTGGTTACTACCGTCCTGTTGCTGGCCTTCCTGTACCGGCTGCTGAGAGATTCGAGCGTAGAAGCTCGCCTGGGCTGGCTGTTGTTGCTGGGAGGCGGAATCCTCGGGTGCGTCCTGATCTACACCGGCACGCCGCGAGATGAATGGGGATGGCTGTACCTGCATATTGTTCTGTGCCTGGCAGGCGTGGGGATTCTGTTTGCCGACCGATTGGGCCAGCGTGGCTGGCTGGGGGCGAGCGCGGGCGCGGCATTGATTCGAAGCGCATTTTGCCTGGCCGTTCTGGCAGGGCTGGGGACCGGCGCCTGGTACATGCGCAACTCGCGCTGGGAGAACCGGGCTCGCATCGAGAACCCTGTCATGCCGCCGGCCACCATGAACGGTGAGGGTGACGGCCCGCAAGGGCCGTTTTTCCCCAGTTCCGCGCAGGTGTATGGCGGACAGAAGATTCCCAGCAAGTACTTCATGGAGTCGGATTCCTGCAAGCGCTGCCATGAAGACATCTACCGGGAGTGGTTCAGCTCGGCGCACCATTTTTCTTCGTTCAACAATCAGTGGTACCGCAAGTCAATCGAGTACATGCAGGACACGGTCGGCACCCGGCCCTCGAAGTGGTGCGGAGGCTGCCACGATCCGGCGGTGCTTTACAGCGGGCTGATGGATACGCCGATCAAACAGATCGTGCATCGTCCGGAGGCGCAGGCCGGACTGGGCTGCATGATGTGTCACTCCATCGCCGACGTGAAGAGCACTATGGGCCAGGGGGATTTCTACCTGGAGTATCCCAAGCTGCACGAATTGGCCGCCAGCAAGAATCCGGTGGTTCGGACGCTGCACGATTTTCTGGTCAAGCTGAATCCCGAGCCCCACCGCCGCGTGTTTCTCAAGCCGTTCATGCGCAACCAGACGGCGGAGTTCTGCTCGACTTGCCACAAGGTGCACCTCGACGTGCCGGTGAACCATTACCGTTGGATTCGCGGCTTCAACGAATATGACAACTGGCAAGCCAGCGGAGTCTCTGGGCAGGGCGCACGCTCGTTCTACTATCCCCCCAAACCGGCCCAGTGCGCGGACTGCCACATGCCGCTGACGGCTTCCAAGGACTTTGGAAATATCAACGGGTTTGTGCACTCGCATCGGTTCCCCGCTGCCAACACAGCTCTGCCTACGGCGAACGAGGACTTCAAGCAGCTCAAGGTGGTCGAGGAGTTTCTGAAGAACGGCATCCTGAGCGTGGACATCTTTGCGCTCTCGCCGGCGGGGGAGAGGCTGACATCGCGCGTAGCTCCGCAGGCTGACATGTCCACAACGTTCGCGGTAGGGGAGGAAGCCGCGACGAAGATTGCACCCGCAGGACCGGAGGTGGTCGCACCTGTCACCGCGCCACTGAACCGGGTGCAGCCCGTAGTCCGGCGGGGCGACACGGTGCGCGTAGATGTGGTGGTCCGGACCAAGAAGATCGGTCATTTCTTCCCCGGCGGCACCGTGGATGCCTTTGACACCTGGCTCGAGCTGAAGGGAACGGATGACAAAGGCCGGGTCGTTTTCTGGAGCGGCATGGTCGAAGACAACGGCAAAGGCCCGGTGGAGAAAGGCGCGCACTTCTATCGCTCGCTGATGGTCGATGAGCACGGTCATCCCATCAACAAGCGCAATGCCTGGGCGACGCGCGCCGTGGTCTATGTGCGCCTGATCCCGCCGGGCGCCGCAGACACGGTGCATTACCGGATGCACATTCCGGAAAACGCCGGGAACAAGATCACCCTGCACGCGCGCTTGTGCTACCGCAAGTTTGCTTGGTGGAACACGCAGTTCTCGTTTGCCGGCGTACCCGACCCCAACCAGATGAAACCTCAAGTCACTCCGGATTTCGATGACACGAAATTTGTCTTCACGGGCTCGGTCAATGGAGTGTCGGCAAAAGAGGAGAAGATCCCCAACCTTCCCATTGAGGTCCTGGGAGAGGACGAGGTCAGTCTGAAGGTTGAGGCGCACAACGCGCCGGCGCCCCAGCCCAAGACCGTCTTGCAGGCGGACGATTGGCAGCGCTGGAACGACTACGGCATCGGCCTGCTTTTGCAGGGCGACCTGAAGGGCGCGGAGGCGGCGTTCCAGAAAATTACCGAGATCGATCCCAACAATCCCGACGGATGGGTCAACATCGGCCGCGCCGCGGTGCAGGAGGGCGATATGGACCGGGCCCGCACGGTGCTGGAAAAGGCGCTTGCCGTGAGCCCCAACCTCGCGCGGGCGCACTTCTTCTATGCCATGGTGCTGCGCAACGACGGCCGCTACGACGAGGCCGCAGCCCACCTGCGGACAGTCCTGGATCAGTATCCGCGGGACCGGGTGGCGCTGAACGAACTGGGCCGCATCCTCTTCCTGCAGCGGAAATATGCGGATGCGGTGAAAGTGCTCGAGTCGGTGCTGACCATCGATCCCGAAGATTTGCAGGCGCATTACAACCTGATGCTGTGCTACACCGGACTGGGCGACTCCAAGCGGGCGCATGAGTATCAGGTGCGTTATTTGCGCTTCAAGGCCAACGAGGCGTCACAGGCCATCACCGGGCCTTACCGTGAGGTCAATCATGAGGATAACAACGAGCGGCAGGCGATCCATGAGCACGTGTCGGTAGCGTTGCCGGAATTGGGGTCGGGTTACCGGAAAGTCCAGGCCGAGCGTCGGGCGGCAAAGGTGATCTCAGCGGCCGGGGCCTCCAGGTAATGGGTTCGTTCACTCCCAGGATGCGGAGATTCATCTCAGGGCATGCCGTCAGGTATGCCGAAAGTGCTTTTATTGCGGCGCTGAAACGCTGCGCCACCCAAAACCAACTCCTTCCCCGCGCGGCTGCGGCCGCTGCGCTGACGGCTGCCCTGGTTGTCCCCAGCGTCGCGCAAGCGGTCACCTTCCGCGATGTCACGGCGGGGGCGGGAATCCATTTCCGGCACAACAACGCGGCGTTCGGGAAAAAATATCTGCCGGAGACCATGGGTCCGGGCTGCGCGTTCATTGACTACGACAACGATGGTTGGCCGGACATTCTGCTGATGAACGACGAGAATTGGCCCGGCCATCCCGGCGCCGCTACCACCCTCAAGCTCTACCACAATGACCGCAATGGCACGTTCACCGACGTTACGCGCAAGGCCGGACTGGCGATCTCCATGTTTGGAATGGGCGTAGCGGTCGGCGACTACGATAACGACGGCTACGACGACTTATTCCTCAGCGCGCTGGGGCAGAGCCATCTGTTTCACAACAATGGCAACGGCACATTTACTGATGTGACCAAGGCGGCCGGCCTGTGGGGACCCGAGGAATTTTCTACCAGCGCCGCGTGGGTGGATTACGACCGCGACGGCAAACTCGACCTGATCGTCGCCAACTACGTGCAGTGGTCGGAGAAGGGTGATCTGTATTGCACACTCGACGGCACGCATAAGTCCTATTGCACTCCGGAATCCTATGAAGGAGCTTCAGCGAGGCTGTGGCACAATCTGGGTGGCGGCAAGTTCGAGGATGCCACCGCCAAAGCCAAGCTCTACGATCCCACCTCGAAAGCGCTGGGCGTCGCCATTCTCGACTACGACGGCGATGGCTGGCCGGACATCCTGCTGGCCAATGACACCCAACCCAACAAGCTTTACCTCAACAAGCGGGACGGAACATTTGAGGACAAGGGAGTTTTGGCGGGGATCGGCTTCAGCGAGGACGGGGTGGCGCGGTCCGGCATGGGCGTGGATGCCGCCGACTATGACCGCTCCGGCCATCCCAGCATCATCATCACCAACTTCTCCAACCAGATGCTTTCGCTCTATCACAACGAGGGCAACGGCCTGTTTGTAGACGAGGCGCCGCGCTCGGAGGTGGGGCGGGCAACGCTGCTGACGCTCGGGTTCGGCTGCTTCTTCTTCGATTATGACAACGACGGCTGGCCGGATATTTTCGTCGCCAACGGCCATATCGAGAACGCCATCGAGCGGGTGCAGCCGCGAGTGAGGTATGCGGAGCCGCCGCACCTGTTCCGCAACCTGGGCGGAGGCAAATTCCAGGAAGTGACGAAGTCGCTGGGCGCGGCCTTCTCTGCTCCCAGAGTGGCGCGGGGCGCGGCTTACGCCGACATTGATAACGACGGCGCGCTCGACGTTCTCATCACCACCAACGGCGGTCCCGCCTACCTGTTTGAGAGCGAGGGCGCGACCAACCACAGCTTGCGGGTCAAGCTCGAGGGGGCGAAGTCGAATCGCGACGGGATTGGTGCGGTAGTGCGGATCAAGTCCGGCAAGGACTCACAGTGGCAGATGATGCGCAGCGGGTCGAGCTACTTGTCGCAGAGTGAGCTGGTGCTGACCTTCGGCCTGGGCAGCGCAGCCAAGGCGGACTCAATAGAGGTCCAGTGGCCCAGCGGGCAGGTTGACAAGCTGACGAACGTGGACGCGGGCCAGACCATCACGCTGCAAGAGGCGAAGGGCGTGATTGCGGCGAGGCCATACACGAAAAACCATAAATAACCACAGAGACACGGAGGGCACGGAGGAAAAACCTCTGTGTTCTCCTGTGCCCTTTGTGGTTAACTCCTTGGAGATGATTCAGCGAATCGGCAGCATCCTGCTTGTGGTGGCCTGTGTGTTCGCCCTGTGTGCGCAGAAACCGGCGCCCGCCAATCCCGCCGAAGCCGCCCGGCTGAATAACCTCGGCGCTGCGTACATGAACCAGCAGCTCTTCGAGAAGGCGCTGAAGAATTTTCAGGAGGCGGCGAGCCTTGATCCTAAGCTGGAGATGGCCCGCCTGAACCAGGGCATCGCTTTGTTGAACCTGACCCGTGTGGATGCGGCCCGGCAGGTGCTGGAAGAAACCGTCCAGCGCGATCCCCACGACCCCCATGCCTGGTACAACCTGGGACTGCTGTACAAGAACTCCGACAAGCTACAGGCAGCGGTAGATGCGTTTCGCCGAGTGACCGAGATCGATCCCAACGACGCCGATAGCTGGTATTTTCTGGGTGCCTCCTATGTGCAGGTAAAGCAGTTGCCGCAGGCGTTGGATGCCTTTCAGCACGCGCTCAAGTTGAATCCGCTGCATGCCTCGGCACAATTTGGACTGGCACGGGCATTGCAGCAGTCGGGAGACTCAGCAGGTGCGCGGGAGCATCTGGCGCGCTTCCAGCACATCACACAGAACAAATTGGGCGCGGCGATCAGCCTGGCGTATGGCGAGCAGGGGAAGTATTCGCTGGCGGAAGAGGCTGCGGGGGCTCCGGCCAAGGTCCCAGCGCAGATTGCGGTGAGCTTTGTGGATGTGACAAAGGAAGCAGGGATCGTCACGACGAGCATTGAGCCGACAGGTTCGGAGGACGAAGCAGTCGCCCTCAATCCTGGAGCGTGTTTCCTCGACTACGACAATGATGGTCGTGTCGATCTCTTCCTCCCCGACGGTGGTGCCTTTGGAGGCATGTCGCTGTATCACAATCTCGGCAACGGCAAATTTCACGATGTGTCCCCCAATGCCGGCCTGGATCCCAAAACGCACGCGATCATGTGTACCTCGGGCGATTACGACAACGACGGCTTCGCGGACCTGGCAGTGAGTGCCGGGAAAAGCGTCTTGCTGTGGCACAACGAACAGAATGGCTCGTTCAAGAATGTGACCGAGGCGGCAGGCCTGGCGGGTGGAGGTTTCGCCTTCGGCCTAGCCTTTGTGGACTACGACCACGATGGCGACCTCGATCTGTTTGTGGGGGGCTTTACTACAGTTTGGCGCAACAATGGCAATGGTACCTTCACCGCGGTAACAGGGGAGGTTGTGCCCTCAAGAGAGGGAGCAGTCATGTGCAGCGGGAACATCATTGGTTCGGATATCAACAACGACCGGGCGACTGATTTCGTCGCCATATGTCCCAGCGGCTTTCCTATCGTATTGTTGAATCCTCGTGAGGGAAAGTTTGACGGTTTGCCCTGGCGCTCCAGCATTGCTAAGTTCTCGCAGGGAGTCGCTATTCTGGATTTCAATCACGATGGCTGGATCGATCTGGCGTTTACAACCATGGGATCTCCCGGCCTCAGCCTATGGAAGAACAACCAAGGCAAAGCATTCGAGCAAGAGAGCCTCCCTGAGATCAACTGGGTCCGCGCCTTCGGTGTCGCCGCCTTCGACTATGACAACGATGGTTGGGTGGACCTCGCCGCTGTGGGTGAGACGAAAGACGGCAAGGGCGAAATTCGACTGTTCCGCAATCTCGGGCCGGATGGATGGAAGGACGTCACCACTGACGTTGGCCTCGACAAGATCCAACTGAAACGTCCCCGCGCCCTCATTACGGCCGACTACGACAACGACGGCGACACCGATCTGCTGATCACCCAGAACCAAGGTCCGGCCGTCCTGCTGCGCAACGATGGAGGCAACCAGAATCACTGGCTCAAGCTCTCGCTCAAAGGCCTGGCTGACAACAAGAGCGCCATCGGCACGAAGGTCGAGGTGTTTGCCGGCGGGAACCGTCAGAAGTTTGAGATTGCCGGCTCGTCGGGCTATCTGGGGCAGAACTCAACCGATCTCGTAGTCGGGCTTGGTCAGGCGAAGCAAGCCGACGTTGTCCGCATGCTCTGGCCCACTGGCGTGCTTCAGGACGAGGTCGAGGTCGCGGGTGACAAACTGCAGAAGTTCACCGAGATTGACCGCCGCGGCAGCTCTTGTCCAACGCTTTTCGTCTGGGACGGCCAGCGCTACGCGCTCGTTGCCGACATGTTGGGAGCGGGCGTAGTTGGCCACTGGGTCGGGCCCGGTCAGCGCAACATTCCGCGGCCGACTGAATACGTCAAGATTGATCGCCAGGCCATCCGCGAGAAAAACGGCAAGCTGAGTTTCCGCTTCATGGAACCGCTGGAAGAGGCCGTCTACCTCGACCAGGTGCGGTTGCTGGCCGTGGATCATCCCGCCAGCTTCGACGTTTATCCCAACGAATACTTTGCCAGCAGTCCGCCCTACCCGGAGTTCAAAGTCGTGGCCAGCAGTCCAAAAGATGCCCATCCGCCGGCCGGAGCCTGGGACGAACACGGGCACGACGTGCTGCCCGATCTCCTGGCCCATCGCTACTTCGGCGACTTCGAGCTGCTCCCATTCGCCGGGTTCACCAAGATGCACAGCCTGGAACTCGATCTGGGGCATCCCTATCGCGGAGGCCCGCTGTGGCTGCTCATGCACGGAGAAATCGAGTACTTCTCCGCTACCAGCATGTACGCCGCCGACCAGGCCGGGCTGCAGCCGGTAGCTCCCTACGTCGAGGCACTCGGTGAGGATGGAAAGTGGACGCGCGTCATGGATGATATGGGCTTTCCCGCCGGAGGCAGCCGCACCATGACCGCCAATCTCACGGGCAAATTACCGCTCGGCATGAAGCGCATCCGCATCTCGACCAACCTGCAGATTTACTGGGACAGCATTCTGATCAATCGAACTAGTCAGAACCAGATGGTTGGTCTGACCCCGGTTCCGCTGACGCGCGCCGATCTCCGCTTCCATGGGTTCCCTCTGAAGATCGAGAACCAGCCTCCGGGAAACGTCGCGTACTTATATGAGAAGGCGAGTCCGACCGGGCCCTATACGCGGCCCGAGGGAAGCTACACGCGCTACGGCGACGTGCTTCCCCTGGTCACGTCCTTCGATGACCGGCTGGCAGTGTTTGGATCAGGAGACGAGGTCGCGCTGGAATTTGACCCTGCCAAGCTACCTCCGCTGGCCAAGGGGGCAGTGCGTGACTATTTCTTTGTCGCCAATGGCTACGAGAAGGACATGGATTTTTACGCCTACAGCCCGACCACCGCCGCTCCCCTGCCGTTCCGCGCGATGGGGACGTATCCCTATCCGAAAGGGAAGAGCTATCCCTTGGATGGAGCTCATCTGGATGACTTGCTGAATTACGACACGCGGTATATGTCAGGGAATGAAGCCCGCGGATACGCGTTCCGCTACGGCGCGGCAAAGTGATCAGCGGCTCCGGCGACTGCCATTCTGGTCGAAGTACCTGCCCGGGGTCGTGCCCAGGACTTTCTTGAACATCGCAATGAAGGCGCTGGGCGTGCTGTAGCCTGCCTCGAGAGCTACATGAGTTATCTTTTCGCCGGCGGCCAGAAGTTGCATGCAATGCACCAGCCGCAGTTGTTGTCTCCACTCCCCGAGGGTCATGTGGCTCTCGCTCCGGAACAGCCGCTCGATGGTCCGCTTGCTGGCACCCGCAGAGCTGCAAACCTGCGCCAGAGGACGCGAGTCGCTGGGATCGCGCGATAGCGCTTCCGCGACCCGGACCGCCCGCGGATCGGACGGGCTGGGTAGTTGAAGCGGAACGCTTTGGACAATCTCCAACTGGTCCACGATCAGATTAATCAAGTGGGCTTGGGCACGGACCCGCTGCTTCAGCACGGGGAAGGTGCAGGCATACAGAATCAGCTCTCTGAGGAGCGGAGAAACGTTGATTACATGACAGCTCCTGGGCAGGCGCCGCACAAGATGCGCTCGCAAATACAGGGTCCGCAGGGATACGGAGCCTGACATGGCGATGCTGTGGGGAACGCGGGCCGGAATCCACACCGCCCGCTGCGGGGGAACCACCCAGGTCTCCTCCGCCGTGCGTACTGTCATGACTCCGCGACCGGCGTAAACCAGCTGATCCTCCTGATGAAAATGTTCTGGGATGACTTGTCCGTCAGGGAATTCGTGCGAGAGCGTGGTTACGCGGGACGAGAAGCGGGGGCAAGCCTCGGCGGGTTGCTGTCGCACTATCAACATTTATTGTCAGAATAGCGAAAGAAGGCAACTTAACCAAGCAGTAATGTGCTGGAGGCCAGAGATAAATCATGCAACGGAGGAAGTCATGAGAAAAGCGCTGGTACTCGGAACCATCCTGGGTGGCCTGGCGGCGTTTGCCTGGAGCATGGTGTCATGGGAAGTGCTGGGGTGGCACGAGAAGACGATGCTCAGTTTCCAGAATGACGATGAAGTTTCTTCCGTCATTGCCTCCCACGCTCCGAAAGACGGAACTTACCTCATGCCGGGCATGCCGCCGACCCAAGGCATGACTGCGGAACAGAAGAAAGATGCCGAAGCCGCGGTAGTGGCAAGAATGCAGAAGGGGCCCATCGTGGTTGCAGCCGTGCGCCGGGGCGGATTCGGGTCGTTCGGTCGAGCGATGATCATTCAGGTGCTAAGCCTGATGGCGGCGGCATTCCTGCTCACGTGGCTGCTGCTGCAGACAAGCGGGTTGGGTTACGCGCGACGCGTAATCTTTCTCGCCATCGTGGGGCTGGCGGCAAGCGTGATCGTTGATTTGCCCAACTGGAACTGGTGGGGATTCTCCGGCGCCTACACCGCGGTGAACCTGGCCGATTCCACCCTCACCTGGATGTTTGCGGGCCTGGTCATCGCCAAGGTCGCATCACCGCGGCCAGCCTAGTCGCCTTTTTCCAGCCCGCGAACGCCTCCAGAACAGTCCCTTCAGAGGGCGTAGTTTATAATCGTCATTTCTGCCAGCTATTTCTTGGAGTAACAAGAACATGATTCGATTTCTGCAAACCCCTGGCCCTCTGAAGAAGATCATTCTCGGCGGGCTGCTGCTGATCATTTGCGCTGCCATGGTGATTACCCTCGTGCCTGGTGGAATCGGCTCCAGCTTCGGCTTCGGTGCGCCTGGGCGCGGGGTGTTGGCGAAAGTGGCCGGCGAGGACGTGACTACCGCAGAGGTGCAGCGGGAAGCCAGGATGATGCTGCGGCGGCAGTTTCCCCGGGGCAATGCCATGGCGGCGCAACTGCTCCCCTTCTTTGCCAGCCGCGCGGCCGAACAGCTGATCACCGAGAAGGCGATATTGGCGGAAGCCGATCGCTTGGGTTTGCATGTCAGCGACCAAGAACTGAGCGACGAGTTGCAGCATGGCCGCTACGCTGCCGCCTTTTTCCCTGACGGCAAGTTCATCGGAACCGATGCCTACGAAGCCAGGATTCAGCAGGCGGACATGACCGTGCCGCAGTTCGAGCAGACGGTCAAAGACGAGATCCTCTTCGACAAGCTGCGGAACCTGGTTGCGGGCAGCGCATTTGTCACCGATGCCGAGGTCCACGAGGAGTTCGTGCGCCGCAACACCAAGGTCAAATTTGACTATGCCGTGCTGCGCAAAGACGACATCGCCAAGGAAATCCATCCCAGCGAAGCTGAGCTGCAGGCCTATTACGCCAGCCACCAGGCCAGTTACAACAACTCCATCCCGGAAAAACGTAAAGTCGAGTATGTGCTGATCGACACGGCCAAGTTGCAGGCGCAGGTTTCGGTCACGCGCGACGATTTGCAGGCCTACTACGATCAGCACCGCGACGAGTATCGTGTGCCCGAGCAGGTGAATGTCCGGCAGATCCTGATCAAGACTCCGCTGCCCGGTCCCGACGGGAAGGTGGATCAGAAGGGTGTGGACGAGGCGCGCGCCAAGGCCGAAGACGTGCTCAAGCAGCTGAAGGCGGGCGCCAGCTTCGAGGACCTGGCCAAGAAGTACTCGGAAGATCCCAGCGGCAAGACTGGCGGCTCCATTGGTTGGATCCGGCGGGGCGGTTTTCCCGTCCCGGAAGTGGACAGCACCGCGTTTTCTCTGCCCAAGGGCGGGACCAGTGACGTCATTAATGCCGGCTACGCTTTCGTCATCTTACACATTGATGACCGCCAAACTGCCCATATGAAGACCCTGGACGAGGTCAAGGACCAGATCGAGCCCGCCATCCGGCAGGAAAAAGCCTCGCGTGCCGCTGACGCCGCAGCCAGCAGCCTGCTTGGGCAGGCCCGGACCGGCGGTCTCGAGAAGGCGGCTGCAGCCAAGGGGCTGCAGCTGGTGACCACCGACTTCATCACCCGCAGCGACGCATTGCCTGGCATTGGTCCTTCGCCGGCATTCATGGATGCGGTCTTCAATGCGCGGGAAAAAACGCCAGACGAAACGCAGTTGCCGCAGGGGTTCGCCCTATTCCAGGTGCTGGCCGTCAAGCCTCCGGCCACGCCAACCTTCGAAGAAATTCGCAGCCGGGTGGAGACTGAGTTCAAGAACGAGCGCACCACCGCCCTGCTCACGCAGAAGACGCAGGAACTCTCGGACCGCGCCAAGGCCGAGCATGACCTGAAAAAGGCGGCCAAGGAACTCGGCGCCACCATGAAAACCAGCGACTTCGTGCTGCCCGACGGCCAGGTACCCGATATCGGTTCGATGACGGGAGCGGCTTCGGAGGCGTTCTCCATGAAGCCGGGCGAAATCAGCGGGCCGATCGACAATGGCAACACCGGCGCTGTGCTGCAACTCCTGGAAAAACAGGAACCCTCGCAGCAGGATTTTGCCGCGAAGAAGGACCAGGTCCGCGATTCGCTGCTGCAGACCAAGCAAAACGAGCTGTTCAATCTGTTTGTGGCGAACCTGCGTGACCAGATGCAGAAAGCCGGCAAGATCAGGATCAACCAGGAGGAGATGAAAGGTCTGACGCGCGGCCAGGGTGGTGAAGAAGGCGAGTAGAGCCAGCCTGCGACGGGAGGTACCGTCTTTGCTCTGGCCGACTCTGCAGACAGCACCTTCAGGGCGTCGGCATCAACGTCTGCCATCTTAAGAAAGAATCATGGCATTTCCCCGCGCGACTGGAATTCTGCTGCATCCGATCTCGCTGCCCTCGCGCGGCGGCATCGGAGATCTGGGCCCAGCGGCGTACGAATTTGTGGACTTCCTGGCCAGCGCTCGCCAGGGTTTATGGCAGGTTCTCCCCTTGGGGCCGCCCGCCGCCGGCAATTCTCCCTATTCTTCCATCTCAGCCTTCGCCGGGAACCCGCTGCTCATCAGCCTGGAGCGCTTGGCAGAGCACGGTTGGATCGAGTCTGCGCGCCTGTCAGAGTTGCCGCAGAGCATCGGCATGATCAACTACGACGAGGTGAGCCGGCACAAGCTGCCGTTGCTCACCCAGGCCGGGCGCAATTTCCTGGACTACGCTCCGGCCGCAGCGCGCAGCCGCTTTGAGCGCTTCTGCGGCGACAACGCCTGGTGGCTGGAGGATTTCGTCCTCTTTGATGCTTTGCGCGAGCGCTACGACTGCCAGGTCTGGAAGCATTGGCCGCGGGAGTTCGCCCGCCGCGAGCCGGCAGCCCTGGAAGCCGCGCGCCGTGAGCTGGCCTCGGAGATCGCAGTTCGCCGCGTCATTCAGTTCGCCTTTTGGGAGCAATGGCGGGCTTTACGCTGTTACTGTGCGCACAAATCCATCCGCGTGGTCGGCGACATCGCCATCTTTGTGGACTACGACAGTGTGGATGTCTGGAGAAACCGGGACCTCTATCGCTTGAAGGACGATCTTGAACCCGAGGTCGTTTCTGGAGTGCCACCCGACGCCTTCAGCGCGACCGGGCAGCGCTGGGGAAATCCTCTGTACAACTGGGAGGCCATGCGGGAGCGCGGTTACCAGTGGTGGATTCAACGCCTGCGCTGGGCGACCCAGACTTGTGATTACATCCGCCTCGATCACTTCCGCGGTTTCGAGCAGTTCTGGGAGATTCCCGCTTACGAACCCACCGCCATCCATGGCCGCTGGGTGGATGGCCCCAAGGACGATCTCTTCAACAAGGTGCGGGAAGCCCTGGGCGGGCTGCCATTTTTTGCCGAAGACCTGGGCTACATCACGCCCGAGGTGCATGCCCTGCGCGAGCGCCACCAGATTCCCGGCATAGCCGTGCTGCAGTTCGGGTTCAGTAATCCAGGTGCGCATGTTTACTTGCCGCACCGGCTCACGCCCGACCGCGTGGTCTATACCGGTACGCATGACAACGACACCAGCCTGGGCTGGTGGAACTCCGCTGCCAGCGACGACGAGCGCCGCGCGGTGCGGAGTTATGCGGGAAGTTGTGAAGACGGGGCTAACTGGGCGCTGATCCGGCTGGCCCAGGGTTCGGTTGCGAGTTTGTCGGTGGTACCGCTCCAGGATGTGCTCGGCCTGGGCAGCGAAGCCCGGCTCAACATCCCCAGTGTGAAAGACGGAAATTATCGCTGGCGGTTCCAGGAGGGAGCCCTAACGCCTCAGCTGGCGGAGCGTCTGGCACGGTTGGCGGAGGTCACAGACCGGCTGCCGCCGGGGGTGCCGGGGCGGCCATCGGAAGACTTCGCGGCTTAGGCGAATGGGACAAAAAAGCCGGGATCCGAAGATCCCGGCTGCAGTTGGCTGGTTGCCCGGATAAAACTTGAGGCGGTTGCGCGGCGTCCGAGCCGCGCGCCGCAATCCTGAGCGCAGCGAAGGATCTTTCGACCGCGTCGGCGCGCTTTATACTCTATCGGCAGCCCTTGCCGAGACTTTATGCCGTCCGCCGCGGACGCACCGTCAGATCCCGGACCTGCGCCAGAATGCTCGACATCTGCATGCCATTCAGTTGCGAGAGGTAGGGCATCAGTTCGGCGATAAACGGGTCCTGCATCAGTTCGCGGACTTCCTCTTGGCGGCTGCGTTCGCCGCCGGACAGCAGTTCTGGCACGGTCACCTCCAAGGCCCGCGCCAGCCGCTCCAGCGAGGAGAGGGTGGGCGTGGCCTTCTCGTTTTCGATCTTAGAGACGTAGGTACGCGGGACCGACATCCGCGTCGCCAGTTGCCGCTGGCTCAGACCGTTGCGCAGGCGCAGCGAGCGGATGGACGCGGCCAGGTTCAGGTGCCCGTGTCCGTTGCCATTGGACGGCACCATCGCCGGCGCTGGCGTTGCTGCGACGATTTCCGGCTCGTCCTCGTCTAATGAGGCATGGCAGCGGCGGCAAAGGTTATTGGTGGTTCGGAATTGCACCAGCAGGCAGCGGTCGCAACGAACGACTTCCCTGGAATCAACCGGGGCAAGGGTCGTGGCCATTTAGGTTTTGGGAGAGCCAGAGCGGAGGCTACTCCTGGAACCGCGGGAAAAGTTCCAACTCCCCGGTAATCTGCGGGACAACGGCTGTGGATGTCAAGCAAAATTTGGGGCGAAACCCAAAATATCTCGGGGAAAAGCCAAAGCAACCCGGCGAAAACCCGGAGAAAACAAGGTAGAAATCCATGAACGAGCGCGACAAGGCCTGGGGTTTACTAACTGAGTTCACCCAAGCGGAAAGTTTGCGCAAACATGCGCTGGCAGTCGAAGCCTGCATGCGCGCCTACGCCCGCAAGCTGGCGGCTGGTTCTCCCGAACAAGAGAACCTCTGGGGCGTGGTGGGATTGCTGCACGACTTCGACTACGAGAAGTGGCCCAGCCGGGAAGAGCATCCCTACAAGGGCAACGAGATTCTGAAAGAGCGCGGGTACTCGGAAGAGATCTGCCGGGCGATCATGTCGCACGCAGAGTACTCGGGCGTGCCGCGGGTGACGTCGATGGAGAAAGCGCTGTTTGCCTGCGACGAACTGGCGGGATTCATCACCGCCTGCGCCCTGGTGAAGCCGGGAAAGTCGCTGGCGGAAGTGGAGGCGGCATCGGTGCGGAAGAAGATGAAGGACAAAGCCTTTGCCAGAAGCGTGAACCGCCAGGACATCGTGACCGGCGCGGCGGAGTTGGGGGTGGAACTGGAGGAGCATATTGGGTTCTGCATTGAGGCGATGAAGGGGGTCGCAGGGGAACTTGGTTTGGATGGGAGCGCGGTGAAGACGGCATAGAAGACGGCATAGATGCCGGGCAAGAGGCGGGAGGGCACGGCTTTAGCCGTGCCGTTACGCGCACTCCACCGCCCCGGGCTTTAGCCCCTGCGGGCAGGGATCCATCTCCAATCCTCCGTGCGCAGAGGAGCATTGATAGTCTTGTGCGCGGCCCACAAGGTGAGCACGCACCGGATTTTCCCGTATATACACAACATGCTGGTCATAGTCATTCGCATCGCGAATGCGATGATCAACGTACCCACGATCCCAAACCTCAAGGTTCAGCCCGAGCTCTTTCTTCACACGATACGAAAATCCGCCTTTGATGAACTGCATC
>DATKLE010000058.1:0-87371 GCA_035542575.1 Terriglobales bacterium | reverse complement strand
GACGACGAGCCGGGCAGCCGAGAGGCGGGGTGGGCTCGAGTTGATAGCGTACGAACACGAGATCAGAAAACTCGCAACGTATTTGCCGTACGCGTGAGGGACAGGACTTGAACTTGCAGCCTCCGCGTGACAGGGCAGAGGCCGCCCTGCGACCTTTCAACTCGCCGGAATTTACCACTGGCTAGTCACCGAAATGAACCCCTGGCTGGGGTTGCCATTCGGGGGTTTACAAACGTTCCAGACTGGGGTGATCGAGCAGGAATGAGAAGTTCGAAGCGCCACCGTATGAGATTGAAAACATTCAGCTCGACGACCTAATCCCTTGTTCGGGACCAGGGGGTCGGAGGTTCAAATCCTCTCTCCCCGACCAATCTTTTCATTGGGGATAGCCCGTAATCCTTTCTGCTTTCCCACAACGGAAGGTGATGTGTGGATATGCCAGAGGGTAAGCCCTCGGACTCACAGGGCAAGTCGCCCAGAGCCACTCCAGTTGCTCAAATAAGCGGCGCATTTAGAGAACGCTCTGGATTGGCTGGAACCCCTCGGCGATCGCAATCCCCCGTGCGTTATAGGTAATTGTTTTCTTGCCAACCAGCACCAGCACGTTGCATGGCAATCGGCAGAGTAATTTGCATCTTTTGGCGATGCACCGCATCTCGGTTTTTGAGGTGGGGTCCTGAGGCCGCAGCCGCTCCGGGAGCGCGGCATTGCTGTGGCGAGGCCACGCGCAGGTGTACATCAGTCGCTGGTTCGACTCGGCCTGTTCAGCATCGAAACCGGACTACCTCAGGACGTCCAGGATAATCGAAGAGCGGGTTCGTGACGCTCAATGGGAGTCGAATATGCAAGATCGATCCGCCAAGTCGCATCCTCTATTTTTTTCGTGCCTGCTCCGCACGCTTACGCTGCTACTCCTGTCTTCGGTGTCGTTGACGGTGTTGGTAATGGCGCAGTCGTCTTCGCCCATTCTCGGCAGCGTCCCGAGCGGCCCTGCGGGCAATGAAGTTCTGAAGCTTACTTTGCGCGATGCCATCAATATGGCGCTCCACTACAACCTTGGGCAAATCGAAAGCGGGGAGAACGTCCGAGCGACTCGGGGGCAGCGGCTTCAGGCACTAAGCCTGCTGCTGCCGCAGGTGGGTGCAGGGGTCTCAGAGAATGTCGAACAGATCAGCCTATCCACCATCGGCCTGAAGGTGCCCGGCATTCCACGTGTGGTAGGGCCGTTCAGCTTCAGCATGGCGGAAGCGAGTGCGAGTCAGACGTTGTTCAGCTTCGAGTCGATTCAACGGTTTCGTGCCGCACGTAGCGCGGAAGAGGCTGCCAGGATGTCTTACAAGGACACTCTGGACGTGATCACGCTAGTGGTGGGCAATTCCTACCTGAAAGTAATCGAAGCTGCGTCACGTATTGAAGCCGCTGAGGCGCAAGTTCGCAATGCCCAGGCCGTGTACGACCAGGCTGTCGAAGATCTACAGGCCGGCACTAGTCCGAAGATCGATGTGACACGCAGCGCGGTCCAGCTTCACACGGAACAATACAACTTAAGCGTTGCACGAAACGACTTCGCCATTGCCAAGCTCGACCTTAGCCGTGCGATCGGGCTGCCATTGGGACAGAAGTTTGAACTCGCGGAGTCGATCCCCTACGCGGATGTGGAGCCTCCGAACATCGAGGATGCCCTCAAGACCGCGTACGGTACGCGAAGCGATTTCCGTGCAGCACGCGAGGCGATCGTGACCGCGCAACGAGAGCTTTCGGCGATTCGTGGGGAGCGATATCCGGTTGTGGCAGTCAACGGCGATTACGGAGTACAGGGTCCGGCCTTCGGTCATTCCCACGGCGTTTTCGGCTTTGCGGCGGGAGTGAGTGTTCCGATCTTTACCGGCGGCCGAATCAAGGGCGAAGAGACGACGGCGGAGGCAACTCTGCGACAACGAAAAGCAGAGGCCGAAAATCTACGCGGACAAATCGACTATGACGTACGAACCGCTGACCTCAACCTGCAGGCTGCTAAAGAGCAGGTTGCGGTTGCGAAACAGAACGTCGATCTGGCGAATGAAAATCTCGATCGATCGAAAGAGCGGTTTTCCGCGGGCGTTACCGACAGTGTCGAAGTCGTACAGGCGGAGCAATCCTTAGCGAGCGCCAACGATCAATATATCGTAAGCCTGTACGCTCACAATCTGGCAAAATTGGAGCTCGCCCGGGCGCTGGGTGTCGCACGCACCAACTACAGTCAATACCTGACAGTTCGTTAGCTTCAAAGTGGGGTGATCTGTTATGGCCGCTCAAGAAAATCCGCTCGGTTCCATCGTCGAAGAGAAGAGGGCAACCACGACCGAGGCGTCGCCGGCTGAAAGCGCAGTACCCACGCGGGTAGTTCGATATCCACGTCCCCGTCTAAAGAACCGCGCCATGCTTCTGGCATTGGCAGCTCTGCTTGTAGTCGCAGCCGGCTACTTCCTGTGGCGTTATCTCGGCAGTTACGAATCCACGGACGACGCGCAGGTGGACGTGCACATCGCCCAAGTCAGCGCACGCATTTCCGGTTACGTAATCAAGGTTGATGTCGGTGATAACCAATACGTGCAGAAGGGCACCGTTCTCGTCGAAATCGATCCCAAAGACTATCAGGTGGCGGTTGATAAAGCGAAGGCGGACCTGGCCAACGCCGAAGCGACCGCCAGATCGCTCGACATCGCCGTGCCGATCACCTCTGTGAACACCGCCAGCCAACTGAGGTATTCAGCGTCGGATGTTGACAGTGCACAGGCAGGGATCATCGCCGCTGAAAAGCAATTAGCCGCTGCCCGTGCCCAGGTCGACCAGGCAGAAGCAAACGACGTTAAGGCTCAGGATGACTTGCGGCGGTACAAGCAGCTGGTTGAGAAGCAGAACGTCTCAGAGCAGACATACGACCAAGCGTTGGCGGCGGCGAAGGCCAGTACGGCGAACGTGGCTGCCACTCACGCAAACGAAGCGGCAGCGCAACAGTCGGTGCAGCAGGCCAAAAGCCGGCTGGCGGAGGCGGAAGCCAATCATCGCGCCGCGGAAACCGCTCCACAGCAAGTCGCTTCCACGCGTGCTCGCGCGCTAGCCGCGGCCGCCGACGTCGCCCAAAAGCGTGCTGCACTCGAGCAAGCCGAACTGAACCTGCAATACGCAGAGATTGTCGCCCCGGTCAGTGGCGAAGTGAATAAGACGGTAGTCCCCGGGATGAATGTGCAGCCAGGCCAGGTGCTGTTGAGCGTTGTTCCACTCGACGATGTTTGGATAACGGCAAACTTCAAGGAGACGCAGCTCAGACAGATGCGACCCGGTCAGAGAGTGGAGTTCGAGGTTGACTCCAGTGGTCGTCGATACAAAGGACACATCGACAGCATCGCGGGCGCCACGGGTCCACTTTTTAGTGCACTTCCGCCGGAGAACGCGACCGGCAACTACGTGAAGGTGGTGCAACGCATTCCCGTGAAGATCGTCCTCGATCCCGGGGAAAACAAAGATCATCAGCTTCGTCCCGGCATGAGTGTAGAACCGAAGGTGTATCTGCGATGAGTGCCGGATCGATAGCTCTGTCGCCGGATCAGGCGGTATGGAAGCCGAAGTACAACCCTTGGCTCATTGCCGGCGTTGTCGCACTGGCGGCCTTCATGGAGGTGCTGGACACCAGTATCGCCAATGTCGCCTTACCCTACATGGCCGGCACTCTGGGGGCGAGCAACGATGAGAGCACGTGGGTGCTTACATCGTATCTGGTGTCGAACGCGATTGTGCTGCCGATCAGCGGCTGGCTAGCCGGAGTTTTCGGGCGCAAGCGCTTCTTCATGTCGTGTCTCGTCATCTTTACCTTGAGTTCTCTATTGTGCGGGACGGCCCCAAGCCTCGGGATGCTGCTGCTGTTCCGGATCCTGCAAGGAGCCGGCGGTGGTGGCTTGCAGCCGATGGCGCAAGCCATCCTGGCCGACACATTTCCCCCGCAACAGAGAGGTCTGGCCTTTGCCCTGTACGGTTTGACGGCGATTCTCGCCCCGACGATTGGGCCGACTTTGGGGGGATGGATTACCTTCAACTATTCCTGGCGCTGGATTTTCTTCATTAATCTTCCCGTCGGTGTGCTCACCCTGCTGCTGGTGTTTCGGCTGGTGGAAGATCCGCCGTACCTCGCTCGCCTTAAAGGCGCAGGCATAAAACTCGATTACATCGGCATTACCCTGCTTGCGCTGGGAGTCGGGGCATTGCAGGTCTTGCTCGACAAGGGGCAGGAAGACGACTGGTTCGGTTCGCACTTCATTACCACCCTGGTAGTGATCTCTGCCGTTTGCCTCACTTCTCTAGTGGTTTGGGAGTGGTTCCGCAAAGATCCAGTCATCGATGTGCGCTTGTTCAAGAACCTGAATTATGCAGGTTCCTGCGTGATGATGTTCATGCTGGGCATTCTGCTATTCAGCAGCCTGGTGCTGATGCCGCAATTCCTGCAGACGCTGTTGGGATACACCGCTGAATTGGCCGGCTTTGTCCTCTCGGGTGGCGCCCTCGTCTTGCTGCTTACGCTGCCCATTGTCGGTAAGTTAACGACGATGGCACAAGCCCGCTACCTGATTGCCTTTGGCTGGCTCTGCCTGGCAATCGGAATGCTTTATTCAACCGTGCGCATTGATCTGCTGATCAGCTTCAGCTCTGCAACATGGCTGCGCGTTACCCAGGTCGCTGGGTTGGGCTTCCTGTTTGTCCCGATCACCCTGGTATCTTACGTCGGTATTTCTCCCGACAAGAGCAACTCGGTGGCGGGAATGATTAACTTCATGCGCAACATCGGAAGTAGCGTCGGTACTTCGATGGTCACGACCATCATCGCGCGCCGCTCGCAATATCATCAATCGATCCTGGTCAGTCACGCGACCTCGACGAACCAAGGCTTCCAGAATCTGATTACGGGCTTGACGCATCGGCTCGATACCCTAGGGATGAGTTCGCCGGACGCTCATGCACACGCTTACGCGCGAGCGTACCAAGCCTTGCAGGCTCAAGCTGCAACGCTTGCTTACGTCGACGTTTTCTGGGTTCTGTTTATTGGAGCGGCGATCATGTTCGTGCTTTCGTTCCTCTTGAGGAAAAATGATCCGCACGCTGGCGGAGAGGCAGTGGTCGCATGATTCGTGTCATCACGATTGAACGCGAGTACGGATGTGGCGGCGGCGCAATCGCAAAGAGAGTTGCGGAACGCCTCGGCTGGGCACTCTGGGATCACCAAATGACTTGCGAGATTGCCCGCTTGGCGAACTGTGAACGCTCGGAAGTCGAGATCCGGGAAGAACGGGTAGATCCCCTCTATTATCGATTGCTCAAGTCCGTGCTCCGCGGCAGTTTTGAAGGGAGCCTCAATCTTCATCGTCTGCACTGCCTCGACGCCGAAAGCATGTTGCGCCTCACCAAACAGGTGACCGAACAAGCAGCTTCCGCCGGCAATTGCGTGATCGTCGGGAGAGGCTCCCAGTATCATCTTCGCCAGCGAACTGATACGTTGCGCATCTTCCTCTTCGCTCCTCCCGAGGAAAAGATTCGTCGCCTCAAAAGTGAAGGCATCTCTCAGGCAGAAGCGGAAGCACTAGTCGATTCCATTGATAAAGAGCGGGCTGACTTTATGGCCAAGTACTTTCATCAGCAGTGGCCAAATCGCCACCTCTATCACGCCATGCTCAATACCACGGCCGGGGAGGAAGTTGTTACGGAGACGATCCTGGATCTCAAGGAAGAACTCGCGCAACATCAACTCTCAACCGCTTTCGAGAATTCATAACCAGCAGGAAGAAGGGCGTCCTGAATCGGCCGCCCGTACGCCACAGATGCTAAGGGTTACGCGGCCCAGCGTGATTTCCGGCTTCGTCGCCCTCGGCGGACCCGGCGATAAGATCTGTCACCGCCTCCGGTTGTAAGACATAGACAGCATGAGTTCCCCTCACTTCGACTGTCAATCTGTTGGACACGCAGATCGGACTTGTACGTGCTGGATGGGGGATTGCAGCCATTCCCTCCTTCGGTGTTCTGGCGTCCCGGGATCGGAAGGTGAGAATTACGGAACTCGACCCGCAGGGTCTTCGTTGCAAAGCGGCATGACGGCGGACAGCTTCCATTAGTTTCATCGATCTGATGTGGACGGCGTCGAAGCAGTAGTTTCTTTCCTCCGTTGCCACCTGGATTCTTGCTGTCTTGGTACGCTCGGTGCAACGCAAGAGCTACTCCAAGACCCAATGGTTTTGCCTAATCCGAGTTCGTCCAGCGACGTCCAAAATGGCAATTTCACCCTACACCTCGGGGACGTTCTGGAATTGACAGTCGTGCAAATCGGCAGTTAGGTTTAGAACCATCATGGAACCCAATGCATTCGTTGCTGAGGTGTATCGCCGGATGGCTTTGCGGCATCAGGCGGAACGCTTCAAGCCGAGCTTCGCGGAGATTCAGAATGACCCGCGGGTCTTGCAAGCTGAAGCCGAACTCGCGCCGCTTCTGCCCGACGACAAGAGATCCGCGATCTTGGACATCGGTTTCGGGGGCGGATGGTTCCTTGCAGCCTGCCTCAACCTGGGATACACGAACCTCTCTGGCGCAGACTTTGGGACACTGAACAAGCTGCACATCGCTGGGTGGAGTGAAGGGAACATAACCCTTCACGAAATCCAGAGCGACATCGGGGCTTTCTTGAGCCATCATCCGGGGGAATATGACTTCATTCACATGTCCCATGTCATTGAGCACATCCCAAAATACTCTTTGCTCTGGACGGTCGATGCGCTTTATCAGGCATTGAAGCCGGGCGGTGAACTCCTGCTCAGAACACCCAATATGGAAGGTCCGGCCGCCAATTCATGCCTGTTTGTCACGCTTGCCCACGAATACGGATTCTGCGGGTCGAACCTGAAGTCGCTTCTCGATATTTGCTGCTTTGATGAGATCCGGTTCCACGACGTCAGGGTGCCCCATCCCACGCTCCGCCAGCGACTCGGGTCTTTGCTCCGCTGGCCATTCTTGCAGGAAAGTCGCCTCCGCCACCGGTTGTTTGGCGTGAACGTCGGCGGGCGGTTTGATTCGGAGCTCATCGTCAGTGCGCGACGAGGCGAACTTCAGCCGTTGTTTTCTGCCAAGTACAGATAAAATTCCCTCAGGCTTCACCATAAACCGGAATTATGCCGCCCATAAAAACAATTAATTTCCTCACTCCCGCCGGGCCAAGTATGGTTGGCAACGATTGCTCACGTGAGCAAGACGTCGGGCGTTGCTACTTGCCGGGCGTGAACGCGTCCCAATGTTGTGAACTCCCCTGACCTCGGGCATGGATTTCGATCAACTCACTACTTTCCTGGAAGTCGCAAAGCTGGGGAATTTCTCGCGCGCGGGCGAGAAGGTGTTTCGCTCGCAGTCGGCGGTGAGCGCCAAAATTCGCCAGCTCGAGCGGGATTACGGCGCAAAGCTGCTTGACCGGTCGGGCAAGAAGGTCCGGCTGACTCCGGCCGGGCAGGTGCTGTTCGAATACGCCGCTCGCTTGCTCGCCCTGCGCGACGAGTCTGTGCGGGCGGTGGTAGACCAGGAAGCGACTCCCCGCGGCGTACTTGCCATCGGGGCAAACGAAGCCACTTGCGTTTATGTTCTGCCAAAGATTTTTGCGGAGTATCGCCGGCTCTACCCGCAGGTGCAGATCAGCATCTACCGCAACTTCAGCCGGAAAATCCTGGAGAAAATTCATGACGGCGCCCTGGATGTGGGTGTTGTGACCATGCCGGTCAAGTCACCGAGGCTGGTCGTCAGGTGCATCTTCCGCGATCGCTTGATGATCATGGCAAGCCCGGACAATCCGCTGGTACGCCTGGGGGCCGCTCCCGTCAGCAGGGTGGCCGAGCAGCTACTCATACTCCCCAAGGCCGGATATACACGCCAGATCATGGACCGGCTCTTTCGTCCCTACCAGTCACGGTTGCGGATCGCCATGGAACTGCCCAGCCTGGCAATGATTAAGACGTTCGTGGCGGCGGGAATGGGCGTCTCGCTGATCAGCGAAAGCCTGGCGCAGGAGGAGTGCCGGTCGGGACAATTGAGCCTGCTTCCTTTCGAGGACGTCGAGCTCTGGCGTGAACTGGGCATGGTCTACGACCAGGATCGAACCTTGCCGCGTGCCGCCACCGCGCTCATCGAGCTGGTGCGCTCGGGAATCGCGCGAAATGGGGCGGCCGCCAGCCGCGCGGATGAAACTGCCGCAGCGTCCGCCTTGCTCCGGCCCCATCCCGCATTTTCCTGATCGTCTCCATCTGCATTTCGGCGCCTTCCTCGCCATTCAGCTGCCGGGCCCGGGCGGTATCAGCCTCCGTTTTTTCTTACCCACATCGCGGTAATGCGACTTCCTCCGCGTCAACCTGTTTCCCTGCATCTGCTGCCAACTCGGTCGTTTTCATCCGGTTGGATTGACTCCGTCGCCGATTGACTTCTGTGGCAGTCGGCCAACTCACAAACTGCAGAGCAGGCGCAATCAGGCCGAACGGACCGCTGGCAATAAATCTCACTTATGCTCTCCATAGATTGAATTTTTCAAAGTATTTCCGATAGCTGCGAGAAGAAGTATGCGTTGGACTGTGGATGGAGGGCTTCGCTAAGGTGCGCTCACTGGTCACGGAGCCGCAAGTTCAACGTTGGGGTGAATGCGGCCCGTAGGGGGAAAGTGAGCCGTAGTTATGAAGGGTGCTTGCCGGGTAATTGTGGCCACATTGGGCGTCAGCTTGGGGTTTGGGGCAGTCTCGCAATGCTTGGCGCAGGGACAGACTGACACAGCGCAGGAGGCGTCCGCGACGATGGCGCAGCGTGTCCAGGAACTTGAAAAAGAGGTCAGCGAATTGCGCAGCGAACTCGCGGCCCTCAAGCCGGGCGCGCCCGCTGCTGCTCCGGCAGCGGCGATGGCGGCGGTCTCGCAGTCGAATGCCGCCAGCGCTTCGCCCGCCACGGTGCCCTCGCCGGGCCCGTCGCTCGCGAGCCTGCTGGGCCCCACATCGCTGAGCGGCTTTGTGGACATGTATTACAACTACAACTCCAATCAGCCTACCTCACGCACCAACTCGTTCCGCAGCTTTGATGCCGCGTCTAACCAGTTTGCCTTGAACCTGATCGAGCTGGTGGTGGACAAGACGCCGGAGGTCACCAACAGCCGGACCGGCTACCACATTGCGCTTGGATTTGGGCAGGCAATAAACGCCGTAAACGGCAGCGATCCGGGAGGACTGGGCTTTGACCAGTATCTGAAAGAAGCTTACTTCTCATATCTTGCTCCAGTCGGAAAGGGCCTGCAGATTGACGCCGGAAAGTTCGTCACACCGCACGGCGCCGAAGTGATCGAAACCAAGGACGACCTGAACTACTCGCGCGGGTTGCTCTTCTCCTATGCGATTCCGTACTTCCACTACGGTCTGCGCGCCAAGTATGCCTTCAACGACAAGTACTCGATCTCCGGGTTCCTGGTGAACGGCTGGAACGGCGTAGTTGACAACAATACCGGGAAGACATACGGCATAGGCTTCGGCTGGAATCCCAGCCGGAAGATCAGCTTCACCCAGAACTACATGGCGGGACCGGAGCAGGCCAACAACAATTCCAACTGGCGGCAACTCTGGGACACCGTAGTGACCTACGCGCCGACCAGCAAACTTTCGTTCACTCTGAACACCGACTACGGGCGTGGTGACCGGCTACCCAACGTGGCCCGCCCCGTTTTCTGGACCGGCGCGGCCGGCTACGTCAAGTACGCAATCAACGAGAAGTATGCGCTCGTAACCCGCTATGAGTACTACGACGACCACGATGGATTCACCACCGGCACGCCGCAACACTTCAATGGTGTCACGGCAACGTTCCAGCGCCTGATCGCAGGCCACATTCTCAGCCGGCTTGAATATCGGCGGGATATGTCTAACGCGCCGACGTTCGTGAGGGGCGACGGCTTGCCGGCCACGGCGCAGAACACGGTGACCGCAGGTCTTGTATTCATGTTTGACAGTCGCGAGGCCAAGTAATCGGCCCACGACTGAAGATCGAAGACAAGGAGCAGGGGATGGCCGCAATACCACAACAAGGGACTTACTTGGGCACAACGCTGGTGGGTTTTACCAGTCTGGCAGCGGGCCTGGTCATACGCGAGGGCCATTTCGCCATCGGAGTTTTGGGGGCGATCGTCGGTCTGGGGTTGCTGATCTACTCGGGCATTGGCTTGTACCGCATCAAGAGTCTTGCGCTCACGAAGTAGCGGTGAGACACGACACAGGAGAAACACATGAAAGTAGTCGGATTTTTGTTGGTGCTTATCGGATGGCTGGCTCCGGTCGCAACGCTAACGGTCACGCAGTCCATGACCGTCAGGCTCGTGTTGGCGGTGATCGGGATCAGCATCAGTTTAGTGGGAATTCTTGGCGTTCTAAACAAAGCGCATTTGAAGCATGCGATTTGGAAGAGCTGATCATGGCAGACGCTCGACCTGAGCGTTTCATTTGCGCGCCTTGAAGCTTGCTTCGACCAAATGTAGAGATCACAAGAGTTTTTATTAGGAGATGCTCGATGAGTGGTTGCCGACGAATGACCGTGTGTTTGTGGACCGCAGCGTTGTTGCTCGTATGCGGGACGGCTTGGGCTCAAAACCAAACAAACCCAACGACCAGTGCCCAGGCCGTCCCCGCTCCAGCCATGAATGTGCCGCTTGATGTGAAGGCAGCGCAACCGCCTTCGGCCGAGGATCTCGCCAAGGGGGATCCCAGTGGGACCCGGACCGGGACGGTGAATGACGTGGTGGCCTCAGACCCGAGCAAGGGGCTGACGCTGGCCGACACCGTCAATCAGGCTGGCCAAAACCGCATTGCCATCAATTTTGTCTGGACGCTCATCACCGGCTTCCTGGTGATGTTCATGCAAGCCGGTTTCGCGTTGGTGGAGACCGGTCTAGGCCGCGCCAAGAACGCTAATCACACCATGATGATGAACTTCATGGTGTACGGCTTCGGCTTGTTCGCCTATTGGGTGTGCGGCTTCGCCTTCCAGATGGGTGGAGGCGGACCGTACTCCACGCTGGGAGGCGCGACGTCACTGACCTCAGAACACACATTGAGTTTTCTGGGCAAGACTTGGGGAGTGTTCGGCACCCATGGATTTTTCCTCACCCAAGGCGGCAGTTACGACGTCGCGGTCATGGTTCTGTTCCTGTTCCAGATGGTCTTCATGGACACCGCCTTGACCATCGTGACCGGGGCCGCCGCTGAGCGCTGGAAATATGTGGCGTTCGCGATTTCGTCTCTCTTCATGGGCGCGCTGACCTACCCGCTGTTCGCCAACTGGGCGTGGGGCGGAGGCTGGCTGTCACAACTGGGGGCGAATTTCGGCCTGGGGCACGGATACGTGGATTTCGCCGGGTCAGGCGTGGTGCACGCGGTCGGTGGAATCACCGCGCTGGCGCTTTCGATGCTGCTCGGGCCGCGCATCGGCAAGTACAACCGCGACGGTTCCCCCAATGCCATGCCGGGGCACGACATCGTGCTGGTTCTCGCTGGTTGTTTCATCCTGGCCTTCGGCTGGTTCGGATTCAATCCCGGCAGCACACTGGCGGCTTCTGGCAACGGTGCTTTGCGCATCGGTTCTATCGCCGTGAACACCATGCTCGCGGGTTGCACTGGTTCCTTCGGCGCGATCCTCTACATGTGGATCCGCTACGGCAAGCCGGATGCCTCCATGTCGGGTAATGGCTTGCTGGCCGGTCTGGTTGCGATTACAGCTCCTAGCGGATTCGTAAACACCATCGGAGCCGCCATCATCGGCCTGGTCGCAGGCGCTCTGGTTTGCCTGAGTGTGGAGTTCGTGGAGCGTGTGCTTAAGATTGATGACCCGGTGGGCGCAATTTCCGTCCATGGCACTAACGGCATCTGGGGCGTGATTTCGGTTGGCCTCTTTGCCGACGGTACCGCGAATTACGGGGGCAGTTGGAATGGCGTGAGTGGATCGGTCCGTGGGTTGTTCTACGGCGATCCTGGGCAACTGGTGGCTCAACTGATCGGAGTCGGTACTCTCCTCGGGTTTGTGTTCGGACTCTCCTACGGCGCCAACTGGCTAATCGATGTGATCGTCGGCCAGCGCGTGTCCGCTGAAGACGAACTGGCTGGACTCGACATCCCCGAAATGGGGGCTCTGGGCTATCCGGACTTCGTGCTGAAACCTGAAACGGTTCCGTCGGGAGGGAGCCCGGCGGTCACGGCAACGGTCATACCCTCGTATATGTCCGCGGACTAGCTCCCCGTGGCAGAAGCGATGATTCGTATCAGGGCGTGCCTTCGGGCGTGCCACAAAAGGAGCAGATGGGCCGCGCCTTCAGGCGCTGCACTCAAAGCTTCAAACAGCGGCTGCTGATTGCCGCGGAAGGAGGGGCGTTCAATGAATCAGGCACTGCCGTTCACAACCCAGACCGAGCCGGATGGCGTGCTGATGTTTCCTGCGGCGAGCAAGCTCTCGGCGGATGGGGTGCGGTCTTTCCGCGATGGCGTTGGACTGCTGGAGAGCGGTCAGGCCCGGGCCGCCGCTGCCGCATTCTCCCGCGTCATCGAGTCCTCCCCAAGCTTCGCGGAGGCGCACACTTGCCTGGGCGCCGCCTACGCGATGGCCAGCCGTATCTACCCCGCCTTCGACCATCTCGAGCGCGCGGTCGAATTGGAACCGCACAGCTTTACCGCCCATTTTTTGTTGGCGCAGTTGAACTTCAAGCTACGGATTCCGCAAAAAGGCTACCAGCAAGCGGAGCAGGCGCTGCGATGTGCCACCTCGCGGGAGCAACGCAAAATGGTGGGGCGTTTGCTTCAGCAGGAGCGCCAGCGGGAGCAAAACGGTATTGCCCGGCCCTGGTTCAACAGACCATTCAGGACTTCGCTGCTGCTCGTTGCCGGCAGCGGCATGGCGGCCGCGCTGGTGGCGCTGATCGTCCACCTGCAGTGATCGGTGAAAGGAGCATGAGGATCCGGTGAACGGACAAATCCTATACAACGTGCTGAAGCAACAACGGCTGGCCTTTTCTTCTGCCGTGATCGTGGGCATGACACTCACGCTCATCGCGCATGCTCCGGCTACGCCGGTCGTGCTCGGGTGTGTGCTGGTGCTGCTGATCTCGATTGGCCGTTCCCTGTCGAACCTCAAGTCGGCGGCCCGGGAGGATCGTTGAGCACTTCTCTCCAGATTCTGTTCTTCGTAGCGATGGCCATTCTCTGCGCCAAGCTGTTCGGCGCCATCGCGGCCCGGCTGGGGCTGCCGCTGGTTCTTGGCGAACTCCTTGCCGGCGTGTTTCTGGGGCCAACGGTCCTGAATATCGGGAGCTTCTCGTACTTTGCCGCGGTGCCGTATGCAAACGCTGTCCCAGTGGCCGCGGTTTTCAAGGTCATGGCCGCAATTGGCGTGGTCGTGCTGATGTTTGTCACTGGCCTGGAGACTGACGTTGCCATGATGCGGCGCACGGTCGCACCCGCGTTCTGGGCGGCCTCCGGTGGAGTGATCCTGCCCATGCTGGGTGGCTGTCTGCTGGCGCACTACGCCGGCTTTGGCTGGGCGCAAGCAATCTTCCTCGGCACGATTCTGACCGCCACCAGTGTCACGGTCACAGCTCAGACTCTGGTCAATCTGGGCCACCTGCGGTCCAAACCGGGCTCCACGATCCTGGGCGCTGCCGTGATCGATGACGTGTTGGGCCTGATCGTGCTTTCGATCGTGATCGCGCTCAGTGCCCACATGCCACAGGCGAGTGGAAGCGGTTGGGCCGGTATTGCCATCACCTTGGCGCGCATGGCCATCTGCCTTGTGCTCATGTTCTGGGCTGGACCGCCCATCACTCGCTGGATCTTCCGGCAGGCTGGGCGTTTGCACGGCCCGCACACGGAACTGGCAGCGGCGCTGACCATCGGATTGCTGCTGGCCTTCCTGGCGGAGTGGCTTGGCGGCATGGCTGCCATCACCGGCGCTTATCTCGCCGGGCTCTTCGTCGCCGCCACCCCGGCCCACAGCAAAGTCGCCGATGACTTGCGGGCCATGGCGAACTCGTTGTTCGGTCCACTGTTTTTCGTTTCCATCGGACTGGAAGTGAACGCACGGCAGCTCGCGGGCGGCACGGGCTTGTTTGGATTGTTGTTGGCGGTCGCGGTCTTCGGAAAAATACTGGGCAGCGGCCTGGGCGCGCGCCTGACCGGCTTCGGCAACCGCGATTCCCTGATCGTGGGCGTCGGCATGATTCCACGCGGCGAGGTCGGCTTGATTACCGCCAGCCTGGGATTTACCGCGGGACTGGTCTCGCCGGCGGTTTACGCTCAGGTGGTCATCTTAGTGCTCGCGACCACGCTGCTTACTCCTCCGCTGCTGAAGCTGGCGCTCTCCCGCGGTGCGCCCGAAACAGCCTCGGGCAAGGGACTGGGGGAGCTCGCCAATCTGGATGAGTTGTCCGGAGCGGTCGCTGACGTGGCGGATGCGTAACCACAAGATTCGAACCTATTCCACCTAAAGGATGACAAGAATGACAAAAGTTGAAGCCGTGATTCAGCCTTCCAGATTTGAGGCCGTGAAAGAGGTCCTTGCCGAACTTGGCGTCGAAGGGATGACCATCTCCGACGTGCGCGGGCACGGACGCCAGAAGGGTCACACCGAGATCTATCGAGGCCGGGAATATAGCGTGGATCTGGTGCCCAAGATCAAGGTCGAGATGGTGCTGCCCGACAACATTGTGGACGCCGCCGTCGACGCCATTTTGCAGACGGCCGGCAGCGGCAAGATCGGAGATGGAAAGATCTTTCTATACCGCGTCGAGGAGGCGATTCGGATTCGCAATCAGGAGCGCGGCGTGGCTGCGCTTTAGGAGACCGGCGCCCATAACGATTCCTGATAAGGGCCATAAATAGTTTCAATTTCCCATGCCGTCTGCTTCTCCTTAGAGTAACCGTCTTGAACGGAAGGGACGGAGCAGGCAAATTGTTTACGGGGAAGTTCTGGATCAGATGGGCCCTGCTGTTGGTGTTCGTGTCGGCCGCGCTGCAGGGCGCGTTCTCGCAGGCTACCGCTAGCGACACTCAGGCGGATCGCATCGCCAAGCTGGAGCAGGCCGTTGCCGACGCCAAAGGCTCCGCCGACAACTCCTGGATGCTGGTCAGCTCCGCACTGGTTCTGATGATGACTGGTCCCGGCCTGGCCCTGTTCTACGGCGGGCTGGTGCGCAAGAAGAATGTGCTGGCAACCATGATGCAGAGCTTTGCTCTGATGGCTCTGGTCACCGTTCTGTGGGCGCTGATCGGCTATAGCCTGTCGTTTGGTTCGGGCAACAGCTTTATCGGCAGTCTGAGCCATCTGTTCTTGCGGGGAGTCGGGGCTCAGCCCGAAGCGGCCTATGCCGCGACCATTCCGCAGCAAACCTTTATGGTGTACCAGTTGATGTTCGCCATCATCACCCCCGCGCTCATTACCGGAGCATTTGCCGAGCGGATGAAATTCAGCGCCATGGTTTTGTTCATGGTGCTGTGGTCGGTACTGGTTTATGACCCCATGGCGCACATGGTCTGGGGCAAAGGCGGCCTGCTGAATGCCGCTTTGGGCGGGCATTTTCCCACTCTCGATTTCGCCGGGGGCACGGTGGTGCATGTCACGTCGGGAGTTTCAGCCTTGGTTTGTGCCCTCTACCTGGGCAAACGCCTGGGCTATCCGCAGGAGCCGATGCCGCCCCACAGTGTGGTGCTGAGCTTTATCGGAGCGTGTCTGCTGTGGGTGGGATGGTTCGGATTCAATGCCGGCAGTGCGCTGTCGGCCGGCTCCCTGGCGACCAGCGCCTTCGTCGCCACGCACTTTGGAGCGGCGGCCGCGGTCGTCGGTTGGGTCGGCGCCGAGTGGCTGTGCAATGGCAAGCCGAGCGCCTTGGGCGCCATCTCGGGAGCGGTGGCTGGGCTTGTCGCCATCACTCCCGCTGCCGGATTTGTCAGTCCGATGTCTGCGCTTTGCATCGGGTTGATAGCCGGCGTTGTCTGCTACTTGATGGTCGCCCGGGTGAAAGCCCGCCTGGGATACGACGATTCACTGGATGCTTTCGGCGTGCATGGAGTCGGCGGCACGGTTGGAGCATTGCTGACCGGAGTCTTCGCGACCAGCATTGTCAATCCAATTTTCAAAGACGCGCAGGGGAATTCCTTGCCGTCAGGCCTTCTCGATGGGAACGCCGGTCAACTGCTGAACCAGTTCGTGGGGGTGGCGATCGCGTGGGGTCTGGCAGTGGTGGGGACCATCGTGATTCTCAAGCTCGTGGACTTGACCGTCGGTCTGCGGGTTTCCAGCGACCACGAGGTCCAGGGGCTGGATCTCTCGCAGCACGGCGAAGAAGGTTACTACTTTGAGGTCTCCGCTTAGCCGGTTAGCATCGCAAACAGCTCTCGTCATTGAGACCGAGGGACGATGACAAAAGTTGAAGCTGTAATTCAGACGTCCAAACTGGAAGCGGTGAAGATCGCGCTCCACGACATTGGTGTGGAGGGAATGACCGTGCTTGAGGCCCGCGGCCATGGCCGGCAAAAGGGCCACACCGAGTTTTATCGGGGGCGGGAGTACACCGTGGACCTGCTGCCCAAGATCAAGCTGGAGATGGTTCTGGCGGATGACATGGTGGAAAGGACGGTAGACGCGATCATGGGCGCAGCTCGCACCGGGCAGATCGGGGATGGAAAGATATTTCTCTCCAGGGTCGATGAGGCCATCCGCATCCGCAATCAGGAGCGTGGCATCGCCGCTCTCTAGTGAGTTAGCTGGGCCGCAATAGCGCGGTTCGATTCCCCCGTTTGGAGCCACATACGCACGCATCGCCACAAGATCGGATGAATTCTACGCCGCTACTCGATGCGGTCGCCGTGTTGCAGGAGTTTTACAGCACAGAGTCGGCCGCGGTTCGGCAGGCATTCGAAGATTCGCACAACGGACAAGCGGCGATCCGCGCGCGGTCCGATCTCCTCGATACGATCATCCGTCAGATTTGGGGCAGCACGCTGGGAGAGTCGCCTGGCCTGGAAGGGGTTTGTGTCGCGGCCCTGGGAGGCTATGGCCGCCGTGCGCTATTTCCCTGTTCGGATGTTGACCTTTTGTTCTTGTGTGAGGGCACGCCTAGCAAACATGCACAGCGGGGAATTCGCCGCCTCAGCCAGACCCTGTGGGACCTGCATTTGCGGGTGAGCCCAACCACTCGCAGCCTGGCAGATTGCAGCCGGCTTCACCACGACAATGTGGAGTTCAACATCTCGCTTCTCGACTGCCGTTACGTTTCCGGCGATGCAGAGCTATTTGAGCAGCTCCATGGCAAAGCCCTCCCGGGCATGGTGGCTCGCGAGGCCCGGGAGCTGCTGCAACGGCTGACGGACCTGACGCGGGCCCGGCACAACAAGTACGGCAATACGATCTTCCACCTGGAGCCGAACCTGAAGGATTCTCCGGGCGGGATGCGCGACTACCATCTGGCCGGTTGGCTCACGACCATTGCCAGGCTGGAGCAGAACGGCACTTGGCCGGCGCTCGACAGTCTTTTCCCCGATACCCTCCATGCGAGCAGCCGCGCTGCGGTTGATTTTCTCTCCGCGGTCCGCTGCTTTCTCCATTACCACCAGGGGCGGGACCTCAATGCCCTGACCTACGACTTGCAATCCGAGGCTGCGGGCCGCGGCATAGGAATCTCGGCAGCGCCAGTCTCGCCCGCGGAGTGGATGCGCGCTTATTTTCGCCATGTCCGCTCGATTCACCGCCTGACGGGACTCCTGGATGAAATCTCGGCGAAGCGCTCGGGGCTGTATCGCATCATTCAAAACCGCAAATCGCGCTTGTCGAACGCCGATTTCTCGGTGGTACAGGGCCGGGTCTTTCTGCGCCAGTCTTCCTCGGTCGCCGACCCTGAGATGTTGCTCAGCTTGTTCGAGTTTGTTGCCCGGCATGGCGTCAAGCTGAGTGCAGATGCGGAACGGTACGTGGAAGTGGTGCTTCCCGTCATACAGCGGGACTTGCCGGCAAGGCCTGACCTCTGGGCGCATCTGCGCCGCATCCTGGTGCTGCCCCATGCGGGCGCCGCTTTGCGAGCCATGCACCGGCTTGGCCTGCTGGTGGTTCTTTTCAAGGAATTTCAGGCTATCGACTCGCTCGTCATCCGGGATTACTACCATCGCTATACGGTGGATGAACATTCGTTTGTCACGATTGAGCGGTTGCATGCCCTCAGCGTTCCCGACAGCGATTTGCACCGCCGATTTCAGGACATCCTGCTGGGAATCGAGCGTCCCGAACTGCTCTTCCTGGCGCTTCTTTTCCACGATGTGGGGAAAGGCATGCCGGGTGCCAGCCATGTTGAAGGCAGTCTCGAAGCCTTGCAAGGCGTTTGTGGCCGGCTCAGGCTTGAACCCGACGACTGTGAACTCGTCCGTTTCCTGATTGCGAGCCACCTGCGCATGTCCGCAACCACGCAGCAACGCGACATCTTCGATCCGGAGACCGTGCACCATTTCGCTGAATCCGTGGGCACGGTCGAGCGCTTGAAGATGCTCACGCTGCTTACCTATGCGGATGTGTCTGCAGTCAATCCACAAGCGCTGACGCCATGGAAAGCCGAGATGTTGTGGCGCCTTTTCGCGGCGGCTGAGAATTATCTGAATCGAAGCGTAGATGATGAGCGGCTGCCCGCTGGCGGCGCCGACAACGCCCTGGAGCGCATCCTTCGCGACGCGCCCCGCGGGCTTGATGAGGAAGACTTTCGGCTGTTTCTCGAGGGCTTTCCCAGGCGTTATCTGCTCACGCACAGCGGCTCGGTTGTACTGACGCATTACGAGATGTGGCGCGCATTGAGCGAGGACGATGTACAGGTTCGAGTGGAAAGCGGGGATCCGTACTATGAGCTCACTCTGATGACCAGAGACCGCCCTCGACTGTTCGCCACTCTTGCCGGAGTTCTTTCCGCCTGGCGAATGGACATCCTGAAAGCCGAAGCCTTTTCCAACCGCGCCGGGGTAGTGCTCGATACCATTCGGTTCAGCGACCGCTTCCACACGCTGGCATTGAATCCGTCGGAGATGCGGCGGTTACAGCGGAACATCGAGGATGTGGTCGCCGGCGAGCTCGACGTCAGAAAACTGGTAGACGAAAAAACCGGGGGCGCTCCTCTCCGATCGCAGCTGGCGGTCAAGCCGGACGTTCGTTTCCACAATGACTGCTCGTCGCACAGCACGCTCCTCGAGATTATCGCCAAGGACCGGCCGGGCCTGCTGTATGACATCAGCACGGCCGTCGCGGAGCTGGGCTGCAACATCGAAGTCGCATTGATTGACACTCAGGGCCAGACCGCCCTCGATGTTTTTTATCTTTCCTGTGAGGGCGAGAAGCTGGGTCCTGAGCTGCAAGGCGAGTTGCAAGATGCCATTCTCGATCGGCTCTGACCTTCTGATCCTGCGCCAGGATCAGAACACTCCCGTGGTTTTCTGATTCGCCACATCGGAAATCTCGATTGGACTTGGTGGCGCCACGCACGTATTCGTGCACCATGCAATGGCGCAATCCCAGTCCCGGTCTGGACCACGATGCCTGTGGCACAGGCTTTGTTGCTCGTCGAGCAGCCCCGCCCTCCCGCGAAGTGGTGGATCGGGCCCTGGTTGCTCTGCAGCGTCTTGCTCATCGCGGCGCGGTTGACGCCCAGGGCAGCAGCGGCGATGGCGCCGGCCTGATGACCGACATCCCCCAGGAGTTCTTTCGCGGTCGCGCTCACGAATCCGGTCTCAGTCTGCCTTCCCGGTTTGCCGTCGGCATGATGTTCTTGCAGGAGCAGCAGGAAGCAGAAGTCCGGCGAATTGTCGAGGTCTGTTCCCAGGCTGCCGGTGTGCCAGTTTTGGGATGGCGCGCCGTGCCGGTTAATCCTGCAGTTCTCGGAGAACGCGCGCGCCAAACCCTTCCCCAAATTCAGCAGGTATTTCTGGACGCAACCGACGTATCCCCAGACGAGTTGGAACGGTTACTCTTTCTGTTGCGCAAGCGAGTGGAAGCCTCGGCACCGCATGGTACCTATTTTTGCTCGTTGTCCGCACGCACGGTGGTCTACAAGGGGCTGCTGTCGCCTCACCAGTTAGCGCACTTCTACCCCGATCTGATGGACCCGGAATTCCGCGCGTCGTTTGCAATCTTCCATCAGCGGTTTTCCACCAACACCCGGCCCACATGGTCCCTCGCGCAGCCCTTCCGTTTCATTGCGCACAACGGAGAGATCAACACGATCAGCGGGAACCGTCGCTGGATGCGCGCTCGCGAGGCTAAGACAAGAGAAGGTTTCAGGGCCGGCACCTGGTTTCGCAGCCTGGAGCCGGATGCCAGCGACTCGGCAAGCTTCGATAATGCCTTTGAAATCCTGCTTCGTCAGAACATCTCCTCTGCGGCCGCCATGCTGCGCATGGTGCCTCCGGCATGGGAGAGAAATTCTGATCTCCAGCCGGCGCTGCAAATCGCATTGACCAGGCAAGCCTGGCAACAGGAACCGTGGGACGGTCCCGCTGCTCTGGTGTTCAGCGATGGCGTTTATGTTGGCGCGAAGCTGGATCGGAACGGCCTCAGGCCCCTGCGCTTGGTGATGACCAACGATGGATGGCTGATCGCTGGTTCCGAGGCCGGATTGGCGGACCTGGATGAGGCGACGATCCTGGAGCGCCGCCGGCTCGGTCCCGGCGAGATGCTGTTGGTGGAGGTTGCCTCCGGCAAGCTGTGGCGCGGCGAAGAGGTGGTTGACCTGCTCCCCAAGCTGGAGGCTGTTGAGCTTGACATTCAATGGGTCAAGCCGCGCGCCGCGCAGAAGCCGCGACGATCCAACAAGCCGTGCATGCGGAAAGCGCGGGCATTGGGATGGACGGAAGATCAGCTCCGGATCCTCTTTCAGCCGCTGGCCACTCAAGGCAAGGAAGCCATGTGGAGCATGGGAGACGACGCTCCACCGGCCTACCTTTCCCAGATGCAGCGCAGCCTGTGGGACTACTGCCGCCAGCGCTTCGCGCAGGTGACCAACCCGCCGATCGATCCGATACGCGAAGCCCACGCGATGTCACTCAATACATACCTGGGGCCGCGCCTTGCCCTGCCAGGGCCGATAATCGATCCAAGCCAGTTGCAAGTCCTGCGCGCTCGATTGTCGGTGCGCACACTGGACACGACATTCCCGGTTGGGCAGGGGGTGGAAGGCGCCCGCGCAGCGTTGCGATCAGTTGAGTCGGAAGCTGCTTCAGCTCAGGGGATGATTCTGCTGAGCGACCGGCGAGTGGGCCGGCAACGTGTCGCGCTCCCGGCCTTACTGGCGGCAGCCGCGGCCGCGAAAGGTGCCCTTCAGGCTGGTCGGCATGCCGTACCCGTGGTGATGGAGTCGGGCCACGTCTTTGATTCTCACCACGTAGCCATGCTCATCGCCATCGGCGTCGCCGCGGTGCATCCCTGGCTCGCCATGGATCTGTCTGAGCAAATGGCGCCTGGCGGAGCTACTGTATTTCGTTCTGCCATAGAACAGGGATTGCGCAAGGTGCTGGCCCGCATGGGCATCTCCACGCTGGCCAGTTATCGCAACAGCCACTTGTTTGAAGTGCTCGGACTCGGTCCCGAGGTACATCGCGAGTTCTTTGAGGATGCCACCTTCGTTTTACCCGGCAAGAGCCTCGCGGAACTTCTGCAGGAAGCGCTCGCCCAACACACATCGGCGTTCGCCAGCGAGACCGCCGAGCTACGGGACGCAGGCTATTATCGGTTCCGCAAGACTGGAGAGCTTCATGCCAACTCACCCGATCTGATACGGAAGTTCCACAGTCATCTCAAATCACTGGATCCGGCCGGGAGCTCGGGAATCTCGCCAGAGGTCAACCGTGAGCCAGTAGCCATCCGCGATCTGCTGGAGCTTGCCTCCGCCACTCCGATTGTTCTGGACGCCGTGGAGCCTGCCGATGCGATACTCCGGCGCATCAGCACGCAAGCAATGTCTTTGGGCGCCATCAGCCCCGAGGCCCACAGGACGCTGGCACTGGCCATGAACCGTCTTGGGGCAAGGAGCAACACCGGGGAAGGAGGTGAAGACCCCGAGATTTACCAGCATGGGCCTGAGGCCAACAACAAGGTCAAGCAAGTGGCGTCGGGGCGGTTCGGGGTGACCACCGAGTATCTGGCGCAGGCTGAAGAGATCGAGATCAAGATGGCGCAGGGCTCCAAACCCGGAGAGGGCGGACAACTGCCTGCGTTCAAGGTGACGCCGTACATCGCGCGTTTGCGGCATGTAGTCCCGGGCACGTCGCTCATCTCTCCGCCGCCGCATCACGACATCTACAGCATCGAGGACCTTGCCCAGCTGATCCACGATTTGCGGGCCGTGAACCCGCATGCCCGTATCGGGGTGAAATTGGTGTCCGGCGCAGGAGTTGGGATTATTGCCGTGGGCGTGGCCAAGGCAGGCGCTGATGTTATCACCATCAGCGGCCACGATGGCGGAACCGGGGCCTCCCCGCTCACGTCGATCAAGAACGCTGGCTTACCGTGGGAGGTGGGACTACGTGAGGCGCACTGCGAACTTGCGTTGGCCGGTCTGCGGTCGCGGGTCCGCCTGCGCGTGGATGGCGGTCTGAAATTTGGCCGCGACGTTGTCATTGCCGCCCTCCTGGGTGCAGACGAATTTGGATTCGGTACTGCGGCATTGCTGGCTATCGGCTGCGTGATGGCTCGACAGTGTCACCTGAACACCTGCCCGGTGGGAATCGCCACGCAGGACGAAACGCTGCGCATGCGATTTACCGGGAAACCAGAGATGGTGGTGAGCTACTTTGAAGGAGTTGCCGCCGAGGTTCGCCGGCATCTGGCTGGGCTCGGCGTTGGCACCATCCAGGACATTGTGGGCCGTGTGGATCTTCTTCGTCCCCGCGATTGCGCACGCGGGTCGAGTGTGCGCGAGCTCCTCGATCCTTTGCCCACCGTGGCCGAGAAAACCGTTGAACCGGGTTTCGCTGCGATTGGAACACCGGGCATTCCGCGCCCGAGTGTGGACGAGATCAGAATGTTGCGACGACAGACTGCTTCCGCGCGGCTCACCAACAGTGACCGCAGCGTGGGAGCACGTCTTTCCGGAGAACGAGTGCGGCACAACCCAGTTCTTGGGCAAAACGCCTTGCGGTGCAACTTTACCGGAGTCGCAGGGCAGAGTTTTGCGGCCTTCCTCTCATCCGGAGTTACCTTTCATCTCTACGGCGAGGCCAATGATTACGTGGCTAAAGGGCTGTCCGGCGGAAGTGTGGTCATCTCCCTGGGGCCGGCAGCATCGCTGCGCGGAGACGTACTGGTGGGAAATACCGTCCTGTATGGCGCTACCGGCGGAGAACTCTACGTGGCCGGGCGCGCCGGGGAGCGCTTTGCGGTGCGCAATAGCGGAGCACTCGCCGTGGTGGAGGGCGTGGGCCACCACGCCTGTGAATACATGACCGCCGGCGTTGTGCTGGCACTCGGACCCACCGGCAGCAATTTCGGTGCCGGCATGACCGGTGGGCTGGCCTACGTCCTGCGCGACTGTTTACGTCCCAGGGTGTGCAACTCTGAATTCGTAGTCTCTGCGGACATAGAAGAAGACGAAGGCAAGTGGCTCACGCGGGTGTTGCAGCGGCATCTCCGCCTTACCGGGAGCCCCGTTGCCTATCGTCTGCTGCAGGAATCGCCAAGCCGCCTATTCGCCAGGGTGCAGCCGATTCATCTTCCCAGCACCATCTGGCAAACCTGGGCACAAGTGCTGGCAAGGCTCAAGCCACCGCGCGGGACCGGGGAGCTCAGTTCGTACCAGCCTGCAGTCGCGCCCGGGTCCACCAGCGACGGGCTGCCGGCTGCCAACTCGCGGCTCAGCCCCGAGAAGGGGGAGGGACCGCAAGTTTCGTTATAATCAGCTCGACCTCCCATGGATTTCGATCAAGTCCGGACCTTTCTTGAGGTTGCCAAGCTGGGCAGTTTCTCGCGTGCCGGGCACAAAGTCTTCCGATCGCAATCGGCAGTGAGCGCACAAATCCGCCAACTGGAAGAAGAGTACGGCGAGAAGCTGTTGGACCGGTCGGGCAAAGCCGTCCGGCTTACGCCCGCGGGAGAGGTTTTTCTGGAGTATGCCCAGCGCCTGGTGGCCGTGCGCAGCGAATCCCTGCGTGCGGTGGCTGACCAGGGCAGCGATCCGCGAGGAGTTCTGGCCATCGGCGCCAATGAAGCGACTTGTCTGTACGTTCTGCCGGATGTCTTTGCAGAATACTTACGCTTGTATCCCTCGGTGCAGATCAGTATCTATCGCAACTTCAGCCACAAGATTCTGGAGCGGCTGGACAGCGGCTTGATCGATGTCGGAATCGTAACCCTGCCGGTGAAACTGCCGGCGCTGAAGGTGCGCACCATTTTCCGCGACCAGTTAATGCTGATGGTGAGCGCGGACCACGCGCTCGCCCGGTACGACAGTGTGCCCATCAGCATGGTCGTGCAGCACCCCCTCATTCTTCCCCGCATCGGATACAGCCGCCAGATCATGGACCGTCTCTTTCGTCCCTATCGCGCCGAGCTCAAAGTGCGCATGGAGTTGCCCAGTGTGGGCATGATCAAGAGCTTCGTGGCCGCCGGTCTGGGAGTGTCCTTGATCAGTTCGAGCTTTGCCCGGGATGAGGTCCGCGCCGGACGCGTGCGGCTGATCAACCTCAAGGACATCGAACTTTGGCGCGAGCTGGGGGTGGCGTATCAGAAGAATCGCAGCCTGCCGCGGGCAGCGCAGGCCTTTGTGGAACTGGTCCAGCACCGAACCACGCCCGCTGTGCTGAACCCCAACCTCCGCCCTTCCTGAAACAGTTTTTCCGATTGCAGAAATCGAAACTTTGACTTATGCGCGCCGGCCGGGGAGTGGTCCAATCCAGCCCAGTACCAGCAGAAAGGAGTTGCCCGTGGAGTCAGGAGCTCGTGAGTTCACTCGCCCCAACGCTGAGAAAAAGCCCGTTCAGCCCGCCCCCAATACGAACTTTCAGCAAGCGGCGCCGGAGGAACTCTTTGTTCCTTCTCAGGAAGCTGAGCTTGCACCTCACGCGCCGACGGGGCTGAGCAATCCCTTCTGGAGCGCGTAAAGCCAGTCGTCGTTCTCTGCGGCGGTGGGACGACCCGCTTTTACGGGGCCAGCGGCGTCCCCGTGGCTGGTTTATTGGCCAGACCTCCCGGCAGTGGAAGGGTGGCGACCTTCGATACCGCGGAGGACGCCGCCACGGTTGGCTCACGCCCGCTTGGCTTGGGCTGCTTCGGCGCAGTGAAGCTGGCATGGAGCCGCCTGACCGCTTCCGCCGTTTCGTTTTCCTGAATCACAAAACTGAGGCTGATCTCCGACGCGCCTTGGGAGATCAAGCGCACGTTGATGCCGGCTTCCGCCAGGGCAGTGAAACAGCGCGCCGCAATCCCAGCCCGCCCGCGGATGTTCTCACCCACCAGGCACACGATCGCTTGCTTGTCCTCCACCGAGACTGCGCCGATGTGTCGCAGGCTGGCCAACAATTCATTCGACTTACGGCTCGAGGCCAGCGCAAAGGACACGCTCAGCTCAGAGACCGTCACCAGGTCCGCTACACACGCGTGCCGATGCAGGACGTGGAACACTTCCTGAAGAAAAAGGTGAGGATTGCCGTCGCAGGGCGCGCAAATGGTTACGATACTGACCTCCCTGCGCGCGGCGATGGCGGTGAACAGTGAACGCCCACGCGGTGAGCGCGAAGTGATTTGCGTGCCTGGATCTCGCGGGTTGCGCGAATTGAGAACATATACCGGGATGTTTTTCTCCATGGCCGGGACGAGGGTCGCGGGATGAAGCACCTTCGCCCCAAAGTAGGCCAGTTCCGCCGCTTCCCGAAAGCTGATGCGAGGGAGACAGCGCGCCTGCGGGCAAATCGCCGGATCGGCGCTCATGATCCCTTCCAAGGTGATCCAGATCTCGATCCGGGCCGCGTTGATCCCGGCCGCGATTAAAGCTGCGGAAAGATCGGAGCCGCGGCGTCCCAGTGTGCTCACTGCGCCGTCCCGCGTCGCCGCGATGAAGCCTGCCATCACGGGAAGCTTCCCCTCGATCAGCAGCGGGCGTATTCGGGCCCGAGTACGGCCATAGGTTTCGGGGTAATCGGGGACCGCCTGCGTAAATTGCTCATCGGTGATGATGCACTCCCGGGCATCCACCCAGCAGGCCGGAAGTCCACGCGCCTGCAGGGCCGCGGTCACGATATGGCTGGCGAGCAGTTCCCCGAATGAGACCAGGTAGTCCGTACTGCGCGGCGACAACTCTCGAATGGCCACGAGCCCACCGACGAACCGCTCCAATTCGGCAAAATAAGGCTCCAACTTCAGACCAATGCCGTAGAGACGATCTTCCGCCAGCAGACGCTGCGTCATGTCGTGATGATGCCGCTGCAAAGAGCGCACCTGCGCCAGGGCCTCCTCTCCCTGACCCGAAGCCGCCACGCGGCCAAGTGCCAGCAATCGGTCCGTCACACCGGTGAAGGCGCTCACGACCACAACCGGGCGGCGCCGCATGCGGCGCCGGACAAGGTCCGCCACCCTCTCCATGGCTTCCGCACTCTGGACTGAGCTGCCGCCAAACTTCATGACTACCATGCGTTTCGATTTCCTCCTGGTCGCGGGTGAGGGGAACGTCTTCAGGATCGCGGACTAGTGTTTAGGCCGGGCGCGGCCACGGGATATCGTCTTGCCGCCACAAGGACCTTGAAGACGCAATCTTGGTATACACCAGGTGACAAACCTCCCAGCCATGCAAAAAATTGATAGCACCTATCGCCGATGCAGTGGAGAAAGCCTTGCAAGTCATTGGAGGGCGGTATGTGGAAGTGGCGCCTGAGCAGGAATCGCCGGACATCTCTTGGATTGGGTGGCCGGTGAAAGTGGGATCCCCCGGGCAGCGGCTGCCCAGGAGTGCTGCTGTTGTAGCAGTGCTTCTTTCAGAAGCAACGCTTCGGAGGTACGCCCGTGGTTGCAAGCTGCCTTTCCAGGCAGGCCTGCCAGTAAACACAAGTACGGCAACTCGGGCGAAGGGCCCTGTACAGTACGACCACGCCCAGCACAGCATAGAACCCGCTCAATCCGTACAAAGCCAATCGGGAGAGTTCGGACACGGCTGAATGCCTCCTGCAACAAAGTCCATCCTGCTCTCCTTTGATACCAGCGTCTGTGATTCCGGTCACGGGTCTGGGTAGGCAGTATCACTCATTCTGCCGACTGAAAGCACTGGCCTTCACATCGCCTGCCTTTTGCTCCTGCAACCCGTCTGATGATTTATGCTTACTTCCTTCCAGGAGGCGGGCCCCGTGAATGCCATTTGCCGGTTCGTGTCATGGACTCTGCTTATGAGTTCGGCCGTTTTCTGCTTCGCACAGCAGTTCAACCCCAACCTGTACCAGGAGATGCGCTGGCGCATGATTGGCCCCTTCCGCGCCGGCCGCACTGTGGGCATCAGTGGAATCCCCGGCCAGCCCAATGTCTTCTTCATGGCGCCGAACAATGGCGGTGTGTGGAAGACGACCGACTACGGACGCACCTGGATGCCGATCTTCGACGATCAGCCGACCGGTTCTGTAGGAGCAATTACAGTTGCGCCCTCGAACCCCGACATTATCTATGTGGGCAGCGGCGAGGGGCTGCGGCGCCCTGATCTTTCTACCGGCGACGGCGTCTATAAGTCCACCGACGGCGGCCGTACCTGGCAACACCTGGGCCTGCGCGATGGACAGCAGATCGGCGCCATCCTGGTTGATCCCCACGATCCTGATCGCCTGTTCGCTGCAGTGGTTGGACACCCCTACGGCCCGAACGCGGAGCGGGGAGTGTTTCGCTCGCTCGATGGCGGCGTCACGTGGCAGAAGGTCCTTTACAAGGATGAAGACACGGGGGCGATTGACCTCGGTTTCGATCCTAAGAATCCACAGACGATTTATGCCGTCATGTGGGCCTCGCGCCGTGGGCCGTGGACCAGCGGCAACTCCTACAGCGGGCCGGGCAGCGGACTGTACAAATCCACCGACGGTGGCACCACCTGGCAACCCCTGACGAAGGGTCTGCCTACCTGGGCAGACCGACTGGGGCGCATCGGGCTTGGTGTCGCGCCCAGCGATGGCAACCGCATTTATGCCCTCGTGGACTCGCCCAAACTCGGTGGGCTCTACCGTTCCGACGATGCCGGCGGGAGCTGGGCGCTCATCAACACCGACGACCGCCTCTGGGGACGCGGCGATGACTTCGCCTGCGTGCGCGTCGATCCCAAAGACCGGGACAAGGTTTACATCGCGAATATCTCGGCCTATCGCTCTACCGATGGCGGCAAGACTTTCACCGCCTTCAAGGGCGCGCCGGGGGGAGACGACTATCACAACATCTGGATCAATCCAGAGAACCCGCAGATCATCGCCTTCGCCGTGGACCAGGGCGCCACCATCAGCGTGAACGGCGGGCAGACCTGGAGTTCCTGGTACAACCAGCCGACGGCGCAGTTCTACCATGTGATCACCGACAACCAGTTTCCTTACTGGGTGTACGGCGGTCAGCAGGAAAGCGGCAGCGTGGGCACCGCCAGCCGCAGCGACTTCGGCGAGATCACCTTTCGCGACTGGTATCCGGTGGGCGTCGAGGAGTATGGCTACGTCGCCCCCGATCCGCTCAACCCCGACATGATTTATGGTGGCAAGGTAACCCGGTTCAACCGGGTGACAGGTCAGACCCAGGACGTCTCTCCAGTTGTGTTGCGCACGGGGCAATTCCGCTTTAATCGCACGGCTCCCTTGATTTTTTCTCCTGCCGACCCACACATCCTGTACCTGGGATCGAACGTGTTGTTTAAAACCACGGATGGTGGCAACAGTTGGCAGATCATCAGTCCCGATCTGACGCGCCAAGATCCCGGCGTGCCGCCGAGCATGGGCGTGTTTGTTGAATCAGATCCCGCGAAAGGGAGGCATCGCGGGGTGATCTATTCCATTGCTCCGTCACCGAGGGACGCCAACCTGATCTGGGTGGGCACGGATGATGGCCTGATCCAGGTTACCCGCGATGGCGGCAAGACCTGGCAGAACGTGACTCCGCCGGACCTGACGCCGTGGAGCAAGCTGGCGCAGATGGACGCCTCACACTTCGACACGGCCACGGCCTACGCCGCAGTCAACCGCTTCCGCTTGGACGACCTTCATCCTTATATCTATCGAACGCACGACGGTGGAAAGACCTGGCAGAAGATCGTTAACGGCCTCCCGGACGATCCGGTCAATACGGTTCGCGAGGATCCCGAGCGCAAGGGGTTGTTGTTTGCCGGCACGGAGCGAACTGTGTATGTCTCCTTTGACGACGGCGACCACTGGCAATCGTTGCGTCTGAACTTGCCCGCTACCTCGATTCGTGACCTGGTGGTTCATCAGGACGACATCGTCGTCGGGACGCACGGACGGTCGTTCTGGATTCTCGATAACATCACGCCTCTGCGCCAGTTCGACCCCAAAGTAGCCGCGGCCGATGCGTGGCTGTTTGCTCCCCAGTTGACCTTTCGCGTGCGGCGCAACAACAACACCGATACTCCCCTGCCGCCAGAAGAACCCGCCGGCCAGAACCCGCCCGACGGCGCCATCCTCGACTACTTTCTCAAGTCTGCGGCTTCCGGCCCAGTTACCCTCGAAATCTCCGATGCCTCAGGCAAACTGGTGCGGCGTTTCTCCAGTGCAGATAAACCCGAAGCCGTCAACCCCAGCGAACTGAATATCCCGACCTACTGGATTCGTCCACCGCGAGTACTGTCCGCTGAGGCCGGTATGCACCGCTTTGTGTGGGACCTGCATTACCCGCCACCGGATTCTCTGGAGCTTGAGTATCCGATCTCGGCCATCTATCACGACACTCCGCGCTACCCGCTGGGCGCCAGCGTGCTGCCGGGCCGGTACAGGGTGAAGCTGACGGTCAACGGCCGCAGCTACACCCAGCCTCTGACCATCAAGATGGATCCGCGAGTGAAGACCTCGGCAGAAGGGCTGCGCCGGCAGTTTGATTTCGAATCCGGAATTGTTGACGCCCTGGCCCGCGACTACAGTGCCCTGCAACAGGTCAAAGGGTTGCGGCAGCAATTGAAGGGATTGAAGGCGGGAAACGCCGCACTCACTCAAGCGATTGCGGCCCTCGACAGCAAGAGCGCTGCGGTGGAAGGCACGTTAGGTGGCTATGGCACGTATTTCCTGAGCACCCCGGAGGGTAGAAGCCTGTCGCGCCTGAACGAGGGGTTTAATAGCTTGCTGGGCGCTGTGGACAGCGCCGATGCCGAGCCCACCACGCAACAGGTGGCTGCCTTCAATCAGGTGGACAAAGCGCTGGGGGAGCAACTGGAGGAGTGGCAAAGGATCAGGACGCAGGACATTCCCGCCTTGAACCTGAAGCTACGCGATGCCGGCTTGCAACCCTTGAACCCAGAGTCGGCAGCTGTCATCGAGAAAGGGTGGCGTGCCGTGGAAAAGGCAGCGGGAGAAGATTAGCAATGGCTCAGGCCGCCTCCCGCGAGCGAGAGCCCTAGCCAACAGCGGAACCGGTTCGCCTATGCGGATCTCTTCTCGTGCTTGCGCAGGACAGCGTAGGTGGCATCCTCGATCTGCGATAGGACGGTTTCGGCGCGCGACTGCGAGCGCCGGTCGTCTTCTTTGGCTTTCTGTGGATCTCGGCGTCTGACGGCGTTGCTCGAGTTGTCCGAACTCTCCATGTTTCCTCCGGGGAGGACTTGGCTGGGTGGCCCAGCGACCGAAAGACGGCATTATCGCCCTATTCTCTGTCCGGCGGAATTGTATGGGTTGGTACCTCTTTTGACCCCGACTGCCGCTCTCGCAAATATCGCTGCAGGGCGTCCTGCCAGTCGGGCATGGCGATGCCGTACTTCTCCAGGCTTTTGCCGGACAGCACGGAATACCTCGGGCGCTCCGCTGGCCGCACGAACTTGTCGCTGGTAGTCGGACGTACGAGCGTGTTCAATCCCGCTCCGCGGACGATCTCCTGCGCGAACTCGAACCACGAACACTCACCGTGGTTGGTGGCATGCACAACACCCTCGGCGCCACGATGGCAGAACTGGACAATGGCCCGCGCCAAATCGGGAGCGTAGGTCGGACATCCCCGCTGGTCATTGACCACGTCGATCTCTGCCCGGGTCGCAGCCAATTTCAGGATCGTGTCCGGAAAGCAGCGACCTCCCACTCCGAACAGCCACGACGTCCGCAGGATGCAGCATTGCGGCAGGACCTCGCCGAGTTGGACTTCGGCCTCGGCCTTTGACTTTCCGTAAACGCTGCGCGGGGCTCGGGCATCGCTCGTTTCGTACGGAGACGATTTCTTGCCGTCGAAAACATAATCAGTACTGAGAAAGAGCAGGCGGGAGCCGTGCAACCTGGCCGCTTCTGCCACATGCCCCGCGCCACGGCAGTTCACATCGAAGGCCAGCTGGTGGTTCGTCTCGCAACCATCAACGTCGGTGTAGGCCGCCGCCAGCACAATCCACTCCGGCCGGGTGCGGCGCACGGCATCGGTCACCTGCCGGGGACTGCGGATGTCCGCATCCCTGGAACCGAGTCCGAAGACCTCATCTCCCTGCCACTCGCGCATCAGGGCCTTGCCCAGCAGGCCAGTGGCGCCAAAGATGGTGACTCGCATGCGGTCTGGTCCTAACGGTAGACTTCGGCTTTTGCGAACGGAATGCCGGCACGGTCCTTCGCCGAGACGATCGGCTCCGCATGCAGTTGCCAATCAATCTTCAGATCGGGATCGTTCCAGGCCAGGGTATGTTCGAATTCAGGGAAATAAAAGTCGGTGGTCTTGTAGAGCACGTGGGCATTGGCTGAGACAACCCGGAAGCCATGGGCGAATCCCGTGGGTATCCAGACCATGCGCTGGTTGTCGCCCGAGAGCCGCACCGCCTCCCAGCGCCCGAAGCTCGGCGAACTGCGGCGCAGGTCCACGGCCACATCCAGGATCTCTCCCGCCACCACGCGCACCAGCTTGCCTTGCGGGCGCTGCACCTGGTAGTGCAGCCCGCGCACCACATTGTGCGCCGAGAACGAGTGATTATCCTGCACGAACTGCTCGACGATGCCGACCTCCGCCATGGTTTTCTGGTTGTAGCTTTCCAGGAAGAAGCCGCGATCGTCGCCGAACACCCTGGGCTCGAGGATGAGCATTCCCGCCAGCGAAGCGGGCGTGACTTTCATGACTGCGCTGCCAGTTGGCACTGCCGCCATTCAGAATATCCTTTCGTGAAGAAGCTGCAGCAGATACGCTCCGTAACTGTTGTTCTCCATCGTGTGTCCGATTGCTTCCAGTTGATCGGCACTGATGTATCCGTAGCGGAATGCAATTTCTTCCGGACAGGCCACCATCAGCCCCTGCCGCCGCTCAATCGTCTGAATGAACAGCGCAGCCTCCATCATCGCTTCGTGCGTCCCCGTGTCGAGCCACGCCATACCCCGGCCCATCACCACGACTTCCAGCTGGCCCCGCTCCAGGTAGGCTTTGTTCACGTCCGTGATTTCCAGTTCACCGCGGGCTGATGGTTTGAGCCCTTTGGCGATCTCCAACACATCATGATCGTAGAAATAAAGACCTGTCACTGCGTAACGGGACTTGGGCTGCTTTGGCTTTTCCTCCAAACGCAGCGCCTTGCCGGCTCTATCGAATTCCACCACCCCGTATCGCTCCGGATCATGCACTGGGTAAGCGAAAATTTGCGCTCCAGCGGTTCTTTGCGTGGCCCGAAGGAGGTCTTTGGCGAAATTGTGGCCGTAGAAAATGTTGTCTCCCAGCACCAGCGCGCAGCAACGCGAGCGGATAAACTTCTCACCCACGAGGAAGGCTTGCGCGATCCCTCCCGGCCTATCCTGCACGGCATACTGGAAGCTGAGCCCCAACCGGGACCCATCCCCGAGCAACTGCATGAACCGTGGAGTGTCTTCCGGCGTTGAGATCACCAGAATGTCACGAATCCCCGCCAGCATCAGAGTGGACAGCGGGTAGTAGATCATCGGTTTGTCGTACACCGGCAGCAGGCTCTTGCCCACAGCGTGGGTCGCCGGGTAGAGGCGCGTGCCTGACCCACCCGCCAGGATGATTCCCTTGTACGGCGATTCTTGCCGAACGGCTTGCTTCACCATTCACGTTCCTCGACTCTGCTTATATCGTTAGATGTTGTTCTATGTCGAGTAGTGGGTGGCAATCCACCGGTGGTAGTCCCCGCCCGTGACTTCCTTCACCCAGTCCTCGTTGTGCAAGTACCACTCGATTGTTTTGCGAATGCCGGTCTCAAAGGTCTCCCGCGGTTTCCAATGCAGCTCGCGCTCGATCTTACGGGCGTCCATCGCATAGCGCCGGTCGTGGCCGGGCCGGTCTTTCACGAAACTAATAAGGTTGCGATGCGGTATCACCGGATCGTTCGGGCAAAGCTGGTCTAACACCGAACAGACCGTCTCCACGATCTCAAGATTGCGTTTCTCGTTCCAGCCGCCTATGTTGTAGGTCTCTCCCACTCGACCACGGGCCAGGACCATGCGTACCGCCTCGCAGTGGTCCTCCACAAACAGCCAGTCCCGCACATTCTGGCCGTCGCCATAGATCGGCAATGGTTTGCCGCCGCGTGCGTTCAGGATCATCAGTGGTATGAGTTTCTCGGGAAACTGGTACGGCCCGTAATTGTTGGAGCAGTTGGTGGTCAGCGTGGGCAGGCCGTAGGTGTGATGATAGGCGCGCACCAGGTGGTCGGACGCCGCCTTGGAGGCCGAATACGGGCTGTTCGGCGCATACGGTGTGGATTCACAGAACGGCGGATCATTCGGACCCAGCGATCCATAGACCTCGTCGGTCGAAACGTGGAGAAAGCGAAATGCGTTACGATCGCTTTCCGGTAATGCCGCCCAGTGTGCCCGCGCCGCCTCCAACAGGCAGAAGGTCCCATTCACGTTGGTGCGTATGAAATCATCCGGCCCATGGATGGAGCGGTCCACGTGACTCTCCGCCGCAAAATGCACCACGGCCCGTGGCCGGTGGCGCTCGAAGACGCTGCGCACCAAACCCTGGTCACAAACATCGCCGTGCACGAAGCAATAGCGCGGATCACTGGAAACCTTCTGCAAGTTCCGTAGATTGCCCGCGTAGGTGAGCTTATCGAGATTCACCAACCGGGCGGGTTCCTGCGCCATCCACTGCAGGATAAAGTTCGAGCCGATGAAGCCTGCTCCACCGGTAACCAGAATCGTTTCTTCCATGGGCGATCGCGGTCGTGTTCCGAGCCATGCTCATCGCATGGTCGCAATTGATTGTAATAAAAAGGACAAGAATCTTCCTCTTGCCGTGACAGGGCGGTAGCGTCGTAGCACGTCCTGAGCGAGGTCGAAGGCCCCCCAGCCCTGGCCGAACCATGGGCGCCTGGCCCTGTCGGGGGCGTTCCTCCCGGTTCCCGCGTAAGCGCGGGCGGCGCCGTTCCCTAAGGCATTGGGACTAAGTGGTTGTCGTGGATGCGGATCTCCGACACATCCTGCAAGCCAACGCCTTCGCTGGGCCGGCCTCTGCCGTTGCCGCGGAGCTGGTTGAAAGCGATTTCGTTTCCACCACCCTTTGAGCCATCGCGAACAAAGATTCCCGAGCCGTACGCGCCCTCCACCATGTTCTCCCGCACCACTGAATTCCGGACGAACAGCAGCGCGATGCCGGCATCGAGATGCCCACCCTGTCCGCCGCGGCGGCACTGGTTCTTCTCCACCGTGACGTTGTAAGTCTGCCGGTCGGAATCCACTCCATGCACCACGATGTTGTATTCGGCATCGCCCTCCGCCCGGTTGCCGCGGATGATCACATCGTGACTGTCCTTCACGTCAATGGTATTTTCGCCGTTGCCGCCGCCAACGTTTGCTTCCACCAGCCCGTGATCGGAGTGCCAAATTGTGATCGCATCTTCTCCCGCTGGGCCGAAGCTGTTGCCTTCGATTGCGAAATCGCTCACCCCGCGTACGAAGTACACACCCCAGTGTTCCAGTCCGATGAGATACGGCGTGAAACGGTTGTTGCGGATGGTGATGGCCGAGAGACTCCCGCTATTTACACTGGCATAAACTCCCGCTGACATGGTCCCATGCGGTTGCGCCGGGCCGGTGATCACCGCACAGTTTTGGAGGGTCACGTCACGCACCTGGGTGCGCCAGGAATATAGGTGCAAGCCCTGACGCACATCGCGCAGCTCGACATCCTCGTAAACTATGTGACTTTGCTCGTTGTTGTCGATGCCGACGTCCATGACCGGAGTTCCCGGCCCAGGATCCCATCCGCTGATCACCGGCTTGGGTCCGATTCCGTACGTGCCGAACCGGATGACATTCCCTTCGGTGCCTGAGGAACTGGGCCTAAGGGTCTCATGCCATGCATCTCCGCGTCGGAACAGCACGACATCGCCCGGCAACAAACGCGCCCGATTCACACGGCCGATGGATCGCCAGGGCGAGCCCGGCAACCCGAGGTTCGTGTCCCGGCCCCGGCTGGAACTCACATAGTAGGTGGCGGCATCCGCTTGTAGAGCCAGACTCACCAATAACGTTACGAGTCCCAGAGGGAGCTTAAGCCACGCTTTCATGCTCCGGCTCGGTAACGCGTGATCTCTGGAACGGGGTTGTTGCTCGGCGACCCAACAGAGTGAGATACACGGTCTCGATCTGCCCGGCAATGGCCGGCCATAGGTAGCGCTCCCGCACTCTTTGCTGGCACGCGAGCGCCGCGCCCTCCCGCACACGCGCATCGGAGATCAGCAGCCGCAGCATGCGCTCCAAGTCACGCACGTCCCCGGCCTTAAAGGTGAACCCCGCGCCCTCCACCGCTTCACGGTTCTCCGGGACATCACTGGCGAGGACGCAGACCCCCGCGCCCATGGCATCCAGCAGAGCGAGGGAAAGGCCTTCCAGGTCCGAAGGTAGAACGAAGAGCATGGCATTGGTGAGCAATTCCTCCAGGGTGTCGCCGGAGACCCAATCCAGAATTTTGATGCGCTCGCCCTGGTGGAGCCGCAGCTGGTTGGCATAGGCGTCGGAGTAGCTCGAACCTCCCGCCAGCACCAGCCTGACCGATGTGTCAATCTTCTCGTAAGCTTCAATCAACAGGTGGCAATTCTTTTCCGGGGAAAAGCGTCCTAAGAAGAGGATGTAATTTCCAGGCTCCAGCCCCGCCTCCAAAATCTGTTGAGCGGGGCGGTGCTTCCGAATCCTGGTTCCGTTCGGGACATAAATGGTTTCCACGCGATAGTGCCGGCGAAAGTAGTCCTCCAAAACTCGCGAAACCACCATGGTGGCATTCGGAAGTGCCACAGCCGCCCGCTCGCCCAGGCGGAGCACCCGTGCGGCCAGCCATCCCCACTTCTTCCGCTGCCAGTCCAGACCCTGTACGGTAACCACCGTCTTCTTCCCACCCAGGCGTGGAATGAAGGAGAACAGTGCGGGACCCAGCGCATGGTAGTGCACGATGTCGCAGCGGCTGAGTGAGGCGTGCAATGTGCTGAAAAATGTGTGGACCAGGGTTTCCAGATGTTTCGACCGGATGGTAGGCAGCCGGTGCACCCACATCCCGTTGTGTTTCTCGAGTGGCGGCGTGAAGTAGGTGCGGCAGTAGACGGATACATCGTGTCCCATCCCGGCCAGGCGTTGGCCCACTTCCTCATAGTAGGCTTCAATGCCGCTGTACTTGGAGACCACCCCGCGACCGCCGATAAACGCTACCTGTACCCTCGACCGGGACGATGCTCGTTTCTCTGCGACCAGTCGTTCGTAAAGTTGCGTCATGGCTGCGGCATGACTCTCCGGCGAATGCCGCTCGCGCACCAGTTCGCGCCCCGCCGCCCCCATTTCGTCGGCGAGCCGGGGACGCTCTGCCAGGAACGAGATCGCGCCGGCCAGTTGCTCCACGTCGCCTGGCCGGAACAACAAGCCAGTTTTTGCTTCGTGCACTAGTTCCCGCCGCGAGCCGAGGTCGGAAGCAATCACCGCGCGGCCCTGGGCGTAGGATTCCAGGATGCTTTTGCCAAACGTCTCATACGCATGCGAGGGCAGAATGGTGAAGCGTGACGCGGCGATCACCCGGTTCAGTTCTGCATTCGGCACCTGGCCCAGGAAGTCAACGCGCGTCAGACCCAACCCCAACGCCAGTCTCTCGAGTTCGGCGCGCTGCGGGCCGTCGCCCGCGATCTGCAGACGAAGCTGCGACACACGCCGCATCGCGCGCAAGAGATCTGCAAGCCCTTTTTCCGGGGACAGCCGTCCAAAATAAAGGATGGGCGCATCTGCTTCCGGCGCGGGGGGCGGCGGCTCCAGCAGTCGCTGAAAGTGTGGGAGAACGTCAATCTTGTGCCCATCCCATCCGTTCTCCGTGAGCCGCTGCTGCACAAAACGGCTGGGCGCCAGAAAACGGTCAACACACTTCTCATAGGTGTGCAGCCAGCGATGGAAGTAGGCCTCCGCCGCAAGCACCGCTGCCGCGCTCCGCGGCCCCCCATAACAGCCCCTCGTCACCACCCGCCAAAACTGTCCACCGCGACAGAGTTCGCACGCCTGCCCGTTCGCCACCATGTTGTAGCTGGGGCAAAGCAGCTTGAAGTCGTTCACGTGGTAGAGCACGGGCACGCCTTGCGACTTGAGTTCCCACAGGATGGACGGCGAGAGATGGTGGTAAATATTGCGCACGTGGGCGACATCCGGATGGAACTCGGCAATCATGCGCCGTAGGCGCCGGCGCGCCTCGGATGAATAAATGGCGTGTGCTGCCAAACGCGCACGCTCTGCCAGGCTGCGATCGCTTTTGAAATCGATATGTGGCACAAAGTGTTGGTCATACTCTGTGGGCTGGCCGCGCGGGTCGGCCATGGAGAACAGCGCGACCTCGTGTCCCCGGCCACGCATCAACTCCATCAAATCGAACAGGTAAACTTCGGTCCCGCTGAAAGGAAAGTTGTATTTATTGCAGTAGAGGATCCTCATAAGATTTGCTGTGCGCGGCTGGCGTAATGTGTCCGACAAAGAAGTCGCCGAATGCCCTCAGGTTTTTCTCCCGGTTGAAGTGCTGGAGCACGTGCTGGCGCGCGGCCTGACCGACGGGCGGCAAGGTGGGGCCCGATCTGCGAATCATCTCCACCCGCGCCACGAAGTCGTCCAGTGAACCCAGCCGATAAAGGAAGCCGGTCCTGCCATCCAACACCAGTTCTGGAATTCCGGTGATCGCGGGCGCCAGCACGGTTCTCACCAGCGCCATGGCCTCCATCAGCACCAGCGGGATGCCCTCGCTGCGACTGGTAAGGACGACCAGGTCAGCCAGGGCGTAGTACGAATCGAGTTGTTGGCGAGGAACGTAGCCGAGGAGTTTGACTTCTTCTGTCAAACCCAGGTCGTGGATGAGCCGCTCGAGGCCTGCCCGCTCGGGGCCCTCGCCGGCAATCAGGCACAGGAATTCCATGCCGCGGTCCTTCAGCCTGCGGCAGGCGCGAACTAAGAAGGCGTGGTCCTTGACCGAGTGCAGACGCCCGACGGCCAACATGATCAGGCGCGACTTCCCAGGCTGGGCACTCGCGGCGGAACAGACCTGGCCGCCGGTGTCCACCCCTATGCGCTGCACCCTTATTTTTTCCGGCGCGATCTCCGGGTAGCTCCGCAGAATGTGCTGCCGATTGAATTCCGAGACCGTCAGGCAGAACTCGCAGTTCTTCAGCTTGGTGTCGAGGTAGGCGGCGTGCAGCAGCAGGTCGGAGCCATGCAGCGTCATGCTGAAGTCAATGCCCAGCACACGCGCGGCGACCATGGCGACCCAAGACGCGAAATAGCCATGATGCACATGGAGGTGCGCCACGCCGCGTCCCTCAAGCAGCAGCGCGTAGTACACCCCCAGCCAGGTGTGCAGCAGCGCCCGCACCCGCCGGCTTGCAGACTCATTTCCCTGCGCCAGAACACGTCTGAAGAAGCCCGCCAGCAGGGTAAATTTCCGCACACACAGCCACGCCGCCGGCAGCAGAAGCCTAAAGCGCAGCGGTTGCAGGCACAGCGTTTCTGCCGAGAGAATTGCCAGTTCACGGTCGAGCGCCGCAGCCTGCGGCCGTCGCGCGCTGCATGGGATCACACTCACTCCTCGGCGCCGGAGTTCCTGGATTTCCTCCACAAGGTAAGGTTCAACCGGAGAGGGCAACTGATTGGCGAGGTAGGCAACCGTGGACATCAATGCAGAACGGACAATGGAGCGGGCTCCTGTTGGGAGACAATGTTCACCGGCTCTTCGGCGGAAGCGGGCGTGCTTTCCGCAGGCTCCTCACCGGTCAACTCAAAGTGAAACTCAATCTCGAGCGGCAAGAGTGCTTTCAGGGAGTACACTGCCGTGTATGCTGGCAATACCTCGGACGAATGCCGCGCCACCCAGCCCCGCAGCGGGTCGGTCTCACCGCGCGCCAACCTGAGACTCGGTGGATCGCCGCTTACTTCCATGCGAAATACCTCGGTTTTCGTGTCCGCCATCCTGGCCGCCAGTTTTCCCGGCGCCATCTCCCGCACATCGATTCCAGGCGCAAAATGGAATGACCATTCCAGGTGATGCGCTCCACTGCCCACTACCTGATCGCGGATGCGCACAGTGCCACCTGTGTGACAGCAGACTTCTCGACGGTGAGAGATGTGTTCATCTGCCGCCCAATAAGGCCTGCATTCGGCAGAAACCGAGGCCGCATCGCCGCTAACGGAATAACCGAGCAGTTGGGTTTGTGCCTCTTGCCGAACGTCAGCGTAAGCGCAAAGTTCCGATTGTTCCCTGCCATCCACGACGAGCGTGTTGTGGGCTGCGGTACTGCGAAAATGGCGCGCCCAACGTTCTCCGTCGTTCCAGGGCAAATACACTCCGGGATCGATCACCAGCGCCCGGCCGCCGGCAAACAGCTCAAGACTCAACGCATCGCAGTGAGCATGGTTCCCGGCAGGACAACGGCTGACCCGGCCAAAGTCGAAGGTAAGATGAAATCGGCGCGCGCCCTCGCCGCCGCGCACGAAGGCGTAGCCCGCTTCGGAGAAGATTTTCAGCTCGGGCGCTGCCCCAACCCCGCGCTCTGTGGCCACCTCGTGTTCCGGCTGCCGCAGCCAGTAGTTCAGATCGGAGTGGTCCTGGCGGGCCGGATCGAAGCGAATCTGCACGTCGTCCATTGCCGAGTCCCCCAGCAGCGGCATGCTGCCGTCCTCACGCAACAATGCCCGTGAGAATTCCACTAACCTTTCCACGCGCTGCTCGACTATGGACGGAAGAGGCCTGCGGTTGCGCCGGCAGAGCAACGCGAGTTCGCCCAGTTCGCCGGCCAGAATTCGGTGATACATGGAGCACAGCTCCGAGTGTGCTCCGTCGGGCAACACCTGCCTGGGCACCTCATGCCGGAGCGCGCGCCCGGCCCGCGTGAGATATTTTTCCGTCTCGCGATACTGTGGGAACAGCAGAGCGTATTCGTACAGCGCTTTGGCCTCCAGCAAGAGATGATTGTTGGGCCAGTGATACTCCAGATTGCAGTTGAGGTAGGTTCCGTGGGCTCGCAGGGCCGCGGCAATCGCGTCGAGATGCCCTTCATTGACGCCGCCGGAGTAGAGCAGCAGGAAATAGGCCCAGATCCAGTTCTGCAGCCGGGCCGCAACTTCGAAGGGGTACGTCCAGGCTGCCCCCTTGCCCACTGGATTCCGCTCAATCCAGTCGGTCCACATCGCGGCCAGCTTCCCGAGATATCGTGTATCACGGGTGTAGTAATAAGAGGTTGCCAGGGTCAGAAAGAATGCGTGCCGGTTGAGGTCCCATTGCCAGGAGAGATTTCCGTTCGGGCAGGCATTCCAGTCCACCACGCCGGGAAACGCCTGCTCCCGGCCCCGGAAGACGAAGCGCTGCTCCATGACGGCATCGGCGCGGGCGATAGTCTTGCGTCTCAACTCTGCGGGGATGGAGAGAATGATTCGTGGAATGTCGGCGGCGTTGAAATGGAAGACCGGTCCGATGCCGTCCGCGCCCGCCTTGTGCCGTCTCCGATGCCAAGAACGCCGGCGAAGCGCGGCAATCTGCCCACGATTGGAAATTTCAATCGCCCGCTGCAACCTCAACTGCAAGCGGTAAGCCCGGCTGCGCACACTGTAGATCGCTACCGCCTGCAGATACGGCCAGCCGCGCTGGCGGGCCTTGGCAACAAAGCTCCGCAGGCGCTGGAGGTGTCTGCCTCGGATCTGGCACTCGAAAAGGTTGCGCAGGCTCTTTGTGGCAGGAGCCTGTCTCCACTCCCACGCCGTTGCTGCTCCCACCATTGGCAGCCACAGTGCCGCGGTCCAGTTGTGCAAAGCCGGCGCGAACACCAGCGCCAGAAAAATGGCGAGCCAGGGCGCCAGCCTGCGATACGAGATGGCTGCCGTTTTTGCCAAGCCAGCTTGAATCATGAAATAGGCGGCACAGGCCAGCAACTCTGCCCAGCCATAGGCGGTGATGCCAAGTCGCGGCAGCAGGAGCAGCGTTCCCGCTCCCAGCAGGAGTACGTGGGTCAGGTAGGAGCGCATTACGAGCCACTGCCGCCCCATCACGAACAACGCCGACGCCTGGAGGTTGTAGATCGAATTCACCAGCACGCCGGCGGCGATGAAAGGAAACACCGCCAGGCTCGGCATCCACCTCACCCCGATCACATGGCGGACGACCAGCGGCCCCACCAGCGCAAACCCGCCCAGCAGCGGCCCCAGCGTCATGACCTGGAGGAAGAGCGCTCGCTGCAGGGCGCGGCGGAACTCTTCTCGCCGGTCTTGCAAACGCGCCAGCGCCGCAATTGCCAGGCGTCCCGCTGCCAAACGCACCGACCCGAGCGCCTCGGCGATGCGAATGGCCAGCCCCACGAAGGCTACGCCCTCGGCCCCGGCAAAGCGTCCCACGAGCAGCGGATTCACCAGCGTCCGCAGCTGCCAGGCCCGCATGGAAGCGCTCACCCCGATGCCAAACGACAGCATCTCCCGCGCTTCGCGCCAGTCGAACTGCAGCCGCGGAAGCAGCCGCGCCGCCCAATACACAGCAATCAGTAGGAAGGCTTGCCATGCTATTTGCCCACCTACCGGCGCCCACACCCCCATTCCTGACAACGCCAACACCAGCGAAAGCACCAGGCCCACGGCTTGTCCTGCCAGCTCAATTCCCGCGACGGTCCGAAAGTTAAGCTCTCGCTCGAGCTTGGCTGTAGGCACCCCTGTCAAGCCAACAATCGGAAGGTTGCAAAGCAGCACCAGGTAAGGCGCCACGAACTCACGACTTCCGTACCAGCGCACCAGCAAGGGGGCCAATCCCGCTCCGGCCAGCACCAGGCCTGCCGAGACAGCAAGAATCACGGTGGCGGCGATGCCGTAGAGTCGCGCGTCGGGCGCGGCCGCTCGCCGCACCAGGTAGGTGTCCACTCCCGCACGCCCCAGGCTCGCCAGGAACGCGACCAGGCTGATGGCGGTGACAAACACCCCATACGCGTGCGGACCAATCCACCAGGTCAGCACCAGCATGTTGCCCAGGCTGACCAGAACGCCGAGCCCGTAACGGATCGCAAGGTAGCCGGCCCCGGCTGTGGCAAGATGAGAAAACGATGCCGCGGGGGAGAGCCCTCGTTCCGAAGCCCGCTCGCCAAGGCGGTCCCCAACGACAGCCCTCGACGCTGCCGGCAACGCGACCGGTGCGCTCAGCACACTGGCCGCTTCAGCCTGCGAGGACATAGCCTCCGCCTTCCACGCGGCGATTTTGCGCCGCCAGCATTCCCGCCAGCGTAAACAGGAGTCCGTTCACAAACTGGTAATTCATCACCACAAAGCTCGCGTTCACCATGTAGACCGCCACTAGGATCGGCCAGAGCGCACGGAACGGCCCATCCAGAAAATCGCCGTCCGAATCTTCTGGAACGCGCTTTCGTGCCAGTCGGAGCAGGCCGATCACCATCCACGCATACAAGGCCAGACCGAGCAGACCATGCTCGACCACCACCTCGAGGTAGGTGTTGTGCATGAAGAACGCGTCCTGATGGAACCCGGCGATGCGCTTCTGCAGCTCGGGCTGCATCCGGCTGGCGCCCCACCCCGTGAGCGGCTTGTCGAGAAACATCTGCCAGCCCGCTTCATACACGACCATGCGGTATTCCACCGGCGAACGGTCCTCCAGCCGGTCTCCGAGTGGACCGCTCACATCGCCAAGACCAACGGTTATCAGCAATCCCAATGCGCCCGCGCACACCAGCCCACCGCACGCGCGCCGCAGCCGTGTGCTCGGGGAAGCCAGGAACAACAACAGCACCGAGCCGGCGAACGACAAACCACACCGCTCGGGTTTTGGTGGCCAGGATGGCGAGGGGCAACGCAATCAGGAACAGAACGGCGAGCACGCCCCGCAGGCGCCCCCGCCGGAAAGAGTTCAACGCGATCAGGCCCAGCAGGTTCAGGGTTACGCCATTGGCGACCGCCTGCAGGAAGGGTCCGCGGGCCCGGTCAGCATGGATGCCCAGACTTTCGTCTAGGATGAAGCGCGGAAAGATCAACGCCTTCGCCCCTATCAGAAAGAAGATGGCGGTCAGGCTGAGGTAAGCCAATACAATCAACGCGAAGGTCTCAAACTTGCGCAAGGACGTCGCATCCTCGAATACCAAACCGGCGAGGTGGAACAGGACGAACGGCACGGCCCACTTGGCGGCGAACAGGCTCCAGTTCTGAGCGTTGTACGGCTGTGTCATGACGCCGTAGAGCGTCAGCAGAAGCAGGACCAGCATCGGCCAGGTCACCGCGTCGGTCATGCGCAACGACTGCCGCTGGGCCAGGGCGCTCATCAGCACGACGAAAACCAGCACCGCGAACGCTACCCGGTCCAGTGAATAGAGGTGCAAGTCCGGTGGTCGAAACAGCATCACCGCCAGCGTGGCCAGGAAGAGCAGGGAAGGCGCAGCCAGCAACGCGTGCAGCGGACGCACTGCTGCCGCCGCTGCGGAACACGCCAGTTCAGGCGGGGAAAATCGCTCGCTTATCACGCCCCGCTTCCTTGCAACACTACCGAGATGGTGCGGCACAGAATCCGCAGATCCACCCACAGGGTCCAGCCCTCGATGTACTCGAGATCAAGCGCCATGTTTCGCTCAAATGAGGGGTCACGCCGCGCGGTGACCTGCCACAAGCCGGTAATGCCGGGGGTTACATCCAGCCGCCGCAGGTCTTCGAGGTCGTAGTGCTCGAAATCGTCCAGTGGATGTGGGCGCCGGCCCTACCAGGCTCATCTCGCCGGTGAGCACGTTCCACAGTTGCGGGAGTTCGTCGAGGCTGTAACGGCGCAGAAACCGCCCCACCCGCGTGATGCGCGGATCATCCGCCATCTTGAAAAAGGGTCCCTCGCGCTCGTTGCAGGCACGCAGTTGGGGTTTGAGCTTATCCGCATCCGTAACCATGGTGCGGAACTTGCAGCAGAGGAACTCTTGCCCCTTCCTGCCCACTCGCGCGGCCCGGTACAATACCGGTTCCTTCGAGTCCAGCTTGATGAGCAGCGCAATCGCAGCCAACAACGGGGTCGAAATCACCAGTCCGGTGGCGGCTCCGACCGCATCTACTGCCCGCTTCAGAAACAGACCAAACGCTGGAATAGGTTCCTGGTACAGCGTGACGACTGGAATGCTGCCAAGGCTTTCCAGAACTTCGGACTGCGCCTTAAATCCGAACAGATCGGGGACGATCTTGACGTCCAGTCGACTGCGACGAGCTTCGCGGATGACTCGCCGGGTCAGGTCGCGATCCTCTGGGATCGCTAAGAGCACCTCGTCCACAAACTCCGCTCGCGCCACGCGGGCAAGGTCCTCCACCGTCCCCAGGACGTCGCCACCCACCGGCCCGCCTTCTGTCAAGAATCCTCGCACTGCCCGGCCCAACTCGCGGTGCTGAGCCAGATGGGCCGCTGCTTCCCGGGCAAGCTTTCCTGCTCCCACGATCAGTACGTTCCGTACATTCTTGGTCTGTGCGTCCATCTTGGTGCGCCGCCGCCACTCTCTCCCGCCCAGCATGGCCAGGTAATTCAGGGGCGCGGTCGTGATGAGCGTCCCCAGCGACATCTCGTCGATTCCCAAGAGAATCGCAGCACCCAGCAGCAGCGTGGACCAGGCCACCACCTTGGCCAGAATGACTCGTTCCTCGTGGCCCGACCGCCTGAGGTCGGGCCGGTACAGCCCCTCCGAATAACCCAGCAGCGTGAGCACCACAGCCTGCAGCAGCAACGGTCCCAGGCAACAGACAGGGAAGAAGGAAGACCGTAACCACGCCGCCGCATCGTGACGAATCGCAAACTCGAGCAGCGCCGGAACATGAACCGCTGCCATGAAACTGGTGAGCACCGCCAGAAAATCAACTGCCACCGCGGCCGCGAGCCTGGGCCGCTGTTCCGCGATGGAGGGCATCGGCAACACCGCTTCGGCCAGTGCCTCCAAAGCGCCCTTCCGGATCCTTGGTCCCAGTCGCTGCCGATCCTCTTCTGCCCAATAACGCTCATCCAGAATGGCGGATTGCGGCTTCTTGCGCGGCAAGCCGGCTGCAGGTCGCGCGCCCGGAATCACCCGCGAGGCGGGCGAAACTCGCCGCCGGTGGCTTTCACGTTCAACTGCTGCAGGTGGGGACACTTCAGATCAGTTCCAGTTCGTAGCCTTCGATCTTGATTGCCACCGAGCGCTGGATGGAGGTGATGGAAATCACCAGGTTTCTCTCCTGGTTCTGCTCCAGGATGCCCTCCAGGCCGTCGAGGCAACCCCCGCGAATCCGTACCCGCTGTCCCACGGTGAGGAAGGCGTGCAGCGAGCACGGAACTTTGTGCGACAAGAGCTTCCGGAGGTCTTCGACCTGCTTGGCAGGGACGGCGGTCACATCTTTCCCGAAGGCGACGAAACGCAGGACCCCCTCAGTTCGCAGCACATCCAGGCGGGCGGGGGAAGCCAAGTCCAGCCGCACAAACGCATAACCCGGAAACAGAGGAATCCGCAGGGTCTTACGGCGATCGCTCCAGAGGCGGATTTCCTCCAGCAGAGGAAGGAAGGTTTCCACTCCTTTGCTGGCAAGGTGCGCTACGGCTTTTCTTTCGAAACGGTATTTGGTCAGGATTGCATACCACTGTGCCGCTTCAAGAGTCTGAGGTGTGAAAAGGGCCCGGCTCGCCATCATCGGACTCGCTTTCTCCCGGCCATAGCTTCGCTAATTGAGTCCCAAGCCCATTCTTGGCGCGTTTTCCACATCACATCTCACAACCGAGTCCCAGACGAGAATCCGCGAAAGCCGCTACAGCTTTCGATAGATTCTTTCCGGTATCGGGAAAGTCCTCTCGGCCAAAATCGTCCCCAGCACCCGCGCATTCGCTGCCTGCAGGAGTTCCTTGGTCCTGCGGGCCGCTATCCGGCGGGTGGAGTTCGCCTCCAGGACCAGAATGACTCCATCGCTCAGACTGCCCAGAAGCGCCGCCTCGCTCGACAGCAAGACCGGTGGGGCCTGCAGCACAGTGTATTCAAAGTCGTGCCGCAACTGCGCCAGTCTGGTGCGCAGCCACGCCGCCGGCGGGCCATGCCCATTCTCTCCGGGTAGAGTCTGCGGTGACATCCGCCATAGGTTTTCGCAAATCTGGCGGGAGGACTCCCGCAACGAGCCCCGTCGTACCTGACCACAGACTGGGTCGCCGGTGCTCCTCCCAAAGCTGTTTTCGGGCTCTGCAGTGGGCAGGTTGGCCTCCACTACGCAGATGTTTCCTCGAACCTGCTGGGCCAGCGCCTGCCCCACCTGCATGCACACACCGTCAATGTCGCTGTCCCGATCCACGGCGCTGATCACCACCTGATGGGCCGGCCGCGGCCACCCCGGAGAGAAGACCTGGCACACCAGATGTTGAATCTGCTCTGCCGCGAAGCGGTCCCAATCCCAGCACTCCAGTCGTGCTCGCGGCAGGGAGGGGTTCTGCTCCGCTCCTTGCTCCTCGAAGCAGTCCGGCTGTGCTGTGATGTGCAACACCTCCGCTTGCGTACTCATGAGGTTCGCCGGATTCTTGAACCTGGATTCACCTGCTTCTCCGTGGCAGCGATGCCAGCACCGGAGCCTCCAAGTAGGCCATGACCTCCTCCGGCGTTCGAAATGCGGGATCCAGATAGTCCGCCACGAACGCCTGCTGGTACTTACGGTCCCGGCTACCGCGAGCCCCAGCAGGGCGTAGGTCAAACCCGATCGCGTGGGCAGCGCCGGCACCATGGGGTGCTCCGCAATAGTGACGTTCAGGATGCCGCGTTGGTCCAGTGCGTCTCCGATCCGCGCCTCCTCACGCTTGTTGGCGTACAGCAGATACTTTTCCTCGGCCGCCTTTACCTTGTGCAGAAGGTCGTCCTGCGTGATGGCGTGATTTCCTAGCTTGTCGGCGGCTTCGCGGTTCTTGGCCAGGAGCAGGCGGCTGGCCACGGCCCGGGCCTCCAGGGCGCTTAACTCAACCTGCGCCTTGACCAGTTCCTCTTTGGCCCATTCGTGCGTGGGCTCGTGTTCGACGGTCTGTTCCTGCAGCGGCCGCAGATTTTCGTTGGCGAGGGCTGCTTGGGTTTCTGCGATCTGTTCGTCCACCTCGCGTACCAGCCGGTAGGTCGGCTCGAACTTGGTCAACAGCTCAGTGCGTTTCAGCCTCAGCTCCAGCAGCTGTGACTTCATCTTCTCCAGCAGCTGCGGATTGTCGGACGTGCGCACCTGAGTGGTGATCTTCTCGGGCAGCAGGCGCAGCTTTGCTTCCAGGGTTTGGACCCTCTGGCGGGTTTCGGCGATGGCCAGTCGCACTTGCTGGTCGCCGGCCTCGGCGTCACTTAGTTTCTGTAGGGCGAGGTCGCGTTGCAGAGGGGCCGAAACCACTCCTTCGGCGCTGGTGAAATCCATCAGCTGAAGTTCCGCGGTTTCCAGCCCGCGGCGGGCTTCTGCCATCTGTTCCTCAAAGAAGTCGGATTCCCCGGAAGGCCGGCGCAATTGCAGATGCCGTTCCAGGTAAGCGTTGGCCAGGCAGCGCAGCACCCTGGCAGACTGGGCCGGATCGGAAGACGCATAGGTCACCGCGATCAGCCGCGTCTTCCGCACCGGCTCCACCCGCAGGCGTTGACCCAAACCCCGCACCGCCCGCGCCAGCCTAACCGCTTCGTCTTCGTGCCACCATCTTGACCAGAAGCTGACTCGCGAGGCCAGCCCCGCACTCTGTGCCACGCTTCGCAGAATCTCATCATCGCGCAGCAGTTCCACCTCCGAGTTCAGTTCTTCCTCGGTCACCTCCAGGCGTTCGAACTGCGGCGATTGCGTCGGTGCCGGCGAAACCGCCGGGTCCACGCGGCCCTTCTGTACCAGCACCTTCATCTGGGATTCGTAGGAGGGCGCAATCAACCCATACAGAAGAGCCGCCAGAAAGATTCCGGCGAATGAAATCACCACCAACCGGCGTTGACGGAAAAACACCGCCGCGAGGTCCCGCAGGGTGGGAGGACCCACCGCCGCTGGCCTGCGAATCAGACTAAGCGCTTCCGGCATACGGGATCATTGCGGCCCGCGGCCGCCACTTGTGATTCAGCTGGAGGGAGGGACAGGGCCGAAACCCTGCGCTAAGGACTGTTGCCTGAACTCCAGTCCCCGGACTGCCCGAGCTAACGGCTCCCCTCGTTTTCACTTTTCACTTCAAAACTGGGAGGGGTTCCAGTACATGCTGAGATTAGGAATGGGCAGATACCGCCGGATCTTCGAAATGGCATTCTGCGGCACATACACCAGGTCGCCGGGCCTGAGGTGAATGTCTTCGGCCACATTCCTTGCATTCAACATTCGCTTCAAATCAAGTACATGGGTCTCGACCAGTTGGTTCGACACTCGCCGGAACACGACCACCTGCGAGTGTTTCGCCTGGCCGTTCAAGCCTCCTGCAATTGCGACCGCTTCCATCACCGTGGTGTCACCGCGAAGTTCGTACTTCCCCGGGCGCGTCACCTCGCCGCTGGCAAGGAAGTAGGGCTTTTCGAAGTCCTTCAGCACGACTGTGATCTCCGGATCGTGCAGCGTGGCGGCATAGGCGGCAGCGATCGCGTCCCGCACCTCCGCCAGTGTCGCCCCCTCGGCGTACAATTCCTCCAATCCTTTGAGCGCTATGAAGCCGTCGGGCTTCACGGTGACGGTCTGATTGAACTCGGGGACGAAGGTAAAGCTGATCTCCAGTACATCGCTCTTGCGCAACCGGTAAAGCGGACGGCGTTTCCCCGTCAAGGCTGGACTCCATGCGCCGTCCGCTGTTCCGGGCTTTGTGGCTGCTGTTGACCCAGCGTTCCCTATGGCTACCCTTGGCCGTTCTTCCTGGGCTACAGCCTCCACCGTACGACTCTCGCACAACCGGCAAAGCGGACGGCGTTCCCCCGTCAGGGCTGGACTCCATGCGCCGTCCGCTGTTCCGGGTTTCGTGGCTGCTGCTGACCCAGCGTTCCCTATGGCTACCCTTGGCCGTTCTTCCTGGGCCACAGCCTCCACCAAAACCTGCACCACACAGCAGGCAAGAGCTAGAACCGAATATTTCAGGGCCCGTTTCATCTCACCTGCAGCGGCGTCCTTTCACCGGGCTTTCTACTTCATTTCAAGTTCCCCGGTGCTGGTCGCAACTTAGCTTTGATCGCGCGCAGCAACAAGACATGAGAAGTGCTGCCCACAAACGTAGGCAAGTTCCTGCCCGCCATCTAGCCGCCAATCCCGGCGCGCAAAATTCGCATCCTGCGTCGCTTTTTTTGGGGATGCTTCAGTGGGTGGGTCGGGCGGGATGCCAGTGCTCTTGCAAGGGCCTTTGCTGCTTCCTTGGTGCAGTCCACCAAAGTAGACTTGCGATGGCTTCCTTCCCCCTAGTTACTCACAAGTAAACCTCTGGGAAACATGGCAATTCGTGCTTTGGCTTCAAGAAATTGCATCATTCTCCGTGCAATCTGGCCCTGTTCAAAACACTGCTCCCGCCGACTTTCCCACAACAATGGAGACCAGTTGCAATGTGGGAATGTCACAGAAATCAGTGACGCTGATCGCTTCGATTCTCACAGCACGCTGCTTATACTGCACCGGAAGCGTTGATCGTAACCTGGATTCAGGAGGAGTGCATGGAGTTTACAAATGCCATCTCGTCGCATCCCATCGGCGTGCTGGTCGCCGATTCCAACCAGATGCAATCCCAGCTTCTGGTCAGCGCTCTGCGCCGCCGTCCTGAGTTCCGCGTGGCCTCCTGCCCTATGGACATCAACGAGATCATGATCACCGCGAACTCAGCGGAGGTGCAGGTGGCGGTGCTGAACCTGGATCGCAGGAAAGACGGCTGGCACGACCTGACCATCGTGCGCCGCTTGCATTTGCTTCATCCCGAGATTGCCAAAATCCTGCTGCTGGATTCCTATGACGCCGAGTTGGTGGTCAGCGCCTTCCGCTCGGGGGTCAAAGGTCTGTTTTGTTTTGCCGAGCACCCGTTCCGCCTTTTGTGTAAGTGTATCCATACCGTCTATCGTGGCCAGATCTGGGCCAACAATGAGCAACTGCAGTATCTGCTGGATGCTGTGACCCACGTTCCATCCTTGCGGGTGGTCAATGCCAATGGAATGAAGTTGCTCACACCCCGCGAAGAGCAGGTGGTGGCGCTGGTAGCGGACGGGCTCAGCAATCGCGATGTTGCCCAGGAGCTCCGTCTCAGCGAACACACGGTCAAAAAGTATCTCTTCCGCATCTTCGACAAGCTCGGCATCTCCAGCCGTGTCGAGCTGGTGCTCTACGCCGTCAGCCACGGCGACCACCGCCAGGCGGAGTGGGTGGCGGGGGTGTGAGCTTCGTTTGTCGGTCGCGATGGGGGCCCAGTTACGTACCGGTGTGCCTTCGAAGCGGCTGGCTTGAAAGGTCACATCAAGTCGAATCCGCGGCATGAGTCCCGCTTTGGGAATGCACACCCTCCTAACTCTGGTTCTTGCCTTCGTGCTTTCTCGAGGGGAGAGAAAATGTACGTATGCAAGGATGTCCGGGTTCAGTGGAGGTTTCATATGCGACCCGTGAGCTCACTAATAGTTTTCTTCCTCTTCTTCGCTACACTCCCCAACCTTGTCGCTCAAACGACTACAGCAACCCTCTCCGGGGATCAGATCATTGACCGGGCATCGCCTGCAGTCGTCCTCATTCTCGCCGGTTCGGGGGATGGTCAAGTCGCGGCCATCGGCTCCGGTCTCATCGTCCGTTCCGACGGAGTGGTGCTCACTGCCAACCATGTCGTGAAGGGCATGCGCGAGGTACAGGTGCGGCTCAAGAGCGGCGACATTTACGATCGAGTGGAACTGATCGCCAGCGACGAACGCCGCGACATCGCCGCCCTTCGCATCCCCGCTACCGGCTTGGCGGTGTTGCCGACCGCTAACTCCGCCGAAGCCCATGCTGGCGCACCGCTTTACCTCGTGTCCAACGGCGCCGGACTGCCCTGGACCGCCTCCTCGGGTGTGCTCAGCGCCTCGCGCATGGCTGATGAGGTGCCCGGCGCGGGTAGCGGTTACCGCCTGCTCCAGTTCACTGCGCCGTCTTCGCCCGGCTCGAGCGGCGGGGTGCTGGTTGATACCCAGGCGCGCGCTTTGGGGATTGTGGTGGGCTCCATTACGCCGGGACAGAACGTGAATTTTGCTGTCCCAGTAGACAGTATTATTGGGCTCGCCGCAGTTGCAGGCGGCACAGCCTTTGCCTCTGGTTCCCGCTTGCAGCTTCCCACCGCAGCTTCCGTGGCGGCGCCGACCCCCGGCCGCGGCCCCGCGCCGCAATTGCCGCCCGCCAGCCAACTCCAGATCCGCAGCCTAAGCGTGACCTCCAGGACCATCTACATTCGCCGCGAACGTCTCCAGGATGACCTCCGCAAGCATCCCCTGTTCTCCCAGATGGGCATGCGCTTCGCCGACTACGGCGAAACTGCCGATGTCGCCATCACTGTGGATCGTCCTTTTCTCACCTATGACTGGACTTACGTTTTGGTCTACCAACCCAGCAACCTCACCTTAGCCTCCGGAACAATCCAAGCCAATGACGAGTTCGACGCAGGACCGGCGCTGGCCGGACAGATCATGGAGCAGCTCGCTGCTGCCGCTGTGCTGCCGCGCTCCACACTCCGTCCTCCAACGTCACCGGCCGCCCGTGCTGTCGAAGTCGAACGCTCCGGGCCCGCGGTTGCCGGCAATGTCCTCAGCACCTGCCGCACCATCTTCGTGGAGTCGCACACCATTTACCTGAAGGGGAACCTCCTGCAGGACGCGCTCTACACCCGCCCCGAGATGCGCGATTGGGGCATTCGCATCGTGGATGACCGCAATCAGGCCGATCTCTATATCGACGTAACCCGTCCCTTCCTGACCTTCGACTGGGTCTACAAAATAATCGACAACCGCACCGGGACTGTGCTCGCAACGGACAAGGTTGTTGCCTGGGACGGCCCCACTGCTGCCCCGCAGTTGGCCGCCAAGATCGTCGGCGATATTCGCGCCGCGCGCCCCCTGCCGGCCGGCGAGCGCCAGGAATAGGGGCGGAGGATGCAGAAGGAGTAACTTCTCCGCTCATCTCACGAATCAATAATCCGCGGGGCTGCTCCTCTTGGGACAAGTCCGCAAACCCCTCCCTCTCTCTTACGCTGAGCGTGTCCTTGCAAACCTTGGCGGGCGCTTGTTCTGTTTTCGGAACAAGGTTCACTTTCTGCTTGACACGGCAACGGGCAGGAGTAGCATTGCGCCCGCAAAGGAGTGGGTGCACTAAGCGCCTGGCTTCGCCACCCTCTCCAGTTCTCGCTTCCCCTGGGTTAGGCCCTCACAACCGTCGGCGTAGCGCGCGAACGGCTACGCAGGGAAGTGTCCATGCCGGATCTGACGGATCTCATCATCTGGGAAGTCGCTCTCTTCCTGCTGGCGATGTTCGGCATCGTGGCCGTGCAAGTTGTGACCGGCCACATCAGCATGAAGGGGCTGCTGATGAAGAAGGAAGGGGACCGCTCGTTCAGCCCGGAGCGGGTGCAACTGCTGCTGGCCACTCTGGCCGCTGCCTTCCAGTACGTGTCGCAGGTGCTGAAAGATCCCACGCACTTACCCGCGGTTTCCCGAGACTGGATCTTGTTACTTGGCGGCAGCCACGCGCTCTACCTGGGCCGCAGGTTCTATCTACGCCGGACCGCTCCACTTAAACGCTCCTGAAAGGAGAACTGACCATGACGACGACGCCCTACCTTCAGTTCCTGGAATTGCTTATCGGCTATTTGCTCTGCGGCATCGTGGCGCTGTTTGCGTTGCTGGTGATCTGGAAAATCGCCAATGGCACCATCAACCTCAAGTACCTCCTCAGCGACGACGACGGCTGGGCCAGCACCTCCCGCTTTCAATTGGTCGTGTTCATCTTTGTGGTGGCGCTCAGCTATTTTCTGGTAGTGGTGTCTAACGTGAAGCTGCGTCAGAGCGGTGGCACGCTCACCGATCTGGCCGGCCTGCCTGACGTGCCCGGCGGGGTCCTCGCCCTCCTGGGGATCAGCGCCAGTTCCTACCTGGTGAGTCGAGGCATCAGCGCATCCCAGCCGGGATATGGTGAGAAGCCCGGCGCCGGAGCCCCAACCGCCACGGACGAAGATGAAGAAGAATGAGGCGCACGAGGTGAGTCATGGCGAAGAAGAAGAGAAGGAAGAGGAATAGGCTTGCTACGGCTGCCACCCTGCTCCCGTTGGCGATCGGGCTGGCCAGCAACGTTCCAAGAGCGCAACCGCGCCCTGCCACCACCGCCGCCGTGGTCGGCGGTCCCATGGTGGTCGCTTGCACCCTTCCCTTTGATTCCATCAAGCAGCATCACCCCATAGACGATACCTGCGGCCCCAACGGGAAGGCCAAGCCTGACTCTGCCCAAGCCGCCCAGAATCAGGCGAAAAATAACTTCTGCGCCACCGGAGAACCTGTCAACATCGACTTCGATGTTCTTCACCAGCTCCAGAAAGATGCCGAGAATCAGCAGATCAGCTTCGGCAGCGACGCCCAGATACCCAAGGACCGCTCCGTGTTGCGGAGTCTTCCCACGAAGGTAGGTTTGATCGGCGAAGGCACAGTCGGCCGGATCGTGGCTTTCGTGATCAAGGCCCGTTATTCCAATGTGGGAAAAGGAAAAGGAGAAAGCGTCAACTGCAAGCTGACCAAGAGGGAGGACAACGATATTCACATCGTTCTGGGAGAGAAGAGCAATCAGGACGATGAATGCAGCAGCGTCACCGCCGAAATGAGCCCGCACTTCCGGCCTGAGGTCTGGGACCCCAGCCTCCTGGTGAACAATAATGCCCATCTCTACCGCTTCACCGGGCAGATCTTCTTCGACGCCAGCCATAAGCCCTGTTCCGGAGGTACTGGCAGTCCGAAGCGCTCTTCGATCTGGGAGTTGCACCCAGTGTACAAAGTAGAGATCTGCCTGGATCCGAACAACAACTGCAAGGTAGATAGCGAAGAAAACTGGGTTGATTTCTCAGATCGGGTCGGGCTGGAGGGCAGCAGCGAGACCCTTCTGCGCCTGCCGGATGGAGTCTGGGGCGAGCTTCCCTTCGCCGCAGTTCCACGAGTGAAGAGCGGCTCGCCTGCGTCCACCTCCGCGAGGGCGCCCGCGTTGTAAGAGTGGCGCAGATTAGAATCGGCGGTTTGAGAGATCACTTCTTACTGGCGGTGGCGGACGCCTTGTTTTCGGTGGCGGTCAGCTCCGCCCGGAACTGCGCCGCCTTCTGCGGCTGCTTCAGCGCCTCATACTCCGCCGCCAGATCTTTGCGCGCGGTCTGCAGCCACTTTACCGTCGGGCTGGTTTGCTTCATCAGAATCTCGTAGCCGGCTTGGCTTTCCACCGCAGCCTCGGCGTAGCGGCGCTGACCGAGCAGTGCGTTCCCCAGCCGGATCCGCGAGACACCCACGTTGAAGTGATCCGGCCGCAGGGTCTTGGCATAGGTTTGCAGCGCCGCTCGGAAGAGCTCCTCGGCACGGACGTATTGCTTCCGCTTGACATACACGCCTCCCAGGTTGGACTGCGCAATGCCGATCAGATAATGGTTTTCCCCGTAGATCGAGCGATAGATGCTGATCACGCGCGTAAAGTAGGCCTGCGCGTCATCCAGCTTGTTCTGGCGGACCGCGATGTTGCCCAGTTCGTTGAGGGCGAAGGCAACACGGGGATGCACGGGCCCGTAAAAACACTCCAGAATGCCCAGAGACTGCTTCAGCAGAGTTTCAGCTTCGCCATATCGTTGCTGGTAGGTGAGCGACTGGCCGAGGATGGTCATGGTGTCGGCCGTCTCCGGATGGTCCTTGCCGTACCAGGATTGGACAATTGCCAGTGCTTGGCGGTTAAACTGCTCCGACTCTTTGTAATGGCCTAACTGGAACTGAATGGCGCCCAGATTGATCAGAGTATCTGCCACCAAGGGGTGGCGCTCCCCATGAAGTTCGCGGTTCATCTCCAGGACACGCCGGTTCAGGGAATCGGAAATGTCATAGTGACCAGCATAGAAGTGCGTATTGGCCAGCTCCGACAAACTCGCGGCCAGGTCAGCCTTCGATGCCCCAGGCGCCGACTGCAGGCGGACTGCCTCGTTGAGCGCCGCTATGGCCGGGTCGTACGTGCCGCGATCTTCCAACACCTTGCCCAAAGCGAACGTTGCTCTCGCCACCGATGGGTGGTTGGGGGGCAGGTCCCGCTGGCTGATGGCCAACCCTTGACGCACCAGGCGCTCGGCTTCCTCATACTGCGCCTGGTCGGCCCGTAGCAGGCCAAGCGCAACCATGCTCTCCGCCGCTTCCGCGCTGTCCTGACCAAAGAATTTCTGGCGCTGCTCGAGAGCGGAACGCAGCAACGAATCCGCTGGATCAAGCTTGCCCAGCTTCTGATAGATGTTTCCCAGGGTCTCGTAGAGCTCAGCCTGCATCGCCGGGTCCCCATCGAGTGCCCGCGCCTCCTGCACACCCCGGTCGAGCAGCGCCACCACCCGTAGGCTGTCGGCGGGGCCGGCCGCTTCATCCCCGCCCTGGAAAAGGTTCAGCATGAACTGCTGGATTCGCTCGGTCCGGGCCGCCTCAGCCAGGGCCGCATTGCGCGCTCGCGCCAACCGCAACGTAAAAAAGACGACCAGACTGACAACGATGATGAACACCAGGGCCGCTGCCGATACGGCGCGCCGGTTCCGGCGGACAAACTTGCCCAACCGGTACCCCATGGTGTCTGGCCGTGCCTCCAGTGGTTCGCCATGGAGGTAGTGGTCAACATCGCGGATCAGCGCTTCCACCGAACGGTAGCGCCGCGCGAGATCCTTGTGCATCGCCGTGAGGCAGAGCACGTCCAAATCGGCCCAGGATGTCTTCCCAGGGGGCGGAATACACGCATTCGCATCCCCGGCCTCACGCATCTGCTTCACCAAGGCGGATGGCTTCGCCGGCTCGTGTTCCACAATGAAGGCTTCCGATTCCGCCGGTGTGAGATTGGAGATGTTGAACGGAAGTTTCCCGGTGAGCAGTTCAAAGAGGATCACGCCCAGGGAATAGACGTCAATGTGTATCCCGACCCGGTCCCCGCGGATCTGTTCCGGCGCCGCATAGGCCGGAGTCATGAGCCGCAGTCCCGTCAGCGTCTGATCCGCCGGGACGTCCAGGCCCTCCAGTTGCTTGGCAATTCCAAAGTCGAGGAGCCGGACCGTCCCGTCGGGCTTCACCAGGATATTGGAGGGCTTCAAATCGCGGTGAATGACCGCATGCTGATGGGCGTATTGCACCGCCTCGCACACGGAACGAAACAGCCGTAACCGTGTCTCGATCGGGCACCGATGCTGGCTGCAGTACTCGGTGAGCGGCACGCCTTCGACGTACTCCATGGCGAACCAGGGAGTTCCGTCGGCGAGGGTATCGGCGTCGTAGAGGCGTGCGATGCCGGGATGGTTGAGTTGCGCCAGCGTTCGCTGCTCGCTGGCAAATCGCTCACGGCGGGCCGGGGACAGCCAGGCATCGCGCAGAATCTTGATCGCCACCCGGTTGCCCAAGTCGTCGCGCTCGGCCAGGTAAACCACGCCCATCCCGCCCTCACCCAGCATCTCCTTGATCCGATAAGGGCCGAATTCCTGAAAAGCCGTAAGCGGGGAGCCTGCTGGCGCGAGCATCTGATGCGCAACCTGGGCCACTTCGCGGTCCAGCAGCGAGTTGCTGCGGGCGTCCTCCTCCAGCAGGACGAGGACGTCCGCCAACAATTCCTGGTCATCGCCACACGCGGCCTGGAGGAAGACCCGTTGCTCGGGCGCGGGAAGGTCGGCCGCGTCGTGAAACAGGGTCTGAATTCGCTCCCAGCGGGTGCTGTCCATCTTTACTCCTTGACGTGGCGGAAGCGGTCAGCGCGCTCGCCGCAGCTGGTGGGCCAGCCAGGCTTTGGCGGCTCGCCAGTCGCGGAGAATCGTCGCTTCCGATACGTCGAGCAACGCCGCAGTTTCGCTGACGTCGAGACCGCCGAAGAAGCGGTTCTCGACCATTGTGGCTTGGCGGGGGTGAACACGCGCCAGTTCTTCCAGAGCGGTGTCGAGGGCCAGCAAATCCTCTCCGCAGGATGCCGCTGGCTCAAGGGACTCGTCGAACGTGACCAGGTGGAACTCCCCGTCACCGCCCCGTTTATGGGCTTTGCGGCGCCGGGCGGCCTCGATCAGCAGTTGGCGCATGGCGCGGGCGGCGATCCGCTTGAAATGCAAACGCGAGGTCGAAGCCAGATGGGGGGAGTTCGCCAGCTTCAACCAGGCTTCGTTGACCAACGCTGTGGGGTTGAGGGTGGCGCTGGGGTCGCCCCGGCGCACCGTGCTGGCCAGGCGGCGCAGCTCCTCGTAGGCCAGGCTGAACTGCTCGTCCAGAGCGCGCCTCTCCTCCGTCGTCCCCGGCTCGCCGTGCTCAGGTCCGGTTGTTGTCCGAGGGTTTCGCAGCGGCATGATGGTTTTCCCTGCGCTTGTACGCAATACGTGGTGGAGGGCTAGTCGGATGCCATCCGGCGGGTGCGGGGGAGCACACCGTCTTCCCGGAGACGGAATGCTACCACTGCAGCAAGCGGACAGACAACTGTCGCAGTTTCTTGGACTTTGCCTGGGACCCCGGGGGCCGAAGTAGCACGGTCATCCTCAGGGTTCAAGGCATGGGGAAGCATCCTCGATCGCGGTTTGACGGTTTATCCCCAACGTTTGCGCAATGCACAGTGGGTGGCTATGTGGGATGAGGTCGTCGAGGGTGCGCACTGGGCTCTCTGAGGTTTGGAATTCTCGGTTTCCGACGTTGGCTTGGCTGAGCAGGTGCCGGGGCAATCCGATGCAGTACCCGGCAGCGTAAGGGTTCCAGGGGTTCCAGGATAGGCGGCGCAAATTATCTCTGCTCCAAAGGGCAGGAACGGAGTAAACTCTCGCGGCAGAAAAACAGGGGTATCAGGTTTGTCGGATTCCACACGGCTCGTGTTTATCAGTTGACTCCGGGGAAAAAGTTCTGGGAGGGAGGAACATGAAGTTGGATCAGAGAGCGGATTATGTTGCTGTCAGATGGTTTGTGTTTGTACTGGCCGTATTGATGCTGCCGGGGCTCGGCTGGAGCCAGAAGCGGCAGGCAAGCAAGCCGGCGGCGCCGCCGCGGCAGAGCGCGCCGCCACCGCATCAGCCGCAACGCCAAGCGACTGCTCCCAGCCCGTCGCGGTCGTCCAGTCCTTCCATGGGCAGGGGCAACTCCGGGATGGGACAACGCTCAAGTTCAACTCTAAACGGTGGTAACCGCAACCAGGGCGGCATGTACGGGTCGCAGGCCGGGAACATGAATCGCAACGCTGGCACCAATCGTTCGGGCGCCGGGAACCTGAACGCCAATCGCTCGAACGCCGGCGGCATGAATAACCGGCAAGGCGCAGGCAACGCCACTGCTGGCCGTAACGCTACCGGACTCAATGCCAACCGGGCCGGTGGGGCCAACGTCGGCAACGCCAACCGGGGCGCGGGCGGTGCGAATGCAAACCGCATGAGCGCCGGCAATGCGCGCGCCGGCCGTAACGCCGGGGGCGCGAATGCCAACCGCGCGGGCGGGGCAAACGCCAACAATGCGCGTGGCGGGCCCAACAATCGCGCCGGCAACACCAGAGTCGCCGCGCGTAAACCCGACCGCGTCGTCCACGTCGGCAACAAAACCGTGGCCTATCGGCCGGACGGAAAAGTGCGGACCATCCAGACCAGAGGAATGGTTATCCATAACGGCGTACACGGCCGCACCATAGTGACCGAGCGCAACGGGCACCGTATCGTCAGCATGGGGAGAGGCCGGGGCTATATGGAGCGCCCCTACCTCCGTCGCAATGGCCGCGCCTATGTGCAACGAAGCTACTACTGGCACGGGCGGCGGTACGCCTATGCTTATCGCTCCTACTATTGGCGCGGACGGCCCTACTACGGCTACGCTCCCGCCTACTACTACCGCCCGGCGTATTATGGCTGGGCCTATCGTCCCTGGCCGGCGCCGGCGTACTACCGCTGGGGCTACTATCGCGATCCCTGGTACGGCTACTACAACTATTACTATCAACCCTATCCGTCCTATCCGTCAGCCTCTCCGTGGCTGAGCGACTACATCTTTTCCGAGCAACTGCGACAGGCCTACGAGGCTCGCCTGAACTCCGGCGTGTTCCCGCGCTGGACCGAGCTCTACGCTTCGCTCGCGGGCCCGCAGGGGGGCGAAGGAGGAACTGCAATCCCTCGCGAGGTCAAGCAGGCTATCTCCGATGAGGTCAAGCAGGAGATTGAGGGCGAGCAGCAAGCCGCCGGCGGCAGCCAGCAATCCGGCGGGGGCGGGGACGAAACCCCGAAGGCGCTGGATCCCAATTTCACCACTTTCATCGTCTCCAGCGATCTGGATATCACCGATGACGGAGGCAATGAGTGCTCCCTCTCGGCGGGAGACGTGATCACCCGCACCAGTGACCAAGCCGGCGATGACAACAAAGTCGGCGTCCAGGTCGCGGCCAGCAAGAAGGACGACTGCGCGGTGGGCACCAATGGCCAGGTGGACGTCAGCGACCTCCAGGAAATGTACAACCACTTCCGGGAGATGCTCGACGGCGGACTAAAGAGCCTGGCTGAGAACGCCGGCAAGGGCGGCCTTCCTACCGCTCCTGATACCACCACCACGGCCGGTGAAGTTCCAGCACCGACTGCAGACGCTAACGTTGAGTCAGACCTGCAAGCGGAAGAGCAAGAGGCCGAACAGGCTGAACAGCAGGTCACCTCTGGCCAGGGAAACAACCAGTAACGGAAAGCACCTTCCAGCGAAGGACGCGGGCGAGGCCTGCGTCCTTCGCCAACCTTATTCAGGACGAGCCCAAGGCGTTCCCCCCTAACCCATCGGGAAAGTTGTGTCTGAGATCTTTAGCCTTGCGCCCAGGAGGATTCCAACCATGCGACGGGGACTCGATATCGCAACTCGGATTCTCGCCTTATTCGTGATTCACATCGTGCCTTGGCCGGTGATCGCGCAGACCACGCCGCCTTCCCTGGCGGAACAGTTGCAGGCGCAATACAACTTTGTAAAGACCGGCAATGATGCCAATGGCCTTACCATCATCGAACCCGGTACCGTGCTGGTGATTCAAAAGGCTGGGATTCTTGGCGTCCAGCCCACCAGCCTGGCCATGTGTCCGGCCAAATACCAGGACGGCAATCTGAAAGCGCCCAACGGATTCTGTCTGGCCATGGTCAAGTCCGTTTCCCGCTATTTCACGGTCGGCGAAAAGGTGTATCCGTCCAAGTTGGAAGTCAATGTGCCGAAGGAGAAGATCTCGATCCAGCTTCTGGATTGCGATTCCTGCAATGGGGTGAATCCCCCTACCTTCTACAAATCCGAGATCACCTTCCAATTCGATAAGGGATACTTGGAGAAGGCCAGCGTTCCCCAGGTGCAGGATGTGATGGCCCAGGTGCTCACCATTGACGAGAGCGCCGCGGGACCAGAGCAGGGGCAGCAGCAGATCCAGGATGCGCCCGCCGAAGTGGCTCCCCCACCGGCCGACGCGGCGCCGGCCGAACCCCCAACCATCGAGATCGGGCAAACCATTGATCAAGTGGTGAACGCGCTCGGCAAGCCGGACAAGATCGTCAACCTTGGGGCCAAGAAGATCTATATCTACAAGGACGTTAAAATCACGTTTGTGAACGGTAAGGTGACGGAAGCGAACTAGAACCGGCTACCGTGAATCAAAGTCCACCACTCCGAGGGTGGTCCAGGTCTCGCGGTGTTCGAGACCTGGGGCTTTTCCTCCTCCTCTCGCATGACGCAGCTGCCTATGACCTCTTCACTGTCTGTCCATCACTGCCTGAGCTTCGCTTCCGTTCTAACCTCGTCCCATGTCCTGGCGTCTTCACCGCTGCTACGGCGCCAGACACCTGCATTTCGGTAAGAATACCAAGACAGCTTAAGGGTTCGACCAGGACCCGAAGAGGGTAGGTCAGTCGGGTCCCGGTCGTGTTCTGCCCTAGGTTACGGGCAGCCCAGCTATGACCTGAGGGCAGGAAATCCTTGTCCTCAGCGATGAGGGGCAATCTGCAGGGCGACCTGCTGTCCGGGCGAGTGCTTTTTCGCCAGCTCGATTTCAGCGGACGACTTGACGAGCTCCCGGCCAGTGCTGTCCCCCGGTGTCCAGATCTGGGTCAGGAAATACTGGCCAGCATATCCGTTGAAGACCAACTTCACTGATTTCGAAACCTCGCTCGATTCAATGGAATTGGTGGCGATGCTGGTGAGAACCTGCCCCGACTGGTTCCGCAGGTGCATGGTGTGCGGGAGCAGGGATCTGAGACTGTATTCGCCGGCAGGAAATGTCTGTGTCCCAATATTGAAGTTGAAGGGGACCTTCACCTTGAGAACATCGCCTCCAATTTGGGCATGCGCCATGCCGATCGCGAGCACCAGGAACATGCCCAGAACCATCTTGCGCAGAGTGTAGCCATGTCTTTTCATAACGTCCTCCTCATTGGGCGCGCGGCAGAGCGCCGATCGCGTATTCGAAGTCGAAAGCCTTGCATCATGTAAAGCGGGAATTGCCATGCGAAACTGCAAAGAAAAGTTGTCACCGGTGCAGGGTTTAGCCGTGGAAAAGCACGGTTACCTGTGGTACGCTTCGCGACTAGGGGCTAAGTCAAAGGAATCAAAGAGGTTTGGTATGGAGGCGCCGGAGTCCCATGAAGTTACTCGACTGCTTCGGGCGTGGGGCGCGGGAGACCAAGAGGCGCTGCAAGAACTGACCCCGCTGGTGTACCAGGAATTGCGACGGGCGGCGCGGCGTTACATGGCGGGGGAACGGCCCAGTCACACTCTTCAGGCAACCGCCCTCGTCAACGAGGTTTATCTGCGGCTGATCGATGCCAGACGTATGGACTGGCAGAACCGCGCCCATTTTTTCGGTGTCTGCGCCCAATTAATGAGACGAATTCTGACGGACTTCGCACGTTCCCGACGCTACCAGAAGCGGGGCGGGGGTGCTGCGCACATGACTCTGGATGAAGCACTTGTGGTCGGCCCCGAGCCTGACCGCGAACTGGTCGAACTCGATGAAGCACTGAAGAAACTGGCGCTGGTCGATGAGAGGAAGAGCCGGGTGGTCGAGCTCAGATTTTTCGGCGGGCTGGACGTCAGGGAGACTGCCGAGGTATTGAAGGTGTCTCCGGAAACTGTGATGCGGGACTGGAAACTGGCCAAGGTGTGGCTGGTGCGTGAACTCCGGAGAGGTAAGCGTGGAAGCTAAGCGCTGGGCTCAGGTCGAAGAGTTGTACCACGCCTCTTTGCGAGTAGCGACCGGACAACGTGCCTCGTTTTTGGAAAACGCCTGCGGGCAGGACGAAGAACTTCGTTGCGAAGTGGAATCCCTGCTGGCGCATGAAAAGTCTGCGGGGGGCTTCATTGAAGCTCCCGCACTTGAATTGGCGGCCAAGCTCATGGCTCACGATAAGGCAGTTGGTGCCGACCTCGATCCAATGCCGGTTGGCAAAACGATCTCGCATTTTCGGGTGCTGGAAAAGCTGGGCCAGGGCGGTATGGGAGTGGTTTACCGGGCCGAGGACGTTTCCCTGGGACGTTCTGTCGCGCTCAAGTTTCTGCCCGCGGATGTGGCCGGGGATCCGCAGTCGCTGGAGCGTCTGCGGCGCGAAGCCCGGGCCGCGTCTTCGCTGAATCATCCCAACATCTGTGCGATTTATGAGATTGGCGAGCACGAGGGTGAGCACTTCATCGCCATGGAGTTGCTCGAAGGACAGACGCTGCAGGCACGCATCGGGGGTAAGCCATTGGCGATGGATGTGCTGCTCGAACTCGCCATCCAGCTGGCCGACGCACTAGACACGGCTCACGCAAAAGGTATCATCCATCGCGACATCAAACCGGGGAATATTTTTGTCACCAGCCGTGGTCAGGCCAAGATTCTGGACTTTGGGTTGGCCAAGAAAACGCCCAGGAAGATCGCCACCGGCGGCCCGGCGTTGTCCACGGCCAGCCTGACAGAAGAACAGCTCACCAGCCCGGGTGCGACGGTGGGCACCATTGCCTACATGTCGCCGGAACAGGCGCGGGGGGAGGAGGTGGACGCCCGCTCGGACTTGTTTTCCTTTGGCGCGGTGCTCTACCAGATGGCTACGGGAACGCCGCCCTTCAAGGGTGAGACCTCCGCGGTGATCTTCGACGGCATTCTGCATCAAACCCCGCCGCAGCCGGTACGGCTCAATCCCAAAGCGCCTGCCGAACTGGAGCGCATCATCGGCAAAGCGTTGGAAAAGGACCGCGAAGAACGTTACCAGAGTGCGCGCGATCTGTTGGTGGACCTGCGGCATTTGAAGCGGGAATCAAGTGCACCACCGCAGATGCGGCGCCGCATCAATCGTGAATTCGCAGCGTGGACTGCCGCTGGGCTTGCATTGCTGATTACGGCAGCGCTGGCGATCACCTATCTGCAAACGCCGCCCGTGCCGTCACCGCAGGAAGTTAGGTTCATCATCGACTCGGAACCTGATCGGGCCCTCACCTCTCTGACCCCGGTATCAGTCTCCCCTGACGGCAAGCAGCTGGTTTATGGAGCTCTTGATGCGAGCGGCAAGCCGGGTCTATGGCTACGGCGCTTGGATTCACTCGAGGTTACACGCCTGGAGGGCAGTGAAGCGATTGATCTCAACGATTTCATGTTCCTAGCGTGGACTCCTGATAGCCATGGCGTCATGACCTTGATAAATGGCAAGCTTGTGCGCTTCTCTGCTGTAGGCGGGGCGACTGAGACACTGTGCGAGGTGAACAATGGCTGGCCCGCCAGTATGAACAGGGCCGGGACTATCCTGTTGACAAGGGCAAATTCGGTCGCGCGCATTTCGGCCGACAATTGTGCCCCGGTTGCCGTCGCCGCACAAGCCGCCGCACAATATGACTACGGCATTTCGTGGCCGCAGTTTCTGCCCGATGGCACTCATTTGTTGGTTTCTGCAAAGCGATCCGATAAACGCCATGACATTCTGCTGGCCAGCCTCGATTCACCAAGCGCAGATCTCCTGATTCGCGACGGGACCTACCCTAAATTTGTTGAACCGGGAATCATTCTCTTCAGCCGTCACGGCTATCTCATGGCTGAGAAGTTTGATGCCGTGCATCTCCGAGTTATCGATGAACCCTTTCTCGTCAGCAAGAACAAGCTGGTTTTCGCCGATTTAGGTGGCTGGGCGAGCTTCGACGCATCTGGGGGCACGCTCGCCTGGAAAGAGCAGTACGAACCACCCTCTTCTTTGCGCTGGTATAGCCAGCGCGGTCAGCCCCTCGGTACCGCACTAGACTCAGTGAGTCTAGGACTGGGACCTCGCCTCGCTCCCAATGGCAAAACGGTTCTCATAGATCGCTTCAATCAGCGGACACATACCTCAGATGCTTGGTCTTATGACTTGGAACGAGGCTCTTGGATGCGAGTGACTTTTGGCGATGGCCCGGGTTCTACCTACACGGCCTGGTCGGGCGATAGTCGCCGTTTTATCTATTCTTTCTTGACCGGCAGGAACTCCGAGATGTATGTGAAGTCGGTGGGAGAAAGTACTGAAGGAACTCTGTTAAAAACCAACCAGGAAGGTTCAAAGCTTATCGGTGATTGGTCGCCAGACAACAAGTCCGTCGTATGGCTATTAGTCGACAATCCTGGTGGAGAGGATGGTATTTACGGTGCTCCCTTCGACAGCGTGGATAAGCCATTCTTCCTCGCCGAAAGTAATGCAGACACCGATCTTCCGCGTTTCTCTCCCGACGGGCGATGGTTTGCCTACGTTAGCAACAGCTTCGGGAAAGAAGATGTTTTTGTTCGCCGCTTCACGAGTCAACCTGCTGCAGCGCTGAAAGCGTCAACCCTAGGCGGGCACAATCCACGTTGGAGCCACGACGGGCGCCATTTGTTTTATCTCACTGACGATTGGAAACTGATGACCATGTCAGTTGCCGGAACCGAACAATTACGACTGGGCCAACCGGAGATGCTCATGCAGTTGCCCCAAGACGCGACGTTCGAGATCAGCAACGACAATCGGTTTCTGGTAAGCTTCCCAAACGGCCGTTTGATTTCACCCCTCACAGTTGTTGCGAACTGGCATCCGGAAGCGTTCGCGTCACGATGAAACGTCACTGATTCGACGGAGCATGCTGGTCAGGACTCCGGGGAACGGTGACGCGGGATGGAGGCTGGCCAAGGTGTGGCTGGTGCGTGAACTCCGGAGAGGTAAGCGTGGAGATGGACGCCACTCACGGGCGATTTGGCCGATGGGGCCTGGTCGCATGATGGCCAGTATCTTTATGAAGATCGTGGTGAAGCTGGAATCTATCGTGTTCAGATTACCGATCAAAGAGCAGAAAAAGTTGCTGATACCAAGGATGTCCGACGCGCGGTTGGGCGAGGAGGGGGAATCTGGTTTGGGCTGACGCCCGACAATTCGCCGATGTTGCTGCGCAACCTGAGCAGCCAACAAATCTACGCTCTTGACTGGAAAACGCACTAACCTCCGCTACTCTATGTCAGAAGACGAACTTCAACCCAAACTGCAGGTTGCGCGGGGGAGATGTTCCCCCTGCGCGGCCAAAGAACGGATTGTTGAGTCTGCCTGTTCCCACCGGCCCGGTCGCACCTCCCAGCTGAAAGTTAGTGTGATTTAGGACGTTGAAGGCCTCTACCCGGAACTGCAGGTGAAAACGCTCAGAGAAGCGGAAGTTCTTAAATATGGAAGTATCCACGGCCCAATAACCGGGTCCGACAAACGTGTTGCGCCCAAGATTGCCTACACAGCCCAGGCATGGTGCAGTGAAGAACCCCTCCGGAAGATTGAAGCCGTCCGCCCACTGCGTCTTCGTGGCGTTGACATGATTCGCGAGCGCGTTCGGCCGGTCATTAGCGACCCCGTCGAGGTTATAGTCCGAACCCACGTTGAAGCACCGGGTCGGATCAAAGGTTGCCGGTTCGCAGGCGCCTGTTCCGAAATCTTCAAAAATGGGGCGGGCATTCGGACCTCCCTGATAAGGTGACCAGTGAGCTCCGCTTTGGAACGACCAGATGCCGTTCCATTGCCAGCCGGCCAACACCGCCCCGAAAAAGCCATGCTTCCGTCGGAAAAGTGGTAATTCCCAAACGTAGTTGAACGTGAGCCGGTGACGAATGTCGAAGGTGGAATTGCCACGGTCCAGTCCCGGCATCGTAACGTCGGTAGTGACGGCATCGCCCGCGGAAAAACCGTTCGCGGTGACCGATCCACTGTGCCAGCCAGACCCAGAATCGATGGCGTGGCTCCAGGTGTAGTTGCCATTGATCTGCAGCCCCCAGCTTAGCTGTTTTTTTACCGAGAGCTGCAAGCCGTGATAGATCGAGTTGCCCGCGTTCTCCCAGACTCGCAGAAAGCCGTAGTTGGGATTGAGCCGTCCCACTGGATTGATCACAAAACCGTTTGGGTCGGTCGCAGTGTCGACCTGGCTGCACAATTTGCGATCAAAGTTGTCCGTCACGCAGGTCCCTTCTGGAAGCCGGGCCCCGGGGACGCGATTCACAGCTTCGGCACGAAAAAGTTTGCGCCCAGCAGTACCCACGTAATTCAGTTCCACCAGGATCCCGGATCGGACTTCATGCTGCACCCCAAGAAACCAGTTTTCTACGTAGGGGTCACGAATTCCCTCGGGAAACACGATGGCGGTTAAGTCTGCAAGATGGGGATTCGCCGGGTCCCAGCCAGAAATATTCCCCGTGGCCTGCACCCCAACTCCAGCGTGCTGGCCTGGTGGTGCGGGACCAAGGAAGGTTGGAATCCCACCTCCCACTGGCCCGTACACCACATGATTCACGTCTCCGACCAAGAAATTGGCAACACCGTCAAGGGAATAGTACGGCGGGTTCCAGCGGGTGTTGGAAAGTGGGTTGTAGAGCGTGCTTTCATACGAGATTGCAAACCCTCCACGCAGCGAGGTTTTGCCATCGCCAAGGACATCCCAGGCGAACCCCACGCGCGGTCCAAGATTGTTGTGGTCTCCAGCTCCCAGGTTTTTGGCAGGTGCAAATCCGCCAGGACCACACGCTCCTGCCAGGGTCGCTCGTGGATTCCCGGGACAAGGCTCGCTGGCGTCCTTGATTTGGCCAGCGCCCGTGGTGATGTTATCGATAAGACTCCTGCCTGGCCCCTTCAGAAACGTCGTGGCCAAGCCGTCCAGTTCGGTATGCCGCGTGAAGAGATCGTAGCGCAGGCCAAGATTCACGGTGAGGCGACGGCTTAGCTTCCAATCGTCCTGCACGTAGGCGCTCACTTCCCAGTTCCTCCAATGGCGAATGCTGGACGCAAGCTCTGCGGGCGTTTTGCTTACAAATCCAGGATCGACCCCAGCGCTCTCGGTATAGGGCGCATCAATTGCGAAAAAAAGTGGGTCAAAGAAGTAATACGACGGGCGACCGACATTAAAATCGCTGTTCTCCAAGTTCCGGTGCAACTCCCCGCCGACCTTCAGATTGTGCCTGCCATGCGCAATCGACACCATGTCGGAGTAACTGTAGATGTTCTCCCGAAACGTCTGGGGATAACCGTTGTAGGAGCCAAACCCCACGGTGCCATCATCAAGTCCGATTGAAGGAACACCGGGTAAATCCACAGTAATCGAATTCCTGCTCCCCGTGTAGCCGGCTCGGAACTCGTTGAGTAGTGTGGACGAGAATGTGTGAATAAAGCTGAACTGCAGGTTAGGGGTAGTAGTGCGAGAAGGATTGGTAAAACCTCGCGGAAGATCACCGTTTCCCGCAAACCTGTCCTTCGCCCTCGCCCAGTTGAACTGCGCGAAAAACCGGTTATTCTGCCCCGGAGTGTAATCCAACCGCAACGAAGCTTCGTTACCATCGAAAAGATTTTCGCTGAGTTGTGAGCGTCCCAGACCGAGCACATTCACGAGGAAGGGGTCGTCCCGGTTGAAAGCACCACTCGAAGGTGCCGCAAAGGGCGAGCCACCGGGACAGCCTCCATTGCCAACCTGGTTCATTTGGTCGATGTCCGCTTGCTCCACGCCGAACAACTGTGCGAAACGGGCCGACAACATGCTGGCCGCGCTCGGATCGAAGCCTCCCGGATCGAGAGTTGCTGGGCACAGGTAATCCGCGAAACTGGAAAAACCGGACCCGGAGAACGGGCCGTCGGGGCCAGTGACGTAATCCCGCAACGTCATCAGGGGAGTTCCCTGAGTAGACGGAGGGAAGTTCTTGTACATCAGTGCCGCTATGGAATCGGGGAAAGCTGCGATCGCCGCACTGCGGAACTGTGGCGATTCAGCTTGGATCGGACCCGGGCTTGAAGTCAGAAACCGGTCTCCCTGGTAGGCGGCAAAGAAGAACAACTTATCTTTCTTAACGGGACCGCCCAGCGTCCCGCCAAACTGATTCAGACGGAGTGGCGACTTCTTCCGTTCAGCTGGGTCGGCCAAATGATTCGCAAAAAATGGATTCGCATCGAGCACGTCATTCCGCACATACTCCCAGGCACTCCCGTGTAGCTGGTTCGTGCCAGATTTGGTGATCAAATTCGTGATTGCACCGGCACTGTTGCCGAATTCAGCGGAGTTGTTCAGGGTGAGCACTTGAAACTCTTGCACCGAGTCCTGAATAGGTTGGTTAACTGGGCCACCACTGAGGCCTTTGTTGGCTGAGCCATTCATGAGAAATCCATTGAAATTTTCCCTGACGCCGTTCACCACCGTGTTTGCGCCGTTCTCGAACAGCAGACCGCGCACGTTGGTCGCCCCTGGCGCATATTGGATCAGGTCATACACGTTCCGCCCGTTCAGAGGGAGGTTCGCAATTTGCACGGAACCAACCGTTTGTGAGAGGCGCGAATTTTCCGTATTGACGGATGTGGCCGCACCGCTCACTTCTATCGTTTCGGAGATCTCTCCCAGGCTCAACTTGAAGTCGACGCGCAGCACCGTGCCTGCGTTCAGAAGGAGATCACTCGCTTGGGATGTCTTGAACCCGGGTGCCTCTACCCGGAGCACGTACACCCCGGCGTTCAGTTCTTGCGCGATGTAAACCCCGAGATCGTTACTTCGCAGGTGGATCTCATAGCCTGTGTTCGAGTTCCGAACAAGAACTGAGGCGTTGTGGATCGCTGCTCCGGACGGATCAACAACCACACCCGTGATCACACCGTTTTGAACCTGAGCAGCCGCGCCCAGGGAAAGAACCAGAGGAATTAGCAATAGCCAGGCTTGCAGTAGAGCAGTACCAAGGCTCCGCATGAGCACCGTATCAGCCTCGGCTCTGCCTGGCCTGCCAAAGGGAGAGATGCCGATCAGCAAACAATAGGGCAGTGGAACCGAGTCTAACCTCCTGAGACTAGGATCTCTACGATCGTGCGCGATCTGCGAAGTATAACCCCGACTAGGTAAGAACGGGGTATTGAACATGTCTGTTTCGAGGGCCCCCACTCTACCGAAGGACTGGGCGAGACTAGATCGGGTCAGCCATAAGAGTTATCTAAAGGCCGAGCGTGTCACGAACGTGCGCCGATTTTCAACCAGACGGTGGCAACCCTGCTGGTAAGTGAAATTCCATGACAGGGCGGGTGGCCCAGGTCTCGCGGTGTTCGAGACCTGGGGCTTTTCGGTGGTTCTGAATCCCCATAATGCATCGCCGGTACAGGACGACCACTGCCCGCCGTTCCTCCTCGCTTGTCATTCCTCCCCATCTTTTGTTATTGTTGGCCGCCTCAACAAACTTCCGCCCGAACCTTGCCTTTCACGGGGACATATGAAGAAGAACGTCACGATCAACGTCAATGGGGCTGCCCAGCGGGCCGCGGTGGAACCGCGCCTGCTCCTGGTGCACTTCCTGCGTGAGGTTGCCGGCCTGACCGGCACGCACGTCGGGTGCGAGACCTCCTTATGCGGCGCCTGCACCGTGCTGCTCAACGGTCGCGCCGTCAAGTCCTGCACCGTGCTGGCGGTCCAGGCCGACGGCCGCAAGGTCACCACCGTGGAAGGCCTCGCCGACGGCGACAAACTGCATCCCATCCAGGAAGGATTCTGGGAGGAGCACGGCCTGCAGTGCGGCTTCTGCACGCCGGGCATGATCATGTGCTCGCATGATCTGCTGGAGCATCATCCCAACCCGTCCGACAGCGAGATCCGCGAAGGCATCAACGGCAACCTCTGCCGCTGCACCGGCTATCAGCACATCGTCGCCGCCGTGCGAAACGCCTCTAAAAAGATGTCCAAGCGCGCTCCGGCCCGCGCGGGAGCGAGGTGAGCCATGGCGAAGAGCGCAAAAGCCTCCTCCAACGGTAAAGCCGCCCACTGGGTGGGCAAGAAGCTCAAGCGCAAGGAAGACCCGCGCCTTATTCAGGGGATCAGCCATTACACCGACGACCTCAAGCTCGCGGGCATGCTCCATTGCGTGCTGGTGCGCTCGCCGCACGCCCATGCTGAAATCAAGGCCATCCGCACCGATGCCGCCCGCGCGCTGCCCGGCGTTGTCGCCGTGTTCACCGGCGAAGACACCTCTGGTGTCGGCCCCGTCCCCTGCGCCATGCAGATGCCAGACCTCAAGATTCCCCGCCATCCCGTGCTTGCCATGGGCCGTGTGCGCTACCTGGGTGAGCCCGTCGCCGCCATCGTCGCCGAAGACATCTACACCGCCAGCGACGCCGCCGAACTCGTCGAGGTGGACTACGAGCCGCTTCCCGTTGTCACCGATCTGGAGAAAGCCCTCGGCAGCGACTCCGCCTGTATCCACGAGCAGTTCAAGAGCAACCAGGCCTTCACCCACACCCTGAAAGGCGGCGACATCGAGGCCGCCTTCAAGAAGGCCGACCATGTGGTCAGCCAGCGCATGATCAACCAGCGCCTGGCGCCGATCGCCATGGAGCCTCGCGCCGTGCTCGCGGAGTATCTCCCCGGCGAGAATCGCATGACGATCTGGTCCTCCACCCAGATTCCTCACCTGCTCCGAACTCAAGTGTCAGTGATGCTTGGCCTGCCGGAGACGGCCGTTCGTGTGATCACTCCCGAGGTCGGCGGAGGTTTTGGCAGTAAGCTCAACGTCTACGGAGAAGAGGGAATCGTGCCCTGGCTGGCCATGAAAGTGGGCCGCCCGGTGAAGTGGAATGAAACCCGCCGCGAGAATTTCCTGGCGACGATCCATGGCCGTGACACCATCAACGATGTCGAATTGGCACTCAAGAAAGATGGTAGGATCCTCGGCCTGCGCTGCCGAATCCTCGCCGACATGGGTGCTTACCACCAACTGCTGACCCCGCTCATCCCGCAGCTTACAGCGCTCATGCATGCGGGCTGCTACAAGATCCCCGCCATCCAGATTGACATCGTGGGCGTCTTCACCAACAAGATGTCCACCGACGCCTACCGCGGCGCGGGGAGGCCCGAAGCCACCTACAACGTCGAGCGCATCATGGACATCGGCGCCCGCGAACTGGGCATGGACCCGGTCGAGTTCCGGCTGAAGAACCTTCCCCAGCCAAAAGAATTTCCTTTCACCACTATCACCGGGCTCACTTACGACTCGGCCAAATATCAGGACACTCTCAAGAAAGCCCTCAAACTCGCCGGATACGACGCCCTGCGCAGGCGCCAGAAGGCGGGAGCGAAGAGCGGCAAGTACTACGGCATCGGCGTTTCCACCTACGTGGAGATTTGCGCGATCGGCCCGTCCGCCGCCACGCCGGCGGGAGGCTGGGAGAGTGGCACCATCCGCATCGAGCCCACCGGAAAAGTTACGCTGCTCACCGGAGCCTCGCCGCACGGCCAGGGCGAGGAGACCACCTTCGCCCAGCTCATTGCCGATGAGCTGGGGATCGATCCCAATGACGTCAACGTCATCCACGGCGACACACTCGCTGTCCCGTACGGCATCGGCACCTTTGGCAGCCGTGGCACAGCCGTGGGAGGCACCGCCGCTTTCATGGCCACCCAAAAGCTGAAGGCAAAGATGTCCACCCTGGCCGCCCACCTGCTGGGCTGCAAGGCTGCTGACGTCACCTTCGGTCGCGGACGCCTCAGCGCCAAGGGTGGTAAGAAGTCCATCTCCTTCGGCGAGCTGGTGATGGCTGCCTACACCGCGCACAGCATTCCTGCCGGCTTCGAGCCCGGACTGGAAGCCACTCACTTCTTCGAGCCGCCGAACTTCACCTTCCCCTTCGGTACCCACATCGCCTCGGTCGAAGTGGACGCCGAAACCGGAGAGGTAAAGATCGAGAAATACGTTGGGGTGGACGACTGCGGCAACGTCATCAACCCGCTGATCGTAGACGGTCAAATCCACGGCGGCATCGCCCAGGGTATGGGCCAGGCCATGTGGGAGGAGCTGATCTACAACGAGGACGGCCAGCTCGTAACCGGCTCGTTCATGGACTACGTCATTCCCAAGGCCCACTTCTTCCCGGAATTTACGCTCGACCGCACGGTCACGCCGTCGCCGGTCAATCCCATGGGCGTCAAGGGAGTTGGTGAAGCCGGCACCATCGCCTCGACTCCGTGCATGGTCAACGCGGTGTGCGATGCGCTTTCTTCAATCGGCGTCCGCCACATTGACATGCCTTTGAAGCCCGAGCGTGTCTGGAAGGCAATTTCGAATGCCCAGGGCGGCGCTCACAACGGGCAGGAGCCGCAGTTCCCGCCTGAGCTGTCCCGAGCCAAGCGGGGCAGTTCGACGAAAACCAGCAAGTCATCCTCCCGGAGGCGTCCATGATTCCGGCCAACTTCGATTACGAATCGCCCCGAACCCTGAGCGAAGCCCTCGACCTGCTGGCCTCGCGTGAAGACGCCAAAGTCCTGGCCGGCGGCCACAGCCTGCTGCCCGCCATGAAGCTGCGCCTGGCACAGCCGTCCCTGCTGGTGGACATCGGCCGCATCGGAGGCCTCAGCTACATCCGCGAGTCCGGAGACCAGATCCTCATCGGCGCCATGACCAATCATGCCGAGGTCGCCGCCTCCAAGCTTTTGCAGCGCTCCTCTCCGTTATTGGCACAAACCGCAACCGAGATCGGCGATACCCAGGTACGCAATCGCGGCACGATCGGAGGCTCGCTCGCCCAGGCCCATCCCTCGGCGGACTATCCAGCCGCAATTCTGGCGCTGGACGCTGAACTCGTGGTCCACAGCCGTAAGGGGGAGCGTGTCATTCCCGCAACGAAGTTCTTTACCGGGATGTTCTCCACCCAGTTGCACAGCGACGAAATCCTCACCGAAATCCGCGTTCCCAAGACCGCCGGCGAGGGGACAGCTTACAAGAAGTTTCACCATCCGGCCTCGGGATACGCAGTCGTCGGGACAGCAGTTCGCCTAAAGATGTCTGGCGGAAAAGCCGATACGGTGGCCATCGGGATCACCGGCGTCTCCGACATCGCCTACCGTGCCACCCAGGTAGAAAATGCCCTGCGTGGCAAACCCGCAAGCGCGATTGCCGATGCTGCCGCTCACGCCACCGACGGCGTGGAGGTCCTCGGCGACTACTATGCCTCCACCGAATACCGCCGTCACCTGGCCGAGGTCCTGACCCGGCGCGCTCTGGCGCAGGCGGCCGCAGGACGAAAGCCGTAGCGCGGGCGTCCCGCGGTCAGTGTGCCCGCATCCCTCGTTCAGCGTAAGCCCTTAAGCTTGCTGTGAACGGGAAAGGGGATTTCAGCTATGAAGTCATTTCTGGGGCAGGCCGTGCTCCTTACCTCCCTTGCCAGTACGACGGCGGCCTTTGCTCTCGCCCAGATGAAGCAGGAGCCAACTGAACAGAGTCGAGCTGAACAAGAAGTGCGCCGCCTGAGCGGAGAGGAAGTCGAAGCCTTCCTCCACAATGATCCCAAAGCCATGGCGCGTCTGTGGTCGGATGATTTTGTCGTCACCAACCCGTTGAACAAGTTCGTCAATAAGCAGCAGGTCCTGGGGATGGTCGAATCCGGCTTCCTGGTGATCACTTCCTACGACCGGCAAATCGAGTACGTGCGGGTCTACGGCAACATGGTGATCATGGCAGGAAATGAGACGGTGCTCTGGGGCGGAAGGATGCCGAACGGCGGAAAAACGGAACACCTCCGTTTCACCGCTGTTTGGATTAAACAGGGCGCGGGCTGGCAAGAAATCGCCCGCCATGCCAACGTGGTTCCTCCGCAATAACCAGGGCATGCCGGACGTGCCCTATTAGCCCGACGGCTGGCAGCTCCTGGGCGCCTCGATCAGCTCGATTTGGTCGAACGGTTTTGGGGGTGCGGGTCGCACGTGCTAGGCTGTGTCGCATGTCGCGACTCATGCTCGGGATCATCGCGGGTCTGGCGTTTGGGCTGCTCGACATTCTCCTCATGCTGCCCATGAGTTTCCCTGACAAGCGCGCCGCGCTCGCGGGAGCGTTCATCAACCGCTTCTCGATCGGAGTCGTGATTGGCGCGGTGCAGCTCAATTGGCCGGGCTGGGCGGTGGGGCTGCTGATCGGCGTCTTGCTGAGTTTGGCCGACGCGATCATTACCAAGGCCTACGCCCCCATCCTCGGCCTGGGGGCGGTAGGCGGTGCACTCATCGGCTTTCTCGTTCAACGCATTGGACACTAGAACTCATGGTTCATCTAGCAGTGTGCTGTGTGGTACTCGCAACCGGGAAGCGTTCTGTCTACAATGGACGCGTCGCCCCTGAGGACCAATGACCGAAGCAGCCAAACCCCGGCGCTGGACCGTGATTGCCTCGGGCTTGCTCTGCGGGGTGCTGGCGTTGGTGGTCATCTATACCAACCGCGGGGCGTTTTTCAGTCCCCTGGCAGTGGTGGTGGTGGCAGCCATCGGATTGGCAGCCGTGCTGCTGCAGGTCCGCTTCTATAACCACGAGCAAGTCGCGGCCGTGCATCCGCCGCTGTGGCTCAACGTCGTGGGGATTCTGCTGGCGCTGGCCGCCCTGTTCGCGGACCAGATTCGCCTGAGTTCAGAACTGGGCCAGATGATGGCTTTGGGCGCAGTCGGATGTTTCGCCATCAGCAGCGCCCTCATCCTGCACGCCTTCCGCAAGCACCGCCTTAGCTCGAAGTAGCCGCGCGCGCCGCTTTTTTCGGAAATTCCAGCGTCTCGATCCGTTTCAAGGGCGAAATTCCAGGGCCAGCGTGGTCGTCACTTGGATGGGCCTGCCATTCACGCGGTAGGGTTGAAAACGCCACCATTGGACGGCGTCTACGGCTGCGGAGGTGAGGGCGCCGGGGCCGCTGATCGGGCGCAGGTGTAATACGGTGCCGTCGCTGCCGATCACCGCAGCCAGCACCACCGTGCCTTGAATGTTAGCGCGGCGTGCGGCTTCCGGATACAGCGGGTCCACCTTGTGGACAAGTAGCTGCTCCATGATGCCGGCGGGAACCGCGACTTCCGGCGGCTCTGCAAGCACGGTTTTGTCCGGAAGATGCGATTCGAGCTCGCGCCACGCGCGGTACCACTGCCACCAGCCCATGGCGCCCAACACAAGAAAGAGGAGCAGTGCCGCCCAAGCCAGCTGGCGTAAGATTCGATGGCGGCCGGGATGGGCCGGCGGCGTATCCGAGGCCGGCAGCGAAGGCATGCTCGCTTCCGGCAACACCGGGTCACGTGACAACTGAGTCTGGAGTTGCCCCTCCGCCATGCGTCGTTGCCAGGAGAGGATCATGGTCTGCTGCTCCCGGGATAGTCCGAGAAACTCCACGCCGCAACGTAGGCGTGACTGGTGACGCACCACAGCTTGGGCCCGCATGAGCCCACCCGCATCTGGGATCTGGATTTCGATACCAACAGGATCCCCGGGGTGAAACTCGCCCGCAACAATCGCGCCCATGCCGCCCATGCCCAGGTCAACCGCACGGCCGGGAATGAAGTTCGGGATGCCCGAGCGCACAACGGTGAAATCAACGGGAATAGCGGCAACACAGCGGGGAAGGCGGCGCCAGCACGGGCCTGCCCGCGCGCTTGACTGCGCGGCCGCACTCATGGTTTGCCTTCCGCGTGCATCGAAGACACCTCAGCTTCAGTTTGCGCTGGGGACATAATGAAGTGGCAGCTAGGTTACAGATTGGCGGGAGTATATCACCGCACCCTTTGGGAGTGGGGCAGCGATTTCCACCGACAGTCGCGGCTTGTGCTTCTGTGCTTGCAAATACGCCAGCCCGGGGTGGGACCCCGGGCTGGACAAGATCAATCGCTCCCCGTCGTCACGTAGGGGAGGAGAGGCACGCTCTTGGCACCGGTTAAGGCCAGCGCTTGGCGGTGTCTTCCCATCCCGCGGCACGCGCCGGCTGTGGCGCCGGGTTCACCGCCGGCTGCGGGATGCGAATCGGCTGTTGAACCGGTGTCGCAGCCGTCAGCGTCGGCTTATTGTTGGTGGCCTCGATGGCGGCAGATTCCTGGCCGTCCGACAGCAGGGGCGCCGCCACCCGCAGCGCCTCAACTTCCTTCTCCAGCCGGGCCAACTCGAGCTCTTTCTGCCTCAGAACCTCATAGACATTCTTCATGCTTGGGCACCTGTGTAAAACGCTTTTGAATTGAAGCGGTTGTCCGCACTTTATGCAGGTCGAAAGTTTTTGTCAAGAAAAGAAGAATCTCCTGCATAACCGCAAACGGAAACAAGAGAAGGGCAAAGAGCAATACCACCGCATTCGTCAACCTCAGTGGCCCCTTCAATTCCGAACCGCTCCACGTCTGCTGCTGGTTGCTCCGCCGCGCCCTCTCTGAAGGGCTGCCGTTGTACTTCTCATCGATCGGGTGTTGCGAGATGCAACAGCCCGGTTGGGGCAATCTAAGGTGCTGCCTATAGGCTAGTTGACTCGGCATCGAATCCTACTACGCCCCCGAGTAGGCTCTCAAGGCCGTTGCAATCTTCATCAATCGCGCGTTGCGATTCTCCACGAGAATTGCTGCCCGCGTCAGACAAAACAACCACATGTTTTTGATTCTAAGCATGATCTTGGCCTCAGATCGGAGGCCGCCGGGAGATGAGTGGTTTCGGCACGACGATTGCCTTTACGAAGGGTGGCGAGCGGTCCCCATGAGACGGCTCTCCAGCGAGGTGATTTATGACAGTCATCCTGGTCCTCTTAACCTTCGTAACTTTCTTACTGATCGATCATTTCGTCAGTCGCAAGTCGGTTGTTGTGCAGCCCGCGTTGCAAGTGAGCAGGCGGGAAGGCACCCCGCGAGTCGCGGCCAGCCTGGTGGGCGGTTTCCAGGTCCCCGAGACTCTGCGCTATCACCCTGGCCACACCTGGGCCCTGAGCGAGAGTCCAAGCCTGGTGCGGGTAGGTATGGACGATTTCGCTTCCAAGCTTACCGGCAAAGTGGAGCGCATCACCCTGCCGCAGCGCGGGCAATGGATTCGCCAGGGACAGAAGGTGTGCACGATTCACCGCGATGGCGCAGCTGTGGACATGGTGTCGCCGATCGAAGGCAGCGTTGCGGATATCAACGAGGCGATCGTGCACAATCCCGGCTTGGCCAATAAGGACCCCTACGGCGAAGGCTGGCTGATTACGGTACAGTCACCGGATGCCAAGACCAACTTCCGCAACCTGCTGGGCGGAGCGCTGGCGCGCTGGTGGACGGAAGAGTCGGCGAGCCGTCTGCAGAGGAAGATGCCGATGATGTTGTGTGCGCTGGCGCAAGACGGCGGTGTGGCCATGAACGATGTGACCGCCCACATCCCAGACCAGGACTGGGCTGCGCTGGCCAAAGAGTTCTTCCTGTCATAAGTCTCAGGGCTGGATAAGGCCCTCGCCGAGCCAACCCCGGTGGCCGCAAGGCCCGCCGGGGTTTTGCTTTGGCGGGCGAGATTCCGCTCGAGCCGCACATCCAGATCAAACTCGAGAGTCTGTCGTAGCCCACAAGGTCTCGCGGCAGGGGTTGCTCGCGTCGCGGCGCTGAGGGCTTACGGCGCCTCGCCCTGCAGTTTGCTCACGATTTTCCCGAAAGTGCACAAAGTTGCAGCAGGACAGCGCAAAAGTTTTCGATAAGTGCTTGTAACTTGGTCTTGATGCTGGCAGCGAACTTGCGTTGATGCACAGTGCACAGTGCAGTGCATAGCATGAGTTACTTTTGTAACCAGGTCATACGAATCCTCCGGATGACCAACTGCTCCGTGCTTGGGGAGTACAAGTGAACGCGGTTTCAGCCAGTGGGGGAGACTAGCCGAGTATGGGATGCCGTCGCCAATCACGCGCAGTCATGAATGTTTCCGTGAGCGTCTGCGGAACCGACGCGAAGGGCCAGCCTTTTATTGAGCGGGTCCGCACCAGCAATATCAGCCGCGATGGGGCGTTAGTGGAAGCAGTGCGCGGTCAGGTGAAGCCCGGCGATGTGGTGGTGCTCCGCTGCGAGGACCAGACCAGCCGATTCCGAGTGGTGTGGAAGCAGGACGCGGACGGAGGAAAAACGAGACGGCTGGGATTGGTCCGGGTGGCTTCGGGCAATCGCAGCGAGGATGCAGTCATGCCCATGGGGGAGCCCGACAACTATCAGCATCCGCGCCGGCAAGTGCGCCGCCAGCACCCACGCTACAAGTGTGAGATCGCCGCCGAGCTTCGCATGAAAGGGGAGCAGATCCCCATGTGGGTCACCAGCGTGAATCTGAGTGAAGGCGGTTGCGCGGTGGAAACCGTGGTCGCTGTGCCTCGCATGACCGACGTCAAGATCACCATGTGGCTGGACGAAGTGAAAGTATGGGCGCGGGGAGTGGTGATCACCAGCCTGTACGGGTTCGGGACAGGCATCAAGTTCACCAGCATTTCCCGCCAGGACCTCGAATGTGTGAGGGACTACCTGAAACTGACGGCCGCTGAGATCTCAGACCGGCGAGCGGAAGCCGGCGCGCCTGCACACCAGGAAATGTGTGAAGCGGTTCGCTTCCGGCCGGGGCTGGACAATGCCGGCCAGCCGCTGCGCCAGGGGAAGTTCGCCATCTGCGCACCGCTCACGCTGCCGGAGCGGGAGAAGATTCTTAGTTAGGCTCTCGCGCCAGTCCGTTTCGCCCCGACATCCCCTGCGCTAATGTACCTTTGTCCGCTTGGTCCGGCGGGGGCGGACTTTTTCGCTCGATTTCGTCGCTTCCTGGGTTCTTGCCCGGGCGCGCTGTTCTTGCCGTGGCGGGCGCTTTTCCAGGCGGGCTTCCAGTTCGGCGATGCGCCGGCGCATGGCTTCCATCTCCGAGTCGGCTGCGGGCGGTGGCTGCGGCGATGGTGTCTGACCCAGGAAGCGCTTCATGGTTTCGAGCGGTGAGACGACGGCAGACTGGATCTCGCCCAGGCGGTTCTGTACCGCATCCTGCACCTTCTGGTAGGTGTCGAAGGCCGACTTGAGATACCACATGATGAACTCCTGCCGCACCTGGTCGGAAGCCACGATCAACTGGCGCAGCAGCTCGAGCGGCAGCCCGGTCGGCTTGTCCTTGGCATCCTCGGTGATGATCTGGGTCAGGGTGACCCGCGTCAGGTCCTCGCCACTCTTGGCATCCACGACCTGCACGTCCGTGCCTTCGCGAATCAGCGCAGCGATGTCGTCCAGATTCACGTAGCGGCTGTTAGAGGTGTCGTACAGCCGGCGGTTGCTGTATTTCTTGATGACGACTCGAGTGAGTTTCACAGGATTTCCGATCCATTATTGCACTGTTGCGGGGCGGATTGGATTGCGCGGAGAAAAATGCCGCGAAATCTTCCAGAAAAGACATGGTAGGCCCGAATGGATTCGAACCATCGACCTTTGCCGTGTCAAGGTTCGGTCAAGCCACACGCACAACAACTTCCGCGTTCTCCCCCTGATCAACAAGGATAAGCTCGTCGCTCAGAATCAGGTGATGGACGCCAGTATGAAACCGGAGCTGGTGAACTGACGTCCTGCTAGTGCCGCGTCACATGCCTATCACACGCATTAGATCGCCATTCTGGTTCAGAATTCCATCTCGGCGATGCGTTTGAGGTGTCGAATCAATGTCGCACGTTCGTCTGCTGTCAGCGCTTGTCGTGTTTTTTCGTCGGCATTGCGGCGGTGCTGGACGAGGGCTTGGTGGTATTTCTCTCCTTTCGGCGTGAGGTGAAGCAATAGCGCTCGCCCAGTTTTAGCTTTTCGTTCCGATACCAGCCCTTCCTTGAGCATGGTCTTGATGGCCCGATGCACCACCGTGCGGTCGAACCCAAGCTGCTTGGCGATTTGGTTTTGATTGAGGCCAGCGTCATGCCGCAGGCTCGAGAGAATGAACCCGCGCGTCGCGGAACAGCCAGTCTTTCGTTCGAGACGTTTGCCAACGGCGAAGTAGGCAGCGGCCAGATGTGCGAGGACAGAATCCTTGAGGATGTCATCAGGGATTTTGGGTTCCGGGATCATGGGCAATGTAGAACTCACAGGACAGTCACCGTGGCTTCGATAGGCCGACGCCACTGTGGTTGCGCCGTGTAGCTAGGCGATTTCTTGCCAATGGCAATGACCATCACTATTTCCTGACATTTTTGCGAAAGGCCAAGGTAGCGCGCAAGCCGCTGACCATCGAACCCTTCCATGGGGCAGGTGTTCAGGGCGACAACCTCAGCGGCGATCATCAGATTCTGACATGCGAGCGCCGTGCTCTTGCTGGCCCACTTGAGCATGTCATGGCGCGTGATGGGCGGCATTCCGATCGTCATCAGGGTATGCAGCAGTCGAAAGAGAGCCTCTTTCAGCCTGCCGAACAGATTCAGCGAGCCGGGCATGAAAATTATGCGGCCGAGTCTCGCGGTCCGCTCGTATTCGCGAATTTTGCTCGCCGGAAAGCCGGAGTGACGCATCCACGCCAATTGCAGCTCTGACGTGGCGCGCAATGAACCGATGTCGGCGACCGCGACGACCAAAGCGGAAGCCGTCTGCGCCGGACTCTGACTCAGACAGAGCTTAGCGACGGCATCGCGTTGTGCCGAGGACTCGACCCAATACAGCCGATACGGTTGGGTGTTGAAGCTGGACGGCGCTTGCCGGGCGGACTGCAAGAGCAGGTCGCGCGTTGAGACAGGAATCTGCACTGGTTCGAACTCGCGTATTGCGCGGCGTTGGAAAATGGCAGAAGTGATCAGGTCAGATATCGTGCCGGGTTCTGTGTTCATGTTGCTATTACAACATATGAATGTTGTCAATGCAACATAAATCTACAACAACGACCGAGGACGTGAACGGGCGGTTGTGTCCGGAGTGAAAAGAGGGGTGGGGTGGGGGGCGAGGTGCGTTCCCGCATCACGGGCTGGAGAATTTTGGGGATTCTTTCTAAGTCTATGGAAAGAATGGTAGGCCCGAATGGATTCGAACCATCGACCTCTTCCGTGTCAAGGAAGCGCTCTAGACCAACTGAGCTACGGGCCTGCGTTGTTGACGCGGGCCGCAAGCGACGTTGCGGTCCGCGCCATGCGGAGACAATCACGATTTTACCACGCAGCGGTGATAGCACCTGGAGGGCGCCAGATGCTGGTCATGTCCCGGAGCGCCGCGCGGCCTGGGACGACACAAATTCCTCATTGATTCTGTGCGCGATTTCATCTCGGACCCGGCGAAAAACGGCGAGCTTGTCCTCGCGCGATCCTTGGGCAGCCGCTGGATCGTCGAAGCTCCAATGCAAGAACTTGTAGGTGCCGGGGAAAATGGGGCACCGCTCCCTGGCGTTGTCGCAGACGGTGACCACGTATGGGATAGGCTGGCCGAGAAGCGAAACCACATCCTTCGACCGCTGGCGCGAGATGTCGATGCCGATTTCCCGCATCGCCTCGACCGCGAGGGGGTGCAGCGCTTTCGGCTCAACACCGGCGCTCAGGGCCTCAAATCGCTCTCCCGCCACGTGCCGCAAATATCCCTCAGCCATCTGGCTCCGGGCGGAGTTCCCGGTACACAGAAACAGCACCTTTCCCTTCATGAGGCCCTCCAAGTGCAGCCAGGCCGCATTGGATCGTGGCGCGGCAGCGCACGGCCGGAAAATACTAGCATATTTCTATACATGTATGCGAATATTCGACTAAAATGATTACTATGGATGCCGGGCAGCATCCCGGTATGCATCCTGGAGCCAACAGGCTTATGAAGCTCGAACAGTATTGCAGAGGACTGGCCGATATAACCCGGCTGCGGATGCTCAACCTGCTGTTGCATGGCGAGCTGTGCGGATGCGACATCCAGTACGTTCTCCAGATGCCGCAGCCGAACGTGTCGCGGCACCTGACCTATCTCAAGAATTGCGGGCTGGTGTCGGACCGCCGCGACGGGCCTCGCATATTTTACCGGTTGGCTGAGTCCCGATCGGGCACAACCAAGCATCTCTTTGAGTTCCTGCAGCAGGCATTCAAGGGGGAAGAGCTGTTTCAGGAAGACACGCTTAAGCTGAAGGAATCGATCCAGGCGGGCTCGTGCACCCGCAGCCAATGGCGGCCGTTCGCGGCGCTGGTGTCGACGAGAAGTGAAACCAGAACATGACCCGCGTAGTCCAGGAGACTTCATGGCAGCGACCGCAGAACCATTGACCGCAGTGTCAACACCCAAGCGGCTGAACTTGTTCGAACGCTACCTGACCCTCTGGGTCGGGCTCTGCATGGTGGCGGGACTGGCACTAGGCAAGTGGGCGCCCGCGCTGGTTCGCGAGCTGCGGGGGATGGAGTTCGGCCAGGGCAGTCAGGTCAACGTGCCGATAGCGGTGCTGATCTGGCTGATGATCATTCCCATGATGATGAAGGTGGACTTTGGCGCCATTCTGAACGTGCGCCAGAAGCCCCGCGGACTGCTGGTCACCTTATTCGTCAACTGGCTGGTGAAGCCTTTCTCCATGGCGCTGATCGGCTGGGTGTTCTTTCGGCATGTGTTCCACGCCTGGATCAGTGCCGCCGAAGCGGACCAATACATCGCAGGCGTGATCATTCTGGCGGCGGCCCCGTGCACTGCGATGGTGTTCGTCTGGAGCTACCTTACCGACGGGGACCCGGCCTACACCCTGGTGCAAGTCTCCGTAAACGATCTGATCATGTTGTTTCTCTTCGCTCCGATCGTACGCTTTCTGGTGAGCGGCGCTTCTTCTTTGTCCGTTCCTTTCATTGTCCTGCTCTACTCCGTGATTGCCTTCATCGTGATTCCTCTAACCGCAGGAGTCGCGATTCGTGCCTGGCTGACGCGTACCCGGGGAAAGTCCTGGTTTGAGCAACGGTTCCTCCCCCGCTTCAGCCCGGTCACGATTCTTGCTCTGCTGGCGACGCTGGTCTTCATCTTCGCCTTCCAGGCCGAGAACATCACCGGGCGCTACCTGCACGTTGTGCTGATTGCGATACCCATCCTGATCCAGGTGTATTTCAACTCCACCCTGGCCTACGGCCTGATGAGGATTTTCAAGGTACAGCACTCGGTCGCGGCTCCGGGCGCGCTGATCGGCGCCAGCAACTTCTTCGAACTTGCAGTGGCCACCGCGATCGCCCTCTTCGGTCCGGGTTCCGGCGCCGCGCTGGCCACGGTGGTCGGGGTCCTCGTGGAGGTCCCGGTCATGTTGTCGGTATGCAACGTATGCAACCGAACGCGGCATTGGTTTCCGGCGCAGGCAGAAGAAGCCGCGTGAATTCGCGCTTTCAAGGCGGGGCGGGGAAGAAGGCCAGGGTCCTCATCTTGTGCACCGGGAACTCGGCCCGCAGTCAAATGGCGGAAGGGCTGCTGCGTCGCCACGCCGGTGACCGGTTCGCAGTTTTCAGCGCTGGCACCCGGCCGGCGGGCCTGAATCCAAACGCGGTCAAGGTTATGGCGGAACTCGGCATTGACATCTCCAGCCAGCGCTCGAAATCGGTGGACGAGTTCTCCGGGCAAGCGTTCGACTACGTCATTACGGTCTGCGACCAGGCCAAGGAGTCGTGCCCCATCTTCCCCGGCGCGGGAAAACAGATTCACCGCGGTTTTGACGATCCTGCCGAGGCGCTGGAGGGAGAGCAACTCGCAACCTGCCGGAGGGTCCGCGACCAGATGCAATCTTGGCTGGTTGATATCTGTGACCAGTTGTGAACACTCCCACGTGTTAAGCAGCGGACCAGGGCAGTCGTGGCTCGTCGTAGAGGGTCGTGCCGCTACGCGCAAGATCCCTCGCCTGTCGGCTCGGGATGACGCCGGTGGAATTTTTTTGCCCATCTAACTGAGGGCGTCCGATACAGGAAGGTGTCATCCCGGGCCGACAGGCGAGGGAGCCTGCGTGTAGTTGCAAACCGACCAGCTGGGGGCGACAATCGAATGCGTGCAGGATACCGACCAACCCGGCACCATGGATGCCAGCGCGGGTGATCCCTTTCAACCCGGTACCCTGGTGGTCGTTACGCTCGGCAATCCGCGGGAAAAGCTGTGGGGCGCCATTCTCGGGCTCACCGCCGAGGGCCTGAGCCTCTGCGGCATCGAGCTGGCCTCCTTTGAAGACCTGGTTTCGCTCGTCAAGGAGGGCGAGAAGTTCTCCCCCAGCGTGGTCTTCTTCCCCATGCACCGCCTGGAGCGCATGGAACTCGATCTGCCCGACGGCAACATTCCATCGCTCGCGCAGCGTTTCACTGCCAAGACGGGCCTCGATCCGGCCAGCGTGCTCGCCCGCCACGTCACTCATCCCCCTACTCCCGAGGGGCGGAAGTGAAGCTTTCGCAACTGCTGACCGCTCCCAACCAGCTCACCCTGCTGCGCATGATGTTCCTGCCTTTCATCGTCATCAATCTGGTGAACCGGCACTATTCCTGGGCGCTAACGCTGTTTATTCTAGCCGGACTCAGCGACGGACTGGACGGCCTGCTGGCGCGCATCCTCAAGCAGCAGACCCTGCTGGGACAGTACCTCGATCCCATCGCGGACAAGCTCCTGCTCAGCACCATGTTTCTCGTGCTTTCCATCCTGCATAAGATCCCCTGGAAATTCACGGTCCTGGTATTCAGCCGCGACATTACTATCCTGTTTGCCAGCGCCGTGCTCTACGCCATCGCCGGCCTGCGCGATTTCCGCCCCAGCATCTTTGGCAAGGCCAACACCTTTGCCCAGGTGGCGGCGGTGTTCTTCGTCATGCTGTTCCAGGTGGACCATTCCGGCTGGATCTGGATCGCGCGCCTCACTTTCCTGCGCGCGACCTTCGCGTTCACCATCATTTCGGGGCTCCACTATGTCCTGCTGGTCGGCCACCGGCTGCGGGCGCTGAACCAGAATCCCCCCGCACCAGGCGGGGACCGGATTTGACGGGGTTATACGCGTTGAGGGGATTTTGCTACACCCCTATTTCATGATATACAGAGTTCCCCCGTGCTGGTACTGTCCTTCTGCTCCCCAAGGGAGGTAGAAAGATGCGAGCCAACTCAGCTTTGCTCACCAAGATGGCCCTTCTCGCGCCCTTCTTGTTCTGCGTCTCTGGAGCGGCGTCGGCCAGAGCATTCGGTCAGCCTGTGATCTACCCGGCGGACGGCACGCCCTTTGCTATTGTGGTCGCCGATTTTGATTCTGACGGCAACCTAGACTTGGCTGTGGCAAACGCCCTCACCAATGATGTGAGTATTCTCTTGGGGAACGGGGACGGTAGCTTTCGGCCTCCCGTCAACTATCAGGTGGGAACGGAGCCTGTTCAAATCACCTTGACTTGCGAGACCGTTGCAGCAGGGTCGCGGCTTGACCTTGCCGTCACAAACCTCGCCGGCAACACCGTAAGCGTTCTGGTCGGGAACGGAGACGGGACCTTTCAGCCCGCCGTCGACTACGGCCTGGGCAGTGGAACCTTACCGTATGGAATTCTGGGTTCGGCGGATTTCAACAAGGACGGAAATTGCGACCTCGTGGTGGCTAACGGGCACGGTGGGGCCAGTAACAACGGCAACATCGCGATTCTGTTGGGCAATGGAGACGGCACCTTTCAACCCGCTGTCAACTACGACACTTTGGGCATTCAGCCGACTGGGCTTGCCTCAGGCGACTTCAACAACGACCTTAGTCCTGACTTAGCGGTGACCGACGGTGGCTCCGCCGACGTTACCATTTTCCTGAACGATGGGAGCGGAGGCTTCACGACGAGCGCATACACAGTTGGCGTGGGACCCTGGTCCATTGCTGTTTACGAGGGAACAAATTTGGTGGTGGGAAGTGCAACCGCCTATTCCGGAGGAAAGATCAGTCTCCTCTATGGAAATGGCGACGGCACCTTTAAGAATATACGGAACTATTCCGTTGGCTCATTTCCGGTCTCGATCGCAACGGGCTTCTTGAACCAGGATTCAACGCCTGACATTGCTGCGACGGACTACAATACTTATACCCTTGACGTCCTTCTGGGAAGGCCCGCTTCAAAGCTCGGCTTTCGGCGGCCCGCAGTTTTTCCCTCTTGCCTCTACGCACCCGCAATTGTGGCCTTCGACTTCAATCACGATAACAAGACGGATCTCGCCGTCGCCTGTAGCGACGGGGTGGGTGTACTGCTGAACACGGGACCGTGATCGCATATTTGGCACGCGACGCGACCGAGACCATAGCCAAGCGTCTACCCCCGCCCCGCACCCCGCGTTGCCCGCTCCCGGCCCCTAGTACTACTGTGTTATAAACTAGATACGTGCTGCTGAAATCGCCGCGGTTGTCAGGGCTTGCCTGTGCTAGGTTCGGGCCATGAGCGCCAACTCTCCAGCGCCAGGCGCCCAGCAGAAACGCTTCGCGGCCTATCTTGA
>DATKLE010000057.1:0-70561 GCA_035542575.1 Terriglobales bacterium | reverse complement strand
ATGCAGTTCACGCGAATTCCCTGACGGCCGTGATCAATGGCCATGGCTTTGGTAAGCAACACGACACCGCCTTTTGAGGCGCAGTAGGCGATGGCTGCGTCGCCGCCCACGATACCCCATCCCGAACTGTTGTTGATGATCACGCCGCTGCGCTGCGCGATCATGGTGGGCAACGCGAACTTCGCCATCAGGAACGTGCCTTTCAGGTTGATGTCAATTTGCAGGTCCCATTCTTCTTCGCTGCAATCGAGGGTGGTGTGGGGATAGAAAATGCCGGCGTTGTTGAAGAGAATATCGAGTCGTCCAAAGGCGGCTACTGTTTCATCGACTGCGCGACGGCATTCAGCAGCCTTGCGAACATCGGTGCGCAGGAAGATGGCTTGGCCGCCGCCTTCGAGGATGCGCGCGGTGACGGCGTGCCCTCGCTGCTCGTGGCGGCCGGTGATTGCGACCTTGGCGCCTTCTTTGGCAAAGAGTATGGCCGTAGCTTCGCCGATGCCTGAGGTGCCACCGGTGATGAGAGCGACTTTGTTTTCGAGACGCATATATGGAGATCTTATCGTCTCACGTAGGCCCAGACGTCCTCGTCTGGGCGGGCGAGCAAGGCTCGCCAGAAAGTTCGTGGCACCAAAACCTTGCGGAGCTTCGCTCCGCCGGGCAGATGAGGACATCTGCCCCTACGTGGGCCGTGGCGTTATCCTGATCCTGCCAGCCCTCCGCCGTCTACCACTAACGCCGTTCCGGTCACGAACGATGACGCATCGCTGGCTAGATAGAGGGCGGCTTGTGCAATCTCTTCCGGCTTGCCGACTCGTCCCAAGGGCCGCTTCGCGCCGTCCGCCAGGAATTTTTCGTTCGGCTCTCCTAATTGTTGCGCCTCGTTGCGCAGCATGGCGGTGTCGGTGTCGCCGGGGCAGATGCAGTTTACGCGAATCTTCTGTGGGCCGTGATCCACCGCCATCGCCTTAGTCAGCAGCACGACTGCGCCTTTGGACGCGCAATACACCGCCGCCTTCGGCCCGCCGGTCAGGCCCCATCCCGAAGCCATATTAATGATGGAACCCCCGCCGGCCTGGGCCATCAGGGGAATGACCTGCCGCGACATCAGGAAGACAGACTTTACATTGACGGCCATCACCCGGTCCCAGTCCTGTTCGTTGAGTTCGACGATGGAAGCTCGGCGGATGATGCCGGCGTTGTTGACGAGGACATGAATGCCGCCGAACTCGCGGACAGCACGCTCGACCAGACGCTGGCAATCGGCGGCGCTGGTGACGTTGGCGGACACGAAGATGGCACGACCGCCGAAGGCGGTGATTTCTCCGCTCACAACGTTACCCGAGGCCTCATTCTTGTCGGCAATGACGACGGACGCGCCTTCGCGGGCGAAGAGGTGGGCGGTGGCGCGCCCAATGCCGCACGCCCCGCCGGTGATGATAGCGGTCTTGCCTTTGAGCGCGCCGGTATAGCGAGTTGGTGAGGGCATGGTGTTCTGCGGCTGCTGGCTACTAGCAACTGGCTTCTATCAAGCAGGACTTGATTGCCAGGAGCCAGTAGCCAGAAGCCAGGAGCGATCGACTCTCAACAGCCTACCTCCCCGCCAAACTCCCGGCGGTTTCCGCGCCGTCAATCGTGTACACGTGCCCGGTCATGTAGGCCGCATCATCGGAAGCCAGAAACGCGAACAGCGCCGCGATCTCCTCCGGCTTGGCGTGGCGGCGCAGAGGAATCTTGCGGTTCACTTCGTCCAGCATTTCATCGGTATATTCGGCGCGCTGCATGGGGGTGAGCACGTATCCCGGAGCGACCGCGCACACTCGCACCTTGGGAGCTAGCTCGAGCGCCATGGACTTCGTGAGTTCGATCACCCCCGCCTTGGTGGCATTGTAATCGGCGTAGTAAGGGTATCCCATAATGCCATTGGTGGACGCGGTTTGCAGAATGATCCCGCCGTCGTGACGCACCATGTGTCGCGCCGCAGCCTGCGCTACGTAGAAGACGCCGGTCAGGTTGACGGCGATGACCTTGTCCCATTCTTCCGCAGTGATCTCGAGGAAGTTGTGGCGGATGCTGATGCCGGCGTTGTTGATGAGCACGTCGAGGCCGCCCATCAGTTTGACTGCGTCGTCGAGCGCGGCTTCGACCTGCTTGAGGTTGGAGACGTCGGCATCCACAATCCCGGCGAGGCCGGGAAGTTCGCGATGGATCCGCTCGCGTGCCTTGGCGTCGCGGTCGAGGACGACGACCGCCGAGCCCTCTTCGAGGAAGCGGGCTGCGGTGGCGGCGCCGATACCGCTGCCGCCTCCGGTGATCAGCACACGCTTGCCTTGCAGACCTCGCATGCGGACTCCAGTATGGGGTAAAGAGTGTTTCAGGATAAATCGGGAGGGGCAGAAATGGCTAGATCGATTGCATCGGCTTGACCACGCGGGATGGCACCGGCTACTTCCGGCAGGTGAAAGCGACGGTGTTGATCCCCGAGCCCGTGAGTAGCACCGCCGTGCTTATGTCATCCGTGAATATCCCACGCTCCACTCGCGGATCCTGCAACACACCTGTCAATTGAAAACTCTTTGCGCAGTAAACTCGCAGCATAACTGCATCCCCGGTCAAGAAGTAACCTGCATAAGCCTGCCAGGGCTTCAACAGCACGTGCTTATTCCCTCCCTGCCAAACAGCGACATCCTTGTGACCTTTGCCGCGATAGTCCACCGTAATAGAGACGTGATAGCTGTGCACGTTTGGCGGAATCGGAGCGAGGGATGGATCAGGCTCAAGGGGGTAGGGATGGCAGGATGAATCGGGCTGTAGCACTCCATCGAAGACCGCGAGTTCCGCTGAATAGTATCCAGTCGGGGCCAAGTAGAGTCGTCCGGTGATGGTAATGGCGCAGCCGCGCAGCGTCTTCGCGCGCCTCCCGGCAGCATCGTCACTAACGACCAGTTGAATTTCCGCCTCGCCACAAGCAGGCTGGTCAAGCTTGAGACCCAGCCATTGGCGCAACTCGTCGTGGTAGACCAATGTACCGTGCAGAGTAGAAACATCATGAGCTTCGGAGCCGTCTTCAGATTCTGAGGGACACGACTGACCACTGGCTAATAACGGGGCCCAGAGCAGTGCAGCCAGAACAATCCCAGGTCGCACTAGCCGCCCCCAAATGTCGCCCTTGATCCGTGCCAGCAAGTTCAATTCCGGCTGCCTTTAGAACGTGTTTCCCCGGAACAAATACACCAATTCCACCACCAGAATAATCACCACCGTCAGTTCCAGAAAGAACGCCCGGCTCTGGTTGAACTGGTCCACCATAAAGTGATACAGCTCCTCGGCGGTTTTCACCTTCTGGGTGACCAGGTCCTTGTAGTCGGGCACGCCGACCTTGGCGGCGGCCACTTTATATAGGCGGGCGGAGAACATGTCGCTAAGGAACTTGATGGCATTGTCGGCGTGCTCGGTGAGCTCGCTCACGTCGAGCAGCACGGTATGCAGCTTGGTGGCGGCACGCGCCAGGCGCCAGCGCGCCAGCATGCCCGTGCCCTTGTCGAGTTGCGCGTAAACTCCTTCGAGCTCGCGGGTAAGGAATTCGTCGTAGTGGCGGAACTCCAGTAGCTGGGAGTTGGCATACTCCAGCAACTGGATGGCGGTCTCGGCGCCGGCCACAGTGTCGTAGAGAAACGCTGCGTTGTAGCCGATGACTGCCAGATCGTTGGGGTAATACGAAATGCGCGATTGCAGGATCTCGGAGCGCTCGCCTTCAGAAAGTTGGGCGGTTTCGCCGCGAACGATCTGGGCGATCTGCTCTCCGCGCGAAGTCACCAGTTCGGCGGCGGCGGGCGAGCCGCTGATCTCGCGCACATGAAAGATGAAGTAATCCTCGCTCAGCCAGTCGGAATACGCCTTGACCAGGGCGGGGGCGGCGTGCTCCAGCTTCTGGCGGGCGATGCGGGACGCCTGACCTGCGAAATCCACGTCCCAGACCCAGCGGCTCCCCAGACGGACCAGGGTGTCCCAGTCTCCGGAGAAGGGCAACTCCAGGACCACGCTGAGCACCCCGTAGTCGTAATACTTGAGCTGGCCTTGCAGGCGTTCGCCGGTTTCCAGAACCAGGGGTTCGATCGGCTCGACCACTGGTGGACGCTCGTAGCGAATGTAGCCGGGCGTCGGGTGCTTGAAGCTGGGCTGCTCGGTGCGCGCCCCGAGCAGCTCACGCAACTTGTCGAGGCGGATTTCCTCGCAGACGTCGAACTGGATGAGGACCAGGACGGAGCCTTGCAGCGGGGCCACGGAAGTGGACCTGGCTTCCGCCAGGGCGGAAGTTTCGGAGACGGGGACCTGGGTTTCCGGGGTCATGGTGTCACCCGCTGGGGCAGGAGTTTGAATGCTGGTTTAGCTGGCCGCCCCGAAGGGAATATTGTCCCAGAATCAGTCATGGATGGGTAGGGCTGGCATAAGTCACGCAGAATCAACTAAATGCGTAAATTGTGATTCTGTTGAGCAGACGGCCGAGGCGGCCGTCGCTACGCAGCCTTAATGGCGGCGCGTGAGTGCCCACAGCAGCGCCGCGCCCGCCGCCACCCCTGCCACCGCCAATCCTGCCCGGCGCATTGACGCCCGTACGTCTTCTTGGCGCAGACGAACGGAAGCCTGTTCCGCGAAGGGACCCGCATCTCCCAGGTACCCCTCGCGCAGCGCCATCTGCATCACCTCGGCCAGGTGCAAGGCGTGGCGGTCGGTGCCCTGCGCAATCTGCTCGCGGCAACTGAAGCCGTCGGCGATGATGAGCGTTTCCGGTGAGGCTTCGCGAACCGCGGGCAGCAGTTCGAGCTCTCCGACGGCGACCGAGATGTCGTATTTTTCGTGCTCGAAGCCGAACGAGCCGGCCATGCCGCAGCAGCCGGGCGCGGGGGCTTCGTACGCGACTCCCATCTTCTTCAGCACCGATTCCTCGTCGGTCATCTTCATCACCGACTTGTGATGGCAGTGGCCGTGGACCAGGGCCTTGCGATCGAGCCGGGGCGGCTGGAATCCCGTAGCTTCTTTTTCCAGAAACTCGCTGAGCAGGAAGGTGCGCTCGGACAGGCGGCGGGCGCGGGCGTCGTTGGGAAAAAGATTGACCAGCTCGTCGCGAAAGACCGCGGCGCAGCTTGGCTCGAGGACGATGACCGGCATGCCGGCTTCGATCTCGATGGCCAGGGTGTCGAGCGTGTCGAGCAGCAGGCGCTTGGCGCGGTCGAGCATGCCGAAGTCGTAGAGTGGGCGTCCGCAGCAGAGGGGCGCCAGCGGCAGCAGCACGCGGAAACCGGCGGCTTCCAGAACTTCGACGGCGGCCTGGGCGGTGTGCGGAAGCAAGTAGTTGTTGAACGTGTCCGGCCACAGCACGACCGGACTGCCGTCAGGGCGCGGTGCCCGGCGCGCGAACCAGTCGCGGAAGGTTTGCGGCGCGAAGGCCGGAATGCTCCGATGCAGTGGCATTCCCGCCACCAACTTGGAGATTTCGCGCAGGAAGGGCAACTGCGTCGCCAGATTCGCCAGCCCCGGCGCATGCGAGGCCAGTCGCGCCCACAGATCAATATTGCCGAAAGCATAGGCGCTGCGCGGACGGATCCGGCCCTGGTAGTAGTGCGACAGGAACTCCGCTTTGTAGGTGGCGACATCCACGCCAACGGGGCAATCGCTCTTGCAGCCTTTGCAGGAGAGGCAGAGGTCGAGCGAGTCTTTGACGTGCTCGTCGCGCCAGCCGTCGCGAAGGACGTCGCCGCGAGTCATCTCCCACAGCAGGTGCGCGCGCCCTCGGGTGGAGTGCTCTTCGTCGCGGGTAGCGCGGAAGCTGGGACACATCACGCCGCCCTCGTCGCGGCGGCACTTGCCCACTCCCACGCAGCGCAGGGTGGCAAGCGCAAGATCTCCCTTATCGTCCGGAAACTGAAAGTGCGTCGGACGGACCACCACCGGGGCATCAACACCCGGCCGCAGATTCTCGTCCAGGCGGTACGGCTCGACCACTTTGCCGGGATTCATCTTCCAATCCGGATCCCAAAGCGCCTTGAATTCACTAAAGGCCTGCACAAGTTCGCGACCAAACATTCGCGGAAGCAACTCGGCGCGCGACTGGCCATCGCCGTGCTCGCCGGAGAGCGAGCCACCGTAGCCGACAACCATGTCGGCGCACTCTTCGACGAACTTGCGGTAAGTGCGAACCCCCTCCCGCGACTGCATGTCGAAGTTAATGCGCGTATGGACACAGGCGTGCCCGAAGTGTCCATAGAGCACGCCGCGGTAGCCGTAGCCCGCCATCAGCTTGCGGAAGTCGCGCAGGTACTTGCCAAGATTCTCGGGAGCGACGGCGGCGTCTTCCCAGCCCTCCCAGGTCAACGGCTCGCCGGGAACGTGCGAAGTCGCGCCCAGACCGGATTCGCGGACCTCCCAGACGCGCTTCACCTGCTGCTTGTCGGTGAACAGCCGCATCTGGGGCGGCGAGGTGCTGCCTGCGAGCGATTCCATCAGGCCGCGGGCCTGCGCCTCCGCTTCTTGTTGCGTCGAGCCGCCAAATTCCGCCAGCAGCCAGCCTCCGCCTTCGGGCAGCACGGCAAGCCCCGGAAGATCGAGTTTTTTTCGCTTCATGTACTCGATCAGCAGATCGTCCATGCCTTCGAGGCCGATGGGTTTGTGCGCCATGATCTCGGGGACGTGGTCCGCACACTGATAAATGTCGGGCCAGGCAATGACAAGCAGCACACGCTCCGGCGGGCTCTCCACCAGACGGCAGGTGGCTGCCAGAATGGTGACGCAAGTGCCTTCCGATCCCACCAGCGCGCGGGCGACATGAAACCCGTTTTCCGCAAGCAGGTAATTCAGGTTGTATCCGGAGACGCGGCGTGGAATGTTGGGATACCGCTGGCGTATCAACTCCCCATATTTCGCCGCAAGCGCCTTCAGTCCGGCGTAAATCTGGCCGCGGCGCCCGCCTTCACGGATGATCTGCTCCAAGAGCTCGGTACTGGTTTGCCCCACCCGCATGCGCAGGCCGTCATAGGTGAGGACCTCGAGTTCCTCGACATTGTCGTCGGTCTTGCCCGCCATGATGGAGTGCACGCCGCAGGAGTTGTTGCCGATCATACCTCCGAGGGTGCAGCGATCGTGGGTGGCGGGGTCGGGCCCGAAGGTCAGGTGATGCCGCTCCGCCGCGTTGCGCAAGTGATCCAGAACCACGCCGGGCTGGACGCGTGCGAGGCGGCGCACGGGATCAACTTGCAAAATCCCGTCCAGGTATTTCGACATGTCGATCACGACAGCTACATTGCAGCACTGTCCGGCCAGCGATGTTCCTCCGCCGCGGCACAGGATGGGCGCGCCAAACTCGCGCGCCAAAGCGACTGTGGCTATGACATCGTCGAGATCGCGGGGAACCACGACCCCGATGGGGACCTGGCGATAGCTGGAGCCGTCGGTGGCGTAGAGGGCGCGGCTGCCCTTGTCGAAACGCACCTCGCCGCGCAGGTGACGGCGCAGGCTTGCGGCCAGAGCGGAGGCATCCACGGTGGCCGACTTTGCGAGCTGCGCCCGGGTGGCGAATGTCGGAGATGACATCAGGTGTCGGTCTCAGTTCCCGGTTCTCAGGCTTTCCCCGAGTTGCGTCGGCTAGTCGCTGGAACCGCTCGTAGGCACTCCCTTGCCGCTGACATTGGCGATGTGAATCACGGTTTTCCCGTCCTGAGGCCTGATGTTGATAGTAATGAGATTCTTGTCGGCAGCGGAAACGATGGCGTAGTGGTCTTCGCCGGAGGCGGAGACATTGGCATTCGGAAACTGCGATTTGTAGAACTCAGCAACCTTGTCAGGCGGATCGTCGGTTTCAAACTGAGCTGCCACGCTATGCATTCCGCCAAAGCTCACGTCTGCGGCATTGCCCTTCAACACTCGGGCTCCCGGGTAGAGCGCCACTCCAAGCTTACGCGCGGCCTCGTTGGGATCGTTGGTGCTCTCCACCGCGCCAAAGGGCGTCTGCACGTGCACGTTGCCATTTTTTTGTTCGACGTGGCTCCTGCTGGCGATGCGCCAGCCGATGAAGGCCGCTGTGCCCGCCCCCAGGATACCCAGGGCCACAATAACGCCCACCACGATAAGAACAACCTTGAGGCCACTGCTGCTCTTGGCCGGTGAAGGAGCGGAGGGGGCTACCGCTGCCGCGGGTACGCCGGCTCCGCACTTAGGACAGAACTTGGATGCAGGATCCACAGTTGCGCCACAGGAATTGCAAAAGGCCATACGCGCCTCACGCTGGTTCGGATGTTCGCCCAGACGAGGGAGTATAACGCAGGTCGGCCACCGCTGTCGGTGTTACCGCGTTTCAGTGCCAGAGGCGCGTACCGTAGTCCGCCATGCTCAGAGCCAGCAACAGGAGCAGCCAGAAGACTGCCGCTACGATGACCACCCTGGTCATCTTCTCGCTGGTGTACTTGACGTGCATGAAAAACAGGATGACGAGCAGAGCTTTGGCGGTCGCAATGCTCAGAGCGACGATGGTGTTGAACGGACCGAGGTTGATGAAGGCAATCCCCACTGTGGTCGCGGTGAGCACCAGCAGGGTGGTTCCGATGGCAACGTACAGCTTGCGTGAAACGATGTGCTCCGACATGGCGTCCTCAGTGGTGGCGGCTAATCAAATAGAGCAGCGGAAACAGATAGATCCAGATGATGTCAACGAAGTGCCAGTACAATCCCGCATTCTCAATGGGAGTGTTGTATTCAGGCGTATAGCGCCCCTTCCAGGCGAAGAAGGTCAGCACGCTGAACAGGCCGATGCCGATGATCATGTGCAGCGCATGCATGCCCGTCATGGCGAAATACAGGGAGAAAAACAGCTCGGCGTGAGACGACTCCGCCGGTGGCATCTCCGCGTGTCCCTTTACCGGCACGCTTTCGAAGTGGAAGGACGGTCCAGGCACGTGGTGGTGCTCGAATTTGTCGGCGTACTCCACGCCCTTGATGCCCAGGAACACCAGACCCAGCACGAGCGTGGCCAGCAGATAACCGACGAGCGGCTTGCGCTGCCCCTTCTGGGCAGCATGCACTGCCAGGGCTACTGTGAGGCTGCTCAGGATGAGCACGCCGGTGTTGATTGCGCCCAGGCGTATATCCAGGGTTTGGCTGGCGGCCGCAAAGTCATTGAAGTGCAGATAGCGGTAGATCAGATAAGCGCAGAACAAGCCGCCGAAGAACATGATCTCCGTGGACAGGAACAGCCACATGCCCAGCGAGGCCGCGTCGCGCTGCTGCTCCATGTCGGCGAAGTGATGCCGCAGGGCGGGGCTGTGGGTTTCGACCGCGGCTGAGCTATCGTGCAACGGGGACCTCCTCGGGAGCGGGGATGTGCTCGTAGTCGTAGGCTTCCCAGCTGACCTGCGGGGGCTCGTCAAAGTTGAAGGTGGGAGGCGGCGAAGCCGTTTTCCACTCCAGACCCGCAGCTCCCCAGGGGTTGTCGGTGGCATGCTTGCCATAGCGCATGGACCACAGGAAGTAGACCATGGGCAGGACGTAGCCGACGGCCAGTATGGTCGAGCCCGCGGTGGACAGCACATTCAGAATCTGGAACTCCGGCGGATACTGCCAGTAACGCCGCGGCATGCCCATGTAACCCAGAATGAATTGCGGGAAGAACGTCAGATTGAAGCCGATAAAGACGGTCAGAGCGGCCAGCCTGCCCCAGCCCTCCGGGTACATGCGGCCGGAAATCTTGGGCCACCAGAAATGCATGCCCCCCAGGTAACCCATGACCGCGCTGCCCACCATGATGTAGTGGAAGTGGGCCACCACAAAATAGGTGTCGGTCACGTGCACATCCACTCCCAGGCACGCCAGGAACAGCCCCGTCATTCCCCCCATCGTGAACAGGCCGATGAAGCCGAACGCGTACAGCATGGGAGTGGAGAACGAGATGGAGCCCTTGTACATGGTCGCAGTCCAGTTGAAGACTTTGATCGCCGAGGGCACCGCGACCAGGTAGCTCAGGATGGAGAAGATCAACGCCGAGTAGAGTGAGATTCCCGCCACGAACATGTGGTGCGCCCAGACCAGGAATCCCAGCACTGCGATCCCGATGCTGGCCAGGGCGACGAACTTATAGCCAAAGATGCGTTTGCGCGAGAAGCAGGCAATGATCTCGGTCACCACCCCCATGGAGGGCAGGATCATGATGTAAACCGCGGGATGGGAGTAGAACCAGAACAGGTGCTGGAACAGCAACGGATCGCCCCCCTGCGTCGGGTCGAAGATCCCGAAGTGGAAGGCGCGCTCCAGCACCACCAGCACCAGGGTGATGGCCAGCACCGGCGTGCCCAGCAACTGAATGATGCTGGTGGCATAGAGTGCCCAGATGAACAGCGGCAAGCGTGACCAGGTCATTCCCGGCGCGCGCATGCGATGGATGGTCACCACAAAGTTGAGTCCCGTGAGGATGGAAGAAAATCCGGCCACAAAGATGGAAAGTCCAGCCTCGATCACCCGGGTGTTGCTGAAAGCGGTGCTGAAAGGCGTGTAAAACGTCCAACCGGTGTCCACGCCCCCCGTCAGCATGGCGTGCAGCATCATGACCCCGGCGATAATGTAGAGGTACCAGCTCAGCAGGTTGATCCGCGGGAAGGCCAGGTCTTTGGCGCCGATCATCAGTGGCACCAGGAAGTTTCCCAGCACGGCGGGAATGGAAGGGATCAGAAAGAAGAAAATCATTACCTGCCCGTGCATGGTGAAGAGCTTGTTGTAGGTGTCGGCCTGCACCAGGTCGCCCGCCGGGGTCAATAATTCAAGCCTTATCAGCAGAGCGAAGAAGCCCCCGATAAAGAAGAAGAAGGTGATCGAAAGGAGATACAGCAGCGCGATGCGCTTGTGGTCAGTGGTGAGCAGCCACGAGCGGATACCGTAATCTTTATTCAGATAGTGCTCGCGTTCGCTGGCCGGGAATGCTGCGGTAGCCATGGTTAGTGCACCTGTTCCGTATGGGTTTGCGGGGCGGCCAGGTTCGCGCTCCTGGTCGCCTGTCCGGGTGGTGGCTGGGCCAGCGACTTGACGTAGGCGACCAGCGCGTTGACTTGCTCTTCGCTGACTATGCCCTGGAAGGTCGGCATGATCGGTTTGAATCCCTTCACCACCTTGGCCGCCGGGCTCAGAATCGATTCCCGGACATAGTCCTCGTCCACGGTCACGGTGCGGCCGTCCTCGAGCAACACCGGTTTGCCAAAAACCCCATCGAGATCGGGCCCGCGGCCCTGGGCATCGGAGCGGTGGCAGGTGGAGCAGCCCAGCTCCGCGAAGAGCTTTTGTCCGGTGACCGCCAGCGGCGCTCCGGAGGTCCCGCCCGCCAGCCAGGCTTCGTACTGCGCCGGTTCCATGACCACGACCTGCCCGATCATTCCGGAGTGCTGTGTGCCGCAATACTCGGCGCAAAACAGGTGATAGGTGCCCGCTCTGGTGGCGTGAAACCAAGCCGTGGTGTAGCGGCCGGGAAGCACGTCCTGCTTGATGCGGAAGGCGGGGACGTAGAAGCTGTGGATCACGTCCTGAGAGGTCATGATCATCTTGATGTCGCGCCCAACCGGCACGTGCAGTTCGTTGATTTCGCGCTGCCCGCCTTCATGCTGCAGCTTCCACATCCACTGCTTGGCCACTACATAGATCTCGTCTGCGCCTTGCGGGGGAGTGCGTCCCTGAAAGTAAATCACTGCGCCCCATGTGAAGATCACCATGAAGATCGCGAGCGGGACGATGGACCAGGTCAGTTCCAAAGCGTTGGAGCCTTCAATCTGCTCGGCCTCGAACCCGGGCCGGCGGCGGTAACGGGCGGCAAAGAACAGGATCAGGACAAAGATGGCAATGGTCATGAACCCGCACACGACCAGCAGAAAAATGAACAGCGCGTCGACTCTGCCCGACATCGTCGAGGCGCTTATGGGCCACAGTGGAAAGTTCTGAAACATAGCTAGGTAACTCGTTCTGCCGGACGATTCCGCACCGATCGTTGACGTGACATGATCGCAATCAGAAGCCCGATCCCCAGCATAGTGGCGAGGCCCGCCAAACGCAGGATGCGGGTGATCACGGCACCGTACTTCCCAGTCGCCGGATCGTAGTGATAGCAGTACAGCAGGACCTCGTCCACAAGATTGCCGATTTTTTCGCCGGAGGCCTGGATCAAACCCAGGCGCAAATCCTTCGGCGCATACTCGACCCCGTAGTAGTACTGCGAGATCTTGCCCGCCGGGGTGAGGATCATGATCGCGGTGGCGTGGGCAAACTGGCCGCTGCTGGAATCGTAGTGGTACTGGAATCCGGCAGCCTTGGTAAGCGCGGCAATGGACTCCGGCGGCCCCGTCAGGAAGTGCCAGCCCCCGGCCGCTCCCGCGCGTCCGTAGCGCTTCAGGTACTCCGCCTTCTTGGCAGCCGCTATCTCCGGGGTCTCGTGCGGGTCGAAGCTGACGGTGAGAACGTCAAACTGATTGCCTACATCGAACTTGAGCACGCGCAGCGCGCTGGCCAGACCGCTGAGGACCTCGCCGCACAGCATGGGGCACCGGTAATAGACCAGGTTGAGGATCATCGGCTTGCGGCCGAAGTAATCACCCAACCGGACTGCCTTCCCCGTCTCGTCGCGGAAAACCAGGTCGGGCGGAATCTGCTCATTCAGGTTCTGCTCGATGCCCACATCCTTCAGCCCCGGCGGGCGCATATTGGCAGGAGGGGAAAGTATCCCCTGGGACATGGCTTGTCCCCAAGCCGAGACCGCAAGGCAGAGGACGACGGCTGGCAAGATCGAACTCGACTTTTTCCACTTCGTTGAACCACTCACTGCTTTGTCCCCTTGGAGGTCTCTTGGCGATTACTGCCCTGTGGCCTCCCGTTATTGGGCGTCACTGATTTCGCGCCTAGTGCTGTCCTGCCGGCATTTTGCCGCGTTCGGGTTTCTGGTTCCGCTGCGCTTTGCTTCCCGCGGCGGCCGGCGAGACCCCCTCTTGCGGGCGCACCGGCAGGCCGCGTTGGGCCACCAGTTCCATGGCGCGCTGGATGGGGATATGCACCACTCCTGTCTTCTGGTCCACCCACCCGTAGCTGTTCAAAGTCTCTTCTTCATTCAGGAGGACATCGTTCAACTGGTGGCGCTCGTTGGTCTCCAAACGCGGCTGGGGGAACCTCTCGGTCTCTTCCCGACTCACTTTGCGGGTGTCCGCCTCGATCCTCTGCACCAGGGGATTCTGCGCTGGCTGGTGAGACCGTTCATAGGCATCCAGGTAGCTGTACATTCCCCGCAGGATGAAATAGATCACCACCGTGACGATGGCCAGCCCCACCAGAAAGCTGTACACCGCGCGGGCACTCAAATCCGAGCGTTCGAAGTCGCCGTGGTTGCCGCTGGCCGCGTGTTTGTTCGTCTCTTCACTCATGGACCGGTTCCAGGATTTCTTTCGCATCCGGGTCATAGGCGGGCAACAACGGCATGGAGCCAAGGTTCCTGAAAAAATATGCCAGCCACAGACCGCCCATGGCGACGGGGACGACCACGTCTGCCCAGGTCACCGTCAAAGTTGCAGAGAAGTTCGGTTCGATGTTCCAGAAAAGGTCCAGGTAGCGCATCAGCATCAGCCAGATCGCCAGCCAGACCAGCCGGGTCACGTCGCGCTTAAATGGCCGCGATAACAACAAGACAAAGGGGACCGCAAAATGGAAAACAACCAGGAACAGTCCGATGGCCCCCCAGCCGCCGTTCAGCCGCCGCATGTACCAAGTGATCTCTTCGGGCAGATTCCCTGCCCAGATGATGAGCCACTGCGAAAAACCAAAGTAAGCCCACACCATGATGAAAGTGAGCATCAGCTTGCCGTGGTCGTGCACATGATCGGGTTTCAACATCTCCGACATCGGCCGGTAGCGGACCAGAATCCGCTCAATCACAACCGCGAAGCAGATCGCCGACAAAACTTCTCCGGCCAGCACCAGCAGTCCGTAGATGGTTGACATCCAGCTGGGATCGAGAGACATGACCCAGTCAATCGCGGCAAAAGAGATGGTGAAACCATACAGGATCAGACCGGGTCCGCTGAGCGCGCGGAAGCGTTTGCTGTGGTCACGGGCAGGAGGCTGGTCCTGCTCTCGCGACCATTTCGTCAAAAGGAACGACAGGGTATTCCAGATGGCAAAGTAGATGACGGCGCGCACGATGAACCCATTCACCGAGAGATAAGACTTGGTGATCTCCTTCAGGTGCTCACGCAGATGTGCGTCCGTAATCGAGTCCAGGGGGCGCGCCCAAGGATAGAGTCTGGGAAGCGCGAACAGGATGGGAACAAACAACAGGGCCATAAGCGGCAGGGTGCGCATGGCAGCGCCCATGGTGCGGCGGATGACCATGCCCCAGCCGCCTCCGGTCATGTGGCGCAGCATGAGAACGGCCATGGACCCGAGCGCTACTCCCAGCCAGGCCATGAAGCTGAGCAGGTAGCCGCGGAAGAACACGGTCGGCTGTGCAAACGCCCCGGCGATGGCGATGATGCTGAAGATTGCGCCCACAATCAGCGAGCGTTGCCCGATGGTCCTGACCACCGGCGGCGCCATCAAATCCGGGTTCCGCATGTGCGCCATGCTCATTTGGGCTCCTCGGGCGCTGCCTTCGCGGGTACAGGTTGCACGACCGGCAAAGTCGCTCCTGATCCGGGTTGCTCGAACTGGGGCGGCGCAGACGGAACCTTCTGCTCCGCCGGCACCTCCGCCATGGTCGCGTCCTGGCTCAGCTGCAGGGCGCGGATGTACGCGATGATGCACCAGCGGTCGCGCGGCGGAATCTGCGAGGCATAGTCAGGCATGATGCCGAAGCCGTTACTGATCACGTCGTAGAAATAGCCCAGCGGGGCCTTGCGCAGCCGCTCGATGTGATACGAAGGCGGCTTGCGGGGAAATCCGCGCGACGGCACCATCCCGTTGCCATCGCCCAACCTCGAGTGACAAGGAGCGCAGTAGATGTTGAAGCGCTCGCGCCCCCGCGCCAGTACTTCCTCGGTCACCGGAAACGGCATGAAGTCGCCGGGATTGTTGCCGACTTTCCCGGTGTAGAAATAGGTGTCGGCGTGCAACTGCCCGCGGGCCACCGTTCCCTCCACCGGCGGCCGGGCCGAACGCAGATCGCTGTAGAAATCGCTCTCTGCCAGCGGCTTGAAGCGCGGCTGGTCGTGCATATCCTGGCGGCAGCCGGCGAGCAATAGCGTCAGCGCGCCCACCCGCGATATTTTCCTCAGGCTCCCCATGGCTCTAGCTGGGCACCTCCGAAATAGACTTCGGAGTCAGACCCTCGAGAAATTGCCGGGTCCGCACACTGTCATATTTGGCATCGGAAGAGAACACAATCAGGAAGAACCGGTCCTTAGTGGCAAAGGCGAAGCGCGGCACATTGAACACCGGGTGATAAGGCATGGGCAAGCCGTTCAGCGCCAGCATGCCGAAGACCGCCGCCAATCCCGCGAACAGGATCGTCATCTCGAACGTCACCACAATGAATGCCGGCCAGGAGTGATAGGGCTTGCCGCCCACGTTGATGGGATAGCTGATGGCCGAGATCCAGTACTGCATGAGGTATCCGGACAGTCCCCCGATCAGTCCGCCAACCAGCACTACCAACGGCACCGCATTCTTGTGGAACCCGATGGCTTCCGCCAGGCCCTCCACCGGGAACGGGCTGTAGGCGTCGATCTTCTGGTAGCCCGCTTCGTGCGTCTGATGAGCGGCTGCGACCAGGGCTGTGGCAGAATCGAATTCCGCCATCATGCCGTAGATGGGAGGGCGCTTCATTCTTTGACCTCCGCTTCCGGCAGCAGCGTGCGCATCTCGAAGATCGAGATCATGGGCAGGATGCGCACGAACAGGAAGATGGCCGCCAGGAACATGCCGATGGTCCCGACGTAGGTCATCCAGTCCCAGCGCGTGGGGTAGTACATGCCCCACGACGAGTTGAGGAAGTCGCGGTGCAGGCTGACCACCACGATGATGAAGCGCTCCAGCCACATGCCCGTCAGAATCACACCCGACACCACGAATAGCCAGGCCGGGCTGGTGCGCAGCTTCCGAATCCACAGCAGCTGCGGAATCACCAGGTTGCACGCCAGCAGCATGAAGTAGAAAAACGCATAGGGGCCGTGCAGACGGTTCCACAGGGTGAAGGCGTCATAGCGATTTCCGCTGTACCACCCCATGAAGGCTTCAATGATGTACCCGTAGCCTACGATCAAACCCGTCGCCAGCATGACCTTCGCCGAATTCTCCAGATGGCGCTCGGTGATGAAGTCCTGTAGCCCATAAATCTTGCGGATGGGGATGGCTAGCATGAGCACCATGGCGAAGCCGGAATAAATCGCTCCCGCCACAAAATAGGGGGGAAAGATGGTGGTGTGCCATCCGGGGACGATGCCGATAGCGAAGTCGAAGCTAACGACAGTGTGCACCGAGAGCACCAGCGGCGTGGCCAGTCCCGCAAGCAGCAGATACGCTGTCTCGTAGCGAAACCAGTGGCGCGCCGAACCCCGCCAGCCCATGGCCAGCATGCCGTAGATGAACCGCGCCACACGATTCTCCGAGCGATCGCGCAACGTCGCCAGGTCGGGAATCAATCCGATGAACCAGAACACCAGCGAAATAGTGAAATAGGTGGAGACCGCGAAAACGTCCCACACCAGCGGGCTGCGGAATTGCGGCCACACCCCCATGGTGTTCGGATATGGGAAGAGCCAGTAGGCGAGCCACGGGCGGCCGACGTGAATCAGTGGGAAAATGCCCGCGCTGGCCACCGCAAACAGCGTCATCGCTTCGGCGAAACGGTTGATGGAGTTGCGCCACGACTGGCGTAACAAGAGCAGGATGGCGGAGATCAGCGTCCCGGCATGCCCGATGCCGATCCACCACACGAAGTTGACGATGGCAAATCCCCAGCCGATGGGGATGTTCACCCCCCAGATGCCGATGCCGCGGACAAACAGGTAGCCGATGGCATAGAGCATCATCATGGTGAGCAGGAAAAACACCCCGAAGCCCACGAACCACCCCGTCGAGGTCGGGCGCGTCAGCACAATGGAGCTGATCTTGTCCGTGACCGAGCCGAAGGTGTAACCGGGCTCAATGACCGGAGCCTGCTTGCCGCCCGCTACCAGCTGTTCGCTGCGTTCGTCCATGAAGTTGCTTGCGCTCTGCCTATCCTTCCAGTTCCGGGTTCGGGTTGCGTATCTCCGCCAGATATGTGGTCCGCGGCCGGGTGTTGAGGTCGGCCAGGAGGCTGTAGTTGCGCGCCTCGGCCTTCAGCTTCGACACCCGGCTGTCGGGATCGTTGATGTTGCCGAATACAATCGCGTCCGCGGGACAGGACTGCTGGCACGCGGTCTGAATCTCGCCGTCGCGGATCTTGCGGTCCTCGCGCTCGGCGTCAATGCGATGAGCGTTAATCCGCTGCACGCAGTAGGTGCATTTTTCCATGACGCCGCGGCTCCGCACGCTGACGTTTGGATTGCGCATCATCTTGAACTGGGGCGTGGTCCAGTCCTGGAAGAGCAGGAAATTGAACCGCCGCACCTTGTAGGGACAGTTGTTGGAGCAGTAGCGCGTCCCTACGCAGCGGTTGTAGACCATGTCGTTCAGGCCCTCGCTGCTGTGCACGGTGGCGCCCACCGGGCAGACGACTTCGCAGGGCGCGTTCTCGCACTGCATACATGGGACGGGTTGGAAGTATGCCCTGGGATTGGCACGGTCGCCCTGGTAGTAGGCGTCCACGCGCAACCAGTGCATGTGTCGGCCTAGGACCACCTGCTCCTTACCCACCACGGCAATGTTGTTTTCCGACTGGCAGGCGATGATGCAGTTGTTGCAGCCCACGCACCTGTTCAGGTCAATCGCCATCCCCCAGGCGTAGGCTTCGTTCTTGTAGGGATAGTCGAAATAGAGCGTCAGCTCGTGCGGCGGCTGCTCCTCCTGCGCGAATTTTGGCTCCTTCTTGTATTCCTCGAGTGAAGCCGTGCGCACCAGCGGGCGTGCGCCGACCGGCGTGTCCATCGTCTGATAGCCCTGGGTGGTTGCCAGCTTGTAAGTGTCGCCGGTCTTGCGGATCACCACTCCCGACGCCGACCAAGGCGTCGCGCTGTAGCGCAGCGGATACATGTCGAAGCCCGCGCCCGTGCCGACGCGGCCAGCGCGGCGGCGTCCGTAGCCGAGATACGCGGTAACCGCGTTGTCGGGATGTCCAGCCTGAACCCAGACTGGAGCGGTAATCTTCTTGCCGTTCAGCTCCAGTTCAACGACGTCCTCGCTCTTGAGTTGCAGGCGGTCGGCCATGGTCGGGCTGATCAGGACGGGATTATCCCAAGTCATCTTGGACATGGGCTTGGGCACTTCCTGCAGCCAGCCGTTGTTGGCAAAGCGGCCGTCGTAGATGGAGGGGTCGGGACGAAGGTTGATCTCGACGGCGTTTTGGTTAGGAGCGCTGGATCCCGGGAATTGGTTGGCCTTCAGGGCCAGCTGTTTCGGCTGGAACGTAGTGCCTTCAACCCACCCGTCATGCAGCGACTTGCGCCAGAATTGTTCGAAGTCGGCGCCGGCATGTTGACCCTGCCAGTAGGCCTGCACGATGTCGTGACCGGAGGCGGAGGTCTGACCCGACAGAGCCGCCACAAGCTCATTGGCGCTCTTGCCACCGTAAAGCGGGGCAATCAAGGGCTGCACGATGCTCACGGTGCCGTCGTACGCGCGGGCATCGCCCCAGGCTTCCAGGTAGTGGGCCTCGTTGACATGCCACTGGCAAAGCTCGGCGGTCTCGTTCTGATAGAGGCCGAGGTGCACGCGGATGGGGATATTCGTGTTCTTCAGCGCATCGGCAAAATCGAAGTCAGCGGGAGCCTCGAAGGCGGGATTGCCTCCAAGAATCACGAGCATGTCCACCTTGCCGGCGCGCATGTCGGCGACAAGATCTTTGAGCGATTCGGTTTGGTTCACCGGATTGGCGCTGAGCGGATCGGTGTAGAGGACAGTCTTGCCGACATTACCGAGCGTCTGATTCAGCGCATGGGCCGCCGCGTGAATGAGCGGAGGCAGATGATCACCAGGAATAACAATCACGGAACCTTGATGAGCAAACAAGTCTTTCCACAATGCAGGGTAAAACCCCTCAGGGCCAGTCGGCCCGGAAACTACATGCTCATCGCCGTGGACCACTCGGGAGAGAGAATCCGCAAAGTCTGCAATGCCACGCGCGCTCATGGGCGCACGATGGTCCGCCTTCGCCCCGGTCGCGCTCATCCCGCTCTCCACCACATACAGCCGGTTGATATTGCCGTCGGGACCGCGGCGTGCGGCGAAGTCGCGGATGTAACGTGTCGAGCCGGGAAACCCCGCGGACAGAAAATCCGCATCCAGCGACAAAATCACATCGGCTTTCGAGAAGTCGTAGCGCGTCTCCATCGGCTGCCCGAAGGCCAGCTTCGCTCCTTCGTAGACGTTGTCGCGGTTGACCGGCTCGTACACATGCCACTTGGCCTGCGGATAAATCTTCAGGAGATTGCGCAGCTGATCGGCCAACGTGGGCGAGGAGATGGTCTGCGTCAGTATGCGAATGCCTGCGCCCTGCAACCCCTTCTGGATGGACAGCGGCCCGCGGATCGCCTCCAGCAAATTGCTCCAAGTGCGGACATTCCCCAAGTGAGTAATGGTCTGTGAGCGGTCGGGATCGTACAACTCCAGCAGCGAAGCCTGCGCAAAGATGTCCGTCCCGCCCAGGCTGGCAGGATGCTGCTCGTTGCCTTCAATCTTGGTGGGCCGGTACATGTTGCTTTCCACCAGCACCGGCGACGCGTATCCGCCCAGCGTGAACGCCGTGGCGTAGAACAACGGCCGCCCGGGAACGAGTTCTTCCGGCTGGCGCACATAGGGCACTATGGGTTCCAGCGGCTGCTTGGTGCAGGCGGTCATGCCGGCGAGCGCAAGCGATGCGCCCATCAGCTTGAGGAAGCCGCGACGCGAGGCCCCGTTCAGCCACTCCGACGCGCCCTTGGGAAATTCGCGGTGCATCATCTCCTGGAACTCGGCGCTGCCCGCGAGTTCTTCGAGGCTGCGCCAGAATTCCGGGCCGCGGGTCTCCGCAATGCGCTCCCGCACCGTGTCCAGGTCAAGCTTCTTACCGGCACAAACATCCTCGCGCTTTGGCTTTTCGTAGTTCATCGTTCACTAAACACGGTCATCCTGAGCGAAGCGAGATCCGCGGAGCGGAATCTCACGTAGTCGAAGGATCCCCACCCTCGGCCACAGCATCAACCGATCCTTGGCATTCCCAGCGCAAGGTCCTTCGACTCCGCGACCGCTTGACGCGGTCACTCCGCTCAGGATGACAAATCTCTAACACAGCACCCACTCATCTATGACACGTCGAACAACTCGTAATGTCGTTCACCGACCGCACCTTGTATTTCCTGAACAACGCCGCGCCCAGGGAGAGCTGGTCGGTGTATTCCTTCCCATCCACCACGACCGGCTGGCTGCTCGCGGGCTGCTGGTAGCGCATGTTGAACACCTGGTCGCGCGGGCGCAGATACTTGTCCGGCGCGCGATGGCAGTCGAGGCACCACTCCATTTGCAGAGAAGCGTAGTTATACATCAACGGCATGCGGTCCACCGGCCCGTGGCAGGTGTTGCAGCCGACCCCCTTGTTGATGTGAATGCTGTGGTTGAAATACACGAAGTCGGGGAGATCATCCACCCGGTTCCACACCAGGGACTTGCCGCTGCGATAGCTCTCGCGCACCGGCTCCAGCATCTCCGCGTTGGTCCAGATCTGGGAGTGGCAGTTCATGCAGGTCTTGGTCGGCGGGATGCCGGCAAAGCTCGAGGTCTCCACCGAAGTGTGGCAGTAGCGGCAATCAATCCCCAGCCCGGCCACGTGATGCTGGTGGCTGAAGGGCGCGGGCTGCGGCCGCGCCACTCCGGCATAGGTCACGTAGGGCGAGCGCTGCACCGCTGCCGCCACCCAGAACAGCGCCGCCACCACAAAGACGGCGCCAAAAATCGTTGCCCGGGAGAGGGTATTCGTACTGCGATGAAAGATCTGCATCGAGTGAAACTTTGCGTGCAGCGGGAACCACACCACGAAGTCCCCGGTTCATGCAGCGTTGTCTGATCTGGTTAAGTGCTCACGGTTGGTTGTGACGTTGAACACGAAAACGGGTGATTATAACAAACCGGAAGGGTTGTGTCGGGTGATGACAAATTAAATTCAGGAAACGAGGCGATGAGGTTCCGAGAACTGTGAAAATGAGGGCCGCTCGCGGGCATTGGCCTTGCCGGGAAAATTCGGCACTCCGGCGGAACGCCGACGCACGGCAAGGGCGCTCCGGCTAGCGCAGATTCATGACCAGCAGCCTGGGCTCGGTCATCTCCTCGATGGCGTAGCGCAATCCCTCCCGGCCCAATCCGGAGTCTTTGACCCCGCCGTACGGCATGTGGTCAATGCGGAAGGTCGGCACATCCCCGCCAATCACCGCGCCGACTTCCAGTTCCTCGTAGGCGTTGAACAGCAGCTTGGCGTCGCGGGTGAAGATGCCGGTCTGCAACCCGTAGGGAGAGTTGTTGATTTGCCGGCAGGCCTCGCCGAAGTCGTCATAAGGCTCGACCGTAACCACAGGCGCGAAAATTTCCTGGCAATTCACTTTCATGTCCGGACGGGTGCCGGTCAGGACCGTGGGCTCCAGCACCGGCCCGTTGCGACGGCCGCCACACAACAGACGAGCGCCCCCGCGCACGGCCTCCTGCACCCAGTCGCTGGCGCGGATGGCGTCACTCTCGCGGATGAGCGGACCGAGGTCGGTGAATTCCTGCAACGGGTCGCCCGCCTGCAGCTTTTTGACCCCTGCCAGCAGCAGTTCGGTGAACCGGCCACAGACCGAGCGCTCCACCAGAATGCGCTGCACTGAGATGCAGGTCTGGCCGGCATAGGCGAAACCGCCCGCCACGCAGCGATCGGCGGCATAGGCGAGGTCGGCATCACTGTGCACAATGACGCCCGCATTGCCGCCCAGTTCAAGAATGACCTTTTTCTTGCCGGCGCGGCGTTTGATGTCCCAGCCCACGGCAGCGCTGCCGGTAAAGCTGATGAGCTTGAGCCGCTCGTCGCTCACAAGCAGGCCAGCGTCTTCGTTGGAGAGCGGAAGCACGTTCAGAGCGCCATCGGGCCAACCGGCCTGCTGCACCGCTTCCGCCAGCAGCAGCGCGCTCAACGGAGTTTGCGGCGCAGGCTTGAGCACCATGGTGCAGCCGCAGGCAATGGCCGGTGCCACTTTGTGTGCAACCAGGTTCAGGGGAAAGTTAAACGGCGTGATGCCGGCAATCGCCCCCAGAGGAAAGCGACGCACGATCCCCCAGCGCCCGGCGGTGGACTCCTGCCAATCGAGAGGAAGATATTCGCCGTAAATGCGAGTGCTTTCCTCGGCTGCGACGTTAAAGGTGAAAATCGCGCGTCCCACCTCGGAACGCGCCGCCTTGATGGGCTTGCCGGCCTCCTGCGCCAGGGTACGGGCGAATTCTTCCTTGCGCTCGCTGATGTTCTCGGCCACGCGGCGGAGCACGCGCTGGCGTTCGAAGGCGGGCAGGCGGCGCGTCGTGCCGAAGGCCTTCACCGCAGCCGCGATGGCCGCGTCGGCATGCTCGCTTCTTCCCTGGAACACGCGGGCGATCACGCTGCCGTCGTAAGGAGCGCGCACTTCCACCGCATCCCCTTCCTCAATCCACTTGCCGTCCAGTAGGAACCCTTGCGTGGTGACCGGCGTCACAGTCATCTGTGCCATGGAGATATCTTAGACCTCCGGCGGATGGCCAAACGGGGAAATTATAGGCCTTTCCCACCCCGCCAGTGGGATCGCTTTCGGGGATAATAAAACTCTGGTAGAGAGGCGATTCCATTGCACCCCACGATCCTCGAGATTGGCGAGCAACTCCGCCACGGCGCTGTCTCCCCGGTCGAACTGACCACGCAATGCCTGGAGCGCATCGAACGCCTCAATCCCATCTTGAATGCCTTCATCACAGTCATGGCCGACAGCGCGGCGGCGCGGGCGCAGCAAGCAGAAAAGGAAATTCATGATGGGCATTGGCGCGGCCCCTTGCACGGAATCCCCCTCGGTTTGAAGGACATCCTCGAGACCGCCGGTGTCCGCACCACCGCCGCAAGCGCGCTGTTCAAGCATCGTGTCCCGACAGACGATGCGGAGGTCGTCCGCCGCCTGAAAGACGCCGGGGCCGTGTTGCTAGGCAAGCAGAATCTGCACGAGTTCGCCTACGGCGCCAGTTCGATGGTGAGTTATTACGGCGAGGTCCGCAATCCCTGGAACCCCGCACACATCGCCGGAGGCTCGTCCAGCGGCTCGGCGGCAGCGGTGGCGGCTGATCTCGGCTATGGCGCGATTGGGACCGACACCGCGGGTTCGATTCGCCAGCCGGCGGCAGTGTGCGGGATGGTCGGCCTGAAACCGACGTATGGACGGGTCAGCGCCCGCGGCGTCATTCCGCTTTCCTGGTCGCTCGACCACGTGGGGCCGATCGCGCGCACGGTTGCAGATGCTGCCGTGTTGCTGCATGCCATCGCGGGCTACGATGAAAAAGACACCACCACTTTCGACACCCCAGACGCCGATTATGTCGCTGCGCTCCGAGGCGACACCAAGCATCTCCGCATCGGCGTTCCCCGCGCCTACTTCTACGACGATCTGCACCCGGAAGTCGCCGCGGCCGTCAGCCAGGCTCTCACGGTGCTGGCATCTTTGACCGCGGACATCCGCGACATCGAGCTCCCAGTCCCCACCGACCGCAGCGTGCAGAGCGCCGAATCTTATGCCTACCACGCGGAGTTCGTGGCCCGCACTCCCGAGCTCTATCAACCGGAAACCTTGAGGCGCATTCAAGCCGGCGCCAGCGTCACCGCCGTCGACTACATTCTCCGTCGCCGCGAGATGGAACAGGTGCGGCGCGAAATCGGCAAAGTCTTTGAAAATATGGATGTCCTGGTGACACCTACAACCCCTGTGCCACCGCCTACGCTGGCGGAGCTGCAGCAGAATCCCGAGCTGCTGCGCCCGCGCGAAATCCTCCTGCTGCGCAACACCCGCCCGGTAAACGTGTGGGGACTGCCGGCGATTTCCATTCCATGCGGTTTCACCCTGGCGGGTCTGCCAATCGGATTGCAGATCATCGGCCCGCACTGGGAGGAGGCCAGGGTCCTTCGCTTGGCGCATGCTTACGAGCAGGCTACGGCCTGGCACCAGCGTCCGCTCAAGCTGGCGGAGCAAGCTTAGTCCACCGAGGTCACATCCTGGGGCAGGAGCAGCACGAATGTGCAGGTGCCGGTGGCCTGAGAGCAAGAGAGTATTCCCCGGCGCACTACCTTGGCTGGTGAGTCGTCGGGAAAATATAGGTTGTACCGGGCGGTGCGCAGCGCCTCTGTCAGGATCTTCAGTTTCTCGTCTCCGCGGATGAACTTGACGCCCTCCACAGTGGCCCCCGAGCCGTTGTTCGCGAACATCAGGAAGAATTCGGCGCTCCCAGTTCCCTTGGCGATCTTGCCCAGGTCCACCGTGCGCCAGCGCTGCGAATCTTCGCGATATCGCGAGGCGGTAGACTCGACCTTGCTGTCACCCACCAGCGCAGCCAAGTGGATGCGGGCCTCCGGAACCGGCCGGAGGTCAGTCAGCGCCATGGAGTATGCGCGGACGGCATCGTCTTTGCGCCCCATCTTTTCGTAGATCTGCCCTAGGTGATCGGAGACTTCGCTGTGCGCATCGAGACTCCAGGCAGCCCGCACGTACTTTTCGGCCCTTGGCAAATCGCCACTGGCGAAATAGACCCAGCCCAGGGTGTCCCAGTAAGCCGCCAGCGCCTGCACGACACCCAGATCGCGTTCGTTCAACTGATCCAGGCTTAAATTGCGGGATGCGGCCACCGTGGCCGCGACCGCCGATTCCGCATACTGCTGGGCCCGGTCCAGGTGAGCCTTTTTGAGCGAGAGTTGGTAAGCGATGTTATTCCAGACCACGGGTGTGGCCGAGATCTCGACTGCACGATCAAAAGCCGCCAGTGCTTTATCGTCCTGGCCGAGGTTCAGGCAGGCATCGCCGAGGCTGACCTGGAGCAGAGGATCGTCCGGGCTGAGTGCGCTGGCCTTCTCCAGTTCGGGCACGGCCATGTCGTACTTGTGCTGCTCTGCGTACATCCCCCCGAGAGCGGCGTGCGTGTAGCGGCTGAGGGGATTGATTTCCAGCGCCTTGCCATAGGCGGTAGCCGCTTCGTCATAGCGGCGGGCCACACTGTAAGCCCAACCCAGATTGTTATAGGCATATTCATCATAAGGATTGAGATTGGCTTGCTGGCGGAAGGCATCAATCGCCAGATCGGTCTTGTGCAATCCCATGTAGGCGCGCCCCAGATTCGTGCGTGCCGTCTTGTGCTTGGGATCGGCATCCAACACCTTTTGCAGCAGGTCGATCGCGATCTGGTACTGACCACGCTGCAAGGCAGCGTTCGCGGCATCGTTCAAGTCGTCGCCTTTCAGATTCGCCGCGGCCGTGGCAGCGTCCGCTGCACTGCTGTCCACGGAAAGCTGCTGTTGCAGGTCGGTGGACACCGCGCGCCGGAAGGCAAGATAATCACTGGCTCGATCCGCCGGCAACTCCCGCATCCGCGTCACCAGCGTGCGCTCTGCCGTAAAAACGTTGCCCTGGAGCTGATAGCTGGCCTCGTAGTCCGCATAGTCCCGCTTCATGGAGAACGGCACGGGCGAGCGGGCAGTGAACTTGCGCGGCAGCTCAAGCTTGAGGTAATAGCGAAACTGTCCGGGAGGTCCGAGTTTGATAGGTTCCGCGTCCGGGCCCGTGTCACTCTCATCCACGGGAGGGACGCTGACCTCCGAGAGCGGCAGCGCGATCTCCGATTTCTTTCTCGACCAATCCAGAAAATTAGCTTTGACGACGTTGTACTGCATGCGAAAGGGTTCGCGGGTCGAGGCAGGGTCGGTGACTTTAATCTCCGAAACCTCACCTTCGAGCCCGCTCATGGAATTCATGTTGCTGATGAACTGGCGCCACTGGGCGTTGGGAAGACGCCGGAACAGCAGCCTCATGAGCAGCTCGACGTCGCCGCGTGCCTCGTAGCTGACATGGGCCGTGAGTTTGCCCAGTTCGCTCACGCTGCCTTGTATCTCCTGCAGCTGGGTGTCGGGCATGGGTGGATCGGCCGGGGTTTCCTCCAGATGTGGGACTCCTTCCGCGGGAATGACCAGCGCCTGCTTGGCCCGCAGGGGATAGGACAGGAGCCGAAACGGCGCCACCTCGGTGGTGGTATCCATCCAAAGCTCCTCTTTGCCCAGCGGAACCAGGCTGATGACGTGATCAAACTGCGCTGGAGAAGGAACGTCGGGATCGAGTTTGCGCATTGAGTTGATCAACACCGACGACGCGTGGTAGCCCGACGCTTCCAGCAGGGACGCCAGCAGGGTGTGCTTGTCTTTGCAGTCGCCGTACTGGTTGTGCAGCACGTCGCTGGCAGCGTGGGGCTGATAGCGGCCGGTGCCGAACGAAAGGCTCACGTAGCGGAAATCCTGGGCCACGAAATCGTAAAGTGCCTCGATCTTCTCCACGTCGCCGGCCTTGCCGGCGGTCAACTCGGCGGCCTTTTTTCGAATCTCCTCGTTGGGCTGGCGGCGGTCTTTCTCCAGACCGGCGTACCAGCGTCCCAGCTCTTCCCAACTGCCGAAAGTGGTCAACTGTACCGCTGGTTCCTCAGGCTCCTTCTTCTTTTTCTTTTTTGCTTTGTCGGCGTCCTCGTCTTCCCGCTCAAGATAAGAACTGGTCCAGGAATAAATGCGGCGGCCGTTGCTCTCGCTGATCGTGGGGTCGTGGCCCGGCTGGGTCTTCAGTTTCACGCTGCGTTCGCTGGGCACGTTGACGTCGAGCCGCTCGTCGAGCACGATCTCGTTCCGGTCGAATCGGTGTTCCACCCAGAACTCGCCGGGAGCCAAAGCGGTGTGGATCACCGTGACGATGTCATACTCCAGCACCTCCCCGGGACGCAGTCCCGGCACGGTAATGTGCTTTTGCCGGTAATCGGTATAGACGGGCGCCTCTCGCTCGATGGGCGCGCTCAGGTCCTGCACCGCGTCCGGTGGCGCAGTTAGCGTGCTGCCGTCAGCCTTCAATACCCGCACATACGGAATCTCAATGCGCTCGTTCGCCGAGTTGTAACCGAAGACCAGTTGACCCCATTGCTCGACCCCGGCTTCGCTTTGCACTTTGACGCGCGCCAGAATCTCCTTCTTCCCAGTGCCATCGTTCTCGAAGCGGTACGAGGTGTGTAGCTGTTCAACGACGAAGCCTTCCTGCGAATAATCCCGCGCCGGCGCGGAGCTGTTCGGAGAAGGATTCTTGGAGGCTTTCTGGGCAGGCGCAACCCCGAACAGAGAGCAGAGCATTACAAGGACAGCAAAAAAACGACCCATGCCGACGTTGTATCGCATGCTCCTGCGGGGCGCAAGGGAAACCACCCCGAATCTGGCAGGGCGTGGCACTGCGGGAGGGGAATGGCCTCCGCCTACTGCCCCGCCCCCGCCTTGGTCATGAAGTTCACCAGATCGCTCTTCATCTTCTTCAGGCCATTGATCGGCAGATACACCATGTGCCCCGAGTCGTAAGTCGCGAAGGAAATGTTCTCCCGGTACTTGGGCGGAAGGTCCAGGTGGTCCATCGTGTAGTTCGCGGCGTAGAACGGAGTAGCCAGGTCATAGTAGCCCTCCATGACCAGAATCTTCAGATAAGGGTCCTTGGTGATCGCCTGGCGCAGAGCTGAAGCGGTATCGGGGAAGCCCTCGATGCTTGATCCCCAATCCCACTTCTGAAACCCAATCTGGGCGGAGACGTTATAGGGCATGTCGGTCTTGTAACCCAGTTCGGTCCGTACGTAATGGTTGAACACCGCGGTATAGGGCGGGCGGGTTGCCGATCCGGTGGGGTCATAGAAGCGGGTGTCCAGCAAGCCATCGGGATCCGGCCCGGTGAAGCGCCCGTCCAACCGTCCCACGCGCAGCTTCTGATCGAGCAGCAGGTTGTGACTGAACTTCTGCACGTTGACGCGCAAGTTGGCGTCGTCAATCAGTTGTTTGCTCAAACCGGTGAAGCGGGCCATCTGATCAATAATGTTCTGCCTTTCTTCCGGAGTGAGCGCATCTCCTTTGGCCAAAGCCTGCGCGTATTCGGTTGAGGCCCACTGCATGGATTCCTGGCGAGCCTTATTCATGTCTTGCGCCAGGTCGGGTGGCAGCTTGTGATGGTAGCCCGCAATCATGGTGAATGAGGGAATCAGCATGATGTAGGGCAGGTCGTTGGTCTTCTTGTCGATCAGGGTTTCGAAGTTCAACACCATCGAGAGCAGAGTAATCCCGTTGAAGGAAATGCCCTGGTTGGCAAGATATCCTGCGACTCCCGCCGCGCGCGTGGTGCCGTAACTCTCGCCCAGCAGGAACAGCGGTGAGCTCCAGCGTTCATAGCGAGTGATGTACAGGCGGATGAACTCTCCGAAGGCTTCAATATCGCCTTTTACTCCCCAGAACTTCTTCGATAGCTCGCTGGTGGCGGCGCGGCTGAAGCCGGTACCGATCGCATCCACCATGACAATGTCGCTCTTGTCGAGCAGCGTGTACGGATTGTCCTCCATGCGATAGGGCGCCGGAGGCATGAAACCTTCGGGCTGCAGCACAACCCGCTTCGGCCCAAGCGCGCCCATGTGCAACCAGACGGAGGCCGATCCCGGGCCACCGTTGAAAGCGAAGGTCAGAGGACGCTTGTTGGCGTCCTGGCCGTCCAGCGTGTAAGCGACAAAAAACATTTCGGCTTCGATCTTGCCGTCGCCACGCTTGATCGGGAGCCTCCCTGCCGTGGCGGTGTATTTCAGCAGCTTCCCGTCCACGGTGATCTGGTGATGAGTCACCACCGGCGGCGCCTCGGTCATGTCGAAGCGTTCTTCTTTGTCTTTGTCGCCTTCCTTGCCAGTTTCGGGCTTGGATTCTTCCGCCGAGGTGGCGGGCTCGGGCGGCTTCATCTCCGGCTCCGATGGCGCCTTTTCCCGCGCCTGAGGTTCGGCAGTTTTCTGCTGCTTGGCTCGTGAGTTGGACGACTCGGACTGCTGTGCGGCCGCGCCGACGAACAGCAGGCACAGGACAACCAAGCTAACCGCAATAGAGCGCATCTTGATCCTCCCTGAACGATGCCGAATTATGGTAGTGACGCAGGTTTTGAGTTCCAGTGCCCGTCTTTGCGCCTTTTGCGAATCCTTCGTGTCCTCTGCGGTTTAAGGCTTTTTCCGCAAAGCTGGCAGAGAAAGGGCCGCAAGGCCACCACCAGTCGAGACTCTCAAACCGCGCCACCACTCGAATTGCGATATCTGCGGAATTGTGGCAGCGCGACATTATACGTGCGCCGTCGCCATTGCTAAGATGTTTGCGTGCCGACCAAGGGTGTTCGAAAATCTTCCCTCACCATTCTGAAGGCTGCCTCGCTCCACAAGTTGCCCTGGCTGGTACACGGTTTCAGCACTCGCATCGGTGGGTTTTCGGAGGCGTATGGTGGCGGCGCCCTGAATCTGGGCTTTACCAGGCAGGATTCGCACGCTACAGTCGAGCGCAATCGTCTGGCCTTCCTTAGGAAGCTCGGCGCAGCCAACCTTGGCCAACCCTGGCCGCTCATCACCCTGCGCCAGATCCACTCCGATGTGATCCGTTGCGTCGACGGCCCGCCCGCGCAGCCGTTGGTTGGGGATGGCCTGGTCACCGACCAGCCTGGCCTGCTGCTCGCGGCCCAAACCGCCGACTGCCTGCCCGTGCTGCTCGTGGATACCAAGCGCCAGGCAGTGGGCGCCTTCCACGCCGGTTGGCGCGGCACGGTCAAGCGCATTGTCGAGAAGGGGGTGGGCGAGATGCGGCGCTGGTTTGGCAGTCTGCCCCGGGACCTAAGAGCCGCCATCGGGCCGGGCATCCATAGCTGTTGTTATGAAGTGGGGCCCGAGGTGCGGGAACGCTTCCACTCCCAATTCGCCTATGGCGCGGAACTGTTCCGCGAAAGCAAGGAATCGAACCCGGTCCGCGAAAAGTATCCGCTGCTCTTCCTCACCGCCCGGGCGCCGGGACACAGCGAGCTGCCAAAGAAGATTTTCCTCGACCTGGTGGAAGCGAACCGGCGTCAGCTGATCGCAGCCGGAGTAGCGGCCAGGAATATCAGCGCCTCCGGGTTGTGCACCTGTTGTCGTACCGATCTGTTCTTTTCCTACCGCGCGGCAAAGGGCCCGACGGGCCGGCTGATGGGAGTGGTAGGACTCAAGCCGTGAACACTGCAATCAGAAGACAAGGACTCGGCGGCACGGGCAAGTGTATTCGCGCCACCAGTGTCCTAAGGGGCCGGAGTGGTGGAAGGCGGCGCCGCGGGCTGTGCTTCGCCGCTGTTCACCAGGTCCTTGAGTTCCTTGCTGGGCTTGAAGAACGGAATCTTCTTGGCCGGCACTTCCACCCGGTCGCCGGTCTTGGGGTTGCGTCCAACGCGCGGCTTGCGCTGGCGGGTGCGGAAGCTGCCGAAACCGCGGATTTCAATCTTGTCTCCCACTCGCAGTGAGCGCACCACGCTGTCAAAGATGGTCTCGACAATCACTTCACTGTCTTTGCGCGTCAACTCGGCTAAGCGGGAAACCTCGTCAATCAGATCGGCTTTTGTCATACGCCCCTTCGCTCCGTCGTAAACTCAGTGTGGCTGCTCTGTTCTGACCCCTCCGCCACCGAGCAGGCCTGCATAAACTTCTCAAATTTCAGGGGTTTTTACAAGCAGGTCGCGGGTGTCAAGTCGTGGGTCTCAGGCGCGATGCGTTGAGGCTTGTGATTCGTAACTTGACGTCTGGAGCCTGAGACCTGACACCTGACACCCGAGACCTACTTCCACAAGTAGTAGAAATCCGCATGCTGCTCCAGCAGCTTTTCGCGGCTGGGCAGCCATTCGGACACGTCCCCGAATAGAAGATCGAGGACGGTCTTGCGCTCCTTTTCCGGACGCACCAGTACGGGCTCGCCCTTAATCCCGACCGCCTTCGCGGTATCAGCCACCGCGGTCTGGAAATCGCCCACCTGGTCAATCAGCTTCATGGACAGCGCCTGCTCGCCAGTCCAGACCTTGCCGTCGGCGATGGCTTTGATGTCGTCGAACTTGGCCTTACGCCCGTCGGCCACCGCCTGAATGAACTGGGTGTGCATGTCGTCGATCAGCGATTGCAGGTACGCTTTTTCCGCCGGGGTCATATCGCGGGTGGGGGAGCCGGTGTCCTTGAACTCGCCGGCCTTCATGGTAATGTCTTTCAGCTTGGCCCAGCGCAGCAGGTCGCCGTAGTTTACCCACTCGGAGATGACTCCGATCGAGCCCACGATGCTGCCATTGTCGGCATAAATCTTGTTGGTGGCGGAAGAGACGTAGTACGCGCCGCTGGCGCCCACCGATTCAATCGAGGCCACGATGCGCTTTTTCTTGTCGTCGCGGATGCGCTTCACTTCCCGATAGATCTCTTCTGAGGCCGCGACGCCGCCGCCGGGGGAGTTCACGTGCAGGATGATGGCCTTGATGGAATCGTCGTCGCCGAACTTCTTGAGCTGCTCCACGACAGTTTTTGGGGTAAGGATGACGCCTTCCAGATCGACCACGCCGATTTTGTCGCCAAATCCGCTCAACGCACTGGTCTGATCGCTCGTACGCAGCGTGATATAGACCAGCGTGAATACTGCCAGCACAAAGAGGAAGAAAGCCCCTCCCCCAATCAGAACCCAAAGCCAGGTGCGAGAACGACCGTTGTCCGGCATACAGATGGGCTAGTTTAGCACCAGAAACAGGTGCGGGTCTCAGATATCGGCTGCCAAGTGCCCGCTATGAGTTCTCGAGTTACAAGTTTAGATTTCGAGGCTGCGACCACCGGCGATATTGGGCGGCACAAGGATGTCTCAGGCCCGCGTCATCCCGTGACTGTTCGTCTACCCCTCAGAAATCTTGTGTTGCATCGCGGGTTCGTAGGCGGCAGAATTACGCAAACTTCACGGAGGCAATTCATGGCCGGATTCTGCGTCAGCTGTGGCGCTCCACTCGCCGAAGGCGTCAAGTTCTGCTCCAAGTGCGGGGCTACGGTGCAAACCGCACCGGCGGCGGTCAGCGCTGCGCCTTCCACGCCGGCACCTGCAGCCCCCGCGTCCGGGGGCAGCAGCACCGCGGTGAAGATCATTATCGGCCTGCTGGCGGTGTTCGTATTCCTAAGCCTGCTGGTGGCGGGGAGTTGCTTCTATGTCGCCTACCGGGTCAAGAAAAAGGCCCACGAATTCTCTCAACAAATGGGCGGCGAAGTTGCTCCCTACAAGGGCAAGCGTCAGCCTTGCGCGAAGTTGTCCAGCGAGGAGGCCAGCAGCGCTCTGGGACAACCCGTGACCTCGGTCGAGCAGGTCGGAAACACCTGCGAATACCACTTCGGCCCCGGGGGCGATCGACGCATGGCCATCGATTACACCTGGGAGGGCGGGGCCATGGCGTTCAAGCTGTCGCACGCCGCCATGAAGTCGGTAGCGGGTATGGAGACCTTCACCCCGGTGCAGGGCATCGGCGATGAAGCTTATATCGAACCGATGGGCTCGGGCCTGCTCATGCGCAAGGGAGATGTCATGGCGAACATGGATCTGCGCGTCAGCGGGGTCAGCGTGGATGCGGCCAAAGTGATGGCCGCCAAAATCGCAGACCACCTGTAAAACGAGTTCAGGGCAGCACCACGCGCAGAGCCCGGTGCGCGACACTCACCTCAATGGGTGTGGCGCACACGTACTCGCCGTCCGCATAGACATCCAACGGCTTCTCCGTCTCCAATCTAAGGCGCTCCGCCTGAAAGTACTCCACCTCGGGGATGCTGAGGTGGCGCCCGAAATAGACCGTGGGAAAAAGACAGAAGAGCTTGAACTTGTCCACGTCAGTGACCAGGCAGATGTCGAGCAGTCCGTCGTCAAACCGGGCGCTGGGCGCGATTTTCATGCCTCCGCCGTAAGCCGGGGCGTTGGCGAAGGCCGCCAGCACGGTCGGCTTCTCGCTGCGCACGGCGAATCGTTCCGGCGACCCGGCCTGGGGAACCAGAATTCTCATCGGAAACGGCGCGAACCGCAGAAGCTCAGGCAGTAGGCTCAATACGTAGCCGCCATGTCCGCGCACCCAGCGTGGAAGCTTGTTCGCCCGGCGGGCGATGGCTCCATCCAGGCCAACCCCACCCACGCAGCAGTAGTAGTACCGAGTACCGGGTACCGAGTACCGCGCAGGATCATCCACCAAATGAGATTGGGGGGGCGTATCAGGGCATGGCTTTAGCCGTGCCGCAAGTTCTTCGGGACCGGAAGCGGCTTTAGCCGCTGCGGGCGCCTCGCCCGCGCCTTGCCACGGCGGAACAGGGTCTGGGTGGCGCAGCGCTTCAGCGCTGCGATAAAGCTCCTCTTGATCATGGGGCTTTAGCCCCTGGGGATTCGACGCCCAAGGTGTGATTACCCCAAGATCTATCGCCCGAACATTTCCGCTACCCGAGCAGAACTTCCGCCACGCCGCCAGGGAATCCTCTACACCCCGCAGACTCAAAGCCCGCGCAAAATCATTCCCGCTCCCGCATGGGACAACCAGAACCGGCAGCTGCAGCCTGACCAGTTGCGCCAGATGGCGATGCACTGTTCCGTCGCCACCGAAAATCAGGATGACATCCGCCTCCTTCGAGCTGGCGGGCAGACCGATCAGCCAGGCTGCATTCGAATTTTTCTGAAATGGCCTAAGGTTTTTCTCGGACGACCCCAGCCCGAAGATAGCAGCGGCGCGCATGGTCGGCGGCAGAGTACCAAAATTTCACCACCCAGACACGGAGGAAGCCTCCCTTGAGGAGGAGTGGTGGGACTTCAAGACGGGCGACTTGAGCGATCAGGAGGTAATGAGAACCTTCTTGATCTTCCGGCCAACGCGCAGCGTGGCGGCGGTGCCCGGGCTCAAAGCAATCGCCGGTTGCGTCACCACCTGACCGTCGACGCTCACGGCCTTCTCTTTGATTTTACGGCCGGCTTCGGAGACGGACTGGGCCAGTCCAACACGAGCCAGCAGCTTGTCGAGGCGCGCGCCTTCGCCATCCTTGCTCGCGATTTCAGCGAAAGCCACAGATGTTTGCTCGACGCTCTCCGGCACCTCATCCTTCTGAAACTGCTTGGCCCAGTCTTCCGCGGCTCGGGCCGCCGCCTGCGCCGAGTGAAAGTCCTTCACGATCCCCAGGGCCAGGTCTTTCTTCGCCTGCATGGGATGCGCTTCACGCTTCATGCGCTCGATCTCAGCGACCTTCGCATCCGTCAGCAGTTCGTAGTACCGCCACATCATCTCGTCGGTGATGGACATCACCTTGCCATACATCTCGAGCGGTGGCTCGTTGATGCCAATCGCGTTGCCGTACGACTTCGACATCTTCTGCACGCCGTCGAGACCTTCCAGAATCGGCATGGTCAGCACGATCTGCGACTCCTGGCCGTAAGCCCGCTGCAGCTCGCGTCCCACCAGCAGATTGAATTTCTGGTCAGTGCCGCCGAGCTCGACGTCGGCGTGCAAAGCCACTGAGTCATATCCCTGGGCCAGCGGATAGAGCAGTTCGTGCAGGGCAATGGGCTTCTCTTCGAGGAACCGCTTGTGAAAGTCCTCGCGCTCGAGCATCTGCGAAACCGTGAACTTCGCCGCCAGCCGGATCCAGTCTTCGCCCTTCAATTTGCCCAGCCATTCGCTGTTGTGGCGGATTTCCGTCTTGCTCTGGCTGAGGATCTTGAAAACCTGCGCCAGGTAGGTCTTGGCATTCTGCTTGATCTCTTCCGGACTCAGCGGCGGCCGAGTCGCGGAGCGCCCCGTCGGGTCGCCGATCATCCCAGTGAAGTCCCCGATCAGGAAGATGACCGTGTGGCCGAGGTCCTGGAAGTGCTTCAGCTTGCGCATGAGCACCGTGTGGCCCAGATGCAGGTCGGGCGCGGTGGGATCGAAGCCGGCCTTCACCCGAAGAGGTTGGTTTGCAGCACGAGACTTCTCGAGCTTGGCCTGGAGTTCGGACTCTTTCACGATTTCGGCGGAGCCCTTCTTGATGTAAGCAAGTTGTTCGTCAACCGGAGCGAAAGGCATCGGCAAGCATTATAAGGAATGCGGGAGGTGGAAGTCAGGAAGCAGAAGACCTCGAGTCATTGCATCGTCTTATTGGCGCCGCCAAGCTCTTGCGCCTGCGCCACAAGCTTTTTCAACTTACTTTCGATCGAGGCATCGCCGATGTGCTGATCCTGCAGCACGCCGTCGACGTCAATGGTGAAGGTCTGGGGAATCGCATGTACGGCAAAGATTCGCGCGATAGGTCCGGTAAACCCGCCATCGAAGTACTGCGACCAGGTCATGCCGTTCTCTGCAATGAATTTCCTCCACTTCGCCTCGTCGTCGTCGACACTGACGCTCAGCACTAGCAGTGGCTGCCCCTGGAACTTCTTGACGATGTCCCGCATGTGGGGAAGGGCAGCCTTGCAAGGCCCGCACCAGGTGGCCCAAAAGTCGATCAGCACCACTTTGCCGGTCAGATCATCCATCGAGATGTGCTGCCCGTCGGTGGTTACGACCGAAAACGGCGGCGCCATCCTGGCGCGCGCCAGTTCGGGTTTGGCGAGGTACCGCAAGGCCCGCTGCCGGTCCAGGTCACCTTCTGGCAGGATCTTAACGACGAGCTCGAAGCGTTTCTTTGCTTCCTCATCTCGATTCAAGTGAGCCAGTGCCTTTCCATCCCCAAAGATCGCGCCCGGAAAATTGGCATATGCGGTTAGCGCCTTGCTCATCTCATCATGTGCGCGGGCGAACAATTCCTGCTTGTTCTTGAGGAGTGCCTCCTTCATGATCACCACGCCCAGCTGGTAGTGCGCCACCGCGATGTACTTGTCCCCCTGCGCTTCCGCGATCAGCTCTTCGGCCCCAGCCTGGGCAGTTTTCCATTCCTGAAGCTCAATCCCGTACTTCACCATCCCCTTCTGGCATCCCGAGCAATGCCCACCGTCCTGCTTGTCTGCCTTCTTGAAGTCGTCCAGCGCGGCGAGTGTCTCGTGTTTCTGGAGGTGAGCGAGGGCTTTCTTGTAGGTTGCCTGTGCTTTTGCATCTGTCGGCCCTTCCGATGCCTCCTGTGACAGCGCCGGAGTGGCAAAACAAATCAAGACCAGCAGGATTTTGGCGTAGCGCATGCTGCTATTCCGCAGTGACCTTTCTCACCAGTCTTCTACCCACGACGTCGTAGTTCCCCTGTAGTACAACGTTGATCGCTTCCGAATACGCGATGTGTTCCTGCTCCAGAATGCGCGCGGCCAGCGTGTGCTCATCATCGCCGTCGAGCACGGGAACCGTTTTCTGCACAATGATCGCTCCGTGGTCGAGTTCTTCGTCCACAAAATGTACCGTGCAGCCCGCCACCTTCACGCCGTAGGCGAAGGCTTGCTGCTGCGCTTCGAGTCCGGGGAAGGCAGGCAAAAGCGACGGATGAATATTCAGAATACGCTGCGGGAACTGCTGCACAAACCAAGGGGAGAGCAGGCGCATGTATCCCGCGAGACACACCAGATCAACTTCATGGTCCTTGAGCAAGGCCACCACTTCGCGGTCGTGCTGTTCGCGCTCCTTGCCTTTCGAGGGAACCACAAACGTGGTAAGACCGAGGCGCTGGGCGATCTCCAATCCGCCCGCATCCGTCCTGTTGGAGATCACGACAGCGATGCGCGCGTTCGGAATGCGCCCCGCGGCGACGTTCTTGGCGATGGCTTCAAAATTGGAGCCGCGTCCGGAGAGAAGGATGCCGAGGGTGTGCATGGCAAAATCATAATTCACGCGCACGCCGGAGACACAGCGAAGTTCTGATTCCGAGCTGGTAGTTGCAGATTCGGGAAATAGACTGCCGAGCCTGCCGCCTCCATCTCACGCATTGAGCCGGTTTGCCGGCGTCGCCTTGGCTCCGATATAGTTTTCTAGGAACATGTACGCGGATTTCCAAGCCGTTGACCGCTGGAGCAGGAAGCCGGTGCACTGCCTTTATCAGGCGCTGATCGTGGCCATTGCCACGCGTCATGCCGACGCGGTGGACATCAAGTTCCTGGTGGACGGGCGTCCGGTGTGGATTGCCCTGCCCCATCCCGCCTGGGTGGAGTACAAGAACCGCACCGGCAAAGTCATTACCGACCGGCTGGCCACTGAGATTGCCGGCCATTACCTTAAGCACGTGCTAGAGTCGGGCGAGGGCGTGGGACGTGAGATGTACTCGCTCACGGTGGATGAGACCCTCAAGCATTCGGAGGCCGTGGTGGCCGAAGCGCAGGCACAGACCCCCTCCCGAGTCGGACCTTAGCTCAGACAGGAGCTGCGCCTTTCTTGGCACGTCCCTCTAGCTCCGAACATCGGCCAAGTGCATGCATCACAACCAGTTGTGCGCTGACGCACTGCCTCAACAGACCCCACTCGAGACAATAACTTCAGTTAGCGTGTACGGGTGCTAGTGGCAGGGGCGCGTCCGGCACTTGGAACGTCCTTGCAAATGAGGGACAATACTGCCCTTGTTCTTATAGCTGTTTCTTTTTGTGTGCGTAGTGCCTGATAGCGCGACCGCGATTTAGCCGCTCGAGGAGACGCCTTTATGTCCAGTCTTACGTTGGAAGTTGAAACCGCCCCCCGCGAACGCAAACACAAGCGTTTGGCGCAATGGGTGGATGAGGTCGCGCAGATGTGCAAACCGGACCGCATTCACTGGTGCGACGGGTCGCAGGAGGAGTACCAGGCCATGCTCCGGCTCATGATTCTGGCCGGCACGGCGATTCCTTTGGCCGAGGACAGGCGTCCCAACAGCGTTCTGGTACGGTCGAATCCCGCAGACGTGGCCCGCGTCGAGGACCGAACCTTCATTTGCGCCCGCACCAAAGACGAAGCTGGTCCGACCAACAACTGGGAAGACCCGGTCAAGATGACGGAGAAGCTGAAGGGGCTTTACAGCGGCTCGATGACCGGACGCACCCTCTATGTGATCCCTTACAGCATGGGCCCAATCGGCTCCCCCATCGCCAAGATCGGAGTCGAGATCACCGACTCACCCTACGTCGTCGCCAATATGCACATCATGGCTCGGGTGGGTACGCGGGTGCTGGAAGTGCTGGGCGAAGACGGCGAGTTTGTCAAAGGGCTGCATTCCGTCGGCGCGCCGCTTGGCCCGAACGATCAGGACACACCTTGGCCCAACAACCCGCAGGAGAAATACATCTGCCACTTCCCGGACACGCGGGAGATCTGGTCCTACGGCTCGGGCTACGGCGGCAACGCGCTGCTGGGCAAGAAGTGTCACGCGCTGCGCATCGCCTCGGTGCAGGCCCGCGACGAGGGCTGGATGGCCGAGCACATGCTCATCCTGAAAATGACCAGCCCCTCCGACCAAGTCAGGTACATGACCGGCGCCTTCCCTTCGGCCTGCGGCAAAACCAACCTGGCCATGCTGATCCCCACGATTCCCGGCTGGAAGGTGGAAACCATAGGCGACGACATCGCCTGGATGAAGTTCGGCGCCGACGGCCGGCTCTATGCCATCAATCCCGAATACGGCTTCTTCGGCGTGGCCCCTGGCACGAGCATGAAGTCCAACCGTAACGCCATGCTCACCGCCACAAAGAATTCCATCTTCACCAACTGCGCCATGACCCCGGACGGCGACGTTTGGTGGGAAGCCATGACCGACGAAAAGCCTGCCGAGTTGATGGACTGGCTGCGTCGGCCCTGGACCGCGGGCTCAGGGCGCAAAGCGGCGCATCCCAACGCCCGTTTCACCACGCCCGCGCGGCAGTGCCCGGTGATCGCGCCCGAGTGGGAGGATCCCAAGGGCGTTCCCATTGACGCCATCCTGTTCGGCGGACGCCGCGCCGGAGTTGTTCCCCTGGTGATCGAGGCTTTCAGCTGGCAGCACGGCACCTTCCTGGGCGCCACCGCCAGCAGCGAAACCACCGCGGCCGCGGCCGGCAAGGTCGGTCAGCTGCGGCGCGACCCCATGGCCATGCTGCCTTTCTGCGGCTACAACATGGGCGACTACTTCGCGCATTACCTCAAGATCGGCGCCAAACCCGGCGCGAAGCTGCCCAGGATTTATTACGTGAACTGGTTCCGCACCGACGAGAAAGGCAAGTTCCTGTGGCCGGGGTATGGCGAGAACAGCCGGGTGCTGAAGTGGATCTTCGAGCGCTGCGAAGGCAAAGCAAAGGCCGTAGACACGCCCATTGGACGCCTTCCCGGCACCACCGACCTTGACCTGCAAAGTCTGGACCTTTCTTCTGCCAATCTTGCCAAGCTGCTCAGCGTCGACTTGGACGGCTGGCTTGCTGAAGTGCCGCTGATCCGGGAGCATTTCGCCAAATTCGGCAGCCATCTTCCCGAAGGCTTGAGCCGCGAGGTCGACGATCTGGAGGCGCGCCTGAAGGCGGCCAAAAAGTAGCTGCCCCTTTAAATTGTTGTCGAAGGCCGGGGGCGATCTCCGGCCTTTGCTTTTTTCCTGCCGCGTTGTGATACAACTGCATCTAACCGACCAATGCAAACCAACTCTCGTCCCGGCATTTCTGTGGGGGAGATGCTCGCCGCCTGGTGGAACATTCTCAGTGGAAGCGCTCCCATGCTTTCCATCGAGATTACCCGCGAGTGCCCGCTGCACTGTCCCGGCTGCTACGCCTATGGCGAGGACCATCTCGGCGGAGGCCAGACGCTGCGCGAGTTGTCGGATTATCGCGGCGACGCCCTGGTGGAAGGTGTTCTGAAACTGGTGGAGAAGCACAAGGCCCTGCACGTGTCGCTGGTCGGGGGCGAGCCGCTGGTCCGCCACCGGGAGCTCAGCCGCATTCTTCCCGAACTCAGCTCTCGCGGGCGCTTTGTGATGGTCGTTACCAGCGCCGTGATTCCCATTCCCCAGGAGTGGATGAAGCTGCCGAGATTGCGGGTGGCGGTTTCCGTGGATGGATTGCCCGAGCACCACAATGTACGCCGCGCCCCCGCCACCTACGAGCGCATCCTGAAGAACATCGAAGGCCGCCAGGTGAACATCCACTGCACCATTACCCACCCCATGCTGCAGCGCTCCGGATACCTGGGAGAATTTATGGCTTTCTGGGAAGCGCGTCCGGAGGTGAGCCGTATCTGGGTAAGCCTTTACAGTCCGCAGGTGGGGGAGGAGAGCGCGGAGAAGCTCACTGCCGAAGACCGCCACCGGCTGGCGCAGGAGTTGCCAGGGTTATCAGCAAGACATCCGAAGCTGCTGATGACCCCGAGCCTGGCAAAAGCTCTGCTTTCTCCGCCGTCCCACCCGCGGGCGTGCCTGTTCTCCAAGATGTCCACCAACTACACGGCCGACTTGCGCACCCGGGTCGAGCCCTGCATCTTCGGGGGCACGCCGGATTGCAGCCAATGCGGCTGTGCGGTGACTGCCGGCGTGCACCACTTGAGAGATTTCGCGCTGCTGGGACCCTTGAAGGCCGGACACCTGGTACGGGCCTCTATCGCGATCGGTTCCGCCGCCAACCGGCTGAAGGCGGGAGCGGTGATGCCGTCGCGCTGGGGCTCGCTTCCTTCACCCCAGGCCGAGGGTCCGCTGGTGCAGATTGACACCTGAGCGCGCCTGCGCCCCGCATGTCCTCTGTGGTTAAATCCTGAGCATGTTTGCCCGCAAAATCCGCGTGGAGTACGAACATGACGGCCAGCGCCATTCCTGCCCGCTCAAGTGGCTGGACAGCTTCTCCATGCGCAACTTCACCAATGCCAGCGTGTTTGATGACACCTTGCCGGTGGCCGATGGCGTGATGGAGATCGGCACGCATGTCCCGATCGATCAGTTGAGCCATGCCATGGAAGACTGGTTCCGGCGCAAGAGCTATCTGGCAAAGGATGCTGTGCTGGTAGTTACCGGTCCCGAGTAAAGCGCGTCTCCGCGCCCACAAGAATCGCATCTCAGCGTTGACCGCTTCTTTGTAAAGGAACTTTTACAAGATTTTGACCGATTGGTGTGCCAGGCGCCGAACCGCTCTGCAATACTCAGATCTTGAAAGAAAGCAATCTGACTGGAACTTGATGAATCCCATCCCATCAAGCTCGCAATATCCGCCGCCACGGGCGCCGCGCCAAGTCTTCTGCGTTTCCCGCCAGGCCTCGCGCGATACTGGCGTGCAAGGCCTTCCGCATTCCATTCACCGGCAAGGCACCAACTGGGACATGATCATGGGTCTCGCCATCATGGCAGGGGTCAGCATTGCGGGCTGGACCGCAATTGGAATGCTGATTGCGCGACTCCTTAGGTAAATGGCGGTGGCTCCGGCCCTTCGATTATTTGTCGTAGTGCAGTAGCGAGAAGACGTCGTAGCCCTTCAGCTTTTCCCGGCCCTTAAGAAAATCCAATTCCACCACAAATCCCAGGCCTGAGATTTCCGCGCCCAGTGAAGTGGCGAGCTTGACGGTGGCCTGGGCGGTACCGCCGGTCGCCAGCAAGTCGTCCACGATAAGGACGCGCTGGCCGGACTGGATGGCGTCTTTGTGGACCTCGAGCGCGTTGCTGCCGTATTCCAGTTTGTACTCCACGTTGGCGGTGGCGGCGGGAAGCTTGCCGGGCTTGCGCACCGGCACAAAGCCGGCGTTCAGGCGGTAGGCCAGCGCGGGGCCGAAGATAAAGCCGCGGGCTTCCATCCCCAGAATCAAATCAATCTTCTTGCCAATGTAGTGCTCGGCCAGTTGATCAATCAGCGTGGCGAAGCCCCGCTTGTCTTTGAGGAGAGTGGTGATGTCGTAGAACAGGATCCCCTTCTTGGGGAAATCGGGCACTTCTCGGATCAGTTTCTTGAGTTGATCGGAATTCAAACCCGACTTGGACATCTACCACGCTCCTTCAATACGAAATGCGCTCAGGCCGGGGACTGGCTTGGCCTCAAATTCTTCGACCTCGTCCACGCGCGCCGCCCGCGGGCCCTCGCGCAGGCGCGACCGCAAACCGGAAAGCTGGTCGCGGGTGCCGACGGCGAACACTTCCACGCTGCTGTCGGGATTATTGCGCACCCATCCGGCAATGCCGAGAATGTGGGCTTCCCGCTCCACAAACCAGCGGAAGCCAACCCCCTGCACACGTCCGCGCACCAAGAAGCGGCGGGCCTGGGTCGGGTGTTGTTCCGCAGACATCATCGGTTCGGCAGAGAAAAGATCACCGTTATGTTCGTTTCCTGCGCGACGGCGTGATCTCCAGCTCCTACCCGAGAAAGGTCGCATGATCACAGCCTCTTGCCCTGCCTTATGAGAATCGCACAATCACGCCCGCGACAAATAGACACCTTCCGCCGTGTCCACCCGGATCTTCTCGCCCTCATTGATGAACGGCGGCACCTGCACCACCAGCCCGGTCTCGGTCTTGGCGGGCTTGGTAACACTGGAGGCGGTCGCGCTCTTCAACCCGGGTTCAGTCTCGATCACCGTCAATTCCACGGTTTGCGGCAACTCGATTCCCACCGCCTTGCCGTCGAAGAACTCCACCTTGATCTGCAAGTTGGGGATGAGGTAGTCAACCGCATCGCCCAGGATGTCCCTGGTCAGGTGCGTCTGCTCGTAGTTGGAGGTATCCATGAAGTAATACGCATCGCCGTCGCTGTAGAGATACTCCATCTCGACTTCGTCCACGTTGATCTTCTCGATCGGGTCGGGGGAGCGGAAGCGGTGCTCGAACATGGCGCCGGTCCGCAGGTTGCGCAGTTTGGCCTGGATGAACGCACGCAAGTTCCCAGGCGTGCGGTGCTCGACGCTGAACACGGAATGCAGATCATTGTTGTGCTTGATGATCATGCCGGGGCGAAGCTGGGTCGCGGGAATAGCCATTGCGAAGTAACTCTCCTTAATGATTGCGTGATTCGGCGAATGGGTCGGCGGAAGGCGGGCAAGCCCCATTTCACGCCGCACCTGCAGGGATCAACTCTTTATTTTACACGGGCTTGAGCCGATTTGGGAAATGCGGATTACCGGTGTTCTCTCCCCCAGCGGAATTTGCCCGTCTCCGGGGCCAGCCAGACAGCTAGAATGAATGTAGGAGAGTCTTTGTGCGAGTGGAAAGGATGGCCTTATGCGTTTTGGAAGATATGAGCCTTCGGACAAGAGCAATGTGGGGATCGCAGTCACCTTCCTGCTGATCGGCATGGGCGCCGGAGCACTGGTGGCGTTGTTGCTGGCTCCCAAAAGCGGTAAGCAGTTGCGCAGGGATCTGCGGCGCAAGTACGAGGGTGCCCTGGACACGCTGGATGAGTGGAAGGACGAAGCCAAAGAGCGTGCCGAAGACGTCCTCCATCGGGGTGCGGAGCTGGCGGAAGAAGTGCGCGGAGCCGCACGGGAGAAAGTGGCGCCGTTGGGACGAGCGCTGCGACGGGAGTAAGCAGCGAGCACTGGGTAGTGAGCAACGGCCAAGACGGCTCGCTACTCACTGCACGCTACTCGCCACTCCTCAGTACAGCCGGAAGATCACTTCCACGTTGATCTGAACAGCGACCGGCTTGCCGTCTTTGCGGGCCGGCTCGAAGCGCCAAGTGCGGACTGCTTCCAGAGCCTTCTCATCCAGCCCCATGCCGAGGGAGCGCGCGACCCTTATATCCCGCGGACGCCCATCCGCCCCTACGATCATCCACAACACGAGGGTGCCCTGATACTTGGCTTTGCGGGCCTCTTCGGAATACTCAGGCTCGGGCGCATAGAGTGTGCGGGGCGCACTCACGCCTCCACCCACGCGATAGAGGCCACCGCCGATCCCGCCGCCTTCTCCGGGGCCGACGCCGGGGCCGCGTCCCGAACCGACACCGCCGCCGCTGCCACTGCCGATGCCTCCGCCGGAACCAGTGCCGTTGGAGGGCGGCCCGAGCACGTTGGACAGCGGATCCCCAACCACGCCGAACTGCGGCAACTTGATCTCGGGCGGCCCCACTACCGTCGGCTCAAATGCCAGTTTCGGGTTGTCATTGCGCACCACCACCGCGGGTGGCGTGATCTGTTCGCGAGCGAACCTGGGCGGCGATCCCCGGGACGCCTGCAGCTTGTCGCGATCCCCGCCTCCGCCCCCGCCCCCCGACTCACTGGCCGACGGCGGCAGGACATACGGAGAAACGTCAGTGACCAGCCCCATCACTTGCCGCTTGATCTGCTCGTGATGCTCGACCGCCCAATGCCCCGACCAGACCAGCAAAGCGGCGACCAGAACGTTAACGATGTAGGAAAAGACAAATGCGCTTGGGCGGGCCCTGTAAACTCCATAGCCCTCGCCGAACAGGGTAGGTAAAACAGGGCTCTGCACGGCCACAGGAGGCCGCTGTGCAACCGGCGCCCGCTGCGCAACCGACATAGTATTTCCCGCTTTAAGTATAGTCCCGGCCGGCAGGGTTGCCTGTGATGCCCATCACCCGCAATCGATTGGCAATCTGAAAGGCAGTCTCTAGCGAAAGATGGCGGCGAAGAAGCCTTTGATCTTCCCGAAAAATCCGCGGTGGGAAGACTTGGCGAAGGCCTGCCGGGACGGGGCCGGCGGGGGAGGCAATACCGTCGTCTGCACCGGCAAGGGCGCCAGGGAATAGGTAAGCGACAAGCGTTGTGCCGCCTCAATCGGCGCTGGCGGTGCGGGCGACGGATCGCTGGCGCGGAAGACGAACGGTGCCTCCACCTGCACGTGAACATCGTTGGGCTTGGAGGCGGGCAGGGCAGCAGTCTCCGGACCAGCGACAGACACCGTCACCTGGCCGGGCGACGTGCCACTTCGCAGGCCGGAGGTTGATACCGGGGGTGGGATGGGGTTCACTTCTGCCTGCGGCGGAGCCAGGCGCATAGAGTGGGGCAGGTTCGCATCCGAGACCACAGGTGGTGGCGGCGCCGAGGCGCGCATCACCGGCACGGGCGCCTCCGGACAGCCGCAACTGCCGGTTACCGCCTTGTCCACCGCACTCAGCCGTCCGGAGTGAAACATGATCTGATCCGTAGGCTTGACCTGGTAGGTACCATCACCCATCAGTTCCGACACAATAACCGAGGCCGTATTGCCGCCCAGGGCCCGCACGCAGGTGTTGCCGCGCGCATCGGCGCTGATGGCGTAGTCGAACTCACCCGGGCCCGCCAGTAGAATGCGGAAATCCGGCGTCAGCACCGAGTCGGCGGAAGCATCCAGCCGATAATGCGCTTCCAGGGCGCCGGTGCTCATCCCCAGCATGAGATCGCGCCCGTTTTCTGACGACGTGACCGATACGGTGGTTCCTGGACACACGCGCACCTCCCCACCCCGGCCAAGGCGGAGAACGGTTGTGTCGCTACCCGCGGTCACCGTGGAACCGCTGGCCAGACGACTGCCGGCCAGGATCACCGCGCCAGAATTCCCCGGGCTGACAGGGATCACTGCGGGCTGCACACCCCGGGTAAAGGAGGGCACGGTAGGTGGCTCCACCGGCCTTCTGGCCACACTCACACCCGCAGGGCTCAAGCGGACGGTCAAGCGGTTCCCGGCGAAATCCGAACTGTAGTCGCTCGGCTTGAGCAGGTCCAGTACGATGCGCACCACCGGCGGCGCCTTCTGATACTGATTCAACCGGACCGCGCTGATCTGGTCGTTGTGCACCTCGATGCGCTTCCGAGGCACCGACATGATGGCGTTGGGCAAATCAATCACCAAGCGCGGTGGCCCGTCCAGCTTCTTGATCGTGGGGACGACCGGATGGCTGCAGGTGATCTCCAACGCGGGAGGCGTTTGGTTCAGCAGCACTCTCACGCGCTCGATGTTGGCAGGGGACTGGGCTTCGGCCAGGCCCAGGAGAAAGATTCCCGTCAACAGGGAGATCACCAACAGTTGGGGACCAATACGGGGCAAAGACTTCCTACCTGGACAATATAATTGGCAACGATACCACCGCCGAGGGCCGGATAGAAGTGGCGCTAGGATGACAATTTGGACCGTTGCCGGCCCCCGGCCAGACCGGCTCAGGATTCAGAGAGGAACTCGTATTCGTCGATCACCGCGGCCACAGCTACCTTGCCGTCCGCCGCGCCGCCATCCACTCGCACCACCTTGCCCTTGCAGCGCACCCGAATGCTCTCGGTCAAGGTAATTTCGGGCGGGAGGGTCAGGGTGAACTCAATGGCTGATCCCGCGGCGATCGCCGAGTCCACGTAGAAGCAGATGCCGCGCGCGCTCACGTCTCGCGTCTGGGCGGATTTCTCCTGCGCCCCGTCCGCCTCGTAGCTGACGGAAACCGGCAACCGCAGGGCAAACCGGCGGGTGGTCCGCTTCTCCTGCTGGGACTCGGCCATGGCCCCTCCAATGAAGTGGTAAGCATGAGGTTTTGCGTGCACAGTGTCAAGCCGTAGTTTGACCTCTGTCCCCATTCGGGACCGCCAGGCGGTGATGTAAGCTAAGCCAGAAGCGCGCGGTTATGGTTTTCGTCCTCGATAACTACGACTCTTTCACTTACAACCTGGTCCAGTATCTGGGCGAACTGGGAGCGGAGGTGGTGGTCCGCCGCAACGACCGTGTAACCGTGGACGAGGTCGAAGCCATGCGTCCCGAGCGGATCGTGGTGTCGCCGGGCCCGTGCACGCCGCGCGAGGCGGGAATCAGCATCGAACTGATCCGCCATTTCGCAGGCAAGGTCCCGGTGCTGGGGGTCTGCTTGGGACATCAGGCCATCGGCGAGGCCTTCGGTGGCAAGGTGGTGCGGGCGGCGAACCTCATGCACGGCAAGACCAGCAGAGTGCAGCACGATGGGCAGACGATCTTCCAGGGAATTCCCTCCCCCATGACCGCCACGCGCTATCACTCCCTGATTGTGCAAGAGAACGGCCTGCCTTCTGATCTGGAAGTGAGCGCCTTTGCGACTGAACATGACGGGGCGCGGGTAGTCATGGGGTTGCGGCACGCGAAGTTTCCCGTCGAAGGTGTGCAATTTCATCCCGAGAGCGTGCTGACAGACCATGGAAAGAGGCTGATCGAAAATTTCCTCAGGCTCTGAGCCCCGGTTCTTCAGTTGCCCCGGACCCGCTGTGCTGGAACCGATTTGTTCCCCAATTCAGCGCAGCAGCCCGCCAAGTTGCACGATGTCAGCATCGCCTTGCCCCACCGCGGCGAACAGGTAGTGTCCATCGGAGGTCCAGGTCACACGGCGGGCAATGTACGTGCGGATATCGCCAAAATCTGTCACCTGGCGCATCCTGCCGTCCGCCGTGGATACCAACCAGATGTTTGTTCCTGAGTTGTCATTCAGGGGCAGTGCCAGCCATCGGCCGTCTGGGGACACCGAGGGATGCAATCCCTGCCACACGGGAACTCGGGTCCCTGGGAACGATGCCAGCGTGCGTTCAGGACCACCCTCAGGATGGGCCGCACAGATCAAGTAGTTCTGCGTGCCATTGTCGCCGCGCAAAGGCTTCACGAAGTACATCGTCGAACTGTCCGGCGAAAGCGCCACTCCCGTGGCTTCTTCCTGCCGGACCACGGTCGCTGGCCCGCCGGCCACCGACATCTTGGAGATCTGATAGGTCTCCGTCCCGGATTCTGCAAGCGATGTATAGGAGTAGTAAATCCAGCGGCCGTCGGGGGACCAACTGGCCCAGGATCCGTGCGGTAAAATATCTCGTTGGTTACTGCCATCAGGGTTGACCGTCCAGTAGTCAACGTCGAACCGACTCTCCGCGACCCGCGACGCTGCAAAAATGATGCTTGTACCGTCGGGGGACCACAAAGGAATCCCCACCGTGATACCGGCTTTCTCGGCGGTGATTTGCCGGGTTTCTCCCGTGGCCAGGTTCATCACCCACACATTCCCTTGGCCTCCGCTGTCGGAAAGGTACGCCATTTCCCGGTCATCCGGACTCAGGCTGGGTGTAAGCACCTGCGCAGTCTGCCGGGTGATGCGCAGTGCGTGGGACACATTGGCGGCAGGGGCGCCGTCCACTGGGAACTTCCGAATGTCGAAGCGCATGTGCCGGGCGCTGACATAAAGTCTGCCATCTTTGCCGATATCCGGCATCTCGTAGCTGACGTCGCCATAAGTAATGCGATGCGGCTCGCCCCCCTCACGGGGAACCCTCCACAGGTGCATGGTGGGAAGGTAGAGGAGTGTGGTTCCCAGAGAACTGGAGACGACCAGGCCGGCGCTGTCCGGCAGCCATGTAAAACCGTTCATCAGTTCTGCAATGTGAGTAATGCGCCGGGGCGTGCCGCCGCTTGCACTGACGGAGAAGAGATCCATGTTCCAGAAGCCACTGGCATGCTGATACGCAATCGTCCGGTCGTCGGGTGACCAGCGCGGGTGCTCACAGCCGAAGCCAACGTCAAGCTCGCTGAGGACCTGGGCATTGGTGCCATCGCTTTCCGAGACCACCAGTTCTGTGCGCTTCTCATTGAGGCGGAAGAAAGCTAGCTTGTTGCCTTGGTGGCTGACATCGGCGGCGCTCAGGCTGCTGGTGATACGGCGTGGCGCGCCCCCCAGCGCAGCCACTTCCCACAATGTTCCCTGATCTTGCCCCTGCATTGCGGGAACGTAGTAGTACAGCGACGACGAATCCTGCGACCAGCGCGGCTCCACATGGTCTCCTGGATCATGCGTGATCTGGAGCGGTGGCCCTCCGGTGAGCAGCCGCACCCAGATCTGACGGGATCCAGTTACGTCTGCGCTGAAAGCCACTGCCTTGCCGTCCGGCGAGATGGCGGGATCTTCCTCCAGCCCGTCAAAGTCGGTGAGGCGGCGGAAGTCCACCGTGTGGTCCGCCGGACCGCCAGGAGTTACGCTCCACCGCTGCCAGGTCGCCGCCAGCACCGCCACCAGCAAAATCGCAGGGACCGCCCAGACCCAAGACCAGGGTGTACGCCGTTTGCCCATGCTCACCGCCGTTTCCGACGTGACTGAGACTCCTCGTAAATGGAAGGCAAGGTCGCGAGCCGAGTGGAACCGCGCCTCCGGCGACTTCTCCAGGCAGTGGTGGACAATGCGCTCCAGCGCGGGAGGCACTTGGTGGCTGCTGAGCGCTTGCGGATTCGGATCTGCCCGCAGAATGGCACTGGCCACATCGGCGGTCGTCTCGCCCTTGAAAGCGCGCTCGCCAGTCAACATCTCGTACAGAACTGCACCGAAGCTGAAGATGTCCGCCCGCGCATCGGCGGCTTGTCCGCGCACCTGCTCCGGCGCCATGTATCCCGGCGTGCCCAGCACGCTCCCTTGCCCAGTCAGAAGGGAATGGGTTTCGGAAAAATCGGCGGGAGAGGACTCGCTGCTGGTCAGCTTGGCTAGTCCGAAGTCAAGAATCTTCACCCGGCCATCGCGGCACACGAAAATGTTTTCTGGTTTCAGGTCGCGGTGGACGATACCTCGCTCGTGCGCAGCCGCCAGGCCGTCGGCCACTTGCGCGGCATAATCCAGCGCTTTCCGCAAAGCGAGCGCTCCGCCCCGCAGACACTCACGGAGGGTTGCCCCCTCCAGAAGCTCTGTGACCAGGTAGGGTGAGCCATCTTGTGTGCCAATGTCGAAGACAGCCAGCAGGTTAGGATGATTCAGGGAACCAGCGGCCCGCGCTTCCTGCTCAAACCGCTTCAGGCGGTCGCGATCGCTGGCAAAAGCTGAGGGAAGAACTTTGATGGCAACTTCACGCTGGAGCCGGGGATCGCGGGCCCGATATACCTCTCCCATGCCACCCGCGCCCAGCGGTGCGAGGATTTCGTAAGGCCCAAGTTTTGCGCCTGTGCTTAACAACGAGATACCAGCAGCGATAACGAGACGCGATTATAACCCCAGAGTTCTCGTCGCGAAATTCCCCTGCGCCGCCGCGGGGAATGGTCCTACCCAGGGATTGCTGTTCTCGCCGCCTCGACCGCTCTCAGCAGCGCCTGCGCTTTGTTCATACACTCCTCGTACTCGCGCGCCGGATCGGAATCCGCCACAATTCCCGCTCCCGCTTGCAAGTACGCCTGCTTGCCCCGCATCAGCAAGGTGCGAATGGCGATGCAGGAATCGAGATTTCCCGCAGAGTCGGCGTAGAGCACCGAGCCGCCATAGACGCCGCGCCGCACCGGCTCTAACTCTTCGATGATCTGCATGGCGCGCACTTTGGGCGCGCCGCTCAGGGTGCCGGCGGGGAAGCAAGCGGCCAAGGCATCGAGCGCGTCCAGGTCCGGCCGCAACTTCCCTTCCAGCGCGGAAACAATGTGCATGACGTGGGAGTAGCGCTCCACGTACATCAGGTCGCGGACTTTCACCGATCCGTATTCACTGACGCGGCCCAGATCATTGCGGCCCAAGTCCACCAGCATGACGTGCTCGGCGCGTTCTTTCTCGTCAGCCAGCATCTCTTTTTCCAGGCGCTGATCTTCAGCGTCATCCCGCCCGCGGGGATGGGTGCCGGCGATGGGCCGGTATTCCAGCTTTCGCCCGGTCACGCGCACCAGCATCTCCGGCGACGAGCCCAGCACGTGGGTGTCGCCCATGCGCAGAAAATACATGTACGGTGAGGGATTGACCACGCGCAGGGCGCGGTACACGTCAAAGGGCGCGACCTCCGGAGTAAAGTCAAGGCGCTGCGAGAGCACCACCTGGAAGATGTCTCCGGCGCGGATGTACTCTTTGGCCCGCTCGACCGAATGCAGGAAATCCCGGCGCGAGGTCGTCGCGCGGACCTTCAAGCTGGCCCTGTGCCGGGCCCTGGCTTTCGCGTAGAGTCCGCCAGATAGGCCTCGCGCTAGTTTTCTCTCGACGGCTTGAATGTCAGCCAGAGCCCGGTCGTAGGCCCGGCGTGGAGTTTCGCGCGCGACATCCGCGCTGGCAATGATGTGAATCTGATGGCGTAGATGGTCAAAGGCCAATAAGCGATCGAAGAACATCAGTTCGCCATCGGGCAGCGAGAGATCATCCTTGCTGTGTTCGCCAATGTTCTCCAGTTGGCGAACCATGTCGTAGGCAAAATAACCCACCGCGCCGGCAGTGAATGGAGGCAGTCCGGGCACGCTGGCTGGCCGATGTTGGCGGAGGAGTTCCCTCACGATCTGGAAGACACTCCCACCTCGCTGCTCGCGGCTTCTTCCTCGATGCACAGTTATCTCTTGGCCCCGCGCCTGAACTCGCATATAAGGACGGGCGCCGAGGAAGGTGTAGCGGCCGATCTGCTCGCCGCGCTCCACCGATTCCAGCAGGAAGGCGTGGGGCTCATTCGCGGCAATGGCCAGAAAGGCAGAGACCGGCGTCAGCAGGTCGGCGGTAACCGACTTGACCACGGGCACCAGGGTGGCTTGCCGGGCGAGGCGGGCGAATTCGCTGTAATCGGGCAGGGGCATGTGGACGCCTGAGTGGGTTGCCGGGGCGCAGCGGGTTCATTATAGGGGAGCCCGGGAAACGGCATGGCGCTGCCGCTCTGCCCCAGCCGGGGCGTTAGGCCCAGCCGGCATGCTTCGCGAAGCTGCAGTAGGGCCACTCCTCCCGTAACCAGCAAAACAATTGACGTATCCTTCAATGCGTTGGAAGATAACGATTTATCGCACTGAGGGCGTATGCGAGTAAAGTTTTGGGGGGTGCGGGGGTCGACCCCGACTCCTCACCCGGAAAACCTGCGCTATGGAGGCAATACCTCCTGTGTTGAAGTACGTATGGGCGACAGCCTGTACATCTTCGACTGTGGGACCGGTTTCCGCGCTCTGGGACAGCAGTTGCGCTCCGAATTCAACGGGCGGAACATTTGCGCCCACGTCTTCGTCTCCCATTTCCATTGGGACCACATCCAGGGTATTCCGTTCTTTGGTCCGCTCTATGACAAACCTGAGAACCGTTTTCTGTTTCACTCCTCCAGCCGCACCCGCAGCCTGAAGCGGGTGATGGAAGAGCAGATGACCTCTCCCTACTTCCCGGTGGACATGACCGAGATGAAAGCGCAACGCGCCTTTTACGATTTTGAGGAGGGGCGCATGCCGCTCGATGAGGTAACGATACAAGGCACCTGGCTGAACCATCCGCAGGGCTGTATGGGGTTTCGCATCGAAAGCAAGAACGGAACACTGGTGTACGCCACCGACAACGAACCCGGCGACACCGAGTTCGACAAGAATGTGCGCCGCCTGGCGGCGGGCGCCGACGTGCTGATCTACGACTCGCAGTACCTGCCGGAGGAATACATTGCCCGCAAGCGCGGCTGGGGACACAGCCACTGGCGGGAGGCCGTCAACATCGTGATGGAGAGCGGCGCGAAGGAACTGGTTCTCTTCCACCACGACCCCGATCACGACGATGCTTGCATTGATAACGTGGTGAAGGAAGCGCGCAACTACTACCCCAAGGTGCGGGCAGCGGCCGAGGGGATGGAAATCATTCTCTAGCCCGGCCTCTCACTCGTACCGGAGGGTCACCATGGGATCCACCCGGCTGGCTCGCCGCGCGGGGAGATAGCTGGCCAGCAATGCGGCCAGCGTCATCAACGCCCAGCCCAGGACAAAAGCGGTCACGTCGGCCGGCGCCACTCCATAGAGCAAGCCCGCCATGAAACGCGCGGCCACCAGGCCTCCAGCGATCCCAAGCAAGCCGCCCACGAAAGTCAACCGCACCGCCTGCTTCAGTACCCACTGCAGCACCGATCCTGGGGTCGCGCCCAGCGCCATGCGCACGCCGATCTCCTGTTTGCGCTGGTTCACTGAGTTGCTCAACAGACCATAGGCTCCAAGCACGCTCAGCGCGAGCGCGAGCAGCCCGAATGATGACACCAGCCACATCATCAGACGGTCAGGAGCGACCTGCTCATCAAGCACCATGGCCACGGTGCGAATTCTCCATACTGGCTGGTCTTTGTCCACGCTCCAGACCGCGCGGCGGATAGCGTCGGTCAAGCCCGTGGGGTCAGCTGCCGCGCGGACGACCAGCGTGCCGAAGATGGCCGGCGTCTGCGAATAGGGGAAGTAGATCAGGGGACGGTCGGGGTCGCGCAGGTGGACTTGCTTGACGTCGGCGGCCACGCCCACAATGGTCGCGCGGCGTATCTGGTTCGCGCCCTCGTTGCTTACTACATCGCTGTCCTGGAATTGAATCTCCCGGCCGATGGGATCCTGGCCGGGCCAGAATTTCTGGGCGAAGCTGCGAGTGACGATGACCACGCGCGGAGCCTCGGGGCCATCATGTTCGGTGAAGTCGCGTCCGCGCAGTAACGGGCTTCCGATAGTCGAAAAATAGTCAGGTGTAATCAGGGTGACCAGTGCAGTCGGCTTCTCGCCGGGACGCGCTTGGGGCCGGTCGGGCAGGGTGAACGGCATCTCTCCCCAGTTCCCGCTCAAGGGCAGGGCCTGCACCACGGCGGCGGAGACCACGCCCGGCACCTGCGCCACGTGCTCCACCATCGCGCGATGGAAGTTCCATTGCTCAACGCCGCTGGGATACTTGTTGCGCGGCAGGCGGTATTCCATGGTGAGCACCTGCTCGCCGGAGAAGCCGGGATGGATGGCCAGGAGCGCGCGGAAGCTTTTCACCAGCAGCGTGGCGCCGACCAGGAGGATAATGGCCAGCGCCATCTGCGCGACCACAAACCCGGAGTGCAGGCGATGTCCGGCATGGCCCGCGGTGCGCGTGCCGGTGGTCAGCGCGGTGGCAGGGTTCATCCGCGACAAGCGCAAGGCCGGCAGAATGCCCGCCACCACTCCGGTGAACACAGCCACGGACAGGGTGAACAGCAGCACCCGCCAATCGAGCGCCGCCTGGGCGGGGACATCAAAGGGAGTGAGATCGGCAAAGGACCACACCAGCCAGAAGGCCAGAAGCAGCCCGAGCGCCGCGCCGATCACCGACACCAGCAGCGATTCCGTCAGCAACTGGCGCACCAGGCAGGCGCGGCTGGCTCCCAGCGCGCTGCGGACGGCGAGTTCCTGCCGGCGTGCCGAGCCTCGGGCCAGCAGCAGAGTAGCCACGTTCAGGCAGGCGATCAGCAGCAGAATGAGGACCGCCGCCAGCAGCATCAGCAGCGGCTTGGCGGAAGATTCCGACGCCTCCATCTCCGGAACGCTGGTGAGTTCAACGTGCATTCCGCTCATGGCATCGGGGTAATCGTGGGCGAGCCGAAGTTCGATGGTGGCAATGTCGGCGAGCGCCTGCTGGTGTGTAATCCCATCCTTCAATCGTCCGACCACGAACATGGCGGGATCGTTGCGGTCCAGGTGGTAGGCCGGAGAATGTTCGGCGGGCAGATAGACATCGCTCGACGAAAGCCAGGAGGCGCGAAACTCCGGAGGCAGAATTCCCACTACGGTGTAAGACTCGTTGTTCAGCATCAGGCGCCGGCCGAGCAGGTTCGGGTCGCCGCCGAATCGCATGGTCCATGCCTGGTGACTGACCACCACGACGGGTTCGGCACTGCGTTTGTCCTCTCCGGGAAGGAACGTCCTGCCCTGCGCAGCCTTCACTCGGAGTACGTCGAAGAAATTGTCGGAGACAAACGACCCCACTACGCGCTCGGGATGATCGCCGCCGGTCAAGTTCACGCTGGCTGACCGCCACAGCGTCAACTGCCGAAAACTGTTCTGCTGGCGGCGGTAGTCTTCGAAGTTCGGAATGGAAATCAGCAGGCCAGGATTGGTGGCGGTCACCTGGCGGAGGAACAGCACGCGGTCCGCCTGCGGAAAAGGATATCGTTTCAGCAGAACGGCATTGACCGCGCTGAAGATGGCAGAATTTGCTCCGATGCCCAAGGTCAGAGTCAGCACCACGACTAGCGTGAATCCGGGATTGCGGCCCAGCATGCGGACGCCGTAGCGCACATCGCGCCACACAGATTCCGCTATGGATTCCCAGCCCTGGTCGCGGACCTGCTCCTTGACAACCTCGGGATTGCCCATTTCCAGGCGCGCGGCGCGCAGCGCCTGCTCACGGGTCATACCCGCTTGCATTTTCTGTTCGACCGCCTGGTCCAGGTAGTCGAGCAGTTCTTCGTTGAGTTCATGCTCCACTTGCGCTTTCCGGAACAGGGCGCGCAAGCCGCCCAGGAAGCGCCAAAGTCCAGGCATCACAATTCTCCCGGGGACGCCGCCAGAATTCTGGCGATGGCGGCGGTCTGCGTCTCCCACTCTCGGGTTTCGCTCTTGAGTTTCTTGCGGCCGTGTTCCGTGAGCACGTAATACTTCGCCCGGCGGTTGTTCTCCGTGGCGCGCCACTCAGGTTTGATCCAGCCGGCGCGTTCCAGGCGGCGAAACGCCGGGAACAGCGATCCTGCATTCACCTGGAAGACGCCCCCGCTGATCTGCTCCAGGCGCAGGCCGATGCCGTAGCCATGCATGGGCTCCAGCGCCAGGGTCTTCAAGATGAGCATGTCGAGCGTGCCCTGCACCAGGCCGCTGGGTTTCTCCCCCATCGTCCTCTCCTCTAGATAAACAAGTGGAAGTGTACCCTGCTTCTCTAGATTGTCAAGAGGAAAAGGGCGGTCCAGCACCGGTCCGGTAACTGCCCGTCGTTGTTGAGATTGCAAATCCCGGCCACCCGCCGAGTGCTTGCCTACCTGCCGCCACCTGCTTATACTGCTGAACTTGTCCGCACTCCGGGCGTCGGCCTGTCCGGAGCAGGCGGCATCTGACCATCCAGGCGCCATCATCGGAGCACATCATGAAGACCATTTCCCTCGAGCAGGAAATTAATCCGTGGGAAGCACAAGCCGCCCGTTTTGACCTCGCTGCGCAGAAGCTAAATCTGGACGAAGGGTTATGGAAGGTGCTGCGCTATCCCAATCGCGAGGTCATCGTGCACATCCCGGTTGCCATGGATGATGGTCATCTCGAGGTCTTCACCGGATTCCGGGTGCAGCACTCCATTGCCCGCGGCCCGGCCAAGGGAGGTATCCGTTACGCGCCCGACGTTACCCTCGATGAGGTCCGCGCGCTGGCCAGCTGGATGACCTGGAAGTGCGCCGTGGTCAACATCCCCTTCGGCGGCGCCAAGGGCGGCGTCATCTGCGATCCCCACAAGATGTCCATGGCCGAACTGGAGCGCATGACCCGCCGCTACACTGCCGAATTGATCGAATTCATCGGTCCCGAAAAAGACGTTCCCGCCCCTGACGTCAACACTAACGAACAGGTCATGGCGTGGATGATGGACACTTACTCTATGCACATGCGGCAGACGGTGACCGCGGTAGTAACCGGCAAGCCGCTGAACATCGGCGGGTCGCGCGGCCGCCGCGAGGCCACCGGGCGCGGCATCATGATCGTGTGCGATGAGGCCATCCGCAAGTTGGGGCTCAATCGCGAGTCCACCCGCGTCATCGTGCAAGGCTTTGGCAACGTCGGATCGAACGCCGCCAAGCTGATGGCGGACGCCGGCTACAAGATCGTCGGCATCCTCGAAGTGGACGGCGCCATTTACAACAAGAATGGACTCGATCTCGATGCGCTCTGGGAGTACCGGCAGCGCAACGGCACCATCCATGGCTTCCCTGAAGCCGACAAGGCCGACCCCGCCGAGATGCTGGTCACTGAATGCGAAATTCTGATCCCCGCCGCCACCGAGAACCAGATCACCAGCCGCAACGCCGACCGCGTAAAGTGCAAAATCCTGGCCGAGGGCGCCAACGGACCCACTACTGCCGCGGCTGACGAAATCCTTGCAGAGAAGCGGGTCTTCGTGATTCCCGACATCCTGTGCAACGCCGGTGGTGTGACCACCTCCTATTTTGAGTGGGTGCAGGACCGCCAGGGCTACTTCTGGAAGGAGTCGGTGGTCAACGAGCAACTCGAGCACATTATGAAGACGGCATTTGAAGATGTGGTGCGTTACTCCGAGACCCACAACGCCAACAACCGCATCGCCGCCTATATGCTGGCGATCGACCGGGTGGCGTATACCATCCGCCAGCGCGGGATATACGCGTAACTGTAGCGCGCCGGCGTCTTACCCCCAAATGCGCCGGCCAGACCCAATGCCCGCGCGAGGAGAGCGCCGTGAGTACAACCCGTGAGAAGCTGATTACCTGGGCCGCGATTTTGTGCCTGTTGCATACGCTCTTGGCTGCCGTCGCGGGTGCCACAACGCCAACCGCCCCGGCTACCCAGGCAACCTCCACCGACAACAAATCCAAGAGTGCGAAGTCCGAATCCGCCGCCCCCTCCGCCCAGGAAATCGCCGCCGCCAAGGCCAGCCACAAAGTCTGGGTCAACCTGAGCACCGGCATTTACCACAAGCGCGGACGCTGGTATGGCAAGACCAAGAACGGCAAGTTTATGACCGAGGACGAAGCCAAGAAGGCCGGCTACAAGGCCGCCAAACGCGAATGAAGACCTCATGAGAACAAGGCGGCATTGGGCTAATTCCTAATGGCTAATTGCCGTTGCTAGGTACTTTCGTTCCATCCCTCTCGTGACCTACGGGAACCTCGTGTCTCCCCCGCAGACCTCCTACACTGTGGGCTGGAGAAGGCTCTGTGACCATCGACGAAGAATTGACTCTGCTGGAATCGCAACTGCGCCGGCTCAAGATCGAGTACGAGGTCTACTTCAGCAACCCGACCAAAAAGCCGCCCACAGACGTCGAGTGGAAGGTATTGAGCCTGCTGCGCAAGTTCAGCGATGGCAGCCGGATGAGCTTCTCCCAGCGCTTCCGCTACAACGAAATGGCCCAGCGCTACGCCATTTACAGTGACCTGTGGCGCAAGAAGAGCCGCATTCGCGAGGAAGGCTACCGTCGTCCACAAGATGCGCTGCTCTCCATCCAGGGGCTGCGCCCCGAGGAGCACGCGCCGGAACACAAGGCCTATGGAGTCGGGCATGCCGGGGCTGCTGCCGCCACCGCTCCTACAAATGAGGACCGGCCCTTCACGGTGCAATGCTCCGACCCGCGCGCCCAACACGAGCAGGTGGAGAAGCTCTACAAGGTGCTCACCGACGCCAAAAAGAAAACTGGGGAGGCTGTCTCGGGCAATCTCGACAGCTTCGCGTCATTCGTACAAAAAAAAACCGCTCAGCTCCGCAAGCAGTACCACTGCGAAAGCGTCGAATATTCAGTCGAAGTGCAGGACGGACACGTCAAGCTGAAAGCCAAAGCCAGAACCTAGTCGTCGGTCATCGGCCCCAGCCCCTTGTCGGCTGTGTGATCCACGTCACCCTTCCACAGGCCATCTGCTGGTAAAATTTTAAGTCCCGGAATTCATCCTTCCTTCCCGAGGCCGGCTATGTCGAAGATTCAGCGTGCCATTCTCAGCGTGACCGATAAGAGCGGAGTGGTTGATTTTGCCCACAAGCTTTCCGGCATGGGCGTCGAGCTCATCTCCACCGGGGGCACGGCCAAGCTGCTCCGCGAATCTGGCGTGAAGGTGAAAGACATTTCCGAACTCACCGGCTTTCCCGAGATGCTCGACGGCCGGGTGAAAACCCTGCATCCCAAAGTGCATGGTGGCATCTTGCACCGGCGTAAAGACGCGTCGCACCGCACTGCAGTGGCCGAACACGGCATTCAGCCCATCGACATGGTGGTGGTGAACCTCTACGCTTTTGAGAAGACCGCAGCCAAGCCGGGCGTGCCCTTCGAGGAGCTGATCGAAAACATAGACATCGGCGGACCCTCGATGATCCGCTCCGCCGCCAAGAATTTCCAGGATGTCGCGGTGGTCACCTCGCCCGCAGACTACAACGCCATCGCCGACGAGATGGCCCGCTCCGGCGGCGAACTGTCGTCCGCCACCAAGTGGCACCTGGCCCAGAAGGCGTTTGCAACCACCGCCGCGTATGACTCGGCGATCGCTTCAACTTTGGAGCGGGTGAGCGGGAACGGGCATTTTGAGTTTCATCCGGAAAGCGGCTTTCCTCAGACGCTGCGGCTTTCGTTCAACAAAGCCATGGATCTCCGGTACGGCGAGAACCCGCACCAGAAGGCGGCGATGTATTCCGATGGGTCCGGGACCGGCGTGGCCAACGGACGCCAGCTCCAGGGCAAGGAGCTCTCCTACAACAACATCGTAGACTTGCAGGCGGCCTGGGACTTGGCGCAGGAGTTCTCCGAGCCCGTCTGCGCCATCATCAAGCACACCAACCCCTGCGGCACCGCCACCGGCAAAACCCTGCTCGAAGCTTATAAGAAGGCGCTGGAATGCGACCCGGTCTCGGCGTTCGGCGGCGTGATCGGCGTCAACCGGCCGATCGACGGCGAGGCTGCCGAGGAAATGGCCAAGCTCTTTCTGGAGGTCATTGCTGCGCCCGCATTTGACGAAGCCGCCAAAACCAAGTTTGCGTCCAAGAAGAATCTGCGCCTGGTAGAAGTCACTCACGCTCCCCAGAGGTGGGTGCTCAAGAACGTTTCCGGAGGCATCCTGGTGCAGGATGCCGACGTGCGGCCCCTGGCAGAAAGCGACTTGAAGGTAGTCACCAAGCGTCCGCCCACTGCGGAAGAGAAGCGCGCCCTGCTGTTCGCCTGGAAGGTCTGCAAGCACGTCAAGTCCAATGCGATTCTGTACGCCCGCGACGGCCAGAGCGTGGGCGTCGGCGCTGGCCAGATGAGCCGCGTAGACTCCTGCAAGATCGGCGCCATGAAAGCGGTGCTGCCGCTGAAGGGCACGGTCGCCGCCTCCGACGCCTTCTTCCCCTTCCCCGACGGCGTGGAGGAGATCGCCAAAGCCGGCGCCACCGCCATCATTCAACCCGGTGGCTCGGTCCGCGACCAGGAAGTCATCGAAGCGGCCGATCGGCTGGGACTGGCGATGATCTTCACCGGGGTGAGGCACTTCCGGCACTAGCCGATTTGCGAATGCCGATTGCCAATTGCCGATTGTTGCCGGCCAACAAATTGGCAATTGAAAATTGTAAATCGGCAATTCCGCTGGTCCCTGTACCTCCGGTTATTGCTTGTACGGTTCCGCTGACGCGCTTTTTCACCTCCTTTGCGCGTCCAGGTTTACAATATTCGGAGCACCCACCCGCAGCGGTTCGGCATCCAAATCGCTATGGTTTTGGGAACCCAAAGGTCCTCAATGAAGATTCTTTATCACCTGACATTTGTGCTGCTGCTGGCGCTCGCGGCCCTTGCTGAGCAGACCCCGGCTTCCAAGCCAGAGTCAAAATCAACCACTCAGACCTCGCCGCGCAAGGTGGATCGCGCTGCCGCTTACTATCACTATGCTTTGGCCCACATGTACGAGGAGCAGGTGGCAGTCTACGGGCGCAGCGACCTGGCCAGCAAGGCAATCGACGAGTACCGCCAGGCCATTGACGCGGACCCCAGCTCCGAGTACCTGACTGCCGGACTGGCCGAACTGTATGCCAAGACGGGACGCATTCGTGACGCGGTGCTCGAAGCCCAGGACATCCTGAAACGCGATCCTAACAACCTGGAGGCGCACAAACTGCTGGGGCGTATCTACCTGCGTTCTCTGGGCCCCGACGTCCAGGAAAATAGCAGCGGCTCGCAGAACGTTCTGAAGCTGGCAATCGAGCAGTACGAGCAAATTGTGAAGATCGAGCCCGACAGCGTGGACAACCACTTGCTGCTGGGCCGGCTGTATCGCGCCAACAACGACTTGCAGAAGGCAGAGAGCGAATTCAAGACCGCTGTCAAGCTGGAGCCGGATTCGGAAGAGGCGGTGACCACCCTGGCTTACCTCTACAACGAGGAAGGCGACAGCTCCCAGGCGGTCCGGGTCCTGAGTTCGATCCCGGATGCTGGGCGTTCCGCCAAGCTGTATTCGGCGCTCGGGTATACCTACGAGCAGCAGAAAGAGTACAAGCAAGCCATTGATGCCTACCGGCGCGCGATTGAGCTGGATCGCGACAACCTTGACGCCATCCGCGGGCTGGCCCAGAACCTGATGAATGACGGCCAGAACGCAGCCGCCCTGGAGCAGTACAAGATCATCGCTGACGCCAATCCTGAGGATGCGCAGACTTATCTACGCATGGCCGAGATTTATCGCAAGGATGGCAAGTTCGATCTGGCTCTGGACAACCTGAAGAAGGCCGAGTCCATGGTGCAGGACTCGATCGAGGTGCCGTACAACATCGCCGCTGTATACCAGGCGCAAGGCCGTTATGACGAAGCCACCCAGGTCCTGCTGGACCTGTTGAAGAAGACTGAGAAGCCCGAGGACAGCTACAGTCAGGGCGAACGTAACAACCGCGCCGTTTTTCTTGAGCGTTTGGGCACCATCTACCGCGACAACAACAATAACCAGGCAGCGCTGGACACGTTCCGCAAGATGCTGACCCTGGGCGATGACAACGCCGTGCGCGGCTACCAGCAGTTGATCGAGACCTATCGCGATGACAAACACTGGCAGCAGGCCACGGATATCGCCCATGAAGCGACCCAGAAGTTTCCCAAGGACCGCGGCCTGAAGATGGTCTATGCGGCGCAACTGGCCGACATGGGCCAACCCGACGCCGGCCTGGAACAGGTCAAGGCGCTGTTGAAGGGCACCCCGGACGATCGCGAGGTGTACATCACCCTGGCGCAGATGTACAGCCGCCTGAAGCGCTGGCCGGAAGCGGAAGCGGCCCTGGACAAGGCCGAGCAGCTCTCCACCAAGCCGGACGACAAGGAATATGTGGACTTCCTGCGGGGCTCGACCTTCGAGCGCCAGAAGAAATACGAGCCTGCGGAAGAGATGTTCCGCAAAGTTCTGGTTGCCGATCCCCAGAATGCGACCGCGCTCAATTATCTCGGGTACATGCTGGCCGACCGCGGCGTCAAGCTGGACGAAGCCCTCACCTTCATCAAGAAAGCGGTTGATCTGGATCCCGCTAATGGTGCTTATCTAGACTCGCTGGGATGGGCCTACTTCAAGCTGGGCAAGTACGACCTGGCGGAAGAGAACCTGCTCAGGGCCTCGCAGCGCATTGGGACCGATCCCACGGTGCAGAACCACCTGGGCGATCTGTACCAGAAGACCGGGCGCCTGAAGCTGGCTGCCGCCCACTGGGAGCGCGCCGTCGCGGAGTGGAACAAGACGGTCGCGGCCGAGGTGGACTCCGCAGAATTCGCCCAGTGCCAGAAGAAGCTCGAGTCCGCCAAGGTCAAGCTGGCGAAGGAAGACTCCGAGCAGAAATAGTACCGAGTTGCGAGTACCGAGTGAAAGGCACGGCGCCGACCGTGCCATTTTTGTTTAACTCGCAACTTGCAACTCGCAACTCGCAACTGAGTAAGCTAGACTTCCTTCATGCTCGCCGACTACGCGGTGCGGGTGGAGGCATCCCGCGGACGCCGTTTTCCCGAGCCCCCGCATCCCTACCGCAACGATTTCCAGCGGGACCGCGACCGGATCATCCATGCGCGCGCGTTCCGCCGCTTGGAGGACAAGACCCAGGTCTTCACCCGCCGCTTCTCCGATCACTTCCGCAATCGCCTGACGCACACCATCGAGGTGTCGCAGATTGCGCGCACCATCGCCGCACAACTGAGTCTGAACGTGGATCTGGTCGAAGCCCTCGCACTCGCCCACGACATCGGCCACCCTCCTTTCGGCCATGCTGGCGAGAAGGCGCTTGATGTTGCCATGCACGAGCATGGCTTTTCCTTCGACCACAACCTGCACGCGCTGCGCATTGTGGAGGACTTCGAGCAGCGCTACGCCGCCTTTCGCGGGCTGAACCTGACCTTCGAAGTCCGCGAAGGCATCATCAAGCATTCACGCGATTACCCCGCTGCGCAGTTTCCCGAGTTGGCCGAGTATCTCCTCGATCAGCGCCCGCCGCTGGAAGCCCAGCTCATCGACCTGGCGGATGAAATTGCCTACAACACCGCCGACCTTGACGACGGGTACGAAGCCCATCTCCTCTCGCTCGACGACATCCGGCAAGGCGTGTCCGTGTTCGGCCGCTTCTACCACGAGGCCGAGCAGACGTATCCTGACGCCTTGGAAAAGCTGAAGTTCAACGAAGCGCTCAAGCGCATGCTCGACTTGCTGGTGGGAGACCTGATCCAGAACACACAGGCGAGAATTGCCGAGGCCGGAATCAAGCGCCTGGAGGACGTGCGTGCCTGCCGCGACCGGCTGGTCACCTTCAGCCCCGCAGCCGAGCAGGCGCGGCGAGAGGCCAAGGACTTCCTTTACGCCAGACTCTATTTCAGCGCGGCTCTTGATCCGGAGAAGGAGGACGCCGAGCGTATCATCGGCGAGCTGTTCACGCTTTGGACGAAGCAGCCTGACCAGTTGCCCTACAACTACCGCGAGAAGGCCCGCAAGGAACCCCTGCCACGCGTGGTCTGCGACTACATCGCGGGGATGACGGACAGCTACATCACAGAGCAATACGAAAAACAGCGCAAGAACTGAACAAGGGCGGATCAGGCCCTGGCTGTATAAACCTGCAAGAATGTTTTCAGATGTCGTTCTTCGTATTAGGCTGCGGAACCTTGTTCAGTCCGATGGAGTCGAAGCGAATAGGTGGTGCTGCCATGGCGCGTCAGTCGTTTCGTCGGGCGCTGTCTTTTTTCGTGCTGGCCTTTGGCGCGCTCCAAGTTTGGCCGGCCCTTTCCGTTGCGCAAACCGCTGACGCCAATAATCCGCAGGTCCGAGAGGCCCTCGACTTGTATCAGAGCGGCAAGATGGTCGAAGCCATGCCGCTCCTCGAAGACCTGGTGGCGCGATACCCTGCCGACTCCAACCTCAAGGTCCGCTGGGCCTATTCCGTCGCCTCCTACGCAGCGACCCTGACCGATCCAGAACAAAGGAAGGAGGCGCGTCTCCGGGCCCGCAAAATAGCTCTGGAGGCACAGGCCGCCGGCGCCCAGGATTCCATCCTTTTCACCATTCTGGAATGGATTCCCGAAGACGGATCCGAAGCCGCGTTTTCGCCGCGCAAAGAAGTCGATGCCGCGATGAAGGAAGCCGAGGCCGACTTCGTCCGCGGCGATCTTGATAAGGCACGCGATGGATGTCTTCGCGCGCTGCTGCTGGATCCAAACAACTATGAAGCCGCTCTTTTTACCGGAGACACCTACTTCCGGCAACGCACGCTGGGCAGCGCGGGAGAGTGGTTCTCCCGGGCGGTTCAGATCGATCCGAATCAGGAGACGGCCTACCGCTATTGGGGCGACGCCCTCATGCTGGCCGACAAGATGGATGAGGCCCGCAGCAAGTTCATTCAGGCGATCATTGCTGAGCCATACAAGCGCCTGTCATGGCAGGGTGTGAATCAATGGGCCCAGCGAAACCACGTTACTCTCAACTGGGTCCGCCTGCAGGACCGAAGCCAGGTCTCGGCCAAGGATGACAAGCACATTAGCATCACTATTCAAGACACCCCCAAGGATGATCCGAACGCCGTGGCATGGATAAGCTATGGTCTGGGGCGGGCCGGCTGGCACGGAGAACTTTTTGCCAAGGAATTCCCCAACGAGCCCAAGTATCGGCGCACCTTGAAAGAGGAAGCCTACGCGCTGGGCTTAATGGTCAAGGTGCTCAAGGAGCAGAAGGATTTCGAGAAGATCTCTGCCAAGCTAGATCCAGGGCTGCTTGCGCTCATCAAGATCGATGATGCCGGCCTGCTGGAGCCGTTCGTGCTGCTCAACCGCGCGGACGAAGGAATCGCGCAGGATTATATTCCCTACCGCTTGGCGAATCGCGACAAGCTCACGCGCTACCTTGACGAGTTCGTCGTTCCCAAGACGCCTGCAATTCCCGAGGCAGCTCCCGAACCGCGGTAGCCTGCGGGCCCGAACCACAGCTAGCCTCTTGCCGGGTTTCCATGGTTTATTCCCATCTAGGGACACGATCAGCCAAGAAACCGAGCTAGCAAGATGGGTCCCGCTTGCTTTGACGTAAGCAGCGGTTCAGCATAAGTTCAGCGTGAAGGGATCACTTGCGGACACGGTCGGCGCTGCCATCTCCCACTACCGCGTTCTCGAGCAAATTGGCGCAGGCGGGATGGGTGTCGTGTACCGCGCCCGTGACGAACAACTGGAGCGCGACGTCGCCATCAAGGTACTCCCTGCAGGCATGCTCGCTGAGGAGACGGCCCGCCATCGTTTTCGCAGGGAAGCCCTGTCACTTGCGCGGCTGAACCATCCCAATGTCGCTACCGTGTATGAGTTCGGAAACGACAAGGGCACTGATTTTCTGGTCACGGAATACATCCCTGGAGAGACACTCGAAGACAAGCTCGCAGAAGGCGCTCTGCCCTCCAAAGAAGCGGTTGGCCTTGGCATACAGCTGGCGCAGGGGTTGGCGGCCGCTCACGAGCAAGGGATTGTCCACCGTGATCTCAAGCCCGCCAATTTGCGCCTGACGGCTGATGGCCGCCTGAAGATTCTTGACTTTGGCCTGGCGCAATTCATGCCGCGGGCGAGCGGCCTTGGACTCACGGCCACGATGTCCCAGTCGCAGGAAGTTTCCGGCACACTGCCCTATATGGCGCCGGAGCAGTTGCGCAGCGAGCTTTCCGACGCACGCAGCGACATCTGGGCATCAGGCGCTGTGCTCTACGAGATGGCCACCGGGCAGCGGCCCTTCCCCGAGACCAACGGGCCTCTCCTGATCAACGCCATCCTGACGCGCAATCCGGAACCGCCCAGCAAGGTGAACCCGCAGGTTCCTCCTGGACTTGAGAGCGTCATCCTCAAGGCGCTCGACAAAGAACCTGCCCGGCGCTACCAAACGGCGCGCGAGTTGAACAGCGACCTGGAACGCCTGACCGTCGGAGTTTCCCCGCTCGCCAGGCGGGCGCGCACCCGAACGATGGTTCTGCAGGCGGCGGGAGGCGCCCTGGTATTGGCAGCTCTCGCGCTGGGGGCGTACTTCGCGCTCCACCGCCGCGCCGAGCCTCCTACAACCGCGATAACCGCAGTCAAGGCACGGCGCTCGGTGGCGGTGCTGGGTTTCAAGAACCTCTCCGGAAAGCCGGAACTGGCCTGGTTCTCGACTGCGCTATCGGAAATGCTCACCACCGAACTCTCTGAAGGCGAGCAGTTGCGCACGATTCCCGGGGAGAGCGTTGTCCAGATGAAGATGAGCCTGGCTCTGCCCGATGCCGACAGCTACGGCAAGGAAACCCTAGCCAGAATCCGGCAGAACCTGGGGACTGACCTGGTGATCCTGGGTTCCTATATTCCCGTGGGCAGCGACCAGGTCCGCCTCGACGTGAAGTTGCAGGACACGACGGCGGGGGAAACGCTGGCCGCGGTTTCTGAAAAGGCCGCGCGGTCCCAGCTCGATGAACTGGTCAGCAAAGCAGGCGCGGAACTGCGCGCGCGCCTGGGAGTGAGCAGTCTCTCGGAAACCCAGCTGGCCAGCGTGCGGGCCACGCTGCCTTCCAATCCGGCGGCGGCTCGCCTGTATGCGGAGGGCTTGGCAAAACTGCGCGCCAGCGATGCCCTGGGAGCGAGGGACCTGCTGCTCAAGGCGGTGGCGGAAGATCCTAACCACGCGGCTTCCTGGGCGGCACTCTCAGCCGCCTGGAGCACTCTAGGCTATGACGCAAAGTCGCTGGAGGCTGCTAAGCGGGCCTTCACCCTGTCTGCTCATCTTTCCCGCGAGGAACGCTTGCGGGTCGAGGGTCAGTACTACGAAGCGGACAGTCAATTAGACCGGGCCATCGCCGCCTACAAGGAACTGTTCAACTCTGCGCCCGACAACCTGGACTACGGGCTGAAACTGGCCAACCTGCAGACCTTCGCCGGCAAAGCCAACGACGCGCAGGCCACCATTGCCGGGTTCCGCAGCCTGCCGCCGCCGCAGCGCGACGACTTGCGCATCGACCTGGCGGAGGCACGGGCAGCGCACTATCTGTCGGATTTCAAGCGCGAGCAAACTCTGGCTGCGGCCGTGGCCGCCAAAGCCGCGCAGCAGGGGGCAAGATTTCTGGTCGCGAGGGCGCGTCAAGCCGAGTGCAATGCGCTTCGCAACATGGGGGATCCGAAGGCGGCGATCGCAGCTTGCCAGGAGGCGCAGCGGATATTTCTCGAAGCTGGGGACCGCTACGGAGCTGCCACTGCACTCAACAGCATTGGCAACGCTCTGTATGACCTGGGAGACTTGGCCGGCGGTAAGCGAGCCTACGAGCAAGTGGCTGACCTCGACCGCCAGATCGGAAACCAAGGTGGCCTGGCGGGCGCGTTGGACAACATTGCCAGCCTGGTCGGTGATCAGGGAGACCTGGCAACTGCGCACAAGCTTTCTCAGCAGGCGCTGGCGATCTACCGCGACACCGGAGACAAGATCAACATCGCGGCCACCTTGAGCAACCTGGGCGCGCTCCAGGTTACCGAAGGAGATCTGAAGGGCAGCAGGAAGATGTTTGCGGAATCACTGGCCATCGGAAGGGAGATCGGGTCTGATACGAACGTCGCAACTGCGCTGGTGAATCTGGGAGATGTGGACCTCCAGTTGGGCGATCCGGCCGGGTCCCGAAAGGCCTACGAGGAAGCTCTGGCCATTTTTCAGAAGACCGGCGAAAAGGGCAAGACGTCGTACCCGCTGGTGGGCTTAGGCGACGTGTCCCTGGCGACCGGGGATCTGCCCGCAGCCAAGTCCAGCTACGAGCAGGCGCTTGACGTGTCGCGGGAGAGCGGCGAGAAGCACCAATCGGCCGTGGCACTGGCCGGCCTGGGAACGGTGCAAATGCGGCAGGGAGACCTGGCAGGCGCCCGCAAGAGCTGCCAAGAGGCTCTGGCGCTGCACCGGGAACTCGACGAAAAGGACGCTTCCGCCGACGACCAGTTGCTGCTGGCAAGGCTGGAGATCGAAGAAGGGCGGCCGGAGGAAGCCGAGGTCGCCCTGCACGGGCTTGTGCCGGCGCCGAAGTCGCCCGAGCGTGAGGCCCTCGCGCGGGCCACGCTGGCAGAGTTGCTGGCCGCGCGGGGCAAGGCCGGTGAGGCGCGAAAGGAAATTGGCTCGGCGGCAGCTCTGGCCGGCAAGACCCAGCGGCCGGCGGTTCGGCTGGGGGTGCAGATCTCGGCCGCACGGGTGCGAATGGCCTCTGGCCATCCCGCCGACCTGGGCAACGCGACAAATTCGTTGAACCAAATCGTCGCGGAAGCCAGGAAGATCGGCCTTGTCGAGCCGCAGCTGCAAGCCCGCTTGACGCTCGGGATCATCGCGAAGAAATCCGGCAAAGGTGTGGCCCAATTGCAGGAACTGGAAAAAGACGCCTCCGCTCGGGGCTTCGGGCTGGTCGCGAGCAAAGCGGCAAAGGCGCGACGTTAGCGGTCACAGCCGACTCGGCGTCATCCCCGAGAGTCCCCTTACGCCCCTACTACCGCAATCCCACTCCGCAGCAGCCTCTCCAGCGTTACCGACGGGCAAACATTCTGGTGCAGGTAGTCCATGACATTCTTGGCGAGGCTGCGGATCAACTTCTCCACCGCCGGGTCGAGAACCTGGCCGGAGGTGTCGAATACGCGCTGAACATTTGCCACCGAGATCGGCAATGGCAGCACGACGGCGCCGATATGCGAGCACACGCCCCGCAGATGCTCCAGGGACTTGATGGCGCCGATGCTCCCCGCCGCCACGCCCAGCAGGGCAACCGGCTTCCCGGCCAGCACAGACGGGAATCCCAGGTTCTCGATCACCAGCTTGGTCACGCTGCTGAAGCTGCCGTGATACTCAGGGGTGGCAAGGATCACCGCCGTCGCGTCCCTCACTTCCTCTTGCAGCCTCTTCGTCCCTGGCGCATTCGGGTCGATCCCAGGAAAAGGCAGGTGATACTCCAAGGGGTTGATGACGTGGACCGTAACGTTAGGATCTTTCTTCAACTCGTCCACCACCAGCGCTGACGCCATGCTGGTGTAGTTATTGGGACGCACGCTGCCATTGATGACAACAATGCGGATTCCCTTTCCTTCGCTTGCCATAGTTCACCTCCCGGAAAACATTCGCGCAGGGACAGCCGCCTCGGCTATCCGGCCCCAAGCAGGTTGTCATTCCGACCCTGAGCGCAGCGAAGGAGGAGGAATCCCTACCCTCGGCAGTATGGTCAGAGTAGGGATGCTTCGACTCCGCGTGGCCTTCGCCCCGCTCCGCTCAGATGACAGGTTAAAATGCTCACGCCAGATCGAACAGCAGAATCTCCGCGTCTTTGGTCCCCTTGATCGTCAGCCTCGACTCTTCGCTGACCGCGGCACCATCGCCCTGGCTGAGCGGCTTCCCATTCAACTCCACCGCGCCCTTGGCCACCTGCAGCCAGGCATAGCGGCCCGGCGCCAGATCGTGCTGGACCTGCTGCCCTGGAGAAAGGAGCGAGACATACAGCCGCGCATCCTGATGAATGGTCACCGAGCCGTCTTCGCCGTCGGGGCCGGCAATCAGGCGCAGCTTGCCGCGCTTCTCTTCGGACGGAAACTCCTTCTGCTCGTAGCTGGGCTCAAGGCTGCGCTGGTTGGGCTGGATCCAGATCTGCAGCAGATGCGCTGCCTCCGTCTTTGACGGGTTGGCTTCACTGTGCCGCACTCCCCGGCCGGCGCTCATGCGCTGCCCGTCGCCGGGGCGGATGATAGAGCCGTTGCCCATGCTGTCGTTGTGCTCGAGCGCGCCTTCGAGCAGGCAGGTGATGATCTCCATGTCGCGATGGGGATGCATGGGAAAGCCGTGCCCAGGCTGCACGAAGTCTTCGTTGATCACGCGCAGCGAGCGAAAGCCCATGAACTTGGGATCGTAGTACTGATCGAAAGAAAAGCTGTGGCGGGTGTTGAGCCACCCGTAGTCGCCGCCGCCGCGTTGGTTGCTGGGCCGAATGGTTATCATAAAATCCTCGTTATAACGACCATTTTGACTGATTTAGATGCCGGGTGAGGGCAAACGATTCAGGGTAGTGGCTGGTGGCTGGCAGCTTGCGAGTGCAGGAGTGCGATTCAGACTTAGTCCTTATGTTTCTTGGACTTCTCTTTGCTTTCGGACTTGGTCTCGGCCTTTGGCTTCTCCTCTTTCTTCGATTCGCCGTTTTTTGCGCTGGCGGCGTGCGAGCTGCCCCGGGCGTAGTCGGTGACGTACCATCCCGAGCCCTTGAACTGCACCGCCGGCGCCGAGATCACCTGCTCCACTGGCCCGCCGCAGTCGGGACACTTCTTGATGTGGGGATCGGAGAACTTCTGGATGCGCTCAAAGCGGTGATGGCACTTCTTACACTCGTACTCGTAAAGTGGCATGAATCTCCAGACCTGGGCCAGAATCCCGTAGCCTGATTCTAGGGTTCGACGTTTCCTCACGTCAATTTGCGATGAGGTGCTTCGACGGAGTAATCCAGTCATCTCTTAACTCACGAGCGACATCCTGAGCTTGCGAAGGATCTCGCGCGTAGCGCCCGGCATCTCAGCCGTGAAGCTGAGGCACGGCACGCCAGATCCCTCGCCCGGCTGGGATGACTCTCGAAACGGAAATGAAGACTAAGGTCAGGTGTACCGAATTCGCCTCAGTGCAAGCGGTGTTAGACTCGCGCCATGGCGTCGGATGAAAAACCGAAGGGCAGTCTTGAACCCGGTCTG
>DATKLE010000056.1:0-8201 GCA_035542575.1 Terriglobales bacterium | reverse complement strand
TCGTGCCCTGCCCACCAGGTACGCCTGAGGGCACGATTTGCTACAACCACTCAGAATCAGGCGGTGATGAAGGCCCGGTGCCCCAGGTAACCGATCTACTCCACAACAATAATCATGTGGGTGCCCCAGGTTCGCGCGCGTTCTTTGCGCGCTAACCTGGGATCACTGCACTCGGGGTCGCGATTGTTGTAAATTCCCTCCATGCCCGCAAGTCTCCGGCGACGCCAGCAATCCGGACAATCCCACTTCATCACCTTCAGTTGTTATCGCCGCCAACCCAACTTCTCCACCGCCGACATTTACAGCTTGTTCCCCGTCTCTCTGGAGGACATGCGCCGCCGTTTCGACCTGCGCGTCTACGGCTACGTGGTCATGCCCGAACACGTCCACCTGCTGCTGAGCGAACCCCAGCGCGGTGTGCTGGCCGATGCGATCCACTATCTGAAGGTGTCGTTCACCAAGCGGCTGCACAGTCGGCTCCCCGGCATCGGCGCCTTCTGGCAAAAACGCTATTATGACCGGAACGTAAGGGATGCCGACGAGTTCGACGTCAAACTTCGTTACCTGCACAGGAACCCGGTGAAACGCGGACTGGTGCAGAAGGCAGGCGACTGGCGCTGGAGCAGTTTCCGGCATTATGCTTTCCGGGAGATGGGCGTGGTGGAGATCGAATCGGAGTGGACGGCGAGAGATCGTGAGTTGGCGGCGACAGGTGGTGCGCCGCGCACATTCCTGCTCCCAGGTTAGCGCCCAAAAAACGGGCGCGAATCTGGGGCACCCGGCACCTGGCCGCGTCTGCAACAGCCCCATCTGCCTTGGGGGGGGCCACCCGAACAAAACCGCCGCTACCCCTTCGGCAGCAACACCAGAATCAGCGTCGCCAGCGGCCCCAGAAATATGGAGAGCAGGAACCACAACAGCCCGCTCTTCTGTTTCCCCTGCGCCAGCCCCGCGTTGATCAGCGCCAACGTCCCCCATCCCACAAAATACGGCGGCGCGAAATATGTGTACGAACCGGCTGGAAATAACGCCAGCAATGCAACCATGGTCGTCTCCTCAAACAGCACGAGCGCGGAAGCCTCCGCGCCCTGCCAATCTTCAACGGTTCCTCTACAGCTTCTCGTAAAACTCGCATGCCGAGCACGAGATGTAAATCCCGCCCGGAACGTTGCGCTCGCGGTCTTTTACCCGCTTCACGATACGGGTGGGCTTGCCGCACTTCGGGCAGTCGGTGCTCTTAGTGGTGTCCATGACCTTCTTACGGTCAGCGGTCTTTGCGATCTTAGCCATTGCTCTCTCCTGATAAGGTTCCTCCGGACAAACTTCACCTGCGGCTGCAAAAACTCTGGCTCGATTCAAGGGGCAACGCGTGAAGGCCGGAGCGGGAAGGCGCGGCCAGCGCGAGATGCACATGTCTCAAGCTCACGCCCGTTGCCGGGCGGCTTCGACTGCAGGCGGGCGCCCAGTTCCGGGGTCCCCGACGAACGCCGATTTTGCGTTCGTTGGGGTGACGGGGGCGCCACTCTCTTTCGCCGGATACCTCTCATATTCTACATGAAGACTCAGTCCTGGCTGCCCTCCGCCTCATTCCCCCTCAGTCCGGCTGCGAGTAAAATCTGAGGCAGGACCAATCTCGGAAGAACATCATGCCCACGCATTCTTCTTTGCCAAAGCAGCTTTCCTGGGCCCTAGCACTGTTGCTGGTTGTCTCCCAACTCTCCGCCCAGTCCGCGACCCCTCAGTTCCCCAACCCTGGGAATCCCGGCATGTCACGCGGGGACCAGCGCCGGCTTGGCTTGCAAGCCGCCGCCCAGGTGTACCAGCAAATGCCGGTGTTGCCCGATAGCAGTCCCGAAACCCAGTACATCCGCCAACTCGGCCAGAAGCTGGTGGCAACAATCCCCTCGCAGAATTCCTGGCCATTTGAGTTCCACGTCATCGCCCAGAAGGAGATCAACGCCTTCGCGCTGCCCGGCGGACCCATGTTCATCAACATAGGGACCATCACGGCGGCGGCCAATGAGGCCCAGCTCGCCGGCGTCATGGCGCACGAGATGTCGCACGTGTACATGCAGCACTCGGCCAAGCAGTACGACAAGGCCCAGACCACCGGCTTGCTCGCCGGACTCGCCGGCGCCGTGCTCGGCTCCGCCGTCGGCGGCATGGTCGGCCAGCTCGGCCAAATGGGCATTCAGATGGGCGCGCAGGGAATCATGCTCAAGTACTCGCGCGCAGACGAGTCCCAGGCCGACGCTGTCGGCGCCGTCATCCTCTATAAAGCCGGATACAACCCGCAAGCCATGGCCGACTTCTTTAAGACCCTGGAAACCCAGGGCGGGGGAGCGCCACCGCAATTCTTCAGCGACCACCCCAACCCGGGCAATCGCGAACAGGCGATTGAGAAAGAAATCCAGAACTGGCCGCCCAAGAATTACCAGGTCGACAGCGCTGCTTTCCAGAAGGTCAGGCAGCAGGCAGCCGGAGTTCGCGCTTACACCGCCGAGGAGATCGCGCAGGGCGCGAAGACCGGCAAGTGGGCCGCGCTCAACAAGCAGAACGGAGCCACCTTCAATTCAGGCGGAGGCGCGGCCATGCCGGCTGGCGCGACGGCCCCCGCGCCCAGCCCGACGCCGAGCGCGCCCTCAGTGTCGTTGCAGAGGGTGCTGCCGAGCCAACACATGGTCGCGACCGACCTCGGCGCCATCAAGCTCTCGCGTCCCGAGAACTGGCAGGTCACCGTGCCGAAGCAGGAAGGCCAGTACATCACCATCGCGCCACCGGCGGGCGTCGTTGCCGGCGGTGTCGGCTATGGCCTGCTCATAAACGGCGTGCCTCCCCAACGAGGCCGGCGGACTAGCATTGACGAGATCACCGGCCAGATCGTTGAGTACCTGCAGCAGAACCAGGGCGCGCAGCCCCTGGGCGAGCCACAAGCGATCACGGTGGGCGGAGCGCAGGGCCGCGCCGTGGCGCTGCAATCCACCTCGCCCTTCTCTGCCGCCGGCGGACAACCGCAGAAAGAACACGACTGGCTGGTCACCGTCCCGCAAGCCAACGGCTCCGTGCTGGTGTTCGTCTTCGTTGCGCCGCAGGCAGAGTTTGAGCGCTTCCGGCCAGCCTTCGAGAGCATGCTGAAGAGCGTGCGGTTCTAAGCAACTCCGACCTCAACGCGCTGGTCTATTCAACTCGAATCTGGAAACTGTTGTAGAATCCCCGCTATGCCTAAATACGTCATCGAACGTCACATCCCCAACGTCGGCTCGCTGAAGCCAGAGGAGCTACAGGCCATCTCCCAGAAGTCCTGCGGCGTGATCCGCAATATGGGCCCACAAGTTCAGTGGGTGGAAAGCTTCGTTACCGCCGACAAAATCTACTGCATCTACATCGCCCCCGATGAGCAGGCGGTTCGCGAGCACGCACAGCTGGGCGGATTCCCGGCCAACAGCATCAGCGAGGTCAAGGCGCGCATCGACCCCACCACCGCGGAGTAGCAGCTATCTCAGCTGCGACGCTGTAATCAAATTTAAATGTCCGCCGATTCACCGGGATTTTATAATCCCTTAACGCAGCGTGTGTGACCACATGTATCGAGCTGCGCTGTTGAATTCCATACAAAGGAAAGACATGTCCACAACTCCTCCCTCTGGCTTTCGCACCCTGAGCATCGAGCACGCCACCGACGAACACGGCACTCCTGTCCTGCTCTGTCGTGGGCGCATGAATCTGGAAACCGCCGAGCAGTTCAGGACCGAAGTGAAGAAACTCGCCTCCGCCCACAAACACGTGGACGCCAACCTTGCCGAGGTGGATTCGGTTGACAGCGCCGGACTCGGCAGCCTGCTCGGTACTTACATCTCGGCCAAGAATTCGGGCTGCGACCTGCGCTTGATTAAGGTGAACCCGCGCGTGAGGGACCTGCTGAACATGACGCACCTCACCCAGGTCCTGCACGTCGAGCAATAGTCCTCGGCGGAACAAGTTTCCGGGTGCCCATCCTATCGCCCGCCTTGGGCGATAGGGTGGGTTCGATAAGCCACGTCATCCCCAGCGCAGCCAACGAAGGGCGCGGAGTCGAGCGCCGCATTTTTCCTGGTGCGAAATCCCCGTTTGACCGCCCTCGTTTCGCCCCTGATAGCTTCATAAGTTCGTCTCAACACAGGGTGGCCCACATATCCCAGCCTTCGGGATATGTGGGAACGACATTCCATCACAGGGTAGGACTCATCATGGCCATCAAATTCAAAGTTGAGGCGTTTTGCGGGCGTCTGAGCCCGCAGCCGAAATCCTGAGCGAGGAGGTCGCCGCGGCAACCGACGAGTCGAAGGAGCCCTTGCTCAAGTCCCTCAGTTTGACCCCTTTCTTATTCCCCTGCTACGTTCATTAGTTCACTAGGGACCAGACTCATGGCCATCAAATTCAAAGGCGTTGACTTCCTCGAAATCGACTCACTTCTCTCCGACGACGAGCGCCTCGTGCGCGACAACACCCGCCTCTTCATCGAAGAGAACCTCATTCCTATCATCGAGCAGTGCAACCGCGACGGACGCTTCCCCAAAGAACTCATCCGTCCAATGGGCGAGCTCGGCTTCTACGGAGCCTCCCTCACCGGCTACGGTTGCGCCGGCATGTCCGCCGTCGAATACGGCCTCATGACCCAGGAGCTCGAGCGCGGTGACAGCGGCGTGCGTTCCTTCGTCAGCGTGCAGTCCGGCCTCTGCATGTATCCCATCCACGCCTTCGGCAGCGAAGAGCAGAAACAGAAATACCTGCCCAAGATGGCCACGGGCGAAATCCTCGGCTGCTTCGGCCTCACCGAACCCGACGCCGGCTCCAACCCCGGAGCCATGCGCACCCGCGCCCGCAAAGACGGCGATAGCTACGTCCTCAACGGCGAAAAAATGTGGATCACCTCCGGCTCCATCGCCGACATCGCCATCATCTGGGCCAAGGTCACCGACGAAGACGACCGCATCCGCGGCTTCATCGTGCCCACCGACACCCCCGGCTTCAAGGCCGCCGACGTCCACGGCAAGTGGTCGCTGCGCGCCTCCGTCACCTCCAGCCTCTCGCTGCAAGACGTCCGCATCCCCGCCGACTGCCTCCTGCCTCTCTCCAAAGGACTCGGCTCGCCCCTCAGTTGCCTCAACCAGGCGCGCTACGGCATCGGCTGGGGAGCCATCGGCGCCGCCATGGCCTGCTACGACTGCTCGCTCCAGTACGCGCAATTCCGTAAGCAGTTCCACGACATGCCCATAGCCGGGCATCAGCTCGTGCAAGAGAAACTAGTCTGGATGATTAGCGAGATAACGAAGGCCCAACTACTCGCACTACAAGTGGGTAGATTGAAAGATGCGGGCAAGATAAAGCCCTACCATATCTCGATGGCGAAGCGTAACAACGTCTGGATGGCCTTAGAGTGTGCCCGTATGGGACGCGACATCCTCGGCGGCAACGGCATCGCCGACGAGTACCCCATCTTCCGCCACATGGCCAACCTGGAGTCGGTCAAGACCTACGAAGGCACCCACGACATCCATACGTTGATCATCGGCGAGCACATCACGGGAATTGCGGCGTTCTAGTTCAAGTATCAACCGACGATTGGAGTATCCCACCTCCGTCCAAGTCCCTTGCAGTGCCCCTTCGTGTCAGCATTTAGGTGACTGATACACAGTGAGGGTGATGTCTGTCACTGACAAGTTATACAGGACCGTCTATTAATGAGGTCAATGGCGACCGTAAAGGCGAACTTCGCATGAGCGAGTATGGGAAGCAGTCACGAAAGGAGAAAGCATGTGCTCGCCTCAATGGACATCACTCTCGCAGCGATTGACCAGCTAGAAAAAGAAGTCCGCGACCGCGCGGAAGCCGGTGATAGCTTCTTTCCAGCAGTAGTAACGCCAGATCTTGTTGAGATCAGAGACCTGCTACAGACCGGGAAGAAAGAGGAAGCCAAGAAGCGCTTCGTTGAAACCGAAACAAAGATTCTCAAAGCGGAGGCGAGTAATAAGGCGGAGCCCACGGCCCGTCGCCTTTTGGGAATTGAATTGGCGTATCTGGCAGGCGTATTGCTTCTCGGATTTCTAGTTCACAAAATGCCCAACTTTTGGCTTTGGGCGGGAATGGTTACCTTGGGGGCAAAGACCGCTTGGTTTGGAGCGCTTGGCGGAGTCGCTGTTGCGTTGTATGGCATTTATAGCCACGTCCAGGTGCGAGATTTCGATTCCAAATACGCGTTGTGGTATCTCTGCAAACCGATAATGGGCGCGATTTTCGGCTGGTTCGTGTATCTCGTTTATTACGTCGGCTTGGTATCAGTTCAAGGCGTCACTGTGGATGTAAAGACACCAGCGGTTCCATATGCGATAGCGTTCTTGGCCGGCTTCAGCGAACGATTCACCGTGCGGATCATTGACAAACTGATGGAAGTCCTGGCCACCTCGAACGAGACGGCAACTACAGGTCCCCGGACATATTAGGTGTTCGGCTGGTGGCCCAGGTATCCAAAATAAAACCTTGGCGTGGGCGTGCCCCACGTTCGCCCATCTTTTGGGCTAACGTGGGCCCTGCCCAAGCGTCGACCATTCTCTGCCTAACCTGGGCACATCACAGACCGAACGACTCGCGAGGTGTGGGCTGGTGGCCCAGGTACCAAATCCGTGCCCCACGTTCGGCCTTCTTTTGGCCTAACGTGGGAGCCAATTCAGCGACCTTCCAGGTTCTTCAACCGATCCGACAGCGACTCCACTTCGGCGTCCAGCGCCCGAATCGCTGCGGCGTGGCTCCGCTGGCGCATTTCGACAGGCGAAGCCCATTTGTGAAACTCCGGCAGGAGGGTAGTCTCTACCCCCTCAAGCTGTTGCTTGATCCACTGCTTGTCCTCATCGGTTAGCATGCGCCGATTATAGGACAGCCGGGTTGGATGGGGACTTTCTCGCATTCAAACCCTCTCCGGCCACCGCTGCGCCCCGTGACACACCGCGAGAACCACGATCCGGACCTTCTCGATGGCATAGGCCGCCATAAAAGGCGTATTCGCGATGACCAATTCTCGCGTCCCCGGCACCCGCCCCGCGCAGCCCGACATAGGGAAAGCCGCCAGCTGTTGCACGCTGCCGAGAATTCGCTCCGTGATCCGGTCTGCCACTTCTTCACTATTGGAGAGCGCGATGTAGTCGTGGGCCTGGTCTAATTGCCGCGTCGCCTGCTCGGTCCACTCGATCATTCCGAGGAGCGCCCGGTCTTCTTCAGACGCCTCACCACTTCCTCATGACGGACCACGCGGCCTTTGCGCATCTCCGCCAGTCCCTGCCGCACCAGTGCGTCCTGATAGGCGTGCAGCTCGATATAGTTGCTGATCGCCTCGTTGATCAGGTAGCTGCGCGATCGCGCCTGCGCTGCCGCCAGTTTGTCGAGTTCCTCGATCTTCTCCGCGTCCGCCCGAAAGCTGATAGTGTTTTCCGTGCTGCTCATAATGCAGGGACAATAGCGTGCATTATTCCGTATTACAAGCCTCGCCCGGCAACCCATTCAGCCTTCTTTTGGCCCAACGTGGGCCCCCTCACGACCCCATCTTCAGCATTCGCTCCAGGATGGTCGCGCTGTAGCGGTTCATCCGCTCCGGCTTCCATTTCAGCGGACCGGGTAGCACCGCCGCCAGTCGCGCTGCCTCTTCCCGCCCGATGTTCCGGGCGGGTGTTCCGTAGTCGATACGACTCGTCCACTCTGCACCATAGATGCCGGGGCCTTATTCCACCGCGTTCAAGTAGGCAGGGCGGGTGACCCAGGTAACCCATCCACTCCAGCAAAATCACCGTGAGGGTGCCCCGTTCAAGGACGCGGAGCGGCCTTGAGTGGGGGTCTTCATTCCCCACTCCAACGATCCCACAATTGTGGCTCACCGATACTGAATCCCGTTCTCTTCCAGCCACTCTCGCGCGACCTGCTCGAAGGCCGCTGCGCGGTACTGGAACCACGCGTCCTCCAGCCCCAGCCGTCGAACCGCATCCTTGAACCGGCGAAACGCGCCTGCACCGTGTACCGCCGAATCCAACTCGGCACGGCACCGGCACTGTTCGTCTTCCAGCGCGAAGTCCTGCATCATGCGCCATTCGTCGATGTGCACCTGGTCCGGCAGTTCCAACATGCGATCGTCTTCCAGGGCCCGCTTGACCTTCGGCAGAAACTCCCGCATCCACTCC
>DATKLE010000055.1:0-2862 GCA_035542575.1 Terriglobales bacterium | reverse complement strand
GAGCACATGGGCGCGATGCACGAGCGCGACAGCCAGATCCAGGATTGCGAAAAGACAGGCAACAATAACGGCCAACCCGTGGTGAACGGCGTTCCGGTCGTGGCCCCGCACATCATCAACTAAGGAGTATCCCATGAGCCGTATTATCCGCACTGAACCCAGCCCGGTCCTCTCCAAGGCGGTGGAGTACCACGGCTTCGTCTACACCATGGGCGTGGTCGCCACGAACCCGGACGCGGACATCACCGCGCAGACCAAGGATGTCCTGGCGCAGATCGACGCCCTGCTGGAAGCGCATGGCACCGACAATACCCGCCTGCTCCAGGCGCATATCTGGTTGAAAAATATTGCAGATCGCGCGGCGATGAATGAAGTGTGGACGGCCTGGCTGCCGGAAGGCGCGGCCCCGGTGCGCGCCTGCGTCCAGGCCGAGCTGGCCGACCCGCGTTACCTCGTTGAAATCATGATCACGGCCTGCAGGTAAGGCCCGATTCCCTAAGTTATTTCATTTACATTAAATAACTTAGGCGCCGCCGCCGGACTCGGGAAACGAGTTTCGCGGCGGCGCTGCTGTATCTGCTGCACAGCAACATCATTACGAATGCAACAGATAGGAACTTTGTCTTAAGTACTGTTGCGACCTCCACAGAAAAACCACAAAATCTTCATAGTGTGGTATTTTTGCCTCAGTATTGGGTTGCGCAGAACGCAAACCACCCTTAGCCCGGACACATAGTGGTTTTCACTTAGGCGATCTGGGAATGAGGCATTTTATGGGCGGTACAAAGACACCCCGCAGTCTCTCGGGCATTGCCCGCAAGATACTTATGGGCGTTTCCCTCTCCGTCGTATCCCTCGTTTCCTCCCACGCTGCGATGGCTTCGACCCACCACAAGCGCATCCACAACGTGCATACCGCCAGCGCCGGACACCACTATCTGGCGAGTGCCAGCCACACGCATCATGTGGCCTCAACCGGTCATTTCCACACGGTTGCGACCGCCTACCACTACCGCCACCTGCGCTCTGCGCAGTACCGCCACTCCGGCCTGCAATGCGTGCCCTATGCGCGCGAGGTCTCGCATGTCGACCTCTCTGGCAACGCTTTCCTCTGGTGGGCGGAAGCCGCCGGCCGCTATGCCCGCGGCAATGCGCCGGAAGAGGGCGCTGTGCTGAACTTCCGCTCCATCGGCCGCATGCCGCTCGGCCACGTGGCCGTGGTGACCGCCGTAATGGATAGCCGCACCATCCTCATCACCCAGGCCAACTGGGTCCCCGGCACCATCACCAACGACGTGACGGTGCAGGACGTTTCCGCGAATAACGACTGGTCGGAAGTTCAGGTCGAACTCGGCGACAGCAGCAAGTGGGGCGCGCCTTACCCGACCTACGGCTTCATCTATAACCGGCCCGACACCGGTACTGTGATCGCCTCCAACAACCAGGGCAACGAAGTGGCGGAAGCCCCTGCGGCTACCCAGGTGAGCGACGAAGCGCCGGATCGCAACCTGCAGTAACCCCTCCTGCTCCTGAACGGGAACAGGCATAACTCCATAAATTCGATTAGCTTTTGCCAAGCTGGTGGTTTTTGCTTAGCCTGCCCCTGGAAAAAGCCAGGAGCATCCAAGACATGACCACTGCCAATTCCCGTACGGCCGACCACCCCATCGAGAAGATCTTCCTGGAGCGCTGGTCGCCGCGGGCCTTCACCGGCGAGGAAATCTCCGAAGCCACGCTGCGCACCATGTTCGAGGCGGCGCGCTGGGCCCCCTCCTCCTACAACTCGCAGCCCTGGCACTTCATCTACGCCCGGCGCGACAACGCGCATTGGGACAAGCTGCTCGGCCTGCTGAACGAGTTCAACCGCTCCTGGGCGAAGACCGCGTCCGCCCTCGTGTTCATCGTCTCCTCCGAAACCATGTCAGTGCCGGGGAAGGACACGCCGGTTCCCTCGCGCACCCATTCCTTTGATACCGGCGCGGCCTGGGCCTATCTGGCGCTGCAGGCGGCCTATATGGGGTGGCACGCCCACGGCATGGCCGGCATCGAATGGGACCGGGCGTACACCGCGCTGAAGGTGCCGGCGGGCTACCAGGTTGAAGCCGCGGTGGCGATCGGCCGCCAGGGACCGAAGACGCTGCTGCCCGAAGCCCTGCAAGCCCGCGAGGTGCCGAGCCCCCGCAAGCCGCTGTCGGACTTCGTTTCCGAAGGCAGCTTCTGAGCCACACCAGCCAGTTGATTTTGATCAAGACATCCGGGGCGCAATTCCCTAAAATGGCGCCGCCAAGAGCGGGAGTGGCTTTGCCGCCCTGAAGATCCGTGAAGCCAGTGCTCAGCCATTTCCGCGTGGTCGACGCTTCTGCAATGGAGTCACACATGGCCGATACACAAGTCGACGTGAAGAAAACCACCCCCGCGCCGCAGCCTAATGATCCGTGGCGCTCCTTCCGCAACGAGCTGGACCGGGTCTTCGAACAATTCGGCCAGACGCTGTCGCCCTGGTCTCTGTTCCGGGGCGCCGAGAGCGTGAAGCTTCCCTCGGTGGACATTACCGAGGACGACAAGGCTTTCACGGTGACTGCCGAACTGCCCGGCTTGGCGGCTGAAGACGTGGATGTGTCCCTGGAAGGCCGGACCCTGGTGATCAAGGGCGAGAAGCAGCAGGAAACCAAGACCGAGGAGAAGAACTACCACCTCACGGAGCGAACCTACGGCGCGTTCGAGCGCAGCTTCTACCTGCCGGACGGGGTGGATGCGGACGCGATCAGTGCCTCCGTGGCCAAGGGTGTGCTGGCGGTAACGCTGCCCAAAGTGCCTTCCCCCGCCGACACGGCGAAGAAGATCGAAGTGAAGACGGCCTGA
>DATKLE010000054.1:0-51354 GCA_035542575.1 Terriglobales bacterium | reverse complement strand
CAGGTTAGTCACGTGTTACTCACCCGGTCGCCACTATACTCAGGGATTGCTCCCCTTTCCCGTTCGACTTGCATGTGTTAGGCACGCCGCCAGCGTTGATTCTGAGCCAGGATCAAACTCTCGTTTGAAACCTGAAGCCTGTCCGGTCTTCCGTGAAGAAGACAGAGCAGACCACCCCGCAGCCGTAGCTGCGGAGATTATCTTGTGAGTACGTTCGGACTTGAGCCCGAACCTTTCCTCTCACGACTGGCACGTTCAACCTAGTTGTCAAAGACCGAATCGCAGTCCGCCTGAGCGGCGCGTATTCAGTCCAGAGCGAACCCACACAAATGCGAGTTCGCCTGTCCTCGAAACCCTCTAAAGTTACGCGTTCCGGCGCGAACCTGTCAACCCATTGTGGCCACAGGATTTCCACCTGATTTGCACAGCCTGGGGAGCTTCACCGCACAGTGCGTCGGGCTGGGGGAGCTCATTTTGCGCGCAACAGAACGCATCTTCCGCTGTCCGCACCCATGCCTTTTCGGCACGTGCCGAAGCGGAAGAAGACGGATTCATGAAAGATCACTTGGAGGTTCTTGCGGTAACGCGAAAACCCTTCGAGGAGCCTTGTCCCCGAATGCAGCCCCGTGGCCGGAGCGATTGACAGGTATCAACCTGTTTTTAAATTAGATGCCGGACGAGCGACGAGAGTTGCGGAAAACGCCCGGCTAGCCACACACTGCTCTCGACGTCCTTCTTTATACCAGAAGACCCGGCTTCTTGCAAGATGGGCATCCAGAAGGTTACCCCGGCCAACGCATAACCAGGGTCCGTTGGTGCCCCTGTTGACAAAGCCGCCTCGTCCCGGCAAACTGCCCCACGTTTTTTGGAGAAGACCGAATGCGACTTCGAGCAATCGCAACTAGTGCCGTGCACATCGTTTTCCTGGTTGCGCTGGTGGTGGGAGCCCAAAGCGGTTACTTTGCCCTAGCGCAGGCACAACCCTCCGGCGCCCCTGTCCCCGACGACAGCCCGGTGTATAACGCCTTCCGGCAACTGGAAAAGCAACCCTCCTACCGCATCCGCATGACCCTGGAATCGAATGATCCCCAGATGGCGCAAATGGCAGCCATGGGGATGGGGCTGGGCTCAATGGAGACCGTGGTCAAAGGAGGTACCCGTCAGGTGAGCATGCACATGCGCTTTCCGGCGACGGACCTGCCCGGCACGATCGACGATTGGGAGATTCGCTCGGTGGCGCAGAACGGACGGGCGGCGCGGCTGATTACCTCGCCGGCGGTGCCGCGCTACCTGAAACTGTCCGAACAGGCGCTCGCCATGCAGATGGCAATGCTAGACAAACAGGCCAGCATCACCATTGCGCAATCCCTGGCCAATGGCCCGATGGGCGCTATCAACGCCGGTCTGGTGGCGGGTATGACGGCTATGACCAATGTGGAGGCTCCGCGGTTGTTGAAGAAAGAGAAAGATTTCTTCTCGTGGAAATGTGTGTCCGGGGCTGAGGGCGGAGCTGAAAATCAGAAGACGGTGACACCGCTGACCGACCTGCGAAGCCTGGGGGATCAGGCGGTAGAAGGCACGCCCGCGACCGCATACGAGTTCTACGCCCGCGAGGAGGGCCGCCTGCAGGGGCCGGTGCGGTTGTACATTGCCAAAGACAGCGGGCTGCCCCTGCGTGTGGAGATGACCGACCCCCAGGGACACGGGAGCATGCACATGGACTATGTGGACATCGGCAAGCCGGTGGACATCGAGATCCCCGCGTGCCTGGCGAGCGGGCAGTAGAAGCCATTTCGTTTTCAGTTCTTTCCGTCCGCTCGCAAAACGTCCCCGTCGCTCGTTACCGCGACTTCAACCAATGCCTGCACAGTCACCGGATGTCCGTCCTTCTTGGCGGGCTCAAAAGTCCATGTCTTGACGGCCCGCAAGGCCTGCTTGTCGGCCGTGGGATTCAGGGATCTCTCCACCTCCGCACCCAGCACTTTACCCCTCTCACTGATGACTACTCTTAGCACGACCGTGCCGATAGTCTCTGATCCGGTCTTGAGTGCTGTTGATTGCTGGCTTGGGAACTCCAAGGTCACAAGCTTCGCCGGGCTCTTCCCGACATTGGTCAGGGTGTGGGTGTAGCCGCCCGGTAGCCATTTCACATCCCCGGACTTGAAGTGACCCGGCATGGGGCCCTGGCCTTCGACATCGCTGCGCAGTTCCAGGTCGCTGACGGCCACCAGCAGGTGCGGGCCAGCGTGGTGATGCCTGGGCAAGGTCGCGCCTGGCTGCAGATCGATCTCCGACACGCGGACACCATCCTTCACGAACAGGATGTCTTGCGTCCCGCCTTCGAGGACGTGCAGTCCGCGCTCCTCATCCCACTTCGGCGGAGGCGTTTTCCTGGCTTCCTCATCCTTGAGGAGTTCGATGGTCACGTTGCGGAAGAGTGTGTCGGAGAGATTCTTGGCGATGTGGGCGAAATCGCCGGTGGAGAAACGTGTCTCGCCGTCCTGCAGCGTGAGCGTAACCGGCGGCTTGCCGGCAACGTCGTTCTCGATGCGGGTCGCGCCTAGAGTGACGAACATGTAGTCGTGGCGGTGGCGGTGCATGAGCGTCTGGGCATGGGGCGCAACCTCGACCTTGAACACGCGCACGTATTCGTTTTCCAAGACCAAGTGGTGGGAGGGTTCGGCGGTGATCTCGACTTCGGAGGGGCCAGCTATTTGCGCCGCGAGCACAGCTGAAAGCAGGAGGAGAAAAGGTATTCCGAGCCGGACGTTCATGGCGCGAATTGTAGCATCCGCATACCGGTGGGTTTTGCTGCGGACAATCTGAGAGCGGGACAGCGGCACTATGTCGCGCGCGTGACCTGGATGAACTGTTCCATCTGCCTGAGATATTCCTCGAGCGCTTTGCGGCCCGCCGGGGTGAGGCGGTACTCCGTCCGCGGAACGCGGCCTTCGAAGAACTTGGTGCAGCGGATGTAATCGGCATCTTCCAGTTTGCGGGCGTGCACGCTGAGGTTGCCGTCAGTAGTTTTGAGCAGGCGCTTCAGGTCATTGAAGCTCAAGCAATCATTGATCGCCAGCGCGCTGACGATCCCCAGGCGCAAGCGTTCATGGATCATGCGGTCAAGTTCGGGTAACTCCGCCGCCGGCGCCGGTTGCATCTTTCTCGCCGGGGCCGGATCCTCTGGCGAGTGGGTACTCCGTTCGCGCATGGCCGGTCTAGCCACCGTGCCTCCTTGCGATGAGAACTCCGAAAATCGAGTGCAGCCCGCCAAAGCCCGCGGCCATGAACAGGTTGCCCCACGCTGCGGGCGCGAGCAGCGCCAGCACGCCGGTTCCCATGAAGCACACTCCCATCACCGGGACGATGCTGACCGAGAATGCTCCGCTGGTGGTCACCCCAGCGCCATAGAGCAGTAGCCACATGGCCGGGAGGGACCGCGCCAGACCTGCGTTGAACAGCGCCGGGGTCAGCAGTGCACCCACCACTATCGGCGGCAAGAAGGCAACCGCGAACTTGCGGGCGGGGCCGCTGGTGAGCGGCGAACCGGCCCGCTGGGCCTTGCGGTGGGCCGCAACCAGGGCAATGGCAGAAGCAACGACAGCGTCGGACAGCCAGACCCGCAGCCACATCGAAGAGGAGGACTGCCGCGCGGCGATCCAGGCAGCGGCAAAGGCAGTCGCTCCCATCGCGACCTGCCCCCAGCCCGGCACGGCGGTGAAGGCCGAGGAGCGCTCCATGGTCTCGCGGATGAAGCGCAGGTCGTCCAGCGCACCCGTGGGCACGGAATGAGGATGCCTGGGGCGGCGACGCGGGCGATGAGGCCGGGACTCCAGCATTGCGGTCAGGATACCGAGGCGTTGCTACGCTGGTCAAGTACTTTTTGGTGCAAAGTAAGGTCTCATGGACTGGGCGTCAGACGCTCCCGCGCGAAGCCTGATTTACACTTTTTGCAATGACAGACCTGGGCAGGATGCTGGTTCTCTTCGGAGTGATTCTGGTGGTGACAGGGCTGGCGCTCATGTTGCTCGGCCGCACCCAGCTTCCGCTTGGGCGCCTCCCCGGCGACATTATCTACCGCGGCAAACACACCACGTTCTATTTTCCGATTGTGACTTCCATTGTCCTCAGCGTGGTGCTTTCGGTGTTGCTGTATGTGATCACCCGGTTCCGGCACTAGCGGGTCTCACGTGTCCGGTCTCAGGCCCGAGCCCCCGGGGCGCTAATGAAATCTGGCGACCTGACACCGGAGACCTGAGACCTTTTCTTGCTACACTGCCCGCAGTGTCCTCGGCTGACCAGCTCGACTTCAGCTTCAGACCCCCGGGCCGCCGCATCTGGACGGTGCGTGAACTGGTCGCGGCGGTGCGTACCCATGTCGAGAGTGAATACTCTGACACCTGGGTGGAAGGGGAGATCTCGAATTTCCGCGCACACGACTCCGGCCACCTCTACTTCACGCTGAAGGACGCGAGTTCGCAAATCCGCATTGTGATGTTCCGCTCGCAGGCGCGACTGCTGCGATTTCGTCCGGAAGACGGCATGCAGGTAGTGGTGCGCGGCCGGGTCACGATTTATGAGGATCGGGGCGAGTTGCAGATTTCGGCGGAGTACGTGGAACCCAAGGGCGCGGGCGCGTTGCAGGTCGCGTTTGAGCAGCTCAAAGCCAAGCTGGAAGTCGAAGGCCTGTTCGCTGCCGCCCGCAAGCAGCCGATTCCCACGCTGCCCCGTCGCATCGGCATCGTGACCTCCCCGCAAGCCGCGGCGCTGCGCGACATTCTGAACATTTTGCAGCGCCGCCACCATACTGCGAATGTCCTGATTTTCCCCGCCCAGGTGCAAGGAGAGGCCGCGCCCCTCGAGCTGGGCGCCGGGATCCGCTACTTCAATCGGGCACGCAATGTAGACGTCATCATCGTGGCGCGCGGCGGAGGCTCGGCCGAGGACCTGGCAGCATTCAACCACGAGGGCCTGGCGAGGGAGATTGCCGATTCGCGCATTCCGATTATTTCAGCCGTGGGCCACGAAACCGATTTCACCATCCTTGATTTTGTCGCCGATCTGCGCGCGCCCACGCCTTCCGCCGCGGCCGAACTGGTGATCCGCTCTCGCCAGGAAGTTGAAGAGCAGGCCGAGGGGTTGCGCCAGCGTTTGGCCCGCGCCATACGTTACCGGTTGCTCATGGGACGGCAAGCGCTCACCGAACTTGCCCAGCATGGCGCCTTCGGCCGCATGATGGAGTCCATCCACCAGCGGCAGCAGAAGCTCGACGATTTGCTTTACCGCCTAGAGCGGGCCGAGCGCCAGAAATTGGAGCAACATCGTCGGCGCTGGGAGGTGGCGGCAGCCGCGGTCCGCCACTACGATGTCCGCCGCATGCTGGCTGGAGTTCGCCAGGAGCTCGAGGCGCGCGTAGCTGCGCTTACCGCCGCGATCAAAACCCGGCTACTCGAAAGGCAATCGCGCCTCGACCAGCTTGCCGGCCAGTTGGAAGCGCTCTCTCCCCTTGCCATCCTCGAACGGGGCTACGCCCTGGTGTTTGACTCCAGCGGAAGACTCTTGAAGGATGCCGCGCGGGTCAAGGCAGGAGATGAAATCTCTGCCCGCCTGGCGCGCGGCCAGCTCACTGCCACTGTGAAGAAACGGACTAGCTAGGGATGCTGGTGCGAGCTTGCGGTGGCGTCGATGACTCATTCCTTCGGTAACAGTTTGTAACCCCAAGTACTGGATTACAATGGAGCTAGCGGTCGGGCAAGTCGGGCATTCCCTGGAAAGAGGTTGGGGTTGACGCAGTTCTTAACGCCTTGGCCACACGTGTCGGTGATGTCCATCATCGACATTCTGCTGGTCGCGGCGATCATTTACGAGTTTCTGGCCCTGATCAAGGGCACTCGTGCCGCGCTCATGCTGGTGGGCGTGGCGGCGCTGGCCCTCGCCTTTTATTTCTCCCGCCTGGGCGAGTTATCCACCCTGAACTGGCTGATCAGCACGCTGCTCCCGTATGCCGTGTTTGCCCTCATCGTGGTGTTCGCGGCGGAGATCCGGCAAGCCCTGGCTCGGCTCGGCCGCCGACTCACCCTCAGTCGCGGTAGAACGTCGGAAGGCGACGTATACGATGACATCGTGCTCGCAGCCAATCTCTTTGCCCAGAACCAGACGGGCGCCTTGATCGTGATCGAGCGCGAAATCGGGCTGCGAACTTACATTGAAAGCGGCGTTCCCCTCGACGCGCATCTTTCCTATGATCTGCTGGCGACCGTGTTCCGGCCCAGCGCTCCGCTGCACGACGGCGCGGTGATCATCCAGCGGGACCGCATTGCCGCAGCGGCTTGTTTTCTGCCGCTCTCCATGAATCCCATTCTGTCCACCCAGCTCGGCACGCGCCATCGCGCCGGCATCGGCATCACCGAGGAAACCGACGCCATCGCGGTGATTGTTTCTGAAGAAACCGGCGCCATCAGCCTGGCGGTGGCAGGAAAGATCGAGCGCGATCTCACAGTCGAGCAACTGCGTGAGCGCCTGGGCGCTCTGTTGCGTCGCTACGTGCCCCCCTCCACTTTGCCTACTCCCATCACCAACGGCAGCGCGGCCTTGGAAATGGAATCGGAGAGCCCTCGGGCCCTGCCGCGTACTGCAGACTCCCGCGTGGACTCGGGAGCGGACGACTAGCCATGGCCGACTTCTTCCAGCGCTATGTCATGCACAATTTCGGCCTGAAGCTGGTGTCTCTGGCACTGGCGGTGGGTCTGTGGCTGGCGGTGGCACGCGATCCCATCGCCGAAGTCCCCGTGGATGTGCCCATCGAGTTGCACAACATCCCGGAGAACCTGGAGATCAGCTCAGAGAACGTTCCACAAGCGCAGATTCGGGTGCGGGGGCCCGAACGCATCATTCGCCGGCTGCAGCCATCGGACGTCCACGTAGAAATCGACCTCAGACATACCCCCACCGGAGAACGCACCTTCGACCTCTCAGGGCACAACATCCGGGTGCCGCACGACCTTGAGGTGGTCCAGGTGATCCCCGGCCAACTGCATCTCACCTTCGACACCCGCCTGAGCCGCCAAGTCGAGGTACACCCCCGCGTGATCGGGGCTTTCGCGGGGGGATACCGGATTGAGCGGGTGGTGGCGGATCCGCCGACGGTCACCATCACTGGCCCGCAGAAGCACGTGGAGGCGGTGGAGGCCGCAATCACTGATCCTATCGACGTGAGCGGCACGCTGGAACACGGCACCTTCGTCACCCACGCTTACGTTCCCGATCCTCTCGTGCAGGTGGTGCGCCCCGTTCCCATCCGGGTGACGGTTATCATGGGGAAGCCTTCCGCTGACAGTGGCGGGCATTAACCGGCAATTAGAATGACCTTGCAGACGCGACAGCTCTTCGGAACCGATGGCATTCGCGGCGTGGCCGGGGAATTTCCGCTCACGCTGGAAAGTACGTACCTGATCGGACGCGCCTTGGGACACGACTTGACGCGCACCAACCGGCAGGCGCGGGTGGTGATCGGACAGGACACCCGGGAATCCAGTTCGTGGATCGCCGATCGCGTCACGCTCGGTTTGGTCTCCGCCGGAGTTGAGGTGCATAGCGCTGGGATAATCACCACTCCCGGCGTGGCTTACCTGGCGCGCTCGCGGAACTATGCGGCGGGCGTGGTCATTTCCGCTTCGCACAATCCCTGGACGGACAATGGCATCAAGGTTTTTTCCGGCGACGGTTACAAGCTGCCCGATGCCCACGAATTGGCGATCGAACAGGAAATTTTCGCCCTGCTGCAGAACCCGCAACCGGAAGCGGCCCCTGCGGCCAAGCCGGTGCCCAGCCTGCCCGGAGAGGTCGGCCTGCGCCGGGCCTATATCGAGTGGCTCGCGGAGAACGTGCAAGCAGATCTGAGGCGCTTGCGCATCCTGGTGGATTGCGCCCACGGCGCAGCCACCGCAGAAGCTCCTGAACTATTTCGCGCCTGCGGCGTACAGGCAACGTTTCTGAGCGCAGTCCCCGATGGAAAGAACATCAACGAAGGTTGCGGAGCCTTGCACCCGGAAACAGTTGCAAGCACGGTGGCGGAGAAAAAGGGCCAGTTCGATCTGGGTGTCACTTTCGACGGCGACGCGGATCGGGCTTTGTTCAGCGACGCCGCAGGGCGAGTCGTCAACGGAGACGCAGTGCTGCTGCTGGCGGCTCGGGACATGCACGTGCGCGGGGTTCTGACCGGTGCGACCGTGGTGGCCACTACCATGTCGAACATGGGGCTGGAGATTGCACTGCGCGACTCCGGCATCCGCATGCTGCGGGCCAATGTGGGCGACAAGTACGTGCTGGAGGAGATGCGGAAGACCGGCGCGACCCTCGGTGGGGAACAATCCGGGCACATTATTTTCCGCGACGGCGAGGCGACCACGGGCGATGGCCTGCTTACAGCCCTGCGGGTAATGGAAATCATGGCGCGCAGCGGGCGGCCGCTCGCCGACTTGGTGTCTGATCTGAAGGTTTTTCCGCAGGTCATTCAGAATATCCGGGTGCGGGAGAAAACTCCGTTCGCCCAAGTCCCGGAGGTCCAGACCGCCATCGAAGGTGCCCAGCGCGAGCTCGACGGCAACGGGCGGGTGGTGGTGCGCTACTCGGGGACTGAGGCGCTGGCTCGGGTGATGGTGGAAGCGGAGTCGGAAGAGAAGATGCGGCGGATCGCGGGTTCAATTGCGAGCAGCATCCAGCGTAGCCTCGGGATTTAGCTCTTGGGTAGGGCACTTGATTTCCTCTGTGTCCGCTGTGTCCTCTGTGGTTGAGTGAATACGTGATGGTCCGCCTTACCTCCAGCGACCACGTTTTCATCCTGACGGGAGCCGGCATCAGCGCGGAGAGCGGCATCCCCACCTTCCGTGGAGCCAGCGGCTTGTGGCGCAACTACCGCATCGAAGAAGTGGCCTCGCCGTACGCGTGGCAGCGCGACCCCCCGATGGTATGGGAGTTCTACTCGATGCGGCGCCGGGTGGCCGCGGAGGCCAAGCCAAATCCCGCCCACTTCACCCTGGCCCTCCTCGAAGCGGCGCTTAACGAGCATCTTTTTCTCTGCACCCAGAATGTGGACAACCTGCACGAGCAGGCGGGGTCGCAGCGTGTCGTTCATATGCACGGAGAACTTTTCAAAAGCCGCTGCGATTCCTGCAATCGGCCGCCGTTCGCCGACAGCCGAACGTATGAGCCGCCCGCGGAACTCCCTCGCTGCGAGTGTGGCGGCAGAATCCGCCCCCACATCTGCTGGTTCGGAGAGATTCCCTTCGAGTTGGACTCTATCTTCGAAGCGCTGGAACGCTGCACGCTGTTCATGGCCATTGGCACCTCGGGAGTGGTCGAACCGGCGTCCAGTTTCGTGGCGCACGTCGGCCGCCGCGCCCGCGCGGTTTACCTTGGCCCCGAGGAGCCTGGCAATCGTGCTTCGTTCGCCGAGGTATATCTCGGAAGAGCGGGGGAGTTGCTGCCGACGCTGTTTGAGGTCGATGGAAGGCCGCTGGCTGTGGGCGGAGAGCGCGCATGAGGAATCTCTTTGGAGGTCTCGCCGCACTGTGGCAACTGGCCGTGCTGGCGTTGGCGGTGGGAACGCTGCTGTGGTTTGTCTATTGGGTTTACCTGCGACGCATTCTGCGGGCGCGAAGAATCGCGCATTTGAGGGACAAGCGCATGCTGCGGGAAGCGGCGGAGAGAGAATCGGCAGGCACACAGCGGGGTCGAGGCTCGATCCGGAATTCATCCTGAATGCTCCTTGAAGAATCGAATGACTCGTTCTTCATACTCATGAGGCGCCATTCCCAAGGCTCCCGCATGTTGTGCTCCGTCCACGATCCATAGCTCTTTTGCGCCGTGCGCCGCATGGTAAATGCGCTCCGCATGCTGGCATGGAATTCTTCGATCCCCAGTGCCGCAGATGAGCAGAATAGGAAACTCGCGCTGAGTCACGTCCATTTCTGGAGATACATTGTCCGGGTCGAAATGACCTGTGTGTGCCACTTCGCAAAGGGCTAGGTAAGCAGCAGGCCGGAACAAGGTCCTCCCCAGCCACGGGCTGATGTCGAGACCAGCGTAGTCATAAGAGACCTCGCGGAGACTGGCGAATGGCGCTTCCGCGACTACGGCTTCGATCCTAGGCTCAACCGCAGCGGATTGCAGAGCGATCGCTGCTCCCATGGACACGCCGAGGGCATACAAGTGCCGCACTCGTTCGGTAGAAAACAGGGCTTGTGTGATGGCGACCGTGTCGTACCGCTCCGTCCACCCGTAGGTCGCCATTTGGCCGCCGCTGTGCCCGTGCGCCCGCGCGTCCATCATGACCACACTGTATCGGTGACGGAGCAAGAACTCCGCTGCACCCAGCATCCCGGTCCGATTGTCCGACACTCCGTGGAATAGCAGGACCCAGTCGCCGCTGGGCACAGCGGGACGAACCTTCCAACCGCGGAGCACCGCGCCATCTGGCGCCTGCACTTCAAAATCCTCTTTAGTCGCGGAAGCGCGCTGGAGCATCTCAGCGGTTTGCTGCAATCGTTCTGGATTCAGGTTTGTCGGGTGGAGGATTCCAGGACCAATCAATAGTCCCGCCAGGGCGGCCGCCAGTGGAATAAGGACCAGAAGCGCGATAGCGATTTGGAGGAAGCGGCGCATATGGCCTACATTTGGAGGTACGTTGGCGCCGCGCGGAGGGTTCCGATTACTGCTGAGTGTGCTATTCCACGTCCCGCCAGTTCGGTCCCACGCCGATCTCGACCAGCAACGGGACAGCCAGTGGATACACATTCTCCATGTGCTCCCGCACCAGAGACTTCATCGGTTCGATCTCCGCCTCCGGCACCTCGAACACCAGTTCGTCGTGCACTTGAAGGGTCATGCGGGATTTCAGACCGCGCTCGCGCAGGATGGCGTCGATGCGGATCATCGCGAGCTTGATCAGGTCCGCCGCGGTCCCCTGCAGGGGCGTGTTCACCGCAGTGCGCTCGGCGAAGCCGCGTAAGTTAGGGTTCTTGCTGTTGATGTCGGGGATGGGCCGTATCCGCCCGAACAGCGTCTTCACCTTCTGCTCGCGGCGCGCTTCTTCCAGCGTGGCGTCAATGAACTTGCGGACCCCGCTGTACTTCTCGAAATAGGCATTGATGAACTGCTTGGCCTCGCTCTGCTCGATCCCGAGATTCTGTGACAATCCGAAGGCGGAGAGTCCGTACACAATCCCAAAATTCACCACCTTGGCCTGGCGGCGGTGTTCGGCGGTCACCATGAGTGGGGGCACGCCGAAGACCTGCGATGCGGTCAGCGTATGAATGTCGTCGCCGCGGCGGTAGGCCTCGACCAGCAGCGGGTCCTTCGAGAAGTGCGCCAGCAGGCGCAGTTCGATCTGGGAGTAGTCCGCGGACAGGATTACGTGGCCGGGATCGGCGGTGAAGGCAGCGCGAATCTCGCGGCCCAATTCAGTGCGGATAGGAATATTCTGCAGATTGGGGTTGGCCGACGAGAGCCGGCCGGTGGCGGTGCCGGTCTGCCCGAACGTGGTGTGCAGGCGGCCGGTCGCCGGGCTCAGCAGCGCGGGCAGCGCATCCACGTACGTGGATTTGAGTTTGGACAGTTGCCGGTACTCCAGGACCAGCCGGGGAACGGCGTGAGTCTCGGCCAGGCCTTCCAGCACGTCCACCGCGGTGGAGATGGTCTTACCCTTACCGTATTTCACCGGCTTTGGCAGATTCAACTTGTTGAAGAGGACGTCGCCCAGTTGCTTGGGCGAACTGATGTTGAACTCGCAGCCGGCTTGGTCATAAATCTCGCGGGCCTTGATGTCAATTTCCCGCTCGAGGCGGGTGGACATCTCTGCCAGCGCGTGACGGTCAATCTTTACGCCCGCCTGCTCCATGCGGGCCAGCACCGGCACCAGCGGCAGATCGATCTGTTTGTACAACTTGAGCAGGCCCGCCTGTTCGACCTCATGCCGCAGTGCCGTTGTCAGGCGGCCAGTGATGTCGGCGGCCTCCGGCAGGGTTCCGCTCAACTTGAGATTCAGCCGCCGCAGCGCGACCTCGGCCAGGCGGTGCGAGGAATAGGTGGGATCGAGGAGATAGGAATAGAGCATGGGATCATGCTGAACTCCGCGCAATGGGACTCCCTGCTCGTCCAGAGCGTGAATGGCGGACTTGTAATCGTGCAGGGCCTTGGGCAGATGTTCATCGGCCAGGGCGGAGAGGAGCCGGTCTCGCGCGCCGCCGGCTTCGGCCGAAATGCTGAGCGCCGTGCCCGGCGACGCGGAGATGGCAATCTGCTGCGCCGGTTTGCGCGCCGGACCCGAATCTGCGGTCAGCGGCAGCAGCCCGGTTTCCGGTTCCTCCTCTTCGGCTTCCTCTTCCTCGGCAGGGGAAATCACTTCGCCTTCCACTGCTACTGCCAGGGCATTTCCTGCAGGCACGGCCTTCAGCACAGCCTCCACATCTGCGGCCGACTTGGCTTCGGCATAGTGGGCTTCGCTCACTTCCACGACTGGCAGCAGGTCTTTCAGCAGAGAGGTGAACTCCAGCTCGGTGAACAACGCGCGCAGGGCCTCGACATCGGGCTCCCCAACCTTCATTGCGTTGACATCCAGCTCGATTGGCGCGTCGGTGCTGATCGTCGCCAGCTTCTTGCTGAGCAGCACGGCGTCGCGATTGTGCTGCAACGATTCGCGATAGGTCTTCTTCTCTATCTCGGAGGCGCGATCCAGCGCGGCTTCAACGCTGCCGAAGCGCTTGATGATCTCGACCGAACCCTTGTCGCCGACGCCAGGCGCGCCTGGGATGTTGTCAATGGTGTCGCCGCGCAGGGCCATCACGTCCACCACCCGCTCCGGCGGAACACCCAGAATCTCCTCGACCTTGGCAGCGTCACAGATCAGGTTGTCCTTGGGAGGATTGAGCACCAGCACGCGGTCGTTGACTAGCTGCATCATGTCTTTGTCGTTGGAGACGACATAGACGCCATAGTGCTGGTCGGCGGCCTTGCGCGCCAGTGTGCCGATGACGTCATCGGCCTCGTAGCCTTTCGACTCCAGGATGGGAATGCGGTACGCCTCCAGCGCGCGGCGGATGTAGGGCAACTGCTGGGCCAGATCGCCGGGCATTTCCGCGCGGGTGGCCTTGTAGCCGGCGTACTCCACTTCCTGGAAGGTCTGCGTCTTGGCGTCGAACTTGCGCAGCGCGGGCATGGCTTCGGCCTGCTGATCGCGGAAGGTGGGCGCGGCCACGTCAAACACCGCTGCTAGGTACTGGGGCGAGAAGTCCTCGCGCAATTTGCGCAGCATGTTGACAAAGACATAGGTCGCCGCAGTGGGTACACCGGTCTTAGTGGACATTCCACGCTGCCGCGCCATGGCGTGATAGGCGCGGAAGATGAAGGACATGGCGTCCATCAGAAAGATGCGGCCTTGGTCTTTGGAGAGGGCGCGGGGCTTCGGGGCAGGGGCTTTGGGGGCGGGCGCGCCACCAGACATCGCCGGGGATTTGCTGGCGGGGGACAAGAATTTAAGTTTAGCAGGTAGCAGTCAGCCGTCAGCGGTCAGGGGGTGGCGGTGCTGCACGCGGGATTCCTTCTCCCGGCTTCGCCGGGATTCAGTGGGGTACGGGCCGGGCGCTGAGGTCTGCCGTTCGAGATCAGACTCTCTTTCCGTACTCGGTGTTGTAGTGCAGCTGAATCTCGCCACAGGTGCCTTGTTCGGGCGAATACACCACGCAACGGTCGAAGGGACGGGAGTAGACGTGCAGGCTGACGGCGCGCTGGTTGAATTCGCGGGGATTGAATACGCGATGGACCGGTTCTTTGGGATCCACAGCGCAGGGGTGCGCGGGGTTCATCTCGACTGTGTCTGTCGCTTCCAGCTTGCACCGGCCTTGCTCGAGATCCTGCAAGATAGTGCGGTAGTTCTGCACCAGGAGCCTGCCGATGGGCACGGCCATCCAGCAGTTCTGGTCGCGATGGTTATGCACTGAGCTTACCTGGCCGACCTCCCAGCAGATGGCGATCAGTTCATACAACGGCGTCTTGTCAATCAGGTTGCGGGTATAGTGCTGGCGGTCCCAGCACAAATACGGCGTCAGAGTGTCAGGGGCAACGGTCACGTTCTCAAGAAAGTGAATGATCTCGACGGTGTGGTTGAACGCGTTCTCGGGGAACTTGCGCAGCTCCGCGACGAAATCGTGAATGGAAATTTGCTTAGACGCTGCCTGCGTGCCCATCGTCCACCCCGTTGTGGGGCATAGTATATCGCTGTTTCGGCAGTTGGCATCTGGCACTTAGCACTTGGCATTTGGCCCCTGGGAGACATCGGGAACCCAAGATGAACCTATTGTGGCCAAGTGCCAAGTGCTAGTTCACCCCACAAACATGCAATCCCCATAGGAATAGAAGCGGTACTTCTGCTCGACGGCGTGGCGGTAGGCTGCGAGCACCCGCTCTTTTCCCGCGAAGGCGCAGACGAGCATGAGCAGTGTGGATTGTGGCAGGTGAAAGTTAGTCAGCAGCGCACCCACGACGCGAAATCGGAAACCCGGATAGATGAAGATTTCAGCTTCCGCACTGCCGGCCCCCACCCGGCCCGTGTGGCGCGCGGAATCCTCCAGCGTCCGCACGGTGGTGGTTCCCACCGCTACCACCCGCCGCCCGGCATCGAGTGTGTCGTTGATGCGCGACGCTGCTTCCGGAGAGATGCAGTACCGTTCCTCATGCAGTTTGTGCTCCTCCACCTGCTCGACTCGAACGGGTTGGAAGGTCCCCAAGCCGACGTGAAGGGTAACCTCAGCGGTTTCAATCCCTCGCTCTCTCATCTGCTTAAGAATCTCCGACGTAAAGTGCAGTCCCGCCGTCGGCGCGGCGACCGAACCCCGCTCGCGCGCGTAGACGGTCTGATAGCGGTCACGGTCTGCCGGGCGGTCCTCCCGCGCGATGTACGGAGGCAGCGGCACGTGGCCCAGCCGCTCGACCAGGGCGAAGAAGTCAGGTACGGGATCGAAGCGGATGCGCCGCTCCCCGAAGCTGCCGCGAGCTGTCACCACCGCCTGCAGTTCAGCACGCTCTCCAAAGAACAAGCGTTCGCGCACGCCAATCTTGCGGCCGGGATGCACCAGGCATTCCCACTCGAGCGGCGAATCGGAGAGTTGCCGGGTGAGCAGCACCTCCACCCGGCCTTGGAGGAAGTCCCGTGCCGCCGGGTTGCGCGGACTCACCGCTTGGGCCCTGGACCCGCTTCTGCGCCCATAGAGCCGAGCGGGAAACACCCGGGTGTTGTTGAAGACCACCAGGTCGTCCGCACGGAGCAGCTGAGGGAATTCACGAAAAGTGCGATCGCGCAACTCTCCCGACAACCGGTCGAGGTGCAGCAACCGCGAGGCTGCCCGATCCGCCAGCGGTTCCTGAGCAATCAGCTCTCTTGGCAGATCATAGTGGAATTCGGAAACCAGCACGGGGCTTGATTATAGATTCGGTTTGGAAAGGGGGCGTAGTCGCCTTGTTTTCTTGGCCTAGTTGCGACTTAGAAAATCATCGGAAGGTGGAAACGCGTTGTCTCCACCCGAGCGGGTGGGTTACCATACGGCCATCGGAGTTTCTGCTCCGGTCCCATCCGCTCTCGGTCTTATGCCCAGCGAACGCGAATCTCGGCGCGAAATTGTCCACTGGGGCAAGATGTTGCACCAGTGTGGCTTTGTGGCCGCCACGGACGGCAATCTTTCTGTGCGCCTGGACGAGCGCCGCATCCTGGCAACGCCCACGGCCATGAGCAAGAGCCGGATGCGTCCCACTGACCTGGTGATTGTGGACATGGAAGGCCGCCGGCTCGCGGGGCGCCGCCATGTGTCCAGCGAAATCGCCATGCACCTGCTGATTTACAAGCTGCGTCCGGACGTGGGCGGCATTGTGCACGCCCATCCGCCGACCGCCACCGGATTTGCCGCCGCCGGCATCGCGCTCAATCAGCCGCTGGTCTGCGAGGTGGTCATCGGGCTGGGCTCGATTCCGCTGGCCCGCTACGGCACGCCCGGTACACCGGAGTTAAGCGATGCCCTGGAGCCGCTGATCCCGGAGTACGATGCCATCCTCATGTCCAATCACGGGGTGGTGGCCTACGGCGATACTTTGCACCACGCCTACATGAAGATGGAGACCGTCGAACACTTTGCGCAGATAGCTCTGGTCACGCACTTGCTTGGACGGCAGCAGCCCCTGCGCGCCGCGGAACTGGAAAAGCTGCTGGTGGCGCGCAGCAAGTATCAGGGAACAAAGTCGGCAGCGGCGCTGCCCATTGCCACAGTGTGCGAGGGCGGGAACCACCACGATCATCCCCAGCCTGCAGCCGAACCGGCCCAGCGAGAAACACCGTCTAAGGACCGCCGGGTTGCTTCCCGCCCGCGCTAGCCGTTACTCCCCTCCCAGGCGGAAGCGCATTCCTGCACGGAAATTCACCCCGAGTGCCGGATAGCCGACCACTTCGTTGTATTGCTTGTCGAGAGCGTTCTCGATATTCACATAGGCGGTAATCCGCGGATTCAGGGCATACCAGCCACCCACATCCAGGCGGGCGTAACCGGCGGCGTGGGTGATGCCAAATCCGGAGAAGTCAGAGTCCGGACGGCGCCCGACAAAGCTTCCACCCAGGTTTCCTCCCCAGCGGCTGCCGAGCCAGGTCAGCAGCAAGCTGCCGGAGTGCCTGGGGCGACGCAACAGGGGTTGTCCAGGCTCGTGGAGCGGGTCAAAGGCAAACGGTTGCTCGAGTATCTGGGTGGAGGTGTAGTTGTAGCCGGCGTCCAGCGACAGGCGCGAACAGGGACGGGCGTGCAGTTCGAGTTCGGCACCGTGGGCCATGGACTTGTCTATGTTCTCGTACTGCCCGGTGAAGGTCACCGGATCGAGAATGGCAAAGTCTATCTGATGGCGGAACAGATTGTGGAAGTAGGTGGCGGTGAAAGCGTACTTGCCGCCGAAAAAACTCTGCTGGAATCCCGCCTCGAAGGCGCGGTTCTCTTCAGCTTTCAGATTGGGATTAGGGACGATGCCAAAGCCCCGGGCGAAGGATTCCTCCAAGCGCGGCTCCTTGATCCCTGTGGCGTAGGAAAAGCGCAGTTGGGTGCCGGAAAGTACGCCGCCGCCTTTCAGCGCCTGCACCGTGAGTGCGGCGCGGGGCACCGCTTTGTTGCCGAAGGTTTGGTTGTGCACGAAGCGTGCGCCTAACACCAGAGACACTCTCCCCAGGGTCAGCAATTCCTGTCCGTAGATGGCGTGGTTCAAGCGCAGGCCGTGGACCAGGGGTGGAAAATCCAGGTCACCGACGAATCCGTTTTCATCCTCGAACTCGTATCCCACGGTGGTGCGCGCCCAGATTCGCGCCTGGTAGTCGCCCTGGTACTCGAAACCGGCACGGTTGATGTCGGCGATGGCGTGAGTGGGGAAATCGAAGACCCGGCCGGGGTCGGCGAATACATCTACGTTGGTGCGCTGGTGGCTGTACTCGAATCCGGTAAAGCGATGCTGCCAGCGAGAGGGTCCGGTCAGGGTGAGTTCGGCGCTGCCCAGCAGGTTGTTTTGCCGGGCCCACTGATCGGAGTCCGGCGGTTCGAGCGCAGCGCCATTGAAGTCCCAAGCCCCGGAGACGCCGGTGCGGTTATTCGAATGGCGGACGCGCACCCGGAGAGAAACGCGCTCACTGAAGGCTACGCCCAGATTCGCGCCTTGGAGGGAGTTGGAGTAGTCGTCATTGACCCCCTGCCCAGTCGTGTTGAACTGGTCGGCGAACAAGTTGTAGTCCAAGGGGCCGTGCGCTCCCGCGAGTGATGCATATCCATTTGCCGTGTTGAAGTTTCCTCCGTCGGCGCCGAAGCGCAGTTCCGGGACCGGGGTGCTACCCGAACGGGTCCACAATTGCACGACGCCGGTCATGGCATCGGAGCCGTACAAGGTGCTTTGTGCACCACGGACAAACTCCATGCGATCGGTTTCGTTCATCGGGACGACGCCGAAGTCGAATGTCCCGCCTGGTTCGTTGATTGGGACGCCGTCCACAATGACTTTGTTGTAACGGGAATCGCCTCCACGGACAAAGAGAGAAGACAGGCCGCCGCGCTGTCCAGCAGTTTCGATGACCGTGCCCGGCAGGTAGCGCAGCGCTTCGTTGGTTGCAACAGGGTCCATAGCCTGGAGCTGTCCGCCGTTCAGGCTTTCGACGACCGCTCCAGCAGCTTCGCCCGGGACTGGACCACGAGTTGCGCTGACCACCACGGTCTCGGAGGCGGACGCCAGGCGAAGCCCGAGGGTGACCGGAGTTGCCGAAGGGTGAAGGTCGTCCGCAGTCAGAGGAGCAAAGCCGGGGGCCAGGATTCGCACGCGATATGGGCCCTGGTCCGGGTTGCGAAACACCGCGAAGCCTTCCGCTGATGTGGTCGCTATGCTGATGAGCTTGTTTTGTTGCAGTAACTCCACCTGGGCTCCGGCGACTGCGGCGGACCTGGGATCGACAACCTTCACTCTTAGATCGGTGGCGGAAGCGGCGGCCAGCAGTAGCAATATGGAAGCGAAAATCTGAGAGAACTGCATGCACTCCTCCTTTTGTCACGCGAAAAGGGGTTGGTGTTGGCAGTTCGCGCCGGTCTCCTGGCTTCGCGAGTCAGGACGAGTCCGTCCGACGACCGCAACACGGCCTTCCCAGGATCACCCAGTGGCCGGCTGCTGTTTCCTCGCATACAGTTGCGCGGCAGCGCGGGATTCTCACCCGCTTCCCATTTCCTCATCACGGCGATGAGGGCGCGCGAACCAGATTCGGTTGGGAAAGAGCGAACGACGGGAAGAATCTAATGCGGCGCGGACAGGATGTCAATGGACCTCAGACCTCCGACGTCAGACCCTCGGAACGATTGCTGTGTTGAACGCGACGAAATGGGGCGCTGCACGCCAGATCCCTCGCCCTCACGGGCTCGGGATGACGCCCGGTCGGGGAGAGGATTCAGTTCACTGATGCTCTGTGGAAGATCGGCAACTCCCGCCCCACCTTGTTCACATTGGCTTCGGCAAACTCGCGCACGCGGTCGAGGGCAGCCTGCAGTTGGACATGCAACTGCTCCCGCTGCGCCTCATCTGCGTCGGCTGGAACCATGATCTGTGTTGCCACCCGCATCAAAACCCGCGAGAACGGCTTCGGGATCATGAACCGGTCCCAGGTGTTCAGCACCCAGGCATTGTCCACCGCCATGTGAAAGACCGACATGGGCACGCCGGTGGAGCGCGCGAGCAGAACAGGACCGGGCTTAGCCACGTAACACGGGCCGCGCGGGCCATCGATGGTGAACGCCACCGTCCAGCCTTCTTCAGTGTCACGGCGCATGCCCAGGAGGGCCCGGACAGCCCCGCGGGTGCTTGATCCCCGCACCGGCACAAAGCCGAACCTCTGGATGATGCGCGCGATGTACTCGCCGTCGAAGCTCTGGCTGGTCATTACGCGGATGTTCAGATTTCGCCACAAATAGGCAGCAGGAAACACGCAGCGATGCCAGAAGGAATAAATGACGGGACGCTTCTCCAGGCTTCCGGGAGCACCGTCTTCCCATGAAACCGCGAACCGCAGAGTCGGGCCGATGAGACGAATGGCGAGAAATCCTGCGCAGGTTATGAGTGCCAGCAGCAGCCTTTGACGCATGGAATAGACGCCATCCGGTGCGACGGGCTCGCTGGACACTTCGTAACTGGTTTCGACTAGCACGCCGTCATTGTATCGTTTGTAGGCAGGTGACAGGTCCCAGGTGTCACGTGTCGGGAAACCGCAATCAGGCGCCGGGCTTGATCAGGCTGATCATCCAGTACGCGATTGCGGCCACGGCGGCCGATGCGGGGATGGTGAGGATCCACGCCCAAACAATGCGGCGCGCTACGCCCCAGCGCACGGCGGACAGCCTGGTGGTTGCGCCTACCCCCACGATTGCTCCCGTGATGGTGTGGGTGGTGCTCACGGGGATTCCGGCCAGCGCGGTCGAAAAAAGCGTGATCGCGCCCGCGGTCTCTGCGCAAAAGCCTCCCACCGGCTTGAGCTTCGTGATACGCGAGCCCATAGTGTGCACAATGCGCCATCCGCCGAAGTAGGTACCCAGGGCGATGGATGCATGCGCGGCGAGAATGATGGGCCAGTGATAGCGTCCCCAGTCGCGGGCGAGTTCTGACGCAGTGATGATTTTCGCGGCATACAGAGCGCCGGCCACGATGCCCATGGTCTTTTGCGCGTCGTTGCCGCCATGGCCGAGGCTGTAAGCCGCGGCGGAGAGCAACTGCAATCTGCGAAACCACACATCAATCCGCTGGGGCGCTCTGTTCTGCAGCAACCAGAACACGGCCACCATGAGGACCAGGCCGAGAATCAGCCCCATGATGGGTGCCACCACAATAAAGACGAGGGTCTTGGTCCAGCCTGCTGGCAAAATCACCCCGAACCCAGCGCGCATGACTGCGGCGCCGGCGTAGCCCCCGATCAAGGCGTGGGAGGAAGAGGTGGGTAATCCCAACAACCACGTCAGCAGGTCCCAGACAATGGCACCGATCAGGCCGGCAATCACCACGTACTGAGTCACGAACTCGATGTGAATCATGCCGCTGCCAATGGTCTTGGCGACCGCAGTCCCGAGAAGAAACGCCGCTACAAAGTTGAAGAATGCTGCCCACACAACGGCCAGCCTGGGAGAGAGGACCCGGGTGGAAACCACTGTAGCGATGCTGTTAGCAGCATCGTGAAAGCCGTTCAGGAAATCGAACGTCAAGGCGACCAGGATGGTGATAATGAGCAGCAGGAGATCAACTTTCACCAACAGGGGCTCCTGTGAGATCAGGTACTTTTCAGGACTACGGTTTCCAGTACGTTGGCCACATCTTCGGCCTTATCGGTGGCCATTTCCAGGATTTCGATCAGTTCCTTGATCTTGATCAGGTTAATAGGATCCTTTTCCCCCTCGAACAGGCGAGCAATGGCCTCGCGCGAGATCTTGTCAGCATCGTTCTCCAGGCGATTGATTTCCACGCAACGGCTCAGCACGTTCCCACTCTTCCGCAGGTGCGAGATCGCGAGACCAATTTCCTGGCCTTGCTCCAGGATCACCTTGGCCAGTTCCCCGGCGGCAGGGGGCGGCGCGGTGATCTTGTACAGGGTAATGCGGTCGGCTGCCGAATTGATGAAGTCCAGCACATCGTCCAGCGATGACGCCAGCCGGTGCAAGTCCTCGCGATCGAACGGGGTGATGAAGGTCTGGTTCAGCTTGGTCAGGATGTTGTGGGTCATCTCGTCGCCAACGTGTTCGATGCGCTTGATTTCGATGGCACGTTCTTCGACGTCGCGATAGTCGGCAAAAAGATTCGCCAGGACGCGGGCGCCGGAAATCAAGTTGTCCGCCATGTCGGAGAACATGGCGAAGAAGCTCACATCTCTGGGAATGAGGCGAACCATTGTCGAGAGACGGCTCCAGGGTTCGTGTGATGATCCTTGGCTTGAAGAGAGAGCCAGTCAATATCTCACGCGCCTTTGAATCGAGTCAAATAGCCCGAGGCCGGTGAAAAAAACCCGAGAAGGGCGCCGGCAATCATCGTGGGAGATGGAGGGAATTTCAAACAGATGCGGAAGGAGACGCGGTTCCCTAATCAGGAACGTGGGGACGCATGGTCCGTAACTTGCGCTGCGGGATCCCGAGGCCGATAATCGCAATCAGACCAAGCACGGCCCCCAACCCAAGCGCGACCCGCCAAAGAAAATCGAAAAAAAGCCACTGAACCATTGCCCGCAGTATGCGACCGGCAGGTCTCTTGGGGAAAGTTACGGTCAGGCTAGAACCAAGGTGATGGTTGGATAGTGCGTTTAGAGTAGCAGCAGCTCAAATGCCGGATAGCTCTCCGCAAGCTCGGCGAATGCCTGGGACGGAGAATCCGCGGGCACAGGAAAGTAGCGCTGCACCTCGCGCTTGAAGGTATCCAAATAGGCTTTCAGGATTTCCGGCTTCTCGGCATCGGAGAGCGGGCGCAAGTGAAAACTCTGGCAGTGCCGGCCTCGCTTAAGAATGATTTCTCCCGCGGCTTCGGCATTGCGGACCCACTGCGTGCGGCCGCGCGGCGCCACCAGCCAGCGCTTGCCGTTGAGTTCCAGCAGGTCGACGGGCGTGGAGTAGATTCGCCCGCTCTTGCGACCCCGGACTTGCAGCAGATAGCTGTGAGAGAGACCGAGGCCATGTCCGACCAGAAATCCGTAGATGCGGTTGAAGACGCGCTCGGGAGCGGAAGGGGCACGAAATTCGGGGAGGGGCAAGGTCATGGTTAAGTCCTATTTTAGGACGTGCGCTGCACCGGGGGCGTTAATTCGTCCGGTTGCTGCCCTCATAGTGTGTGCAGGTATGCTAGCAGGTCCTCGACCTGCTGCTGCGAGAGTACCTGCCCGTAGCCGGGCATTTTGCTGCGCCCAAACCGGATGATCTCGGCGACCCGATCATCGTTGGCTGGTAGGCCACTGAGTGGCAGAAACGACCTCCTGAAGATGCCTTTCAAGCTGGGGCCCTGTTTGCCGCGGGAAGAGTAGGGCTCGTGGCAGCGGTCGCAATAGGCGTCATATACTTTGCGCCCGGCGGATTGCTGGGGAGTAAGCCCGAGTTCGGCGTCGGTCTTGCGGCGCTCGGCGGTGCAGGCGGCAAGCAGGAGCAGCAACAGAAAAATAGCGAGACCGCGCACCGAGGACGGTTGATTCTTGATGGTTGCTTGCTGATTGGAAAACCGGCTGAATGATTCCATTAGAGCCTCAAACATGCTCGATCGTACAGACGTACAATGATAGTGGTAGCCATGCCGGTTGCGGTTAAACGAGTATATGAGAAACCGGTACGGACAGACGGCACGCGCGTGCTGGTAGATCGCCTGTGGCCGCGGGGGATGACCAAGGCGCGGGCAGCGATTGATGCCTGGCTGCGCGAGTTGGCGCCTTCGGACGAGCTTCGGCATTGGTTTCACGCGCGTCCGCAGGCCTGGATCGCATTTCGCAAGCGCTATCTGCGGGAACTGGCGCATCCCGAGGCGGCCGATGCGCTGCAGGAACTCTACCGGCTTGCGGAAGGGCGCAAGAAGCTCACGCTGCTGTTCGCATCGAAGAATGAAAAATACAACAACGCTGTGGTTTTGAAGGATCTGCTCGAGGGAATGCGCAAGCCGCCTACCGGCACCGGCCCGGGCGCGGTTCGGGCCGTGCGAGAGCGGCAGGCAAAGAGCCGGCCACGGCGGTAGGGCCGCGATTAGCAACTGGCAATTAGCTCTTGGTCCCTGAAATTGGAGTCATTCTGTCATGCAATCGTGCCCCGACGGCGGGGTGCTAGTTGCTAACCTGCTAATTGCTGGATTCCATGGTTCTCTATCCGCTCAACGCGCCGGCTGAGCATCACGCTGCTTCTGGCGAGCACGTCACCGTACCTGCCTGGGACGTGATTCTGCGAACTCAAAAACAGGACGCCACGGAATGGTGGCTGGTGGCGCAACCGGATCATGCGGCGCTGGCGGGGGATCTGGCCACGTGCATCCGTTCTCCGGAGTTCCCTCAGCTTGATACGGAGGTGGTGCGGGCTATAGCGTGGCATGACGAAGGTTGGGCTGCGTTTGACCGCGCACCGAGCCTGAACGGACGGGGGCGTCCGCTATCGTTTGTGGATATGGCGTTGGCGGACTTCTTACGAGCGTGGCGAGACTCGATTGCGCGGGCCGAGCAGGAATCGCCAATCGGCGGCATCCTGGTGAGCCAACATTTTTGCCGTCTGGGACGCTGGCGGCGGCAAATGATGCAGGACAATCCTGAAGATGACGCCGCGGTGGAGAGCTTTCTGGAGCGCGAGGGGGAGCGACAGCGACTGCTTTACCACCGACAGGACCGGGGGCCGGAAGAGATCAGCATGCTGGTGGAGGTCCTGCAGTTCTGCGACCTGCTCTCGCTGTACCTATGCTGCGGAGCGCGCGAGGCGGTGGAGTTCCCGCAGAGGTTCGAGGGACGGGCCATTCGCATCCATCGCGAGGCGGAACTGCTCCGCAGCGATCCGCCTCTGTTCGGAAGGGGGGCCAGCCTGGCGGTGCGGGCGCGCAGGTTTCCTGGCACGGAGCCGGGGTGTGCGACGCCCCTCCCCCTCCTGTTGGCATAGCGCCTACAGCCCCGCTTACGTACTCCGAAGGACAGGCAACGCTGTGGGTGAAGCCGGGCCGCAGTTATGGGCAGTGCACCGCGCGGGCGAAATCAGCGGATGGGGAAGCCGCGCCTAGCTGACTCTTCTGGCCATTGCCGAATCGGCAGCGGTTTCCGGTCGAGGCGTCTTTCTGGTGAACTCCAGGGTGACCTGCTGGCGCACGGCGCTGGCGATGTCCTGCAGCTTCTGGTCGGTAGATGCCAGCTCCCTCTGCAAATCGGAACTCGCTTTCAACGCCTCATCGCGGGCATCGCTGATTTCCTCCAGCTTGCCGGCAAGCTCAGAGACCAACTGGTTGAATTTCCTCACGGCGACCAGATACCGCTCCATGTCAAGACTCAAGGTTTTCTCCTCCCCCAATGACCGCGACAAGTTACTACGGTCTAAACACGGCGGCAAGGAGTTTTTGACTCCGAGTACCGGCCAGGATCGGCTGACTCAAGGTGAAACAATCCCGGGTCAAGATGGATAACCAACACCGAATGTATCAGTTGCCGGGGCGATGGGGGCGTTTCAAGGCGGCGCCAGATGCTTACTTCGCCTTCCGCCCGTCGTTCAGGATGGCTCCCACCAAACTGTCAATGGTGTCGGTGACGCGCTTCTCGGGCAGGTTGAGATTGTTGGAGAGAATGGAGAACGCGACCTCGTCGCCACTGTCGGTTGTGGCGTATCCGGAGAGCGTCTTGACACCACCCAGGGCGCCGGTCTTGCCATAAACCCGTCCCTGTACCTGCAAGTTCTTGAAACGCTCGGCCAGGGAACCGTCCACGCCGGCCAGGGGCAGAGTGTCGCGAAAACTGGTGCCCCAGGGCTGAGAAGTCGCATAACGGAGAAGCTGCACAGTGGCGTGGGGCGTGACCAGGTTCTGGCGGGAAAGGCCTGACCCGTCGTAGAAGACATACTGATCGGGGGAGATACCCGCCTGGTTCAGAAAGCCACGCAGCACTTCTAGGCCGCCTTCGACCGTCCCGGCGGTGCCCTTTTCGCGGCCCAGGAGGCGCAGCAGAATTTCTGCATGCAGATTCTGGCTGACCTTGTTGATGACGCGCACATCGTCGATAAGAGGTTTCGATTGGTAGCTGGCCAGCACCAGAGGCTGGTTCTGCATGATGCGCGAAGGCTCGTCGCCGCCGCGGGCCGGCGCAGTGGCCGTAACCGTGAACGTAGACAAACTGGCTAACTCGGTGTGTCGAGTGCGCTGGCGGCCATAGACGACGATGCCGCGATTTTCCAGCAACTGGCGAAACAGCTGCGCTGCAAATTCGGCGGGATCTTCGATCGCCAGGGCTTCGTTGGCGCCGGCATCATCGAGCGGCATGTTGCCCCAGAGCGTCAGCTCAGTCGAACCGGGTTCGCGATTAATGAAGATCTTGCGGCCGGTGCCCGCGGGCGTGGTGATGATGCGGTTGTCAATGCGGTAGTAATCAGCGAACGGAGTGATGCTGACGAAAGCGCGCTCTCCCGCCCGGTCGGCAGGCAGAATACTCACAAAAACGACGTTGTCGTTGATGGTGAGAGCAGAGACGGGCGCACCATCGGCCCAAACCAAATCGTCCTGGCTCCAGCCTTCTCCGTAGCGCTCGAAGGCGAAGTAGGAGTCATCTGCCACGATGTCGCCGTCCACGTACTTCACGCCTTGCTGCACCAGCACGTCGGCCAACTGCTCAAGGACCTGAATGGGATGGTCGTTGCGCTGGGTACGCAGCGCGTAAGGCAGTTCACGGCCGGAAAGGTTGGGGTCACCGCGCCCCACGAGCACCAGATCACCGGTCAAACGACCGTGTTTGTCGAGGGTGCCGGTGGTTTCGACGGTGGTGCGAAACTTGTAATCCGGACCGATCAGGGCCAGTGCGGCGGCGGTGGTGAACAGCTTGGTGTTGGATGCAGGAGTGAACAGCTTGTCTGGATTCTGTGAATAAAGCACCTTGCCGGTCTTAAGCGAGACGACCTCGATACCCCAAAAGCCGCGCGCCAGACCGGGGTCGGAAAGTACGGCGGAGATGCGGTTCGAGAGCGGCCGGGGCTTGGCCGCCTGGACTTGCGTTACCAGCAGCAGGCACAGAACAATCGCGAAGTGTGCGCGCTTTCGGCCCATAGACAGCTCGATTGTAGCACTCGTGAAAAGGGTCAGAGAGCGCCGGACGGCTCTTCCTCCCGCCGTTGTTTCTGGATATCGATCCCCAGCTGTTCGGCTTTCTTGTACAGGTGGCTGCGCTCCAGACCGAGCGCCTTGGCCGCATTGGTGATGTGGTAGTTGCTGCGTTTGAGTTCGGCGAGAATGACCTCGCGTTCGAAGCTCTGAACGCGATCCGCCAGCGGTCCTGATCCGAGGAGGGAGCCCGGCGCAGCCACCGCCTGGGGCAAGGCCAGATGCACGGTCTCGAGAGAGACTTGTCCTTCGGTGGCAAGCAGCATCAGGCGCTCTACCACGTTGCGCAGTTCGCGGACATTTCCCGGCCAGGAGTGGGCCTGAAGTTCTTCAATCGCGTCCGGCGCAAAGGGAATGGGCTTCCAGTTGTTTTGCGCGCAGACCTGGCGGGCAAAGTGTTCCACCAGCGCCGGGATGTCCTCGCGGCGCTCGCGCAGCGGTGGCAGCACGAGTGGAAAGACATAGACACGGTGAAACAGGTCCTGACGAAACTTGCCCTCCCTCACCAAGGTTTCGAGGTTGCGATGGGTGGCGACGATCACGCGCACGTCCACGGGGATGGCTTTATCGCCGCCGATGCGTTCGACTTCGCCCTCTTCGAGGACGCGCAGCAACTTGGCCTGCATGGCGAGCGGCATGTCGCCGATCTCGTCGAGAAAGATGGTGCCGTGCTCCGCCTGCTCGAATTTTCCCAGGTGGCGGCCAGCGGCCCCGGTGAAGGAACCTTTCTCGTGGCCGAAAAGTTCGGACTCGATCAGTTCGGCGGGGACGGCGGCGCAGTTCAGAGTCACGAAGGGCCCCGCGGCGCGCGGGCTGCGCTCATGCAAGGTGCGGGCCACGAGTTCCTTGCCGGTGCCGGTTTCGCCCAGGATGCAGACGCGGGTCTCGCTGGCGGCGACACGCTCCACCTGGGCCATGACCCTGCGCATGGCGTCCCCGCTCCAGACGATTTCGTGCTTGCCCAGCCACTGGCGAAGCTGGCGGTTCTCCAACTCCAATCGCTGGAGCTTGAGGGCGTTCTCGACGGTGAGCAGCAGCTTTTCGCTGGAAATCGGTTTTTCGAGGAAATCGAGGGCTCCGAGGCGGGTTGCACGCACCGCCATCTCAATATGGGCCTGGCCGGACATCATCACCACCGGCGTGCTGACGCCTTGCGACTTGAGATCTTCGAGCAGCGAAAGGCCGTCTTTGCCCGGCATAACCACGTCGGAGAAGATGAGGTCGAAATTCTGTGACTTGGCGAGTTCGAGGGCCCTGGCGGCGTTGTCGCAGACAGCGGCCTCGTAACCGGCCAAGCGGAACGCGCGAGAAAGCGAGGCCAGGGTGTTGGCTTCGTCGTCGACAATCAGTAGGTTGGCTTTCGGGGGCAACAGTGGCTCCTGAAATCAGCAATCAGCGGTTAGCGATTGGCAATTAGCGATCAGCAACTGCCCTTACCGGAATTGATCATCCTGCCCGGCGTTTCCAATCGGAAGCGACCCGGCAATGCCAATTGCTAACGGCTAATTGCTAACTGCTAATTGCTGCCTTTTCGGCAGCTCGATCACAAATGTTGTACCGCGCCCCGCCTGGCTTTGCACGTTGATTCTGCCTCCATGATCGCTCACCACCGACTGGACAATCGCCAGGCCGAGCCCGGTTCCGTGGGGCTTGCTGGTGTAGTAGGGCGTGAACAGGCGCTCGCACTCTTCTGGCGTGAGGCCAGATCCGGTGTCCGAGACCTCGAGAAAAGCCCGGTCATCCTGCTGATGAGTACGCAGCCTAAGCGTCCCACCCTGCGGCATCGCGTCCATGGCATTGAGCACAAGATTGGAGATGGCGCGATGCAGCAGCTCGGGATCGGCGACAACGGAATCCATGGGCTCGGCGAGTTGCAGTTGACAATCAATGGCCGCGCGATCCGGTGCGTGAAGCTGGGCCTGGAATAGACGTGCGACGTTGGCCACCACATCATTCAGCTGCACGCGCCGAAACTGTGGCTGCGGCATCTTCGAGAACTCGCTGAAGCGGGAGATGATGGCCTTCAGGTTGGAGATTTCAGCCAGGAGGGTAGACGAGCTTTCGCGCAGGACCTCCTCGAATTGCTCCGGAGTCTGCTGGCGGGCCCGAATCAGGTTTTCGACCGTCAGCTGCAGGGGAAACAGCGGATTCTTGAGTTCGTGGGCGAGGCGCCGCGCCAGTTCCCGCCAGGCCGCCACACGCTCGGCTTGCACCAGACGTTCTTTTTGGTCGAGCAGTTCGCCGGTCATGCGGTTAAACGACTCCGCCAGTTCGCCAAGTTCGTCGGAGGTGCTGACTTCGACTCGCGTGTTCCAGTTGCCGGCGGCGACTTCACGGGCGGCCGCCGCCAGTTGTTCGACCGGGCGAGTGACGCGAGCGGCAACCCAGCCGCTCAGCAGAATGGCCAGCAGAATGCCGCCCCCACCGACGAGCAGGGCCGCTGAGCGGATGCGCTGCCGGAGTTCGACGTAAGGACGCCGCGAGTTGCCCACGAGCAGAATTCCAAGCAATTGGCCGTCCTGCCCGGGCAGCGGAATCGCGTGGACGGTTTCATCGTCGACGGCGCCAGAGGACCAATGAATGAGTTCGGTGGCATCCTGTCTCTGCTGCTGCACTCGTTCAACCAAAGGCGCGATGCGGTCGGGTTGCTGCACCGTCCCCGAGGGATCAATCAGGAACTGGGGCGAAAATCCCGGGCTGAAGTTCTGATAAAACATTGCCCGCATTCCCGTGGGGAGCTCCAGGGTATTGAGAAAATCCTTGTCAATGCGCCGCCCGCCGATGACGTACAGCGGCTTGTCGCCAACGTTCACCTGGCGGATAGCAGAGAGGCTCAAGCCAGCAGCATCGGGCAGATCTTCCCGCCGGAGAAACGCTTCCTTGGGAGTGGGCTGCGCCGGTAACGAGGTTTCTCGGTAGCCGAACTTGGCGGGCCACTGCGCAGAAGAGATGATGGTTCCCTGGTTGTCCACGAACTCGAGGAAGTCCAGTTGCTGGTTGTCGGCGATGTTCTTAGCTTCGGAGAGATACGCTCCGTAGTCGGGAACGCCCCGGCTGAGAGCGAGCGCCATGCGGGTCGTGGCATCGCTGGCAGCAATGGTCGCTACACGACGGACTACCTCGTCGCCACGGCGGTTGAACTCGCGGCGAAATTGAGCGATCAGCGAGAGAGTACGTTCCTCGTCCGAGCGCTCAAAAGCCCGGCGCGTGGTCGCGGACACGATCCAGGTGACCGCCGCCACGGACAGGCAAACCGTCAGGGCAAACACCGCCAGAAGTTTGCGGCGGAAACTCATGGCCTCTCCGCACCCAGCCACACATCCTGCACAGGCCAGATGCCATCGGGGCGAGCGCTCCAGTTTCGGACCGTAGGGCCAATCCCAACCGCCACCCGCACGTAAAGCAGCGGAATGACGCGCTGCGACTCGAGCAGTCCGTTTTCTGCGACGTAGAGGTCGTGAACTGAGTTGCCGGCGAGTGCGGGAAATGGAATGCCCAGCGCTTGGGCAATCATTTTGAGCGCAACGCCGGAATCCAGCGAGGCCAGGGGGACGCGGACCAGGCGCACGTCGGGAGAATTCGAACTGGTAAGTTGCAGGACGATGCCGACATCGCGGGCATTAAGAGCGATTCTCTCGGCAATCAGCCCTTCCAACGGGTCCGCCGAATCGTAGCCCAGAGTCCAGGGAGATGCCTGGTGTAGATCAGCGCGCAGCTGGCGGGCCTGCGGCAGGTTGACCTCCGCGGGGAAGAGAAAACCGTAGCCTGTGAGCCAGTCGGGCAGAAGCCCGCCGGACACTTCGCCGCTGCCTTGCAGCAATACGCTGTTCAGGGAAGCACGGTCAATGCTGAGGGCGAGCGCCTGGCGCAGTCGTCCTTCCTCAGACGACTGGGGGGCGCGCGTGAAGAGCAGGCACATGAGTTCCAGGGGTGCGGAACTCTCAATTCTCCGATTCTCCGCGGCGGCTTGGCGGGCCTGCCCGGACGCGACTTCGATCAGGTCCACCTTCCCCAGGTCAAGCGAGATCATCTGGTCACGATAGCTTTTGCCCATTTCGATGACGACGGAGTCCACGAAGGAGCGGCCGCCCCAGTAATCGTCGCGCGCGGCCAGGGTCAACATCTTTCCCGGTTGCCAGTCGGCGATGGCAAACGGCCCGGTTCCGAGCAGCCTTCCGTCGCGCTTGGCGATGCCGTTGCGCGCCAGGGCAAGTTGAGCGGGAAGGTCCGCATCGGGAGCATCGCTCTCGATGACCACTGCGTCGCCGGTGGGGAACACTTTCCAGTTGGGATTGGCAGCGCGCAGCGAGGCCGCGACCGCATCCGAGGTGAGCGCGGTGCCATCGTGAAAGCTGACATTGGGGCGCAAGTAGAAATGCCACCGCTGGTTGCCAGGCTCAGCCTGCCAGGAGGTGGCGAGGGACGGCTGGGGCCGGCCACGGCTGTCCAGCGTAACCAGGGTATCGAACATCAGGCGCGAGAGATTGCTGCGCGTGGGGGAATCGGATTGATAGAGGTCCGCAGGGTCCAGAGTCGTAGGGGCAGCACGCAGCGCAACGCGCAGGATTCCGCCGTAGCGTGGACGCGTAGCCGCGCTGGCCATGACCGCCGGCAGCAGGCTACTGGCCGCAAGTAATACTAAGGCGATACGCCTCATATCTCCCCGTTTCCGCGTTGTGAGACACGGCAATGGCGCTATTTCCCGCGGCCTCGGCCCACAGCGCGGTGATACTGCCGACAAAATCCACCGGCTGGCTGACCGCGACCGGCTCGCGATCGGGAAATTCGTAGGCGCGGACGCTGTCGTTCGGGCCCTCCCCGCTGCGCGTCGCCAGCACTTGCCAGCCGGAGCCACAATTGCTTTTGACACCGGCAATGTCGCTTCCCCAGCCCAGCTTGCCCGCGGCGCGGTCGGTCATGCCGTCGAGCAGGTGAAGTTCGCCGTCCACCGCCACAAACAAGCCCAGAGTGTACTTCTCTCGCGGAAGCAGGGCTGCCGAGTAGAACGCGGGCGCCGTGGTCTGCTTACCGAGTCCGGGCGCGAGCGCGCCGGTGAAGAAGTTTCGCGCCGGAGTGAAGAACGCGCTCAAGTTGAACTGATCGCTGCCCAGCGGCCAGGGGTCGTCGCTGGGATAGCAATTCAGCGTCAGCGGCGCTGCTGCCGAACTCCGGCAGAAGACTCCCGGCAGATAAGCATCAAAGAGGTGGTCGTGGCGCAACAGCAGGCGCCCCCGAGGGTCACGCGGCCAGGAGCGGGAATGGGTAATGGGCAGTGACTGCTCGGGCTGCCAGCGGCTGTCCTGCAACCGGTACAGCGAGACCTGGTTGGGATCAAGCACGATCAGGTGTGCAGGATCGGTGTCGACCACAGCCGCGTCGAGGATACGTGCTTCCTGTGTCCACAGCGGAGTCTTGCGCAGGGTCAAACCAGCGGTCTCACGCGCGACCTGAGGAGTTTCCGGGCGCGGCATGGAGGTCATCTCGACCACGGGCTGGTTCGTACCCTGATGAATCTCTGCGACCCAGACATAGCTTCGCAGGTCTTCGGAGAGAGAAACCTGTATGGTCGCAGCCGCTTGCTCCGCGTTGACCACGTGCAGGCCCAGCAGGGCAAACTGAAGGAGGAGGCCACGGCGGATGTCGTCAACCTCGGCTTTGCTCAGCGAGGAACGGTTGGTGATGTCGAACGCGATGGCACCGGGCCCGGTGACAGCCGCAATCTTGCCGGCGAGCTGTTCTTCGGGGCCAGTCCAGTCAGCCGCGCCCGCCACAGGGCTGGTCAGGAGCAAGGCGGCGAGCAGCAGGCAGGTAACGCGCAACCAGCGTGACGGCGAAATCAGCATCGGCGGGATGGGCGCATTATAAACCGCGTTGTGGCTGCGACTGGTCATTCCCTAAGCCCTTCTTCGGGGGCGTCATCCTGAAGAAATGCCAGCTTCTGAAGGATCTGGCGCGCGTGGCATGGGATTCAGGGTTGCCGCTGCACGCAAGGTGCTTCACGGTCTCAGGACCGTTCAGGATGACGCCAATAACAAGTTCAGACACGGAGCCTCAGTTCTGGGGAGGAGTGGGTGGTTCCTCCGCCTGGCTGGCGTGGTTCGCCATGTTCATGCTGCGCAAGACGTCGTTAGCAAAGAAAAATTTCCCGTCCGAGGGCACCATCATGATCTGCAGCTTGTCCGATAACCTCTCGGCGACAATTTTGTTGATCAGCAGGGGATTCTGTTTCAGGATCTCGCCTTCACTTTTCATGCGCTCGGCGTCGGCGACAGCCGTCACCCGAATGCGGTCGGCTTCGGCCTGGGCCAGCAGCTTGCGGCGCTCCATCTCGGCCTTGCTGTCAATGACCTTGGCTTCGGCCAGAGCTTCGGCGTTTTGCACGGTCGCTTCCTTGCGCGCTTCCGCTTCCAGGCGGGACTGCTGAATCTGCTTTTCTTTCAGTGGCAGAGTGTACTGCATGGCATCAGCCTCACCCTTGGCTTCCAGGACGCGCACCTGGGCTTGGCCTTCCGCCTGCTTGACCTGCTGCACCTTGGCAGCCTCGGCCTCAAGCTCGGCAATCCGCACCTGCTTTTGCTGAATCTCAGTTTGTACGCCCATCTGGTCGTTCTCCTGCTCCTTGAGTAACAAGTTTTCCAGACCCTTGGCGTATTCGGGCGGCAGCTGGATGTCGCGCAGCATGACTTCTTTCACGATGATTCCGTCGGCCGCCAGCTTTTGGGTGATGATGTCGGCGGCGCGCTTGCGGACTTCTTCACGCTTGGCTGCGAACACGTCGCGCACGGTGTAGTTGGGAACGATCTCTCGCCAGGCGGTGGTCACAACTGAGGGCACGATCTCTCTTTCCACCGGCAAGGGCAGATTGGCCTGGATGTAGTCGAGATGCTTCGGATCGAGGCGGTAGCGAACGGTAATAGAGAGCCCGAGGGTGAGGCCTTCCTTGGCTTGAACGTTCAAGGGCTCGGGCTTAGGGCCAACTGCGGACGCCGTCTTGCCCGGTGCCTCGATTGCGCCGGTGGTGAACAGCTGGTCGCGGGTGTCGAACAGAACGACACTCTCAGCCAACGGGGTGACGAAGTGGACTCCGGGATAGAGCGTGCCGGCCAGCGTGCCTCTAGTCTGGCTGACGCGGACCCCGGCCGTGCCGCTGGGGACAACGACGATGCTCGAAGCCAGCAGAATCGGTCCCCAGGCCAGCAGCGCCAGGGCGAGTGCGCCGCGCCAGCGAATGTGCCGAAGGGCCGGCAAGGGTTGCATTCCGTCCTTCAGCGGCACTTCCCGGTAGAGGTCGTAGGCGAGCATGGCGACGGCAACCACGATCATGCCGACGCCGCCAAACACCAGCGAATACTTGAGAAATAACATGGTGGTTCTCCTTCCGCGCTTCAGCGCCTGGGCTCAGACTTGACAGGTACCGCCCGCCGGGCTGAAAGCAGCCGAAAAACTTTGCCGAAGATCAACTCCTCGACCAGAAGCGCGATCGCCAGTGAGAAAACCAATCCGGCGACAACTGCCATAGCTGTGATCGCGAGCTGCATAGTGTCCTCCTGATAAATTCGTTCGGGCTACTGCCCGCTAGTCACACCGGCCGCAGCCTGCACCTGGGCATCTGAAGTCTGTGTGGTGTCTGCCTCGGTTCCGAAAACCTCTGCTGTTTGCTCGTCTCGCTCCGAGCGAATCTCCACCGTGTCGCCCACGCTCACCAGGGTGAAGAACTGTTCGACATCGCGATTGCGCATGCGAATGCAGCCGTGCGACCGGGCCTTGCCGATGGAACTGGGCTCATTCGTTCCATGAATCCCGTAACCTTTCTGGCTGAGCCCCACCCAACGGGTCCCGACCGGGTTGTCGGGGCCGGGAGGAATGACCACGCCGGGATGGTAGTAGGCCGGATTGGCCACACGGCGAACGATCTGGAACTGTCCACTGGGACTCGGGGTTACCTTCGCACCCACCGCGACGGGGAAAGTGCGAATCACTCTGCCGTCTTCCAACACGGCCAGCTTGCGGTCGGGGATGCTGACCAGCACGCGGCGAAAGGACTGTACGCGGTGAAATGCGATGCTAGGGTGCGTCGGGTCTTGGGCGACCGCCATGCGGGTCGCGGTCAGGGCCAAGGCAACAAGGATTGCTTCGCTGACTCTGTAGACCCTCGATCTCCCGGCGACCCGTCTCATTGCTGCCACCTTCTGTGGGCTTGCGCTGAAGGAAGTGGCAGGCTGGCAACCAAAGGTTATGTTGCTTATTTGTAATCAGTTAGGAGACACAATCCGGGGTGGATTTGTGGTGGCGCGCAGACACTGTGTCCCGCCGGAGACAGGCAAAAAAATGGGCCAGTCAACTGACCGGCCCTTCCAAGTGCACTCCCCAGAATCAGAAATCAAACCGCAGCGCGAACTGCCATTCGCGTGGGTCGGAGGCTGTGGTGGTGATCACCCCAAACTGGCTGGGGTTGGTGATATCGGCGGTGCCGACGCTGCTGTTGAGCACGCCGGGTAACCCAAAGTTGGGGTGGTTGAACAGATTGTAGGCTTCGGCGCGGAACTCCAGCGCAAGGCGCTCGCGGATGGGGAAATGCTTACTGAATGCGAGGTCGAGGTTGGAGAAGCGCGGTCCGCGCAGGTTGTTACGGCTGCCGGCCTGCAGGCCGAGCGGGCCACTGAAGGCGCCTCGAGCCGCCGTGGGGTCAGCAAACAACTGCAGCGCGCCTGTGGCCGGATCGGTGTGGACATCCGTCCTGAGGGCCGCGGTGTTGCCGTTAAAGACGGCTGGGACGTTCCCAGCGAAACTGATGGGGAACGCATTGGCCGTGGTGGTGAAGGCAAAGCCGGTGCGCCAGGTCTGAATCCCTGCGATCTGCCAGCCTCCGATGATCTGGTTGAGCCATCCGGAGACGTTGCCGCCAAAACGCTTGCCGTGGCCGAACGGCAGGTCGTATATGCCGTTGACCGTGATGTTATGGGTGACATCGAAGTCAGAGTTTCCGCGGCATACGCTCAGATCGGTGACATCGCAGATCAAGCCTCCGGAAAAAGCCGCCCCCGCGCCAAAGACATTGTTGGCCGGCGAGGAGACGTTGTCGATGGAATGCGCGTAGGTGTAGTTGAAGTCAAACTGCAGGTTGTGCGACAGCTTCTTGTGCAGGGTGAGCAACAAGCCGTTGTAGCTGGAGAAGGACTTGTTGGTGATGTACGCGTCGGTGGCGAATTGTGGTGCCAGCCCGACGCCGGGGTTCAGCAAGCCGGCAGACAAGGCTTGCACCACATCTCCCATGTCTCCCCGGGATACCAGCACGCCGAGATTGTCTACGATGAACTGGGAGCAACTCTCGCCGAAGGCGGTGTTGCAATCGACCCCGATGGCGGCCGGGATCTGGTTCTCAAAGAACGGCTGTGCCGTCACGGGTGCGCTCGGGTTGGCGCGTACCTGGCGGGAGAGCGAGGCAAACGCGTTGGCCAGCAGTTGTCCGGAAGCCGGATCCTTGAAGTTCACAATCTGGCCGGCATCAGATTGCGCCAGCAGGCGCCGACCGAGTCGGGCGAAATAGTTGGCCTCGAACACGAAGTTGCCCGGCAGTTCACGCTGAATGCCGAAGCTGTACACCAGGGAGTACGGTGTTTTCAGGTTCGGATCAATGGCGTAGTTGGCCTGCCCGGTGGCCGTCCCAAACGGGCCATTCTCGTCCACAAACGGCGCGAAGGGACGAGTGATGGGCGTGGGCGGAGTCAACTGGGGCAGCTCATTCAGCGCGGTGAAGCGGGGATCGTTCAGCAGCGATCCCGCAGGATCACCCGTAGTGCCAAAGGGTGTAGCGGAGGCGTTCTGAAAGAGATACGAGGCTTGGTTCTGGATGAAGTTGAGCGCGTTGGTGACCGGGTGGTCGAAGACCACGCCAGCGCCTGCGCGAATCACCGTCTTGCGATCGCCCAGCAGCCGCCCCAGGAAACCGTCAGATTTCGAAGGGTTATAGGCGAAGCTGAGCCGAGGCGCGAAGTCCCTCCAGTCGGGGTGGTAAAAGCCCGGGCCGTGGTTGGCCTTCCCGGCAAGGTCGTAGGTGGTAATCGGCTGCGGGCCGGGAATCCCCTGCGCACCCAGCGGGACGCGCGCATCAAAGACGTTGGCAAAACCCAGGTTCGGGACCGCCTCGAAGCCGTGGACCTCATACGGAACCGAGTAATACTGATAGCGCAGGCCGTAGGTCATGGTCAGATCGGTGCGCATGCGCCAGGTATCCTGCAGATAGACCTCGGTCTCGTAGTAGCGATAATCGCGGGTCGCGCCGCTACCCTGCGGCAGGGGCTGCAGGTTTACCCCGTTGTTGAAGTTGCTTCCGATATTGCCGAAACGTCCCAGGTCAAAAGTAAAGGAGCTGTCCCAGAGGTTCTGGGTGACGGGATCGTCCAGGATGTCGGCCGGACGCAAGCTCGCATTCAAGTTGTTGATTCTTCCTCCCAAACCGAGAGTGACAAAGTTGAAGTCGTTCACCTGGTTGGTCTGGGAAAGAATGGGCTTGAAGGTGGCCCCGACCTGAATGGTGTGAGTTCCGCGCACATAAGTGAAATCATCGCGGAAGATCGGGACGGGAACAATGCGGTGCTGAGACTGCTGCTGGGAGAATGGACCGGTGAGGGGTCCGAAGTTCTGGTAGAACGTGCTCCCGACCGGGTTAAACAGGGTTGGGAAGTTGAGCTGGGAACGGGTCTCCCCGAAGACAAACTGGTTGATCTTGTTGTTGCTGATGGTCCAGGTGTGCCCGATGACGTAGGAATAGCTGGTGTCCACAATGGTGTGGCTGAGCGGGTCCCCGGGGAACTGGATCGGGGCCGAAAAGTTAACATCGTCGCCGCCGGTGTCGCGGAGAATGCTGAACCGACCGAACAGCTTCATCTTGCTGGAAAGGTTGTAGTCAATGCGGGTGACGTAGTCGTTGGCGGTGCGCCCCACGGGAGAGTTAAAGCGAAAGCCGCCGGTATTCACGCCGTCCCCGACCGTGAGATCGTTGGCGCGGGGATAGCGGCTGTTGATGAAACTCAGCAGGGCGGCATCGGGGCCCACGTGCTGGGGATCGATCGTTGCGAGGTCAGCAGCTGACAAGGTGGTGATGCAATTGGGCTGCGTGTTGATGCGACTCTGGTTGGTGCAACCGGCGCTGTTGTTGATGTAGGAGACATCGCCGTTGCGGAAGCCGTCCAGGGGCACGATGGTCAATACCGAGTCCTCACGGGCATCACGCCTTCCCTGGTAGTCGAAGAAGAAGAACAACTTGTCCTTAAGGATGGGACCGCCGAGGTCCGCGCCAAATTGGTTGCGGATGAGTTTGGTTCTGGGCAGACCGTCACGGTTATTGAAGAAGGTGTTCGCTTCCGTGATGGTGTTGCGGTGGTACTCATAGGCGGACCCATGCCAGGTGTTGGTTCCGCTCTTGGTGGTCAAGTTGATCTGCGCGCCGCTGCCGCGCCCGCTGGCGGCCAGCGGATTGGCGGTCTCACCGCGAAACTCCTGGATGGAATCCACCGGCGCATTGCCGACCGTAGAAAAAGCTTGACCGGTGGCGAAATCGTTGACGTCCAGTCCATCCAGAGTGATGTTGCCCTGGTCGGAGCGGGCGCCGGTGACCGCTCCGTCGCGGCTGGAGTTGGGATCGTCGCTGACAGCCGCGTCCACCACGCCGGGTTGCAGGCGCAGCAGAGCGGCCGGCGAATCGCGCACCTGGATGGGCAAGTCATGCACGCTGCGCATGTCGAAATTGTTGCCGATGGTGGCGTCGGTGGTATCGAGAGTCACTCCTTGCCCCACCGCCGAGACTTCCACGCTTTGGCTGACCGCGCCCACTTCTAACTGGACGTTTTGGGTGCGGGTGGATTGAACGCCAAGGTAAAGGTCGGCGATGGTGACCGAATCAAAGCCATCCTTGGTGACGGTGAGCTTGTAACCCGGTCCCGGCGGCAGTTTCACAAACACGTACGACCCAAGGGAATTGGTGGTGGCTTCATAGCTGGTGTTGGTTCTGGTGTCCAACAGCTTGAGCGTAGCGCCGGGAAGCACCGCTCCGGTTTTGTCGCTGACCACTCCGGTCAGCGAGGCCACCTCCTGCGCAAAAAGACCAACGGGCAGACAAAGTGACAATGCCAACAAAGCCAAGACAGCAAACTTCATGCTCTTCATACTGTGAATCTCCTGTTTGTTTCACCCTCTACAGCGCGGAAAGCGCAGAAAGTAGTTGCCCTTGGAGGTGCAGGTTGCTGGCCAATCCGGCGCGAAACACAATTCGCGCGCGAGTCGCTGGGAGCGACGAGGAATGAGTCAGCTACGGACGCGGGCTTGGCACAACAAGACTGGAAATCGCAGTTGCGCTCTCCCAAAAAACATGGGAAAGCCGGCCCGCTCCTATGAGTTTTCGGAGCGATTCCAGCGAGAGCAGCAACAAAGACAGCGAGGAAACAAATCGACATCCACGCAGAACACGCCCACGATCAGCGCGAACCTGTTCCCTTCTCGCCACAAGGGACGGTAGCAACTGCAACAGTTCTCACACCCCGAGGCTGTGAAATGGCGCGGCCTGCTGGATGGGGGACCGTACTGCTAGTAATCCAGATCGTCGCCATCCGTTCCCAGTGAGCCAATTGGGGCACCGGGCGGGGGTGCGAGCGGTTCCGTGGACTTCAAAACTTGTGCCGGCTCCTGCTCGAACTTGCGGATTTGTGCGGCGGCAAAGAGCAGGTGCGCACGCTCCTGCTCCCCGGCCGTGCCTGGCGCTTGAGTGGTCAGCCAGTCTTTCAGTTCGGTCAGTTTGAGCAAGGCCATGGCGCGAACTTCAGTGGCAGCGTGATCGTTGGCGGCGAGGGCCATGACGTCGTTCAAGGCAACGTCGGCGATGGAGCGCTGGACGGCGGCAAGCTTGTCGGACGCGGCTTTGGATTTCCACGTGGCTGCGAAAAGGCGATCGAGGACTTCGCCCAAGCCCAACTGGCCGGAGTCCTGCCCGTGATAGGAGACCAGCCGGGCCGCGCGTTCGGGGTCGAGCAACAGTGAGATCGTCTGATGGGCTGCGCTTTCAGCCATGCCCATCGCATCGAAAGTCATCCCGGTGTGCGTGTTGAAACTCTCGCGGGTGCGTTCGTAGCCAGCGGGATGGGGGGGAATCAAGGCAGCGATCCGATCAGGGATGGCAAGCGTCTCCGGCGAAATGGCCTTCAGGACAGCATCAAGGGCACGGCGCTGTTCAGCAGCTGGAACAGGGGTGGTCGGTATCTGTCCATCGCCGCGCAAGGCATAGGTGTAAGTTTGCCCGCCGATCACCTTGATTGCGGCCCTGGTCTGGTAGCGATGAAACAGATATACGGGGACGAGCGCGTCTTCGAGCAACGCCATCGGTGTGCCTTCCCGGATGGCGGCCTCGGAAAACTGATCGAGCGCGCGAGCGCGTACTGTAAGGACGCGGTCCAGTTCGTCAACCGCATTCTTCCCGTTGTCCCAAAGGTGAGTCTGGGGCTGAGCGCTCCCCGGGGGACGCGCGTCCTGGTCGGTAAGGAAGATCAGGCCACGCGCTCGGGCGTTCTCGATGATTGCGTTCAGTGCCGTCTTTTCATCGGTTCCGGGCGCGAAATCGGAGTAGCCGTACTGAATCGCGACCTTGTCCCACTCCCCGATGCCGGTGGCGTAAGCGTCGCTCAGATCAAGGGAACCGTCGCCGGCAAGCTTCACCAGAGGATGGGGGTAGTCCATGACCGAGGCGCGGCCTTCGGTGCTGGCGATGTAGTTGTGCATCAGGCCAAGTGTGTGCCCGACTTCATGGGCGGCGAGTTGACGCAAACGCGCGAGCACGGTCTGCAGCAGGCGCGGGTCGTCCGGCTGTCCTTTCTTGTGCGGGGAAAGAAGTCCTTCCAGGATGAGATAGTCCTGATCGGAGCGCAAGGAACCCAGCGAGACGTGGCCCTGGATGATCTCGCCAGTGCGCGGGTCCACGACTGAGCTGCCATAAGACCATCCCCGGGTCGCGCGATGGACCCATTCGATAACGTTGTAGCGGACATCCAAGGGGTCCACATCGGGAGGCAGCATTTCCACGCGGAAGGCATTGCGGTAGCCGGCTGCCTCGAACGCCTGATTCCACCAGCGAGCTCCTTCCAGCAGTGCCGAGCGGACGGGTTCGGGGGCGCCGGGATCGAGGTAATAGACGATAGGCTTGACCGGATCGCTCACCGCCGCGGCGGTATTCTTCTTCTGCAGGCGGTGGCGCGCAATGAACTGCTTCACATAGGGCTGGCCTACCGGGGTGCTGTAATCCTGATAGGAGATGCCGAAGAACCCGGCGCGCGGGTCGAATTCGCGTGGATGGTAGTTGCCATCGGGAAGCTGCACCAGAGAGTAGTGCTCGCGCACGGTGATGGCGCGGGGGTCAGGCGTCACGTCCTGCACGAACTTGCCAGGCTCATCGCCGACGAAGGTGAGGGTGGATTCGACTTCTGTGTTTTGCGGAAAGTTCTTGGTGTTGGTGAGATAAATTGCGGACCGGGTAGGCTCGACTCGGTACATCCCTTGCTTGGTTTGCTTCAGGGTCTCCGCCACGTGGTGGGCATCGTTCAGGAAGAACGATGTGGCATCGACCAGCGCTTTCCCATCTTCCTCGGCGGCGACCTCAAAACCCCAGAGGACAGACTGGGCGAAAGCGTCTTCCACCGCGCGCCGTTCCGCTGGATTCTGGCTCGAGGCCCGGAAGCCGTAATTGACTTGTACGAGAAGGACCTTAGGGCCAATCCGCTCGAACTTCACCACGCGCCCCTCACCTAGTTGCCCGCGATCGAGGCCGATGTCGTTGGACCCAATTCCAGCGGTGAGTGAGTCAAGGTAGAGGAACTCGGTGTCCCACTTGTCAATCTGGAGCCAAATCTTGCCCTGGTGTTCGTCCCAGTAGACGGGGAAAAAACCGGGGAACGGCCGCATCTGCCTGGTTTTCTCGGTGATCTTGGGCAGAGGTTTTTCTCCCTGTTGAGACTGAGCATTTGCCAGGCCGGAGATAGCGAGCAGAACACAAACCAGAACAAGACGTAACTTCTTCAAAGTTCCTCCTTGATGAAGACCCGAGGACAAACCGCCGTATCGAGGTTGGACCCCACGTCGTCCAAGTCTAAGGGGTGCCAGCCTAACACAACGGGGCAGGAGGATTTGAGGCACAGGCGCCAAACCTCAAGCGAGTCCAATCGTCCAAAGTACAAAATGGGCTTCTGGTTTGCAGGTTAGTGCTAAGCTTTGCCCATTGCCGATGGGGGATGAGGACCGGATGTTCAAGCCACTGCAATCCACAAGTCGCAGTTGGGTTCGATCCCAGTTGGTGTCGCTGGCCATCCACGGCCTGGCCCTGTATCTCCTGCTTCGGCCGACACCTGCCATCTTCGTAACCCCATCCTCGGTCGCCTACGGAAACCGGGGAACATCTTCGCAACTGGTACATCTGTCCCACGCGGGGATCGAAGATTCGCAGGCCGCATCCGCCGACGAAGCCCATGAGCGCATATGGCTGCCGGCGCCAGCGCAGACGATGCAACGGCATCCGCGTGGCGCTTCCGCCGCGAAGAAGCAAGTCACCAAGGCGGCGTTAGAAGCCGCCCGCGCCGGTTCCCCGTTCGGGTCCATGCAGCAAGGCCCGATAACAGGCCACGAGGTGAGACCGGCCTTGCCCGTGGTCTTCCCCGATCCGGTGGTTTCCCGGTCGGAGATCCCTGACGGCGTGGAGGGCATCGTGATCGTGGAGGTCACCATCGACAACCATGGAACCGTGGTGGAGACCAAAATCGTGCAATCCCTGGGCTACGGCATCGAAGAAAGGGTCTTAGCGGCAGTGCGCAATTGGCGCTTCACCCCGGCGACTATGGACGGCGTGGCCATCCCCTCCCAGCAGGATGTCTACTTCCACTTTCCCAGCTAAGCCCGCAAGTCGGTCTTGCGGCTTTTTGCACATTATTCACTCTTGCGCTGCGGGGGTTTTGGATGTAGATGTATCCGACTACTTGCAACGGCGAGCCCCCATGAAAGACCTATGCGTGGTTCTGCAGCAAAAAGAAAGAGACATCCTGCGGGTGCGGCTGGAGATCGAAGCGCTCCGCGCCGTGATCCCCTTGCTGTCTGATGAGCCTGGCCAATCCCTTGCCAAAGGCGGTGCCTCCCCTGCCGACCCCCCGCAGAAAAACAAATGGCCGTTGGAGGTTCGAGAGGCCCGCTAGGTGGCGGCATTGCCTCAAGCGCGTCGCGGCGGAGACACGCGCGGTCTGCCTCTTGCAACCCGCAACCAGAACCGCGAAACTGTACACTCCATGAGAGCCATCGCCGTGATCCCGGCCAGGATTGCCTCCACCCGGCTGCCGCGAAAAATGTTGCGCGAGATTGCCGGACAGCCTCTGATCGGGCGCGTTTACAACGCCGTCCGCTCCTCGCCGCTCCTCGCGGATGTGATCATCGCTACCGATTCTGACGAAATTCTCCAGGCCTGCCGGCAGAACGGCTGGAGTGCGCGCATGACTTCGGCCGCGCACCGCAGCGGCACCGAGCGGGTCCACGAAATCGCCTGCCTAGTTACAGCGGATGTGTATCTCAACGTGCAGGGCGATGAGCCCCTTACCCGGCCCGAACACATCGCCAGCCTTCTGGAGGTGATGAGGGATGCCAGGGTCCAGGTCGGAACGCTGAAGACTCCCGCATCGCCGGCTGACATCAACAATCCCAATGCGGTGAAAGTGGTGACCGACACGGCGTGCCGGGCCCTGTATTTTTCGCGTGCGACCATTCCGCATGATCGCGACGGAGGACAGCCTCGCTACTTCAAGCACCTGGGCTTCTACGCTTACCGCAAAGCGGCACTCGATCAATTTGTGGCGCTGCCCGAGTCGCCCCTGGAGCGCAGTGAGCGGCTGGAACAGTTACGCTTCCTGGAGAACGGGATTCCCATTTACGTGGCCGAAACGCCTTACGACACCGTAGGAATTGATACTGAAGAAGACGTGCGTAGGGTGGAGGAAATAATCAGGAAGGGACAGGAACGAGTCCCTACCGGCGGGCACTAGGGTCCTGTCTCGCCCATGCCTCCGCCGCCCGCAGCCGCCGGGAAATGGACGGGTGCGAGTGGAAAAACCACTCCACCCACTTCGACGGCGAGCGCTCCGCAAGGTTCTGCTCCGCGAGCTTGTTCATGGCAGAGATGAACGGCTCCACGCTGGCGATCGAGCGAAAGGCATAGCGGTCGGACTGGCGTTCGTTGAAGCGCGAAAAGGCATTCATCGCCGGCAGCACCAAGAACGAAAGCATGGTCGAAACCAGCGCGAGCAGGGGGAGGTTGGCAAAGTCAGAGAGCGTCTCGAACATGTGCCAGCGTTCGATGGCATAGTGCAAGACCCAGTTGGCCGCCCAGAACCCCACCAGGGTGATCCCGGCCTGCACCGCGATGCTCTTGGCAATGTGCTTGTGCACGTGGTGGCCGAGCTCGTGAGCGAGCACCGCTTCGATCTCGTCAGCCGTGTAGTTGTCGAGAAGCGTGTCCGCCAGGATGATCCGGCGGGTGTTGCCGAGTCCGGTCAGAGCGGCATTCGCCTTCTTGCTCTTCTCCGAAAGTCTCCACTTGTAGACACCCCTCACTCTAGTTCCCGCACGCTCACTCAACTTGACCAGGCGGGCTTTGAGTTCCTCATTCTGCAGCGGTTCAAACTTATAAAAGATAGGAAACAGAACGACGGGAGCCAGCTGCGCGAGCAGAACGAACAACACCAGAAAAACGGCCCAGGCGATCAGCCACCAGTACTGCGGCGTGCGACGTATGATGAAGTACAGCAACTCGACCACGATTCCCGCCAGAACCACGCCCACCACGAAGCCCTTGCATTCGTCCCAGACCCACGAGCCCAGCTTCAGATTGGAGAGCTGGTAACGGTGCTCAAGCTTGAAGCCGTAGTAATCCAGCCCGAGCCCCAGCAGTTTGCCGATCGCCATCAGCATGAGCACATACAGGAACACCGCCAAACTGTAGTTCTGGGAACCGCCGTGATAAGCGAGGTCGCGCAGAGTGCCAGTCCAACCGGTGGCAAGCAGCACGACCAGCAGGACGAGGCCGAGGACAAAGTCGGCGATTCCCAGCCAGCGCTTGGAACGGTTATAGCGCCGCGTTTCCGGGGAATCGGTCGGGGGCGTGGTTGTGACGGTGGCCGCGCTCATTCTCAGCTATTGATCAGACCAAAATACAGTCATTATCGTAGTCTGTGGCGTAAAGCTGCGACTCTCGAAGGTGCAGCGGACCTTCGGTTAGTGGTTTGTCATTAGGTTACCAGACCTGCAGGGCCCGCGGTGGGTCATGCACTGTGGTTCACAAAAGCCTCGGCGCTCGCCAGAATCTCGTTTACCAAATCGGGCGATGCCGCTTCGGCATACACGCGCAACAGCGGCTCCGTGCCAGACGCCCGAAACAGAACCCAGGCCTCCGCGCCTTGGCCCGGCGCCGGAGCATCGAGAAAGAACTTCACTCCGTCGAGGGCCTCCTTCTTTAAGAGGGAATACTTTCCCAAACGTTTGGTGCTGTCGGAACGGGCTTGGCGGATGGCGGCCTGCTTTATGCCATCCGCAATGTGCAGGTCGAGGCGGCCGTAGAAGTGCGGGCCGTATTCGCGCTGGAGATCGGCTACCAGTTGGCCCAGGGGCTTCCGCTCCTCGGCCATCACGTTGGCCAGGAGAAGAGAGTTCAGAATGCCGTCGCGTTCGGGGAGGTAGCGCGAATAGCCAAGGCCGCCCGACTCCTCGCCGCCCATGACGATCTCCCGTTCCATCATGAGGTCCACGATGTACTTGAACCCGATCGAGCACTCGAGCAATTTGCGGCCGTGCCGGGTCGCGATGCGGTCCACCATGCGGGTGGTGTTGAAGGCGCGCACCACATCTCCCGGCCATTGCTTGCGCTCCAGCAGCCAGCGCAACAGGACCGAGAAAATCTTGTGCGAGTCCACGAAACTTCCGTCTTCGGCGACGGCCCCAATGCGGTCGGCGTCGCCATCGGTCGCGAGCCCGGCGTGGCAGCGCTCTTTCATCACGGTTTGCTGCAGCAAGGCCACGTGCGGCTCGATGGGCTCGGGGTTGATGCCCGGGAACAGCGGATTGAGTTCCTGGCGGATGGCAATGTGTTCAATTCCGCGATCGTGAAAGATCCCGCCCAGAACGCCGCGCCCGGAGCCGTACATGGAATCCACAGCGAATTTGAAGGCAGCTCCGGCAATCAAGTCCAAATCCACGAACTGGCAGAGCTTTCTGATGTATGGCGGCTTGAGGTCGACCTCTTCAATAGTTACGCTCCGGCCGCTGGGCATGGCGCCTGCGTGGAGCTCTCCTTCGATCACCTTCATGATCGCCGGGGTCGCCGAGCCGCCGAACTTGCCCTTGAACTTGACCCCATTCCAGTTCCACGGATTATGGCTGGAGGTGATGACCACGCCGCCGGCGGCCCCGGTCTCCTTCACCGCCAGCGAGATCGCGGGCGTGGGCGTGTAATCGTTGGCGAGCTTGACGGGAATGCCCGCTCCTGCGAGCACTTCCGCCGCCACGCGCGCGGCGCGCGGCGAAGCAAAGCGCGTGTCATAGCCAACGATCACACCACGGCTCGCGTCTTCCTTCTTCGAAACGTAGGATGCGATGGCGCCGGTGACACGGCGCACGTTATCAAAAGTGAAATCGTCGGCGATTACACCGCGCCAGCCGTCGGTGCCGAACTTTATGTCCATGATTCAGTCGTCTGTCGTTGGTCTTTGGCGGTCAGCCGGTGTGTGCGATCGCGGACGGTTGCACTACACCAGCTTGTGCAGCTTTTTCTCGTCCAGGTACTTGACTACCTTACCTACATCTTGCGCGCGCTCGCGGGTGGTGATCAGCAGCGCATCGTCGGTTTCGACCACGACCAGGTCTTTCACGCCTACCGCGGCAACAAATTTTTCGGGCGCGTGGATGTAGTTTCCTGCGGCGTCCAGCGTGAAGATTCCTTTTCCGCAAATGAGGTTGCCATCCGGCGGTTGCCGCCTGGCAGCATGGTGTTCGTGCAATGCTGTCCAGGAGCCGAGATCATTCCATCCGAAGTCTGCCGGCAGGCAGAAGATGTTGGAATACTTTTCTCCCCGGGCAGAGCGTGGCTCGAGCACAGCGTAATCAATGCTGATGTTTTCGCATCTGGGGTAGAGTTTGCGAAATGTGGCGGCAAACTTGTTCGTGCCGAACGTGGCGGCAATTTGTTCCAGCACGGACGCAGTCGCCGGCAAGTGCTCGCGGAGCGCGTTGGCCAGCGTGCGTGCCTTCCACACGAACATGCCACTGTTCCAGAAGTAATTCCCGGCTGCCAGGAAGCCGGCGGCGCGCTCGGCGTCGGGCTTCTCGGTGAAACGGCGCACGTACAGAGCGTCGCTCCGCTCCAGCGGCAAACCCGCTTCGATGTATCCGTAGCCAGTTTCCGCGCGCGTGGGAGAGATGCCGAGGACCACAATGTTCTCGCCCGCAGCGGCAATCTCCACGGCCTTTCCCAGCACCTCGCGATAGCGTTTTTCGTCTCCGATGACATGGTCGGAAGGGAACATGCCGATCACGGCGTCTGGATCACTTCGCAGCAGGAGAAAGGCGGCGAGGCCAATGGCAGGACCCGTATTGCGACCCACGGGCTCGGCGAGAATCTGGCGCTTGTCCAGCCGCGGAAGCTGCCGCGAGATCTCGCGCTGCAGGTCCTCGTTAGTGATGATCAGGAAGCGTTTAGCCGGAGCAAGCGGCAGCAGGCGCGATACCGTCTGCTGCATCATGCTGTGCTTGCCATCGAGGGTCAGCAGTTGTTTGGCGCGCCGTTTGCGGCTCAAGGGCCAAAAGCGCGTGCCGCGCCCACCGGCCAGAATCACGGGATGGAAGTTTGCGTTCGTTCGAGCCACGGATGATCCACACACAGCAACAGAAATCTTTATAGCAGACCCGGTTAAGTCCTGACTGCCGGCTGCGGCAGATTTTGGCCGGGCACAGCCGCCTTCAGGAACTCGACCGTCCACTGGGGGCGCACGCGGAACTCGCCCAGAACGGCGGGTACGACCACGGCATCCCCCTTGGCCAGGGTCACCGGCTCCATGCCCGAAACTTCCACGACCCCACAACCCTCCACCGCCACTAAGATCTGCGTGCAACTCTTTCCGGACTCGTCCTGCGTGGTGAAATCGTGAGGCGCCTTGAGCTCGAACATCTCTACTATGAAGTGCGGGGCAGCGATCAACGGGGAGCGGCGATTCACGCCGCCGTTCATCTGTACTGGGGCCGGACGGAGAACTTTGCCGGTCGTCGGGTGCTCCTTCACTGCCGCCAGCCCCTGCTTGAGGTGCAACTCGCGCGGACGTCCGTAATCGTACAAACGGTAGGTAGTATCAGACTGCTGCTGGGTTTCGAGCAGGATCGAGCCCGGCCCCAGGGTGTGCACCGTTCCCCCGGCCAGGTAAATCACGTCGCCAGCATAGACATTTACCCAGTTCAGCAGTTCTTCGGCGCGCTGGTCCCGAATCGCGTGCTCAAACTGGGCCCGCGTTACATCTGGCTTCAGGCCCAGGGCCACCTGCGCACCCGGCCTGGCATGGACCACATACCAGCATTCGCTCTTGCCGCAGGGCAGGCCGGCGGCCCGCGCCGTCTCATCGTCGGGATGAACCTGGACCGAAAGCTTGTCCTCGGGAAACAGGAACTTCATCAGCAGTGGGAAGCGGTTGGGATCCCTTGCCGCTTCGCCTACCAGCTCACGGCCATACCTGGAGCTCAACTCGGCGAGTGACTTGCCTTGCAGGGGGCCGTTCGCCACCTGACATCGGTCAGCGGTAAGCCAGGATTCCCCGATCTTCTCCGCGAAGCGATGGTTGGGATAGATCGGCGAGAGATCCAGCGTGCCCCAGGGACGCGGGTCGAAGGATGGCACCATCAATAGCGGATACAGTTCGCTCATGCAAAGCACGCGGCACAGTGCAGCGGCGGCCGCTGGTTAAAAGCTTAAACCAGCGGCGCGGCTGCCGGGAAAGATCTCCGTAAGTTAACCCCACAGGACTCGGGGAAGGCAGAGGCGAGCCGGGGAGGCCTACAAAGCTCCCAGGAATTTTCGCATTCGTTCCAGCCCACGATTGAGTTCAGCGACCGAGGTTGCGTAGGAAACACGGATGTGATCCCGGGTTCCAAAGCCCTCGCCGGGCACCGTGGCCACGTGCGCCTCACGCAGCAGCTTCCCGGAGAGATCGGAAGCTGAATTCACGCCCCCACGCCCAAAGAACGCGGAAACATTCGGATAAGCGTAGAACGCACCCTCCGGCAGCGTGCACTTCAGGCCCGGGATGGACCGCAGCCCGTTGACCACGTGATCCCGGAGCTGGATGTACTCCGCCCGCATGTCCAGCACACACTGCTGTGGGCCCATCAGTGCGGCGACGGCAGCTTTCTGCACAATCGACGTGGGGTTCGAGGTGGACTGGCCCTGCAGCTTGATCATGGCGCTGATGATCGGCGCTGGAGCCAGGGCGTAACCCAACCGCCAGCCGGTCATGGCATAGGTCTTCGAGAGCGATCCGATAATCACCATGCGTTCGCGGTATTCACGCAACGATCCCACCGAAAAACGTTTACCCGTGTAGTTCAGATAGACATAGCACTCGTCGGAAACCACCCAGATGCCACGCTGCGTCGCCATGCGCACCACTTCGGTGAGATCGTCCGGGGACATCACCGCCCCGGAGGGATTGCACGGCGAATTCAGGATGATGAGCTTGGTCCGCGGCGTCACCAGGCGCTCGATCATGTCGGCGGTGATGCGGAAGCCCTGGGCCTCATCGGTTTCAAGCAACACGCAGTTGCCGCCAGCATAGCGCACGATGTCTTTGAACGAGACCCAGTAGGGCACGGGCAGAATGACTTCATCATCGTGGTCTACCAGCACTTGAATGGCATTGAACAAGGCGTGCTTGCCGCCGGTCGAGGCGACGGCTTCTTCGCGCCGGTAGTCGGAGTCGAAGTCCACGGCGTGGCGATGCACGATGGCGTCGCGCAGCTCCGCCGTTCCCCCAACTGCTGTGTACTTGGTGAAGTTGGCCTGGATGGCGGCGATGGCGGCGTCTTTGATGTGCTGCGGCGTGGCAAAGTGGGGCTCGCCCGCGCCGAAGTCCACGACGTCAATGCCCTGCTGGCGCAGCTTGTCGGCCTCGGCCACTACTGCCATGGTGGCGGAAGGCTCGATGCGATTGATGCGGTCAGTGAGTTTTGCGGCCGGGGTCGCTTCCGTGACGGGAGTCATCGTTTGCCTGCCTTTGCTTTTCGGGCATGTTGGAGTTTGATGGCGGGATCGAGTTTCTCTTTCAGCCGCTGCTCCACCATCTCTGGAACCAGGTCCTTGATGGAACCGCCCAGCTGCGCAACTTCGCGCACCAGACGGGAGCTGATATAGGAATACTGCTCCGCGGGCATCATGAAGACGGCTTCCAGCTCGGGGTGCAGTTTGCGGTTCATCAGCGCCATCTGCAGTTCGTACTCATAATCGCTGATGGCCCGGATGCCGCGCAGCATGGCGTTGGCCCCGACCCGGGCCGCGTAGTCCACGGTCAAGCCATCGAAGGTGTCCACCCGCACGTTCTTGAATTCGTCGGTCAGGATCTCAAGCATCAGGCGGCGTTCGGCCAGGCTGAACAAGGGAGCCTTGTCGGCATTGCGGAGAATGGCCACGATCAGCTCATCGAAGATCTTGCTGCCCCGCGCAATCAGATCCAGGTGGCCGTTGGTGGGGGGATCGAACGAGCCGGGATAGATAGCGATGACTTTTTTCAATGGCCCTCTTTCGCAGACGTACGCTGGCTGGGTGAGCTGGCAGTACAGAGAATTCTAGTCGGGGCAGCGAAGGATAGCAATTACCGCCAAGGTCTAGTGGCGTCATCCTGAGCCCGGCAGGGCGAAGGATCTGGCGGGCAGCGGCAGTTTTGCCGTGGACAAGGCCTGTGCCGCCACGCGCAGGATCCCTCGCCTGGCAGCTCGGGATGACGCCTGGTACAAGTGAGCGGGCTTACCGCCTCGCTGCCGGTACCTTCGCCGCATCCGTGCCCGTGGGCATGGTCGTGACCCGGGCCGTGGTCGATGCGGCTTGTGCTTGCGCAGCCGGAGTCACCGGCGTCAGCCCCAGTTCCTTTCGCACCTCGGCTTCCAGCTTGGCGTAGGTGTCTGGATTGTCCTTGAGGAACTGGCGCGCATTCTCACGTCCCTGGCCGATGCGTTCGCCCTTGTAGCTGAACCAGGCGCCGGATTTCTCCAGCAGGCCGTGATTCACTGCCAGGTCGAGCAGGTCACCCTCGCGCGAGATGCCTTCACCGTAGAGGATGTCAAATTCCGATTCGCGGAACGGAGCCGCCACTTTGTTCTTCACGATCTTGACCTTGGTGCGGGAACCGATCACCTGCTCGCCTTCCTTAATGGCAGCAATGCGGCGGATGTCCACACGCACCGAGGAATAGAACTTGAGGGCCCTGCCGCCGGTCGTGGTTTCGGGGTTGCCGAACATCACGCCGATCTTCTCGCGAATTTGGTTGATGAAAATCAGGCAGGTGCGCGATTTGGAAACGATGCCCGTCAGCTTGCGCAGCGCCTGCGACATCAGCCGCGCCTGCAGGCCCATGTGGCTGTCGCCCATCTCGCCGTCGAGCTCGGCTTTGGGCACCAGCGCGGCGACGGAGTCCACGACCAGCACGTCGATCGCGCCGGAGCGCACCAGCGCCTCGGTAATTTCCAGCGCCTGTTCGCCGTAGTCGGGCTGCGATACCAGCAGGTTGTCGACATCGACGCCGAGTTTTTTGGCATAACCGGGATCGAGCGCGTGCTCGGCATCGACGAACGCGGCCATACCGCCGGTTTTTTGCGCCTCGGCGATGACCTGCAGCGCAATCGTGGTTTTGCCCGAGGACTCCGGCCCGAAGATTTCCACCACACGTC
>DATKLE010000053.1:0-37743 GCA_035542575.1 Terriglobales bacterium | reverse complement strand
TGATTTTTCCGGAAATTGACTACGCCAAGGTGGACAAGTTGAAGGGCATGAACGTCACCATCGTGACTACGGCGCGCAGCGACGAGCAGGCGCGGGCGCTGCTGAAGCACCTGGGGATGCCTTTCCGGGCGTGAAGCGGTTGCGAGTTGCAAGTTTCGAGAATTTGGATCGAAGGCTGCGAGCTTGAGCTAACAGCCAGGAGCCAGGAGCAAAGTGGCTACAACAGCAAAGCGAGTCAAGGACGCGAAGAAGCCCAAGTTTTCAAGCCGCAGACACAACCGCTGCAAGATCTGTGGACGGCCGCGGGGGTACCTGCGCAAGTTTGGCATCTGCCGCCTGTGTTTCCGCGGGCTGGCGTTGCGGGGAGAGATTCCCGGGGTCTCGAAGTCGTCCTGGTAACACCGTCTTTGGTCGTTAGTCGTTCGTGACGACGGGACTCAGACGCTGTTTCTGGGCGCAAAGCAGGAAAGTCTATGGGCGCGATGGTCGGTTGTGCCAACGACTAACGACCAGCGACCAACGACGAATCAGCTGCCGCAGGTTCTCCGCAAAGAGCGGAGCGAACGGGCGGCTTGAGGAGAAGCAAACGATGAGGTTGACCGATCCGGTCGCAGACATGCTGGCGCGCATTCGTAACGCGATTCGTGCGCGGCACCAGAAGGTGGATGTCCCCGCTTCCAAACTGAAGCTGGAGATTGCCCGCATCCTCAAGGAGGAGGGCTACATTTCCAATTTCAAGCCGACGGAAGAGGAAGGGCACAAGGTCGTGCGCATCTACCTGAAGTACGGCAGCAACAATGAAGCCGCGATCTCCAACGTGGAGCGCGTCTCCCGGCCGGGCTGCCGGGTGTACGTGCGGCGCAGTGAGATTCCACGGGTGCTGGGAGGACTGGGCATCAACATCCTCACCACGCCGCGCGGCGTGATGACGGGACGCCAGGCCCGCAAGGAAGGCGTGGGCGGCGAGGTGCTTTGTCAGATATGGTAGCGGGTGGCTGACAGCTACTGGCCCGGCCAGCGGCTTAACCTGAGAGTTGAACCTATGTCACGAATTGGAAAAAAGCCAATCACGCTCCCCAAGGGAGTGACGGTCAAGATTGACGGCAGCACAGTGGCCGTGCAGGGCCCCAAGGGGAAGCTGGACACTTCCCTGCCGCCGGGCATTCGCATGGAGCAGCAGGACGGCCACCTGGTGGCCATTCGCGAGAACGATTCGCAGTCCGCGTTGCACGGACTGGCGCGAGCACTGGTGAACAACGCCGTGGAAGGCGTCACCAAGGGCTGGACGCGGGAGTTGGAAATCGTCGGCATCGGGTATCGCGCCGAGATGAAGGGCAAAGCCACGGTGGTATTTAATCTGGGATACTCCCATCCCATCGAATACCCGCTGCCGTCGGGGATTGAGGTGGCTATCGATCCCAAGCAGACCAAGCTCACCGTCAGCGGGATTGATCGGCAGAAGGTGGGGCAGGTGGCGGCGGAGATGCGCGGCCTGCGTCCGCCCGACCCCTACAAGAACAAGGGCGTCCGCTATGCCGGCGAGCGCCTGAAGAAGAAGGTCGGAAAGACAGGAGCGAAGTAAGACGTCGTTAGTCGCTGGCCGTTGGTCGTTGGCCAGCCACCCGATGTTAACGAACGACCAACGACCAAGGACTGATCATGCTGACGCAATTATCGAAGAATCAGACGCGGCGGCGGGTGCATGAGCGCATTCGCAAGAAGTTGATGGGCACGGCGGAGCGGCCACGTTTGAACGTGTACCGCTCGCTCAACCACATCTATGTGCAGTTGATCGACGACCTCAAGGGCGTCACCCTGGTTGCCGCCAATTCGGCCGAGGGCAAGGAGGGCGAGCGTCGCACGGGAGGCAACCTGGCGGCCGCCAAATGTGTGGGCAAGGCCATCGCCGAGCGGGCCAAGACCAAGGGCATCACCAAGGCGGTGTTCGATCGCGGCGGTTACCTCTATCACGGGCGGGTGAAGGCCCTGGCCGATGCCGCGCGGGAGGCGGGACTGCAGTTTTAAGAAGAAGCTACCGGCTACCGGCTACCAGCTATTAGCGATCGCTAGAAGCCGGGAGCCAGCAGCCAGAGGCTGGAATCGAGAATTCAAAGAATGCCAACAGTGATGAAGAAGCTGGACGCGGGCGCTTACCAACTCAAAGACCAGGTGGTCGCCATCAACCGGGTCACCAAAGTCGTCAAAGGCGGCAAGAACCTCTCCTTTGCGGCCCTGGTCGTGGTGGGGGATCCAACCGCAGCGGTGGTGGGATATGGCTCGGGGAAGGCGAAGGAAGTTCCGCAGGCCATCCGCAAGGGGATTGAGTCGGCCAAGAAGAACCTGGTGCGAGTGAACCTGACCCAGACCACCATCCCGCATTTGGTGCTGGGCCGTTATGGTTCGGGCAGGGTTCTGCTCAAACCGGCGCCGGAAGGCACTGGGGTGATCGCCGGAGGTGCGGTGCGCGCGGTCATGACCTCGGCCGGGGTGCAGAATGTGCTCACCAAATCGATCGGGACGACTAACCCGCACAACGTGATCAAGGCGACTTTTGACGCGCTTAAGAAACTGAAGAATAAAGACGCGGTGGCCGCGCTGCGCGGTAAGCCCGCGGAAGAGCTGTAGCGGGTGGTGCGCAGCGAGGAATTTCGAGGAACGGAAGCGATGGCAAAGAAATCGAATACGGGTGGCGGCAAGATCCAGCTCAAGTGGGTGCGTTCCGCGATCTGTTCGCCGGTGAAGCACAAGCTGGTGGTCAAGGGCCTGGGGTTCACCCGGCTGAATCAGGTGATTGAGCGCCCGGACACCCCCGCGATTCGCGGCATGGTGGCTAAGGTGCAGCACCTGGTGGAGATTGTGCAGTAGTGCAGGTGAGATGCAGAGAGTCATATGAATCTTTCAAACATTCACGCACCGAAGAAAGCGTCGGAGAACCGCAAGCGTGTGGGCCGCGGCATGGGCTCGGGGATGGGGAAGACCTCCACCCGCGGACACAAAGGGCAGCGCTCACGCAGCGGATCGCGCATGCTGCGCGGCTTTGAAGGCGGCCAGATGCCCTTGCACCGCCGCATGCCCAAGCGCGGGTTCACCAACATCTTCCGCAAGGAATACAGCATCGTAAACCTGGAAAAGCTGGCAGCGATGGGCGAGACTACGATTACGCCGGACGTGCTGCGCAAGGCAGGCGTGGTGCACAGCCAGCTTCCCATCAAGGTCCTGGGCGACGGCGAGCTCAAAACGGCGCTCACCGTGCAGGCGCATAAGTTCTCCAAGTCGGCGCAGGAGAAGATCACCAAAGCCGGCGGCAAGTTCGAGGTCTTGCAGTAATGTTCGAGAAACTGGCCAACGTATTCCGTATTCCGGACCTGCGGAAACGCATTCTGTTTACGCTGGGGCTGCTGGCGGTGTACCGCCTGGGCGGGCACATCCCCACGCCGGGAGTCAATGCCGACAAGCTGCAGCAGTTCTTCGAGCAGAACCGGGGCACGTTCCTGGGCTTTGTGGACCTGTTCTCGGGCGGGCAACTGCGCCGTCTGACCATCTTTGCCCTGGGCATCATGCCCTACATCACCGCTTCCATCATTCTGCAGTTGCTGACCGTGGTCTATGAGCCGCTGGCCAAGCTGCAGAAGGAAGGCGAACTGGGGCGCAAGAAGATCACGCAGTGGACGCGCTACCTGACCGTGTTGCTGAGTGCCATCCAGTCGCTGGGTATCGCCATCAGTCTGCAAAAAGGCGGCGACTTTGTCGTCAATCCAGGGGTTGGTTTCATCCTGATGACCATGCTGACTCTGACCACGGGCAGCGCCTTCATCATGTGGCTGGGCGAGCAGATCACCGAGCGCGGTGTGGGCAACGGCATGTCGCTGCTGATTTTTGCCGGCATCGTGGTGGGCCTGCCCCGCGGCGTGGCGGATTTGATGGATAAGGTGCGCACCGACGCCTGGGGGGCGTTCACAGCCCCGGCCATGATCCTCCTGGTCGGTCTGATGATCCTGATAGTGGCCTTCATCGTTTATGTTGAGCGCAGTGAACGCCGCATCCCGGTGCAGTATGCCAAGCGCGTTGTGGGGCGCAAGGTCATGGGCGGGCAGTCGACGCACCTGCCGTTGCGCGTCAACGCCGGCGGCGTGATGCCGGTCATTTTCGCTTCCTCGATTTTGACCTTGCCACAGACCATGGGTTACGGGTTGCGGGACAACCGCTACTTCGCACCCATCATGCACGCTTTGGGTTGGGGCGAGCCGCTGTACACGTTCCTGTATGCGGTCGGCATCATCTTCTTCGCCTACTTCTATGTGTCCATTGTCTTCAACCCCAATGAAGTGGCCGACAACATGCGGAAGTATGGCGGGTTCATCCCCGGCATCCGCCCCGGCAGGCGTACCGCAGACCATATCAACGAGATTCTGACCCGCATCACGCTGGTGGGCGCGCTGTACCTGATTATCATTTCATTTATTCCCGAATGGATGATTGCCGGCATTCACCTGAACCACTTGCCTGGCGCGGTGGGGGCGTTCTTTGAGCGATTGCCCACGTGGGTGACCAGCGGCCTCGGAGTGACGTTCTATTTCGGGGGCACGTCACTGCTGATTGTCGTGGGCGTGGCCATGGATACAGTGACGCAGATCGAAGCACAGCTCATCATGCGCCACTACGACGGTTTCACCCCGCGCAGCGGAAGAATTCGCGGGCGCCGGACGTGGGCGTAGCGCGGCTGCGCCCCGGTGCGTGAGGTGAGCGGGCAGGTGTTCCGCGAAATGGAAAGCCGCGCCGTGACCGCTGCGGGTGGTCGTTAGGGCATGGCCATTGTATGTAAATCAGCGGCGGAGATTGAGAAGATGCGGCACAGCGGCCGCATCGTGCGCGACGTGCTCGATCACCTGCGCGCGCTGGTAGCGCCCGGGATAAGCACGATGGACCTGGAACGCGCCGCCGAGCAGAAAATGAAGGACCTGGGCGCCAAGCCCGCGTTCAAGGGATATTATGATTATCCCTGCGTGCTTTGCACCTCGATCAACGACGAGATCGTGCACGGAATTCCGTCGACGAAGCGGGTGCTGAAGGCGGGCGACATCGTTTCGATTGATTGCGGCGTGGTGGTAGATGGTTACTATGGCGACGCCGCCATCACGGTGCCAGCGGACGATTCGATCGTGCCGGAATTGCGCAAGCTGCTGGAAGTGACCGAGGCTTCGCTGTATCGTGGCATCGAGGCGGCGCGCATCGGAAACGCGGTCGGAGACGTGGGCGCGGCGGTGCAGGAATTTGTGGAGGCCAACGGCTTCAGCGTGGTGCGCGAGTTTGTGGGACACGGCATCGGGACCAGGTTGCACGAAGAACCGCAGGTGCCGAACTTCGGCACCCGGGGACAGGGAGCCCGCTTACGGGAAGGCATGGTGCTGGCGATCGAGCCCATGGTGAATTCCGGTAAGCCCGGGACGCGCGTGCTGGAAGACAAGTGGACTGCGGTAACCGCCGACGGCAGTTACAGCGCCCATTTCGAACACTGCGTGGCCGTGACCAAAGACGGGCCGATGATTTTGACACGGTAAGGCAGTTGCGAGTCCGAGTACCGGAGAAAGTCAAGGCGCAGCGAAGGGTCCGCAGGATAGCAGGGATTGCAGGAGGGGAATGAGTAAGGAAGACGCGATTGAGGTTATGGCGACGGTCATCGAACCGCTGCCCAACGCCATGTTCAAAGTGGAACTGGAGAACAAGCACCAGGTGCTGGCGCACGTCAGCGGAAAGATGCGCAAGAATTTCATCCGCATTTTGCCCGGCGACAAGGTGGCGGTCGAGCTTTCGCCTTACGACCTGAACCGCGGAAGGATCGTGTATCGCTATAAATAAGCCGTCTGTTGGCCGGTTTTTCTGAAGGCTGACGGCTGAAGGCTGGGTTATGAAAGTTCGAGCATCGGTAAAGAAGATTTGCGACAAGTGCAAGATCATCCACCGCAAGGGTGTAGTGCGGGTGATCTGCGTGAACTCGAAACACAAGCAGCGTCAAGGATAGAGGAGCTCTATGGCACGTATTGCAGGCGTCGATCTCCCGCGTAACAAGCGCGCCCACATTGCGCTGACCTACATCTACGGCATCGGCAACCCCCGCGCCGCGCGCATCTTGGGCGAGGCCAAGGTGGACCCCATGAAGAAAGTCCAGGACCTGGGCGAAGACGAGGTCAACCGCATCCGCCAGGTCATTGAAGGCGAAGGCATGGTGGAAGGCGATCTGCGCAAAGAAGTGCAGATGAACATCAAGCGGCTGATCGAGATCGGTTCCTATCGCGGTTATCGGCATCGCCGGAACCTGCCGGTGCGCGGACAGCGCACGCATACCAACGCGCGCACCCGCAAGGGCCCGCGTAAAGGTACCGTGGCGCAGAAGAAGAAATCGACGGCAAAGACCTAGTGGCAAGGAGCTGGCAGCGGGTAGCCGGGTCTGCCAGCGGCCAGCCACCAACTACCAGCAACTGAGAATCGACTATGGCAAAACCAGCAGCAGTAGCAACCGGGGCGCCGGCGGCGCCGGAGAAAAAAGGCAAGAAGAAGCAGTTCAAGAAGAAGGAGCGTAAGCACGTCCCGCACGGGATTGCGCATATCCAGGCTTCTTTCAACAACACCATCGTGACCATCGCGGACCAGGCGGGCAACGTGCTTTCGTGGAAGAGTTCCGGCTCCCTGGGATTCCGCGGGTCGCGCAAGGGGACGCCATTTGCCGCGCAGCAGGCGGCGATGAACGCCGCCAACCAGGCGCGCGACCACGGGGTGCGCAGCGTGGAAGTGCGGGTCAGCGGTCCGGGTTCGGGGCGTGAATCCGCGATCCGCGCCCTGGCAGCCGCCGGGATCGAGGTGCGGAACATTCGCGATACGACCCCCATCCCGCACAATGGCTGCAGGCCGCCAAAGCGGAGAAGGGTGTAGGAAGCTCCTGGCGCCTGGCTTCTAGCTTCTCGCGAGACTGCAGCCGCGTTTAGCTAGAAGCTAGTGGCTAGAAGCTAGTGGCTAGAAGCTAGTCACTGATTTACCGTCCGGGACGAAGGGTGAAGCCAAACCTGTAAACCGGTCATCTAAAAGGAGAACAACTTGGCACGTTATACCGATCCAGTCTGCCGTCTCTGTCGCCGCGAGGGCATCAAGCTGTTCCTCAAAGGCGCCAAGTGCTTCAGCGACAAGTGTCCCGTCGAGAAGCGTAACTTTGCTCCCGGACAGCACGGGAAAGACCGTAAGGCCAAAGTCGTTGGCTACGGCCTGCAACTGCGTGAGAAGCAGAAAGCCAAACGCATCTACTTCACGCAGGAAACCCAGTTCCGGAACTACTTCGAGGAGGCCGCCCGGTCCAAGGCGGTGACCGGCGAAAAGCTCCTGCAACAATTGGAGCGGCGCCTCGACAATGTGGTCTATCGGCTTGGCTTTGGCATGTCCCGCCGGCAGGCGCGCCAGCTGGTGCGCCACGGGCACGTACATGTGGACGGCCGCAAGGTCAACATTCCCTCCTACGAGGTGAGTGTGGGCGAGGAAGTGACGATTCGCGAAAGCAGCCGCAAGCTGGCCATCCTCGAGCAGGCGAAAGAGTTCGCCAGCCATCAGGGCATGCCCAACTGGCTGGAGGTTGATCGCGACAACTACAAGGGCCGGGTGCTGGCCCTGCCCAAGCGCGAAGACATCCAGTTGCCGGTGAATGAGCAGTTAATTGTGGAGTTGTACAGTAAATAGTCGTTGGACGTAGGTCGTTTGTCGTTGGCTTGTATGGGGTGTAACAAACGATTGGTGACAGACGATTGAAGAACGGACTTGCTCGTTCGGTCGGTTCGGCGAACGACCAACGACCAAGGGCCAACGACGGTTTTTCCGGTCCACTTTTCGTGCCAGAGCAGCCTCTGCTGGTGTTGACCTGAACCCGGACTGTTCAGCGAGCCAGCGTTGAGCCACATGGCCGAAGGAGAACACAATGCTTTGGAAGGGTTTTCAGAAACCGAAACGTCTTGCAGTTGACACCTCGACTCTAACCGACAAGTACGGCATCTTTTGGGCGCAGCCGTTCGAGCGCGGTTTCGGGACAACGATTGGCAACGCGCTGCGGCGCGTGCTGCTGTCTTCCATTGAAGGCGCAGCTGTGACGGCGGTCAAGATCGAGGGCGTGCTGCACGAATTCCAGTCCATCCCCGGCGTGGTCGAGGATGCCACCGACATCATCCTCAACTTAAAGCAGATTCCGTTCAAGCTCAGCGGCGATGCGCCGAAGGCGATCTATCTGCGCGCCGATCAGCCGGGCGTAGTCACCTCCGGCATGATTGAGGCCGACGCCGACGTCGAAGTGCTCGACAAGGAAGTCTACATCGCGACGGTCAGCGAGGGCGGCAAGCTCGACATGGAGATGCGCCTCAAGCGCGGGCGCGGCTATGTCTCCGCCGACAAAAACTTCGACGAAGATCTTGGCATCGGGTTCATTCCGATCGACTCCGTGCACTCTCCCGTGCGCAAGTGCAATTACACCGTGGAGGCGGCGCGTCTTGGACAGATCACCGACTACGACAAGCTCACCCTCGAGCTGTGGACCAACGGTTCCATCACCCCAGCCGATTCCATCGGCTTGGCGGCGAAGCTGCTGAAGGACCACATGAACATCTTCATCAACTTCGAGGAGGACATCGAGACCGCGACCTCTACCGAAGAGCGCAAGCCGGAGATCAAGAACGAGAACCTGAACCGCTCGGTCGAGGAGCTCGAACTCTCGGTGCGCAGCTACAACTGCCTGAAGAACGCCAATATTCAGACGATCGGCGAATTGGTGCAGAAGACCGAAGCCGAGATGCTGAAGACCAAGAACTTCGGGCGCAAGTCGCTGAACGAGATTAAGGAAATCCTGGCCTCGATGGGTCTGAGCCTGGGCATGAAGATCGACGAGCATGGCAACGCCGTGCCCGGCCCGACTTCCAACCAGGTTCTGCCGGCGTCAGCGTACGGGGACAACGATCTGTAGAACCGTGGCTGGTAGCTGGTGTTCCCTAGCTGCCAGGAACCAGCTGCCAGCTACCAATTACTGAGGATTCCATGCGTCACAAAGAAGCAGGATGGAAACTAGGACGAAACACCAGCCACCGCCGCTCGTTGCTGCGGAATCTGGTCACCTCGCTGATCATCGAAGAGCGCATCGAGACCACGGTGCCCAAGGCCAAGGCCATGCGCCCGAACGTAGAGAAGATGATCACCCTGGGCAAACGGGGTGACCTTGCCGCCCGGCGCCGGGCCGCGGCCTACCTGATGACCCGGGAGGCCGTGGACAAGCTGTTTGACACCATCGGGCCGCGTTTTGGCGACCGCGAAGGCGGCTACCTTCGTATCGTCCGCACTGGTTGGAACAAGGGCGATGGCGCGGACAAGGCTTTCATCGAGCTGCTGGGCAGCGAGAAGGTGCTGGATGAGAAGCGCCAGAAGCGCGCCGAAGCCCGCGCCAAGCGTGCGGCCGAAACCAAGAAGGCCATGGAAGAGGCTGAAGCACAGGCCAAGGCTGAAGCCGGCGCTGAGCCTGCAGAAGGCGGCGAAAAGAAAGAATAAACCCTGTAAAGCAGGCGCAGCCGTTTGCGAATTCCGGCTGAGCCAACGCACTCCCGTTGGGAGTGCGTTTTCTTTTTGCCGTGGGAGCAGGCAGGCACGTCCGGCGGTACATGTACGATTGCGTCTATCTGGCGTAATCTTGCCAGCGGGCTGCCTGGGGGTAGACTGACGCGAGGACGGAGATGGAATTCTCGCGCACACAGATCGCGATTGCGGCGGGCGCCGGCATCTTGCTAGTGGTAGTGTTTCTCGGCTATCTGATGTGGCTGAACAACCAGGGTCCGGTGCTCTCTCGGTCCGTCGAGAGCGATCCCCTCTCGGGTATTCCAAACTCGATTGAGTTGAATCCTTTACGCGACCGTTCCTCGGAACGCGCCGCCACCCAGTTCATTCGCGCCATGCGTGACGGACAGTGCCAGGAGGAACTGGCCGACTGGGAGAAAGACTACCGCAAGAAATACGCCAAGTTCATCTGTGAGTCCGAGGCGGAGCATCCATTGGTGTCCTGGCAACTGGTGGATTGGGAAGACACACCGCCACTGCGCATCCTGCAGTATCGCGGCAAACGCCGCAACATCCCAGGCCAGAAGGCGGCCTACAAGGACATCTTCTCGGTCACGTTGGAGCGAAAGTACGGCGAGTGGGTGGTGACCAAGTACGACGCCATGTACTGAAAGCAGCCGTCAGTCCTCAGCCTTGAGCGGCCGCAGACCCTGCGATCAATCCCCGAAATCCTGATTAAACAGCCGACGGCGAACCGCTTGGCATTCGACGGCCCAACCGGGTCGAGAGAAAAAGAAAGATCACAACTTGGGCCAAGAGTGCGGCGCTACTGTCGAGCGCAACGTCGCGCACGCTGCCGCTGCGCGAAGCGAGGTAGGTCTGGTGCCACTCATCAAGAGAGGCCACCAGAGCAGTCATGAAGAAGGAGATTCCGGCCCAGTTCATGCGCCATGGAACCGGGCTTGCCAGGGGCAGTGTGGCGCGCCACGCACGGAAGAGGAGATAGCTGAGGGTGAAGTAGCCGACGAAATGGCCGGTCTTTCGGATGTAGTAATCCCATACCACGAAACGTACGGGATCGACGCCGGTCAGGAAATGTAAGACCGGATAAAGGATGCGGCTGGTATGGGCGGCAGAAAGCAAGTCGGTGGACTCGATCGCAATCAGAATCAGCCACAGTATTGCGACGGTCCAGGTCTGGAGGATCTGTTTGCGGGCGGGGTTCAAGAGAGCGGCTTCCGGACGACCAAGGATCGAGGACAATGCATGGGTCGAAAGGCTGTGCCAGGCTCGACCCCAAGAAATCGGCGGGAGCGCGATGAAAAGGCGCGCTCAATGCACACGCCGGTCGTGTTGCGCCAACTGCAGGGCAAGTGTGGCTTGATCATAGAACCTACTCTACAGCGTAGTTCGGCGCCTCGCGCGTGATCATGACATCGTGCACGTGGCTCTCGCGCAGGCCGGCAACGCTGATGCGGACGAAGCGCGTCTTCTGCAGCAACTCCGGAATGGTGGCGCAGCCGCAGTAGCCCATGCCGGACTTAAGCCCGCCCACCATCTGGTAAATGATCATAGCCACGGAGCCGCGATAAGGCACACGTCCCTCAATGCCCTCCGGCACCAGCTTGGCGAGCCGGTTGGACTCCTCGCCCAGCACCGGCATGGCCGCCGAAGCATCCCCATCGCTGTTCTGAAAGTAGCGCTCCGGGCCACTCGGTCCGGCCATGGCGCCCAGGGAGCCCATACCACGATACGACTTGAAGGTGCGGCCTTGATAGAGGATCAATTCGCCGGGGCTTTCATCCGTTCCGGCAAACATCGAACCGATCATGACCGCTCCTGCGCCCGCCGCCAGCGCCTTGGTGATGTCGCCGGAGTACTTGATGCCGCCGTCGGCAATCACCGGAACGTTGGCGTCCTTGGTGGCGCGATAGGCTTCCGCAATCGCGGTGATCTGGGGCACGCCGGCCCCGGTGACCACGCGCGTAGTGCAGATCGAGCCCGGACCGATACCGACCTTGATGGCGTCCACACCCGCGCGCGCCAGCTCGCAGGCGCCGTCGAAAGTGCCTACGTTGCCAGCAATCAGGTCCACCTGCGGCAGTTTGGACTTCACAATCTTGATGGCGTCCAGCACGCGAGTAGAGTGGCCGTGGGCGCTGTCGATCGCGACCACATCCACCTTGGCCTTCACCAGTTCCTGGGCGCGCTCCAGGAAATCGCCCGTGGCGCCGATGGCTGCTCCCACACGCAGGCGGCCATGCGAATCCTTGGCCGCGTTGGGGTATTTCAGCTTTTTCTGGATGTCCTTGACCGTGATCAGGCCCTTGAGGTTGTAATTGTCATCCACTACCAGCAACTTCTCCACCCGATGTTCGTGGAGAATCTTCTCCGCTTCCTCGAGCGTCGTGCCCACCGGCACAGTGATCAGGTTCTCTTTGGTCATCACCTTGCTAATGGGGATGTCGAAGCGGGTTTCGAAGCGCAGGTCGCGGTTGGTGAGGATGCCGACCAGCTTCTTGTTCTTGGTGATGGGCACGCCGGAAATCTTGTACTTGCGCATGACCTCCAGCGCCTCAGAGACCTTGGCGTCGGGCGACATGGTAACGGGGTCGACAATCATGCCGCTTTCGGAGCGCTTGACCTTGTCGACTTCGCCGGCCTGCTGCTCGATGGAGAGGTTGCGATGAATAATGCCGATGCCGCCCTGCTGGGCCAGTCCGATGGCCATGTGCGACTCGGTGACCGTGTCCATCGCCGCGCTGATGATAGGAATATTGAGCCGGATATTGCGCGTAAGCTGGGTCTCAGTGTTGGCCTGCGCGGGGACAACATCGGAACGAGCTGGCAGCAGCAACACGTCGTCGAAGGTGAGGGCTTCCGGGACGGGGAAATGAATCATAAGTTTTCTCGGGGGAGAAGAATAAATCCCTATTCTAGAGAGCCCTGCGGCTTCAGGCAAATGGGCTTGCGCGGCGGCGCGAAAAAGATTAATGTCCCCGAACAGAAAAGAGGTGGAGGCTGTCATGTGTCCCAATGTTGTGAACAAAGGCTGCGTGCGCCTAGCCCTGGTCGTATGGTTGGCAAGCGTGGCTTGCGTGCCCTCGCAAGCCCAGCAATCCGGTTCGCAAGAACCCCCTCCTCCCACCATTCGCGTCAACACCCGCCTGGTGCTGGTAGACGTGGTCGTTACCGACAAGCAGGGCAAACCGGCCTCCGGACTCAAGCCGTCGGATTTCACGGTGCAGGAGAGGGGGAGGACTCAGAAGATCGCGTTCTTCATTACGCCTGAAGAAGCTCAGAAACAAAGCTCTCCGCCGGTACTAGGGCCGGGCATCTATTCCAACAAACCCGAGTTTCGGTCGCCGGGTGGCCCGGTCACGGTCTTGCTGCTGGACGCGGTGAATACCCCCTTCCGCGATCAGGCTTACGCTCGACTGCAGATGCTGAAATACGTGAGGGAGCAGCTGAAGCCGGGAGAACGGATGGGTGTGTTTGCACTGACGAACTCACTCCGTGTTCTGCAGGACTTCACCACGGATGCGCAAATCCTCATCACCGCTCTGGGGAAGTACAAGCCGCAGGAGCAGCCGCTTACGGGCGGTGCGGCGGTTGGATCGACGGATCTTGGCCCCGGCGCAACGGCGATGCTCCAGATGGCGCAAGGCGAGGTCAGCGCCTTCCAGGGAGTCCAGGTTGCCTACCAACTGGACCGCCGGGTTGAGGTCACGCTGGGCGGGATGCGCAGCCTGGCACGCATACTGGCCGGAATCCCCGGACGCAAGAACGTGGTGTGGCTAACCGCGGCATTTCCGTTTGAGTTGATCCCGGAAGAGCGCAACGTGAGCGATGCCGAGTTACTCGCGTCGTTGCCCACCATTCAACAGAAGAGCCTAGGTACTATTGCTTCCGGATCCATCGCGGCCACGGAGCGGCAGTCGCACAGCCAGGACATTCGCGAGGCTGCGGCCGAACTCGCCAGCGCTCAAGTAGCGATCTATCCAGTCGACGTTCGGGGATTGGTCAGCGGCATGGAATTTCTGCCCGAGGATTCGGCCAATCCTCAGACGGCCGATACGTCAAGCCTGGCCATGGGGAGGGTCTCCGACACGGCTGCCAGCCAGGAGACGATGCGCGAAATCGCAGCCGAGACTGGCGGCAAGGCTTACTACAATCAGAACGAGATCAAGCTTGGGGTAGGGTTGGCTATGGCGGACAACACCGCCTCCTACACTATCGGCTACTACCCGGAAGACAAGAAATGGGACGGCAAGTATCGCTCCATCAAGGTGAAGGTGGATCGCGAAGGAACAGAAGTACGGCACCGCCGCGGATATTTTGCAATTGATCCGGTTCAGATCAAGGACAAGAATCCAGAGGAGTCGGTTGCCGAGGGTCTGCGCGACATGGCGCCCGATACCCAGGTCACCTTCAGCGCTCAGGTCAAGAAGACTGACAAGGGTAATGTGGAGATTGATTATCTGATTGACCCGAGAACCGTCAGCGCGGCCGACTCCTCCGGAGGTAAGAAACTGAACCTGGTGGCGTATGCGGCGGTCTTTTCCCCGGATGGGAAGATGCTGGGGAACGCCAGCCAGAAGGTTGACCAGGTTTTCAAGGAAGATGTCTACCAGCAGATTCTGCAGCGCGGCATTCTGCTCCGCATGGAGCTGGATCCCCAGCCCGGCCAGTTACACCTGGCGGTGCAGGATGTTCCCACCGGGCTTGTGGGCACGATCAATGCTGCGATGCCATAGACAGCGGATGCGGCGCGACCATCACAATTAAGTGAGCGGAGTTCGACCGCGGGTGCGGTCGCGCCGGCTCTCCTCCTCCCACTTTCCGGGCGAATCGCGTGTTGCTGGAGGTTTGTTTTTTGCTCCCGACCGGCGTATATTGATCTCTGGAAACTGTTGTGTAGTACCAGCATTTTGGCGAAGCACACCAGTGGGCGCAAGCCCACTTTTTAGTTTCGGCTGCTTCCGAGGAAGCCGTGAGGGCCTGCGGCAGGCCCGTAAGTTATTGGCTGCATGGCATTTGAGATCGAGCGGGTGCGCGAGATCGCGGCGCGCGTGGCGGCCTCCAGCGGGCTGGAGGTAGCAGAGGTGGAGTTGCGCGGCGGAGGCAAGGCCCGCATGCTCCGCATTGTCATTGATAAGCCCAGTGGGGTGACCCACGAGGATTGTGCCAACATCAGCCGGGAAGTGGGCACGATCCTGGATGTGGAGGATGTGGTTCCGGGCGGTTCCTACACTTTGGAGGTTTCTTCTCCGGGGCTGGACCGCAAGTTGGTGCGGCCGTCGGACTATCAGCGATTCACCGGAAGCCGGGTGAAGCTGACTACGCGCCAGCCAGTGAACGGCAATCGGTACTTCGAAGGGCGGCTGGAGAGTTTTCAGGAAGGACGGCTGACGCTCGACGTGAGCGCAGCCCGCAAAAAATTTCGGCCCAAAGACGGCAGCGCGCCAGACAAGATGGAAATCGAGCTGGCGAACGTGGAAAAGGCGAACCTGGTACCGGAAATCTAGGCTCCGGACTCTCTGGGCGCTGGGCTTTAGGCCCCGCATTTGCCAGAGAGCCCTAGCGCTCTGGGAACGGACGACGCATTGGTATTGGGATTTTCATATGGCAAGCGAGCTTTACAACACTATCGACGCCCTGAGCCGGGAAAAAGGGATTGATCCGCAGATTGTGGTCAGCGCGGTGGAAGACGCCATTGTCGTCGCCACCCGCAAGTACTACAAGACCCAGGAAAACCTGCGCGCCCAGTTGGACAAAGAGACCGGCAAGATCCGCGCTTTCGCGGTGAGGACGGTGGTGGAGAACCCCGAGCAAGTGGAAGATCCCTTGTTGCAGGTCACATTGGACGAGGCCCGCAAGGTTGACCCGAACGTCGAAGTCGGGGGCGAAATCCAGATTCCCAAGCCAACGGAAGGTATTCTCGGACGCATCGCGGCACAACTGGCGAAGCAGGTGATTTTCCAGAAGGTACGTGAGGCGGAGCGCGACACCGTGTACAACGAGTACATCGGGCGCGTGGGCGAGATTGTGAATGCCCAGGTGAAGCGCATCGAAGGCCCAGATGTGATTTTCGACCTGGGCAAGGCTGAATCACGCATGCCCCGCAAGGAGCAGTCGCGCCTGGAGTCGTTTGCCATGGGCGAGCGCGTGCGGGTGGTGATCGCGCGCGTGGAGAAGGCCGCGAAAGGTCCGCAGGTTGTGGTATCGCGCGCCGCGCCGGAACTGGTCCAGCACCTGTTCCAGACCGAAGTGCCGGAAATCTACGACGGAACGGTCGTGATCCGGGCCATTGCCCGCGAAGCCGGTGAGCGTACCAAGATCGCAGTCATGTCCAAGGACAAAGACGTGGATGCGGTGGGCGCATGTGTCGGCATGAAGGGTATGCGGGTGCAGTCCATCATTCGCGAACTACGCGGCGAGAAGATCGACATCATCGAGTATCACGAAGATCCGGTGACGTTTGCGGAAAAAGCGCTCCAGCCGGCCAAGGTTAGCCGTGTCACTGTCCTCGACGGCCAGGAAAAGCATCTGGAAGTCGTGGTGGATGACAGCCAGCTTTCGCTGGCCATCGGCAAGAAGGGACAGAACGTCCGCCTGGCGGCGAAGCTGCTGGGCTGGAAGATTGACATCAAGAGCGAGGAGGAGAAGCGCCAGGAAGTGGAACTGCAAATGTCCGCGCTAGTTCCTGCCAGCGTTACTCCTCTGGAAAACGTGCCCGGCCTGGGTGAAGGCTTGATCGAGAAGCTGACTGCCGCCGGAGTAGCGACGGTCGAAGCCCTCGCGGACATGACTCCGGAGCAACTGGAGGCCATCGAGGGGATTGGGCCCAAGACGGTGGAAAAAATCAGTCTGGCGGTGAATAATTATTTCTCGAGCCTGGAAGCTGGGGAAGCGGCAGTAGTGCCCGGGGAAGCGGCGACCGAAGCGCAGGAAGCGCCTGCCGAAGCCATCGCGGAGCAACCCGCAGCAGAAGAATCGGACAACCAGACAGCGGAGGCCGCCGGTGAAGCAGAGCCGGTGGAAGCCGCCGCAGTCGAAGACGTCGCCGCGCAAGCAGAAGAGTCCGGGGAGGAACCTGCTCCTTCGGATAAGCAGTAACTGGTGGTTGGCAGCTGGTAGCTGGGATTTTTGACCAGCTCCCGGCGACCCTCTGGCAGCCACGTTTTCCAGAATCACCGACACCGTGAGGTTGATATGAAGACTTAGCGGGACCGTGCGGAGGAAAGAAAGGGCGGATGAGCAAGATTCGAATCAACGATCTGGCGAGAGAGCTGGAAGTCAAGAGCAAGGCGATCCTCGACGTGCTTGTGGAAGTCGGGGTCACCGAGAAGAAGACCCATTCCAGTTCGCTGGAAGAGCATGAGGCAGCCAAGGTCCGGGCCCACTTCCAGGCTCACGGTGAACCCCAGACTGCTGGGCGGGCTGCGCGTCCCGGCCGGGTTGATTCCGACGAAATCAAGACCAAGATTGATCTCTCCCACATTTCCAAGCCAGGCGATGTCCTGAGCGCGATCCGCGCTAAGCAACAGACGCCAGTGGCTCCCCCGGCGCGGCCGGTGGTCGCGCCTCCGGCAATTGAGACCAAACCAGCGGCGGTCGCGCCGAGCATGCCCAAGCCGCCGGTGGCGCCACCGCCGAAGCCAGCCGGAGTTCCGCCGCGGCTGGTGGTTCCAACTCCCACGGTCAGGCCGACGTTTTCAGCTCCGGCGCCACCTGCGCCGCACCCTCCGGTTGCAGCCTCTGTGCCTCCCGCGGTCCCAGCAGTTCCGCGTCCACCGGCTCCGCCGCCGATTGCGGAAACCGTGTCACCCGCAGCCGCACCGCCATCAGCGCCTGCTGCTCCCATAGCGGCGAAGCCTGCGGCTCCTAGTGCGCCGGCTCAGCCGCCCGCCGCGCGGCCGCGGATGATCGTGCCGCAGACCGGCCCGCGTCCGGTGTACAAGGCGCCGCCCAGAAGCCAGCCTACGGCCGCATCTGGGGCGCCTGCCAGGCCCGCTCCGGGACGTCCCGTGCCAGGCCAGCCGATCTTTCAGCGCCCACGTCCGGGCGCGGCTCCAGGACGTGCGCCACTGCGTCCGGGAGAGCGGCGGCCGATGCATCCCACGCGCCAGTCGCCCGCTGGCGTTCGCCCACTCGGCGTGGGACCCGGCGGACCTCCTCCAGGGCCAACCCGTCCGGGCGCGCGCCCGGGTGGTCCAGCCCGTCGCCCTGGGCAGCGTTACATTCCGCGCGGGGTGAAGGAAGGCCCGATGAAGGGCTACGTTCCGCCGCCGCGCCTCACGCTGTCCAACGAGCCGCTGCCGATCACGCGCAGCATCACGATCACCGAAGGCATCAGCGTCAAGGATCTGGCGGAGAAGCTCGATATTCGCGCCAAAGATTTGATTGCCCGGTTACTGGCACGGGGTGTGTTTGCCACCATCAACCAGACGCTGGATGCGGAACTGGCCAGCGAAATGTCCCGCTTCTTCGGGGCCGAAACCAATGTGATCAGCTTCGAAGAGCAGGCGCAGAAGGACATTTCCGAGGCGGCTGAGGGTGAAGAAGGCGCCGGCGCGGAGGCTGTGCCGCGTCCGCCCGTGGTCACCATCATGGGTCACGTGGACCACGGCAAAACCACGCTGCTCGATTCCATTCGCTCCACCAACGTCGCCGAAGGGGAAGCCGGCGGCATTACGCAGCACATCGGCGCGTACAAGGTCACGATTCAGGACAAGGATTCGCCGGCCTACGGACGGCAGATCGTGTTTCTGGACACGCCGGGCCACGAAGCCTTTACCCGCATGCGGGCGCGCGGCGCCAAGGCGACCGATATTGTGGTGCTGGTAGTAGCAGCGGACGACGGCGTGATGCCACAGACGCTGGAAGCCATTGACCACGCTCACGCCGCGGAAGTCCCGATCATCGTGGCGGTGAACAAGATTGACAAGCCCGACGCTCTGCCCGATCGGGTCAAGAAACAGCTTGCCGACCGCGGTCTGATGCCCGAAGACTGGGGCGGAACCACCGTGTTCGTGGATGTCTCCGCGAAGAAGAAAACCAATCTGAACCTCCTGATGGAGATGATCTGCCTGGTAGCCGATCTGCAGGAATTGAAGGCTACGCCAGACCAGTCGTCTACGGGCGTGGTCCTGGAAGCCAAGCTGGATCGGGGACGCGGACCGGTAGCCACTGTGCTGGTGCAGAACGGAACTTTGCATACCGGCGACAATTTCGTGGTGGGCAATGTCTATGGCAAAGTGCGCGCCATGTTTGACGATCGCGGCGCGCAACTGCAGGAAGCTCCGCCCTCGACGCCGGTGGAGATCCTCGGCATGGAAGGCCTGCCGCAGGCAGGCGACCAGTTTGTGGTGGTGGCGGACCGCGACAAGGCGCGCGGCATCTCCGAATACCGCGAGCAGAAAGCACGCGAAGCCGCTCTCGCCAAGAGTTCCCGCGTATCGCTGGAGGGCTTGGCGGAGCAGTTGAAGACCGCCGGGACCAAGGAGCTGAATATCATCCTCAAGGCCGACGTGGGTGGCTCGGTCGAGGTGCTCAGCGATCTGTTGTCCAAGTTGTCGAACGAAAAGGTGCGCCTCAAGCTGCTCCGCTCGGGGGTGGGCGCGATTACCGAATCGGACGTGCTGCTGGCCTCGGCCTCGAACGCGATCATCATCGGGTTCAACGTGCGTCCAGAGCGCAAGGCGCAAGAGCTCGCCGAGCAGGAGAAAGTGGATATCCGGCTGCACTCCATCATTTACGAGTTACAGGACGAGATCAAGCGTGCCATGAGCGGCCTGCTGGAGCCGACCATTAAGGAAACCTACCAGGGCCGGGCCGAGGTACTGGAGACCTTCCGCATCCCGAAGGTGGGCACGGTCGCCGGGTGCAGAGTGGTGGACGGGATCGTCAAGCGCGACTCCGAGGTCCGGCTGCTGCGCGACAACGTAGTCATCTTCACGGGCAGGGTCGGGTCTCTGCGGCGCTTCAAGGATGACGCCAGCGAGGTGCGCAATGGCATGGAATGCGGCATCGCCATCTCCAACTATGGCGACATCAAGGTGGGCGACGTGATCGAGGCCTTCGTGACCGAGCGCATCGCCGCAGAAGTGATCGCCTAGTCCGGTCGCTGGTCGTTTGTCGTTGGTCGGTAGTTTTTCAAACGGTTTCGCCAACGACCGACGACCAATGACCAACGACCATGATTGCTTTTCTTACCCTCGAACTGCGCATTGAAGCTGCCCAATCGCTCAAAGACAAGCGGCAAGTGGTTCGCAGTCTCAAAGACCGGCTGCGCGCCCACTTCAATGTGGCCGTGGCCGAACTGGATTCTACCGGGCTGTGGAACCGAGCCACGCTGGGAGTGGTCAGCATCTCCGATTCGCGTGCTTATCTCGATGGCTTGATGAAAAACGTGGAGCGACAAGCGGCGCGTATTGCCAACAACGGCGGAGCGGAGATCGCGGACTCATTCGTGGAATACCTCTGACAGACAGGAGTCAGTAAGTCGGGAGTCAGTGGGATGAGTGTTTGCTGACCCCTGACTTGGGTAACAAGACCGACGGCAGATTTTCTGATATTCTCAATCGTTTTATCCGAGGTGCCGGGGTGGAGAGGCGCGGGCAGAAGTATCATCGCGAGCGTTTGGGAGAAGCCCTGCGCGAGGAGATTGAGACCATCCTGGAAGGGGAGCTGGGCGACCCGCGGATCGGGCTGGTGAACGTGAGCAGCGTGCTGCTGGCAGAGGACGGGCGCTCGGCGCGGGTTCTCGTGACGGTGGAAGGCGACGACGAGGAAGCCCGGCGGACGCTGGAAGGATTGACAGCAGCGGTCGGCTATGTTCGCCGCGAGGTTGGAGGCCGTCTGCATTTGCGGCGCGCTCCGGAATTGTTCTTCCAGCTGGATCGCTCACAGACATATGCGGCTCGCATTGATGAGCTGCTGGATCGAACGAAAAGGCAGTCGGCAGTCGGCAGTCGTCGGTCGTCAGCAAAGCAGGGTGAATGAGGTTTCGGCAGGATTTTGCGAAGGGGATGGCTTGCTGACGACTGACGACCGACGACTGATGACTGAGAGGGGCCGGGCATGGTGAAGGAGGTCTTACGGCACATCGAGGAGCGGCAACGCTTCCTGCTGACCTCGCACGCCCGCCCCGACGGTGATGCGGTGGGGTCGGCGTTGGCCTGCTGCCAGATCCTGCGCTCGATGGGCAAAGAAGCGGACGTCTTCCTGCGCGACGGCGTGCCGCGCGTCTACCGGCCCTTGCCTTTCGCCGACACGGTGGTGCAGGCCGAACGGGTCAACGGCGACTACCAGGCTGCGATTCTCCTGGAGTGCGACAGCGTGCAGCGCACCCGCCTGGAGGGGCTGGAAGAACGCTTCCTGATCAATATTGACCATCATCTCAGTGGCCGGCCCTTTGCCCACGTCAACTGGATCGATCCCACCGCGGTCGCGACCGCGGAGATGGTGTACCGCCTGGCGCGGGAGGCGGGAGTCAAGATCTCCGCTGAGATTGCAACCTGTCTGTACACGGCGCTGCTGACGGACACGGGCTCCTTCATGTTCGAAGGCACCAACGAACACACCTTTGGCTTGGCGCGCGAACTGGTGCTGGCTGGCGCCAATCCCGCATATTGCGCACGCAACGTGTACTTCGGGCACTCCACCGCCAAGATGCGGTTGTTGGGTGCGGCGCTTTCCAACCTGCACCACGAGGGGCCTCTGGCCTGGATCTGGGTAACGCGGGAGCAGATGGAGCGCTTCGGGGCCCGGGAGGAAGACTGCGAAGGCCTGGTGAACTACGTACTGTCCATTCAGGACGTGGAAGTCGCCGCATTTTTCCGCGAGTTGCCCGATGGCCGATACCGGGTGAGTTTGCGCAGCAAAGGCGCATTGAACGTGGCAGCGGCAGCGGAAACGTTCGGCGGCGGCGGGCATGCGTGCGCCAGCGGCTGCTCGCTCGACGGCCCGCTGTCGGTTGCCGTGGCCCGCGTTCTGGCGCAACTCCGGCTTGGCCCAACCGTACAATAGATTTCCATGGATATCTCGCTGGCGCGGCAACTCGCTTCCTTTGTGGGCGCACTCCTCATCCTGGTTGCTTATGCCGGTCACCAACTGAAGTGGATGGACTCGCGCAAAGCCACCTACAACATTCTCAACGCGGTCGGCTCCGCTGTCCTCGCGTACATCGCTTTTCATCCTTTTCAGGTTGGGTTTGTGGTGCTGGAAGTGACGTGGACCGTGATCAGCCTGTATGTGCTGGTGCGACTGAGAAAAATTGCTGATTGATGATGGTTGATTGGAAACCACAGTGGGAGTCTTCCAATCAACTATCATCAATCAACAGTCAGGAGACAATCTGTGCCAGGCGGCGCAGACGACACACCCAAAGCTCCGTCCTCACACCGCGCGCTGACCGACTGGTTGTTGCTGGCGGGGTTCTGCGCCTTCCTGTTCTTCTTTGGCCTAGGCTACTTCGGCCTGATCGGCGCGGATGAGCCACGCTACGCCCAAGTGGCCCGGGAGATGCTCGCCCGCCGCGACTGGATTACCCCAACGCTCGGCGGCAAGCCGTGGCTGGAAAAGCCAGCCCTCTACTATTGGCAAGCCATGCTCGCCTTCCGCTGGTTCGGCGTGAGCGACTGGGCGGCGCGCTTGCCCTCGGCCCTGGACGCCACGCTGATGGTAGTGGCGGTCTATCTTTTCCTGCGACGCTTTCGTCCCGGATGCCAACTCGATGGCGCGCTGATGACGGCCTCGGCGGCGGGGGTAATCGGCTTTGCCCGGGCGGCTTCCATGGACATGCCGCTGGCCGCTGCGTTCACCATTGCGCTGCTGGCCTGGTACGCGTGGTACGAAAGCCGGTCGAAGTCGTATCTCATCCTGTTCTACTTGTTTACGGCGCTGGGGATGCTGGCCAAGGGCCCGGTGGCGCCCCTGCTGGTCGCTTTCGTCATTGCCCTGTTTGCGGTGGCGAAGGGAGAGTACCGACTGGTCTGGCAAACGTCGTGGATCCCCGGGGTTGCGGTGTTCTGCGCCGTGGCGCTGCCGTGGTACATCGCCGTGCAGATACGGAATCCGGAGTTCTTTCGAGTCTTCATCCTTGAGCATAACCTGGAGCGCTTCGGAATCAACCTTTACCACCACAAGGCGCCCTTCTGGTATTACCTTCCGGTAGTGCTGCTCGGCCTGGTTCCCTGGGTCGTATTCATCCTGGCGGCGCTGGCGGAGTGCCTTCGCGCATGGTGGGTGGAGAAGCGGGAATTTCTGCAATCCGAAGATGCGCTGACTGCGTTTCTCGTGGTCTGGCTGGTTGTGCCGATCCTGTTCTTCTCGCTGTCGGAATCCAAGCTTCCTGGTTACGTCGTGCCGGTGCTGCCCGCGGGCACGCTGCTGCTGTCAGAGTACGTCCGGCGGCGTCTGGGCAGCGTTGAGCGTCCTTCACTCCTGCTTGCCGTGCTGCATTCCCTGATCGCAGCTCTGCCGCTGGTTCCGGCCTTGATGCTGCAGTACATTCTGCTGCAACACCGCCTGCCGTGGGGTACCGCAGCGGCGATATCCACCGGGCTCACCTTAGTCGTCGCCGCCGCCATGGCAGCAACCCTGCGGACCCAGCAAGGACTGGGGATGTTGCGCTTCGTTACGCTGGTTCCGGTGGTCCTGGCGGTGACCGCTGTGCTGCGCATTGGCGCGCCAAAGCTGGATGAGACACTGTCCGCACGGCCACTGGCGAAGGAGATCAGCCGTGTCGAGGCGCAAACGCTGCCCCTCGCTGTATTCCGGGTGTCTCGCGAGACGGAATTCGGACTGGAGTTTTATCGTGACCGGGCCATCACGCGCTACGAATGGGGACCAGCGCCTGCCACCGAACATCTGGTGGTCACGCCCGAGGGATTTCAGGCAAGGCTCGCCAAGAAGCTCGGCGGAAGGCGGTTTTCCTACCTGGGAGGCTTCGCGCCGCAGCATGTGGAGTACTACTGGGTGGCGGGCAAGAGCAGCAATTAGCACTTGGCAATTGGCCAGCGACGGTTCCCGCCCGGTCCCGGGAATTTGCTTTCCGATCTTCGGAAGGCCAACTGCCAAGGGCTAAGTGCCCAGTGCCGGTCTCGTGTTGCCTCCCCATATCCTCCCGTTTGCCTCTGGCCGCACGAAGCACTACACTCCATGTTCGTGACCGCGATACGGCGCGTTGCCTTACCCGCCAATTTCCAGGAGCCCCGGTTGGAGATTCTCGACCTCAGGCATTTCTCGTCTGTTGATCTGCGCCCGCTGCTGGATGACGAGGTACGGGTGTGGGCCAGCCTGCTCTCCTGGGATTACAGCGGCTCGGCCGACATGATTCTGCGCTACGTGGACTCCAAGATCCTGCCCGGCTACGCCGCCCTCGATCGCGGACGCATCTTCGGCTACGCATTTTTTGTCTACGAAGGCAGCAAGGGAGTGATCGGCGATCTTTTTGTTGCGAGTGATAACCGCAACCATGATGCGCACGAGGTGGAGTCGCACCTCCTTACGCACGTCATCGAAACCCTGCAGCAGTCGCCGGGCGTCCACCGGGTCGAGGCGCAGTTGCTGGTCCACGAGACCGGGGAAGTAGCGGCGCCGTTTGCCGAGCAAGGATTCCGGCGCCATGCCCGGTTGTTCATGCTGCTGCCCTTGGGACCCGGGGCCAAACCCGCGCCGCCGCTGGATCCGGAGATTGAGATCCGTGGCTGGACGGAGCAGGATTACCAGTCCGCCGCGGCGGTCATCACCACTGCCTACCGTGGTCATGTGGACTCCGAGATTAACGACCAGTACCGCACCCTGAGCGGCTCGCTGCGCTTCCTGAACAATATCGTCCGGTTTCCCGGTTGCGGCACCTTCGACCCAGGATCGTCGTTTGTGGCAGTGCACAAGCGGGCGCGCACCATGGTCGGGCTGATCCTGTGTTCGCGGGTACGCCATGATGTGGGCCACGTCACCCAGGTTTGCGTGCTACCGGAGTATCGCGCGCATGGGATCGGGGTGTCGTTACTGGCGGCAACCTCGGAGAAGCTGCGCCGCCGCAACTTCACACAACTCTCGCTGACCGTCACCGAGGCCAACACCCATGCGGTCGAACTATACCGCCACCTGGGGTACGGGACTAAGCGTGTGTTCGATGCGTTTGTATGGGAAGGGTAGCCGTTAGCCTTCAGGGACTTCAATCTTGGCATCGTCCTGAGGAGGGCGTTAGCCCGACGAAGGATCTTGCGCGAAGTGGCAGGGACTTGTGGTCGGCGGCGGGATACAGGCACTAGAGCCGGTACCGTTACGCGCCGAGTCCCCTTCGACTGCGCTCAGGGCAGGCTCTCGCCCGGCTGATCGGCACCGGGCATCGGGATGACGCCAGAGTTCGGAACCTCATTCTACGATGGCTGAAGCCTAGCGCCGCAGCAGCCACATCAACCAGCCCGCCACGAACACTCCTCCCAGGAACATGGCGAAGCAGTACAGGCCGTAGCGGAGTTGATCGCGCGCGTTCGAGCGCTGGGTGATGCCGAAGACCACCGAGGCGAAGACGGAAAACAGCAGAGCGGCGGTAAAGTGGGAGAGCTCCAGGGTCATTTCTCGTTTCCCGTCACGACTTCTTCCCGATGGCAATGTGGTACGCGTCGGCCACGCTGATGAAATTGAGCAGACCGGCAACGATGATGTACTTGGTGCCGTAATCGGCGGTGGCGTGGGAAATGGCGCCATGCCCCCACTCCTTGGCTAGGGTGACGATATACAGGCCTCCCGCGCCGACATCGCCCACAAATCCCAGGATGTCGAGGATGTCGCCGCCATTCGGCTTGTACACCCGCCCCTGCATCAACAGGCCGAGGACGAACATCGTCACAATGGACACCATGAGCAGCAGCCCGCGAATCCAGCGCTTCTGGACAAGGTGGCCGGCGCCGGGGATCAGCCAGCCCAAAGCCGGGGCCACCACCGACATCGTGGTGATCGGCTGCGCTGCCGGTTTCTGCGTCTCTTTGGACTTGGTTGCCGAGGAATTCGCCATTCAGATGATCACGAGCTCACGTTGGATTTTACCGGTTACTTCCGCTGCTTTGGGCCGGACCAGCACGTTCACCTCGCTGCGCACCCCGAACTCCGGCAGGTAAACGCCGGGCTCGATGGAAAAGCAGGAATTGGGCAGAATCTGGCGCTCGTCGTGAATCTCCAGATCGTCCATGTTCGCCCCGTTGGCGTGGACTTCAGTGCCGATGGAATGACCCGTGCGATGGATGAAGTAGTCGCCGAAGCCCGCTTTCTTGATGTGGTCGCGGGTTGCGCGATCCACCTCCCATCCGGCAATTCTGCGGCCTTCTGCAACCGCGCCCAACACTGTCTTGACCCCTGCGTCGCGCGCTCCCGTCACCACCTTGAAGACTTCGCGCATGCGCTCAGAGGGATTCTGGCCCACAAACCCCGTCCAGGTGATGTCGTAATAGACGGCCCCGGGTTTGTTTTGTTTCGCCCAGATATCGAGCAGTACAAAGTCGCCCTCGCGAATGGGGGCTGAGCTCTCGGCATGCGGCTCGTAGTGGGGATTGCCGCTGTTGGCGTTGACCGCCACGATGGGCGGGTCATCCGTCACCAAATCTTCCCGCCGAAAGGCCTCCAGGAACCACTGCTGGATCTTGTATTCGGTCGTCCCCCCGTGGCGGACCTGGCGTCCAATTTCCTGAAAGCCCTCTTCCGTGATGGCGTCAATGGCGTCGCGGGCAGCGAAGTGCGTCTTGATCTGCTCGTCGGTCCATGTGGCCTCGAACTGGGCAACCAGGTCACCGGAGCTGACCACGTTCTTACCCAAACCACGAATCAATTCAAGCGTGCCGCCGTCCACCAGGGAAACGTAGAAGACCAGGTTGTTGGGCGAGTACTGCATGGCGATGTCGCGATAGGGGGCGAGCAACTTCTTGATCTGATCGAAAAGCTCCTGCCATCCAGAATAGAGATACTTGGCACCCGGCAAGGGATCAAGGTGGCCGGCCTCAATCTTGTGCACCAGCTTAAGAGGCTCCCCCCTCGCCGGGATGAGGTAGAACCAGCGGCGGGTGACCATCAGGCTGTTGGACAATCCCAGCACCCGGTAGGCGATGGGATCACGATGATGGTGGTCGTAGAACAGCCAGGCGTCAATGTTGCGTTCGCGCAGGGCAGACTGGATGGCGGTGAGGTCCATGGGCAAATGACTATTCTAAACAAGGGCGGCGGTTTAGGCGAATGCCTGGATACATTTGGCACAGGTTTAGGGCGGATACATTCCAGATGGCGTCATCCCGAATCGGCTTCCGGCCGATGAGGGATCCTGCGCGCAGTGCCCACAACGCGGTGCTGCACGCAAGATCCTTCACCGGTTGAAGCCGGTTCAGGATGACGCCTTGACTTTGAGGTCGAGGACTCGCGCTCGCACTCTGGCTGGCAGCGTCTCGCACGCTGTTCGCAGCACAAGTCGTGGAGCCTTCGCGCGAATCTTCATCAGGTATGGCACAGTCCGCTTGGCGTCGGTTTTGGCCGTTTCCCGCAGTAGCCAGCCGAGGCCCTCCTGCACCATGTCATCCCGGTCGGAAAGGAGTTGATTCGAGAGGCGAGTGATCTGCGGGAAGAACAGCCTCCGCCGGGTTCCCTGAATAAGGGACACGCATGCCGCCCGGCGATGCCATCGGTTGCGCGACCTGGCCCAGCGGAAGACTTTCTTGACGCGGGCTGACCTGGACTCGATCATGGGCGCGATCAGGTAGTGCACCAGGGCGTCATGGTCGGCCCAATTAGTCACCCGTCCCAGCCAGGACTCGAACAGCGAGAATTCGCCATCCCCGAACTGGCTGACCAGCGGTTTAAGCATCTCCACGGCCATGCTCTTCTCTTCCAGAACGCGGCCAGAAAAAAGCTTGTCCGCGACCTGCAGCAAAAAATCCAAGCCTTGTTCACGAACAATCGTTCGTCGGAATCTCACGGCCACCTTCCGCAACTCCGCGGTGTACCAGCCTCGGGATTGGATTTCTTCTTTGAAGAAATGCTGCACACCCTCGGCGTGCGGGGCGGAGCCGCCATCCTTGAGCACCCGGCGGATGTGGGCTGCGATGTAGGCAGGAGTGATCTGGCGTTTGGGCATTGTCTGGTCGCTGGTGGATGGTAGCTGGTCGCTGGGGCAACGGGCAGATTTGTCCAACCACCAGCCACTAGCTCCTAGCTGCTCTCCTCACCTTCTTGTCATAGATCCACAGCAACAACGCGGTAAGCACACCCATCCCGGTCACCACCCGCCACATGTGGGCGGGTTGGTGCACCACTTCTCCGAAGTGATGAGAGAGCGTCCCACCGAACCAGCCGCCGATGAGCGACCCGATTCCGATGGGCAGAAAGGCAAATCCCATGTACGTGCCCTGTTGTTCGGGAGGCGCGAGGCGGGAAATGTATTCGTAATAGCGCGGCGACTGGATGATCTCGCCCAGGGCCAGCACGAACAGCGAAAGCACGGCTCCCCAGATCGTCGGCCAGAAGGCAAGAATCAGCCACGAAGCGGACGTGATCAGGGTCCCCAGAATCACCGCCTGAAATGCCGGAATCTTGCGCGTCAGATAGTTCACCAGCAGGGTGAGCGCGATCACGGTCAATCCATCGGTGACCAGAATCAGTTCCACATCCGCGTTTGCGTTGATGTGGGCGTGAATATAGCCAGGCAGGCTGATGTACTGCTGCCAGAACACCACCCAGTAGCCGGTGAACAGCACCAGAAACCACATGAACTTGCTGATGCCAGCGAGCACCAGGAGCAGGAGGGCGACCCAGATCCACCAGGGGATCGTGATGGGATACAAGGAAGTGGCAATGAGCAGCAGGAGGGCGGCTCCCACTACAGGCAGGACCAAGCGGGCATTGCCCACCACCACGCAAAAATTCCGCGCCACGGTGGCAATTGAAGGGGGAGGCGCGTCGCCAGCCTTGCGTGGTTCGCGGAAGAAAAGCAAAACCACGAAAAACATAGCGAAGACGCTGAGCGCGCTCACACGGTAAACATTCTCGACGCCCAAATGGCGGTGGGCCCAGGAGGCGAACAAAGGCCCGAGGGCTCCCCCGATGTTTACCATGGTGTAGTAGATGGAATAGCCGATGGAGCGAACGTTCTCCTTGGAGGCCCGGGCTGTGGTGCCAACCACGCAGGGCTTCACCAGGGAAATGCCGAGCGCGGGAAGGGCGAGAATGCAGCCCACAAACAGCTCGATCGGCACCGCATTGCGCACCGGCGCCAGCCAGGGCGCGGCGATGGAGCCGATCAGGAAATAGGCGGCAGCCAGGATGAGATATGCCATTGAAAGGGCGCGGCGAAAGCCCAGGCGGTCCGCAGCGGCTCCGCCAAAGATGGCGAGAAACCAGACTATGCCACCGAATATGCCGGTCAGGGTCCCGGTCTGCTCGGTGGAAAAATTCAGCCGCTCCTGCAGGTACAGGGCGAGCGATGCGAACGCCCCGTAGTAGGAGAGGCGCTCGAAGATTTCAGTGATGTTGGCGACCCAGAAGGGCCGCTCGAAGCCGGTGCGGATCTCCTGAAGGCGTTCGGAAAAGGTCAATGCAGACTCCCGTGAGATCACTTCCTCACAATGGCAGTCGCCGCCGGAGCTCGTTCGCTGACAAGCCGGCGACGTGAATCACTTTCTTCCGGCTCCCTTGGCCGGAGGCAATACTAACCGACGAGCGTGGCACCTTCAAAACGTCTGCGAAAAATGCGATGCAGGCTTCGTTGGCCTTCCCCTCCACCGGCGGGGCAGTGAGGGAAAGTTTGAGGGCGTCACCAAGTTCGCCAGTGATGGCGTTCCGGCGGGCGCGAGGATGGACCTTGACGGCGAAGCTGCATCCGCTGACATTTTCATGGATCGCAATCATCCCGTTCCCAGAGGCGTCATCCTGAGCGAAGCGAAGGATCTGGCGCGGGGTGGTGCCGGCGATGGTGCGCGCAAGGTCCTTCGTCGGGCTGCGGCCCGCCTCAGGATGACGTCAACAGCAGAGAGGGCTTGGCTCACGGGCGCAGACGTTCCCCAAAAATCGCGGTCCCGACTCGCACGCACGTTGCCCCCTCTTCAATCGCCACCTCGAAATCGTGCGACATTCCCATGGAAAGCACCTCCATGCGGACCGCGGGCAACTTTCGCGCCGCGATCTGATCGCGAAGCTGGCGCAACTTCTGGAAGTACGGGCGCGCCTGTTGGGGATCCTCGGTAAGGGGAGGAATCGCCATCAGACCGCGGATTTCGAGGTGCTGCAGCTGCGGCGCAGCCTGGAGGATGTCTTCGAGCTCGCGCGAATCGGGCGCCACGCCGCTCTTGGCGAGTTCGCCGGCAAGGTTCACTTCCAGCAGCACCATCATTTTCTTTTCGAACAACTGGGCGGAGGCGTTGAGCTTGTGCGCCAGGCGCAGGGAGTCCACCGAGTCCACCGCGGCGAAATACTCGGCGGCTTTGGCGGTCTTGTTGGTCTGCAGGTGCCCGATCATGTGCCACTCGGCCCCGGCCAGATCGCGGAGGAATTCTGCCTTGTCGGCAAAGTCCCGCACGCGATTCTCGCCAAACAGCCGGATCCCGGCGTGGTAGGCTTCGCGGATGGGATCGGGCGGCACGGTCTTGGTCACCGCCATAAGCGAAATGTCTTCAGGCTTGCGCCCCGCGCGAGGAGTGGCGGCAGCGATTCGCTCGCGGACCCGGGCGATATTGTCAGCAACCGACATCAAGGGGATTTAACCACAGGGGACACCAAGGACACAGAGGAATAAAGAATGCAGAAGCAGGGCATAGATTTGTGCCTTGCTTCTGCATTCTGATCTTTCACATGATCGCCGTCGGCGGCGCCGGATCTTCGGGCCTGCCGGCGTTGGCCAGCGGCACGCGGATCATCACCGCCACTATGACCGCCAGCGCGATCAGCGAGACCACAAACGGAACGGTCCACTTGAAGAGGGTGACGTCGTGCCCGGTCCCGACCAGGCCGGCGATCACCAGTCCACACAGAGCCTCTCCGGCGATCAGTCCCGACGCCGTCAGCACCCCGGCGTTGTCCACCCGCGCCTTCTGGGCATCGTTGAAGCCGCGTTTGTCGCGCAGTTTGTCGGTAATCCACCGGATCACGCCCCCGACAAAGATGGCGAAGGTGGTGCCCAATGGCAGATACATGCCGACGGCAAACAGCATGACACTCTTTACCTCGACCAGGATGGCGGCAAAGCCCAGCAGAATCCCCACGATGACCAGCGGCCAGGCCATATCGCCGCCTACGATGCCTTTGGAGAGCATGGCCATCAATCCAGCCTGAGGAGCGGGGAGCGCGGCGGTGCCGAAGTGATAGGCCTTGTCCAGAACCGCCAGCGGTACGAACAACACGAGAGAGGCGACAGCGATGCCGAACAGATCGCCGATCTGCATCTTCGCCGGGGTGCCCCCCAGGATGTGGCCCACCTTCAAATCCTGCAGCATTTCGCCGGCAACGGCGGAAGAAACACAGACCACCGCCGCTACGCCCAGCACAGCCGCCACGCCGCCAGTACCGGAGACTCCCAGCGCGACCATCAGCAGCGCCGCCACCACCAGGGTGCAAAGCGTCAGACCGGATACCGGATTATTCGACGATCCGATCATGCCGACCAGGTTGCCGGAAACTGCAGCGAAGAAAAATCCCAGGATGACCATGACGACGGCCGCCACCACGGCGCCGCTCAACACCTGCGATCCTGCCAGGTTCCCCGCACCTGCGATGAAGTAGTGGTAGAGGAAAATCATGGCCACCAGCACTGCCGCCACCCCGGCGAAGACCACCTTGGCATTCAGATCGCGCTCGGTGCGGTTGCTGGCAGCGTGTGCAGCAGCAGACTTCTTCAGGTCCGACACCGCGCGCTTCATGCCCACGGCAAGCTGTTTGCGCATGCGGAACAGCGTGTACGATGCGCCGACCAACATGCCGCCCACCGCGATGGGACGCACAACCGAGAAATAGATGGCGTTGGCCAGCAGGTCCCAGGAAATCGTTTGTCCCGCGGGAAGACTGGCCTGGATGTAGGGTCCGACCGTGAAGGTGAGGAGCGGAACCAGCAAGCCCCAGGCAAGCACGCCTCCAGCGAAGTTCAGCGCTGCCAGCCGGGGTCCAATGATGTAGCCCACGCCGAGGTAGGCTGGGCTGATGTCGGGGGCATTGAACAGGGTTGCGCCCCCGGTAACGGTCGTGGCCACGTTGGGATTGGTTCCGGTGCGCAGCAAGAGTTTCTTCCCCAGATTGCCAATCGTGACAGGGAATTCATTGCTCGGGTTGAAGACGTTGACCGCGCCCAACAGGTACATGAAGGCGCCAAAACCCATGTTGGCGAACAGAATCTTGGCCGCGCGGGAGCCCTGTTGTCCGGCCTTGTGGATCTCCGATGCCGCCACAGACTCGGGGAAGGGCAGTTCGGGATCTTCCACCATGACCCGCCTCAGCAGGGTCACAAAGAGGATGCCCAGAGTTCCCCCGATCACCATGAGCGCAACCGACTCCCAGTATCTGTCGGCGGTGAGACCGGTCCACAACCCGGCCATGACGAAGGCGGGAATGGTGAAGACCGCACCCGCGGCTACCGACTCGCCGATGGAGCCCACCGTCCGGGCGATGTTCTCTTCCAGCAGTGAGCCTTTCATCAGGCGCAGAATCGCCATGCCGATCACGGCCGCCGGATAGGTCGCGGCGATGGTCATGCCCGCTCGCAACCCCAAGTAAGCATTTGCGGAGCCCAGAATTCCAGTCATCACCATGCCAAGCAATAGCGCTCGGAAGGTGAACTCCTTCATTTCCATGGTCTCAGGCACATACGGCCGATACTTCTTTTGACCGGCTTCGTCCTTGGCGGTGGTTGGTGTGCTCATCAGTAAGATCCTCGCGATCAGCGCATTAGTGATAAGAACAGACGGCGCACGTTAGCACGCGGGCTGCCTGCTTTACAAGTGCGCCCGGCACCCAGTCCCCTTGCAACGCCCAGATCCCGCGTTATTAGTGAGATGCACAACTTGCGCAGCCTGGCCGGGTTTGCCATTACAATTAACCCATACCGTCCATCTCTGGCCGCGCATACGAGGAGCGCCAGTCATGCTCTCCAGGCAATTTCATTGTGCTAGGTGTGGCAGTTTTGTCGGGTATCGCTCCCGGCGCAGAGGTTGGCTGGAGAAATATCTTCTGCCGCCGCTGCTCCTGCGGCCGGTGCGTTGCGGGGACTGCTTCCGGCGGACCTATCATCTGATTTTCGTGCCGGTGCGAGAGCGTGACCAATCTCATCTGACCAATCAGGCGGTCGCCTAGACACTTCGGTACTCGGCTGGTCGTCCCTCCTGCGTTGCGTGCGGCGTGCCGTGCCGCTATACTGATGAGGATTCGTCCCGGTTGGAGCCCCCGTAGCACCGCCAGGGCGAGGGAGGCTCGTCTTCAGCAGTAGTATGTCCCCAACTCGGGCCACTGGGACCAAAGATAGCAAGGAGTTGGCGAAGCAAAGCTCGTTGGTCTCCTGGGCGGGCGATCTGGCCGAAAGCCTGTTCGCCACGCTCTTTCCGTCGGATTGCCGTGTCTGCGGTGCCCCCCTGGTGAAGATCTCCCGGCTGCCGGTATGCGAGGAATGCCTCTCCGCCATGCGCCCGATCGCCGGCGGCGTCTGTTCCGTGTGTGGTGAGCGCCTGGTAAGTCCTTATGCATTTTCTGGGCAGCACGGTGAGCCCCGATGCGGACTGTGCCGCCGGATGGAGCCACCGTTCGCCCGAGCTGCGGCCTACGGAAGTTACGATGGTGGGTTGCGCGAGCTCATCCACTTGTTGAAATATGAGCAGGTGCGGCCCGCCGCCAACGTGCTGGGGCGCATGCTGGCTGAGGTGATCGCCGGCCTGGAGCAGGGCTTCGGCGACAGCGCCGTACTCGTTGTACCCGTGCCTTTACATGCGCGCAAGCTGCGCCAGCGGGGATTCAACCAGTCGGAACTGATTGCGCAAGTCGCGCTCAAGCTTATGGCCCAGGGGGACCGCCTGGCGCTGCGTCCCAAGGGGTTGGAGCGCGTCCGCGAGACGCAGTCGCAGATCGGGCTCACTCGCCATCAAAGACGGGAGAACATGCACGGCGCGTTTATAGTGACAGAGCCGCACGAGGTTGCCGGACGCGAGGTTCTCCTGGTGGACGATGTGCTCACCACGGGCACGACGGCTTCGGAATGCGCGCGGATTCTACGGCGAGCAGGCGCAGCAAAAGTCTGGGTGGCAACCGTGGCGCGGACACTGAAGCACGAGGCCACGCTGGCCAGGCCGCAGGAAGATGTGGAGGCCGGCAAAGTGATGGCCGCCTTCGGATAGGGAATCGGTAGTTGGTCGCTGGTAGCTGGCGCGTAGTGCCCTCCGGTCAGCCACCAGCCACTCGTTACTATGTCAGGCAATTGGCACAACTCGGCAGTCAACCCGGGCCGGCAGCAGATGGTGCCGCCCATGCTGGCCACGCACCAGGACGGCGACGGCCATGCCCTGCATGCGCCGGTGCTGGTGTTGAACGCGTCTTATGAGCCGATCAACGTGTGCGCGGCCCGGCGTGCCATCGTGCTGGTGCTGAAGGGCGTTGCCATGACCGAGGAGGAGAACGGGCACTTCCTGCATGCTGCGCGCCTCGCACTGCGTGTGCCGTCGGTGATCCGGCTGCTGGAATATCGCCGCATCCCGCACCAGTCGCGGGCGCTCTCCCGCAAGAACATCCTGCTGCGCGATCGGAATACCTGTCAGTACTGTGGCGAAGTCCTGCCTTCGAGCGAGCTGACGCTCGACCACGTGGTGCCCCGCTCCCGCGGCGGCGCCTCCACCTGGGAAAATCTGGTGGCCTGCTGTCACCCCTGCAACCGGCAGAAGGGCAACCAGCTTCCCACCGAAGCCGACATGCGGCTGATGCGCGAGCCCCGCGCCTTCAACCTGCACACCAGCCGCCACATCATGCGGCTGATGGGTCGGTCGGACGATAAGTGGCGGAAGTATTTGTTCTACTGAAGCTGCCAGCACTCAGCATTCAGCATTCGGCCAAATCCCACCGCAGCGTCATCCTGAGGCGGGCGCTAGCCCGGCGAAGGACCTTGCGCGGGGCGGCGGGACTCTTACTCACGACGCCTGTCTTGGCCAAAGCCCGAGCTGATGCGCGCAAGATCCCCTTCGGCTTCGCTCAGGCAGGCTCTCGCCCGGCTAAAAAGCGCCGGCCTTCGGGATGACGCCAATAGGTTGTTTTGGCTGAATGCTGAATGCTGATCGCTACCTCTGCGGCGGCTGGGGCTGCTCCGGCGGCTTTTCGCCCTTCGGCACTTCCTTGCCCTCGTAGGTGATTTTCACGTTAGACCCGAACTGCTTGTAGTCGGTGTACTTGACGATTTCGCGAATGTGCACATCGCCCATCGAGAAATGCAGTTCGTCGTCAGCCTTGGTGTAGGTCGGGAACCAATACTTGCCATCGATCTGTTCGCGCCACGTGGTGAACTTGGGAAACAGGTTTTCCTGTCCCTTCTTCTTGCGAATATCGGGCACCGTCTTGCCATACGTCTTCACGATCTGAAGATCGTGATCGTCGACCCAGATGCGGCCCTGAAAGTAGCGCTTCTTGCCCACGATCTGTTTGGGGGCAATGTCAAACACATAGCAATGCAGCTCATCCTCCTGCTGCTGGCCCACGTAGAGAATGTCGTACTCGGGAATCTCATCGCTGGTGAGCACGAAGGGGAGGCGATGGCGGATGTCATCCAGGTCCTCCGGCGACATCGAGATCAAAGCTAGCGAACTCTGGGGCGCAAAAACCACGTTCTCAACACGTTTCCCCTGGTCGTCGAACAAAACGTCGAAGACCTCGTGGTACTCGCCGTTGTCGTCGGGCGTCTGCACCCTCACATCCTGCCGAAACGTGTAGCGGTCACGCGCTTCTTTGAACTCTTTCTCTTTGGCGGCGAACCGCTGAATGATCTGCTCAGGAGTGATTCCCTTGGGCTGGGACTTATCGAGGGGGCCCTCCTGGGCGAGCGCGGGCAGGGCTGCACAGAGAGTCAGGGCGGCGACCAGCCCCAGTAGGAATCGTTGGATGGATTTCATAGAGATTAGTCTAGCGAAAAACCAGGAGTGCAGTTACTGCCGCTCCCCCACTTTCGTGCCCTCTCCGCTCAGGGGGCCGGAGCAGGGGAGCTGCAGTTCTGCCTCTTAGTTAGATGCGGAGAGGGGGATGGGGTTGCCGGAAATAGCGCTTAGGAAAGCACGCATTCGCCCTACAGTAAAGGACGCCCCGAAGCCCGGTTCAGCCGTATGAAATCCGAACGGCTGAGTGCTAACGCTCCCCGCCCCAAACGTCATACAATGCTGTTTACCCAGAGCCCCAGTATGTCTCCGCTTCCTGACGATCTCGCCTCCCTTCACGACGACATGGTCGCCTTCATCGAGGGCCACGGCATGCGCCGCTTTCCCGGCTACATTGACTACGAAGAAGTGCAGTGCGTGATGTGGAAGACGGAGGACAATCCCGACAGCTGGAAGGATTTCGTCGAGCTCGCCAAGGCCGCGAACGCTCCCTTCCTGACCATGGACTCCTGGCGGCTGCAGCGTGAAGAGCTCGACGAATTGATCCAGCGCCTCTCCAACGCCGAGTTCACCAACGACGAGGACCTGGAGGACGCCCGCTGGCTGCGCACTTACGTAGGCAAGACCGGATTCGTGCAGCTCGGCTTCGCCCAACAGGGCGTCATGATGGTTTACGAGGCCTCCACCGAGTGGTACGACCGCTACCAGCGCATGATGGAACTGGCGGAGGACTTCGGCGGCATTCCCATCGACGAGCCCGATCAGGACGACGAGCCATAAATCATTTTAGATTTTTGATTGTCGATTTCAGATTGTTCGAGTGATAAGCGATTGGGAAGTTTGGGCTTTCAATCAACAATCTAAAATCATCAATCTGCAATCGTCTCATGCGTTGGCTGCTAAAGTCTGCCGATCCCGTCCAGGTTGACCGCCTCGCCACGGAACTGCGCGCCAACGCCGCGCTCCACCTCAATGACGGTGCGCTTGCCTCCACGCTGGCTCGCCTGCTGGTGATGCGCGGCATCACCGAGCCTGACACCGCCGAGCGTTTCCTGAGCCCTTCGCTCTCCCACCTGCACTCGCCTTACGCCATGCTCGGCATGAAAGCCGCCGTGGACCGTCTCGACGCTGCCATCGAGCGCAAAGAGGGCATCCTGATCTACGGCGACTACGACGTGGACGGCACCACCGCCATCGTCCTCCTCAAGACCGCCATCGAACTATGCGGAGGCGCCGCCGACTTCCACGTGCCCCACCGCATCCGCGAGGGCTACGGGATGAAGGACGACGTCATCGAGCGCGCCGCGGCTGCCGGCGTCCGCCTCGTCATCAGCGTGGACACGGGCATCCGCGCCTTCGCCGCTGCCGAAACCGCCCACCGCCTGGGCGTTGACCTGATCGTCACCGACCACCACCTTCCCGGACAGGAGGGCGTCCCCGCCGCGCTGGCCGTGCTCAATCCCAACCAGCCCGGCTGCGACTATCCCTGCAAAGCCTTGTGCGGCGCAGGTGTAGCTTTCAAACTCGCGCAGGCCCTGATGGAGCGCCGCCTTGCCCCCACCGAACAAACCCGCCTGCTGATGTCATTCATGAAGGTAGTGGCCATTGCCACCATCGCCGACGCCGTCCCGCTCACTGGCGAGAACCGCGTCTTCGCAAAACTAGGACTCGATGGCCTGCGCGCTCCGGTGAACGCCGGCCTGCGCGCCCTGCTCGAAGTCGCCCAAATCCCCTCTGGACGTCCGCTCACCTCCGGCGAAGTCGCCTTCCGCATCGCGCCCCGCATCAACGCCGCCGGACGCATGGACATTGCCCGCGACGTGATCGAACTGTTCAGCGTCAAGGATCCCGCCCGCGCCCGCGAGCTGGCCAACCGCCTCGACCAGCTTAACGCCGAGCGCCAGCAGGAAGAGCGGCGCATCCTCGATGCCATCCAGCAGCGTTTCGAGCAGGAGCCCGCGCTGCTCGATGCCTACTGTCTCGTTATTGACGGAGACGGCTGGCATCGCGGCGTTATCGGCATCACCGCCACCCGCGTGGTCGAACGCTACAACCGCCCCGCGCTGGTCGTCTCCCGCGACGGCGACGA
>DATKLE010000052.1:0-5955 GCA_035542575.1 Terriglobales bacterium | reverse complement strand
CTGCATGCCCCAGGTGCACGGCGCGGTGCGCGACACCATCGGCCACTGTCGCGGGGTCTTCGAGCTGGAGATGAACTCCGCCGTGGACAACCCCCTGGTGTTCGTCGCCAAGGACGGCAGCGGCGAGGTCATCTCCGGCGGCAACTTCCACGGCGAACCGCTGGCCTTCGCCCTCGATTTCCTGGGCATTGCGCTGACTTCGCTGGCCGGTATCAGCGAGCGGCGCATCGACCGGCTGGTGAACCCGTTCCTCAGCGAAGGTCTGCCGCCGTTTTTGGCGGCCGAGGCCGGGCTGAACTCGGGCTTCATGATGGCGCAGGTGACGGCGGCGGCGCTGGCCAGTGAGAACAAGGTGCTGGCCCATCCGGCGTCGGTGGATTCCATCACCACCTCGGGCAACAAGGAAGACTACGTCTCGATGGGGATGTCGGCAGCGCTGAAGCTGAAGCGCATCCTCGAGAACACGACCAACGTGCTGGCCATCGAGGCTGCGTCCGCCGCCCAGGCACTCGACTTCAAGCTGCCGCTCAAGACCTCGAAACGCGCCCAGCGGGCCTACGACGCTATCCGCGCGGTCTGCCCCAGCGTCCAGAAGGACCGGGTGATGGCGGGGGATTTCGAGCGGGTAGCCGAGCTCATCTCAACGGGAAAGCTCGCCGACGTTCTTCGATAAAAGGACTAACCACAGAGGACACAGAGGATCACAGAGGATTTGAAGTCCCCGTGCCTCCGTGTCCTCCGTGGTTAATGGTTCTTCCCGGCGAGGCCGAGCTCGTCGGCAATCCCCTTCATCGCCTCGATGCAGAAGGCGATGTGCTCCTCCAGGTCCACGCCCATCTCCTCGGCGCCCTTGGTGATGTCGTCGCGGCTGACCGAGCGGGCGAAGGCCTTGTCTTTCATTTTCTTGCGCACCGACTTGGCCTCGACCTCGGCCAGCGACTTGTTGGGCTTGACCAGGGCGGTGGCGGTGATGAAGCCGGCCAGTTCGTCGCAGGCGAACAGCGCCTTCTCCAGCTTCGATTCGCGGCTCACGCCGGAGTAGTCGGCGTGGGAGAGGATAGCGCGGCGGAAGGCCTCGTCGTAGCCGCGCTCCTTCAGGATCTCGCTGCCGCGGAAGGGATGGTCCTGGGCGCTGGGCCAGCGCTCGTAGTCGAAATCGTGCAGCAGCCCGACGTTGCCCCACAGGTTTTCGTCCTCGCCGAACTTGCGGGCGTAGGCCCGCAGGCAGGCTTCGACCGCTAATGCATGCTTTCGCAAGGATTCCGACTGGGTGTATTCACAGAGTAACCCCCACGCCGCGCTACGCTCAGTCATGTTTTCTCCAGGTTTTCTCCGGATTTTCTCCGGTTATCCTAGGTTCAAGTTGGATATTTAGCGGATGTTTTTAGGCCTTTGTACGAAAAACTTGTTGACATGCGCAGTAACTTCCCCCACATTACCCCCTAAGCAGTTGGGCCCGACGCCCGCTCTGGCGTCTCGCACAACCTAATGGCCACGACACTCGCGCCCGTCGATTCTCGCGAAGTGGTTCGCTGTGACCGATGCCACCTTGTCCAATTCAGGACAACCAACAACCTGTGCCGCCGCTGCCACACGTGTTTGGATGAGCCGGAACCGGAACCGGTGGCGGCCCAGCCGGCCACGACGCCCGCGCCGTCGAACGGCAACGGCCACTCGCATCTGCAGGTGGCGCAGGCCATCCGCACCCTGCGACAACGCGGCGGGCTCAGCCAGCGCCAGCTCGCGCTGCGCATGAACGTGCCGCGCACTTACGTCTCCAAGATCGAGAACGAGAAAGCCACCCCCACACTGTCTTCCCTGGAGCGGCTGGCGCGGGCCCTGGAAGTGAGCGTACCTGACTTGCTCACCGGCGCCGAGCGCGGCCGCCAGGAAGAGATCCGCGGCTTGCTGGCCGACGATTTTATCGCGCAACTGGTCCCCTACATCGCCAAGCTCGACGGCATGCAGCGGGCCAGCGTCATGGCGCAGATACGCGACCTCACGACGCATCCGCGTCGCAACGCATGATTGCCTCCTGATACGGCTGACGATTGACCATCGCCGGGGCAAATGCCCCGGCTTTTTCCTGCGTGCCAAATGAACATGGCGGTGTGATTGCGGTCACGGTAAGGTGGACCCCTATTCCCGCATACTCTGTCCTCGAGAACCCCCGTGTACAAAGCCAGGACATTGCTTGCGCTGCTGCTGCTGGTCCATGTGGCGGTGCATCCCCTTGTCCACAGCGAGCCCCTGGCGACGGCGGCATCGGGCCGCACGACGGCGTCCGCTTACGTAGCCGACCAACAAGTTCCCGCACATAGTTGCGAGATCTGCCGGACCGGGAACCGCCTGGTTCCCACCCCTGCGTTCTCCCTGGTCACCATCTGCGTCTGCTGGTCGCCCGCTGTCCCCGACGCCTTCTTCGACTTTTCAGGTTTCACTCAACTCCAGCGTCTCTGCCGAGCTCCGCCGGCCCCTGCAGCCTGAGAAGCGCCGCTGCCGCCGTCATGGCCTGCCGTGATGCCAGGGCGGCTGAGAACGCACCCTCGACAAGACATGAAGGAGTTTTTGTGAGCCGATTCTTTGCAGTCCTGCTATTCATTTTCCTTTCCCACGGTCTGTTCGCGCAGTCGGTCGGAGTTGCGGGAACAGTGGGAGGATCCGTCGCAGACCCTTCAGGGGCCGTTATCCATGGAGCTACCGTCACCCTGGAAAACGAGTTCACGCACTATCATCAATCAAAGGCTACGGACGAAGCGGGCAGGTTCCTGTTCACGAACATACCGCCGGCCGGTTACCACGTGAATGTATCGGCTGCCGGATTCCAAGCTTCCCACACTGACATTGCCGTGCGATCGAAGGTCCCGCTGGACTTGAAGATCGCTTTGGCAGTGGCCGCTCTCAGCGAAACCGTCCAAGTCCACAGCGACACTTCGGTGGAGACGCTGCCACTGGCGCATGTGAGCGTCGGCGAAGCCGTGTTCAGTAAGCTGCCTACCGTTTCGGTGGCCTCCGAGCTGAGCGACATCATCACCTTGTCCACCCCGGGAGTCGTAGCCGATTCCAACGGGTTTTTCCACGCACTCGGGGACCACGCCCAGATGTCGTTCTCGGTGGACAACCAACCCATCACCGATCAGCAGGGATACATCTTCTCCACCCAGTTGCCGGCCAATGCCATCCTTTCGCTGGATGCGATCTATGGCGCAGTACCGGCGGAGTACGGCGACAAGACAAGTCTGGTGATCGCGGCCATCACGCGCTCGGGGCTGGGACAGGACCAAACACATGGCAGTTTCCTTACGCAGTACGGTTCATTTGGGACAGTCGGACAGAGCGCTACTTTGGGACTTGGAAACAAGAAGATCGGCAACTTCACTGCCCTGAATTGGGTCCGCTCGGGCCGATTCCTCGACACTCCGGAGTTCCGGCCCTTCCACGACATCGGCAACAACGAGAACATCTTCGACCGCCTGGATTTTCAGCCCTCGTCGGCAGATGCTCTGCACCTGAACCTTTTTTACGCCCGTTCCTGGTTCCAGATCCCCAACACCTACGACCAGGTGAGTTCGGGGCAGGACCAGCGTCAGCAGGTTCGCTCGGTGAACATTGCTCCCGGGTGGGTGCACACCTTCAGTCCTAACCTACTGCTGACCATCAATCCGTACTATCGCCAGGACCTGGTGGGCTATTTCCCCAGCGCCGACTTCATGTCCGACCAGCCTGCCACCCTGCAACAGAACCGCCGCTTGACCAACTTCGGGGTCAAAGCGGACGCCTCTTACGTCAAGGGCAAGCACAACGCAAAAGCCGGCATTCAGATCAATCAGACGAACCTGTTTGAGCAATTCCAACTCGGTATCACCGACCCCACATTCAATCCGGTTTGCATTGCGAGCGACGGCAGCCCCGTGACGGACCCATCCATCGTCGACCCAAATGCCTGTGCCGCGGCAGGGTACCTGCCCAATCCCGACCTGGCTCCCGGCCTCATCCCCTATGATCTGACCCGGGGAGGAAGTCCGTTTCAGTTCCAGCAGGGCGTCCAGATCAAGCAGCAAGCCGCCTTCGTACAGGACACCATCTCGCTGCGGAACCTGTCCTTCAATCTGGGGCTTCGCGTTGACCACTATGACGGTCTGAGCACCGCGACCGCGTGGCAGCCGCGCGTGGGCATCGCATACCAGGTACGGTCGGGAACCGTCCTCCGGATCTCATACTCGCGTTCGCTGGAAACGCCTTATAACGAGAACCTGATTCTATCCAGCCAGACTGGCGCCGGCGGACTGGCGACCAACGTCTTCGGCGCTGCCGCCGCTGTACCTTTGCTGTCCGGGCGGCGGAATCAGTTCAATGCCGGTTTCCAGCAGGCTTTCGGACGCAAGCTCACCCTGGACGGCGATTACTTCTGGAAGTACACCCACAACGCCTACGATCTGGACACCTTGCTGGACACCGCGATCGTGTTCCCGATCACATGGCGCAAGTCGAAGATGGACGGCTTCGCGATCAAATTGACCATGGCCGAGAGCAAGGGATTTTCGTTTTTCACGACCCTTGGCCACACCCGCGCTCGCATCTTCGGCCCGGAAAATGGAGGGATCATCTTCAACCAAGGCGACGTGACGGACGTGACCGTTCAGCGGGTTGACCATGACCAGGCTCTGCAGAGCACGACTCACCTTATGTATCAACTCCCGAAGCATCTTCCCTGGATGGCGCTCACGTGGCGGTACGACAGCGGGATCGTCTCCAACGCCGTGCCCGATCTGGACAGTCTTCTGGCCCTCACTCCGAACCAGCAGCAGACGATCGGCTTCTACTGCGGCAGCCAGATCGCCACCATCGCAAATCCGATCACCTCGTGCAACTCCAGTACGTACGGTGCGCAACTCGTGAACATTCCCGCCGCCGGCACGGAGAACGACGACCTGAACCCGGCTCGAGTCAAGGGCCGCCACCTGCTGGACCTCGGCATCGGGTCCGACGACTTGTTTCGCACCGAAAGGGTGAAGTGGACCGGACGTTTCACTGTCCTGAACCTCACGAACAAGGTAGCCATGTACAACTTCTTGTCTACGTGCGCGGGCACCCACTTCGTGACGCCGCGAAGTCTAAGGGCCGAATTTGGCGTGACCTTCTGAGAATTCCTTGAGGTGGCCCGGAGCCGGTCGGGGCCACCTTCATTGCCATAAGCCTGTCTGCGTGCTAGTTTTGGGGACTGGCGAGGATTGCTTGCGCGTTCCCATCCCTGAGGGCCTGGACCGGAAGGAAGCCGAGGTTTACGCCCGGCTGGACCCTGAAAGACTGCCTCGGCACGTTGCCATCATCATGGACGGCAACGGGCGTTGGGCGAAGCACCGGCACATGCCGCGCATCGCCGGCCACCGTGCCGGGGTGAAGGCCGTGCGCTCCACCATCGAGACCGCCGCCCGCATCCACCTCGCAGCGCTGACCCTCTACGCCTTTTCCACCGAGAACTGGAAGCGGCGGCCCAAGGGCGAAGTCGATTTCCTGATGCGCCTGCTGCGCCACTACCTGAAGGCGGAAGTGCCTACGCTCAAGAAGAACAACATCCGCCTGGAGTACATCGGACGGCGGCACGAGCTGCCCCTGGAGGTGCAGGAACGCATGGCCTGGGCCAAAGAGGAATGCGCCCCCTGCACCGGCATGGTGCTGACCCTGGCGCTGAACTACGGCTCGCGCGACGAGATCGTGGACGCCATGAACTCGGTGGTGCAGGCGGCGCTCAGCAACGGCGGGCTTAACCACCTGACCATCGACGAGGACGCCATCCAGCGGCACCTCTACACCCGCCACCTTCCCGACCCCGACCTGCTTATTCGCACCTCCGGTGAGATGCGGCTGTCGAATTTCCTGCTGTGGCAGGCGGCCTATGCCGAGATCTATGTCACTCCCATTTTGTGGCCTGATTTTCGCGGCCGGCACCTGCTG
>DATKLE010000051.1:0-3132 GCA_035542575.1 Terriglobales bacterium | reverse complement strand
AATCCGTATTCGACGAACTGGGCGACGTGGCTGAGGTGGATGTCCATGTAGTCCATTTCGCCGGCGTTGATGCGCTTGCGAGTTTCGGGATCGGACTGGTAGGGCAGGCGCAGGTTGATGCCTCCAGCGAGGGCGAGGGCTCCGTCGAGCTCGGGACCGGTGGAGGCGCCGGTAAAGACGCTGACCTGGAACTTCTGTCCACGAAGATTAGCCTCGGCGATGCGGCGGGCGAGTTCGACGGGGACTGCCTTGGGATAGCCGGAGCCGGTGAAGCCGCTCATGCCGACTTGGTCGCCGGAGCGGATGAGGGCGGCCGCCTCGGCGGCGGGCATGATGCGATCGGCCAGAGAGCGGTTGAGAACGCGGGTGGTGGTTGGGGAAGAAGTCGCCATGGACGGGCCTTTCAAGAGGCAAAATGCCAAAAGATATGCAAAGATAGCGACGCCGCTGCGGGCGGTCTGTGAGGTTGGTCACTGAGCGTGGCGTCTCCATGCATTTCGTCGGCACTCGTAGCCGGTACTTAGCGCGCGTCTAAGCCGCTTAGTCACTTGCCAATCAATTCTTTCGCTCAGTACAATCCGCCATTCTCTCCAGATAGTCAGGGAGGAGCCTTCAGCGCGGCGAGACTGACCGATTTTTTCCCCAGCGGACCCGTCTCCAGGTCTGACGGGTAAGTCAAGGTAGGGAATGGGCATCACGGTAGAGGTTGCCGGACAATCCGATGTCGGCTGTGTGCGCGCGAACAACGAAGACAACTTCGGGTACGACGCGCGATACGGCATATTTATCGTCTGCGACGGCATGGGCGGACAGGCGGCGGGTGAAGTCGCCAGCAAAATGGCGGTGGACACGATCCTGACGTATTACCGGACGTCGATCCTCACGGGTCATTATCCGGCGGTGGGGGAACAACTGGAGGGTGTCACCGATCGCGCCAACCACCTGGCAAGTTCCATTCAACTAGCGAACCAGGCGGTCCATGAGGCGGCGCAGGAGCATGCAACCCAGCGCGGCATGGGCAGCACGGTGGTGGCGGTGAGTTTCGAGGGAGAAGGCAGCTTCTACTCGATTGGCCACGTTGGCGACAGCCGCATTTACCTGGTCCGAAACGGTGAGATCGAACAGTTGACCAATGATCACTCGCTGGTGATGGAGCAGGTGCGCCGCGGGTTGATCACGCTGGCGGATGCGCGCGTCTCAAAGATGCAGAACATCATTATCCGGGCGCTGGGAACCGAGGAAAGCGTGAAGCCGGATCTCGACGATAAGCTGGCGCAGGTGGGAGATGTGCTGGTGCTTTGCAGCGACGGACTGACCCGGCACGTACCCGACGACAGTATCGCGGATGTGGTAAGCCATACGCCCGATCTGGCGCAGGCCTGTCACCTGTTGGTGGAGGCCGCGAGAGACGGTGGCGGCGAAGATAACATCACGTGTTTACTACTGCGCTTTGTAGAAGAGCCGTGGTACAAAAAGCTCATACGGAAATGGTTTAGCTGGCTTTTGCCCGGTGGAGGAAGTCCGAAATGGCAAAACTCTATCTGAAGTTCGAGCAGTCGGTCATCAAGGATTACGAATTGAAGGACGGTTCCTCGCTCACGATAGGCCGTTTGCCCGACAACAATGTTCAGATCGACAATCTTGCGGTTTCAGGCCACCACGCGCGCATCGTTTGGGAGACGGATCGTTTTGTCCTGGAAGATGACAACAGCCTGAACGGCACCTTCGTGAACAACCGGCGCGTGAGCCGCGTGCCGCTGAAGCACGGCGACATTATTCTTATCGGCAAGCACACCCTTGCTTACCAGGACGAGGCCCGCCGTTCTGGCGAAACCCAGGCAGAAGTGGCGCCACCAGCCACACCGCCGCTTCCCGCGATGGATGCCACGGTGGTGCTGGACACGCGCAAGGCGAAAGAGATGATCGCCCAACAGGCACATGCGGGGGCAGGCGCAGGGGGAGCGGTGGCGGCGGTTCCCGCCAAAGAGCGCATCGGGATTTTGCAGGTGATGGACGGCAAGACCGACCAGAAACAATACGTGCTGAGCGGCAAGATGATGGTGATCGGGAAGTCGGGCATGGCGTCGATCAAGCTAAAGGGCTGGTTCGCGCCGAAAGTGGCGGCGGTCATCAACAAGCGCGACGGCAAGTATGTCATCGCAGCGTCGGAAAAAGACGTCAAGGTAAAGGTGGACGGGCAGGAAATCGCCGGACCGAAAGAGCTGAACGAAGGCGACCTGATCGAGATTGCGGGCGTGAAGCTGGCGTTCAGCTACGGGGAGTAAAGCCAATTAGTAATTGAGTAAGTTGGTAAATTGGTAATTGAAACCCTGAGACACTAAACAAAGTCGGAGCACGGCTTCACCGCGCTCCGCTTGAACGGATGACCACCCGGAGCCGTTCGCATACTTCTGCTAAGCTCGTCTGACCAAAAACTGACAACTGAGAATTGAAGACTTGTTTACGAACGACTATGCAGTTGCTGGCTTGAGCCTGGCTTCGGCGGCGTGCTGGGGGACTGGCGACTTCAGCGGCGGAATGGGCGCCAAGGGATCGAACGCGTTCGGCGTGGTCGTGGTTGCGCACACGGCGGGACTGGTCAGCATGCTGGCACTGGCGTTGGCCACCGGAGAGCCGATGCCATCGCGTATGACGATGTTCTGGGGAGCAATGGCGGGATTCGTAGGCGGCCTAGGACTGGTGTCGCTATATCGCGCGTTGGCCATCGGGGCGATGGGGATTAACGCTCCCGTTGCAGCGGTGATCACGGGTGCGCTTCCGGTGCTGTATGGGATCTGGAAGGAAGGTTCTCCGGCGCCGATTCAGTTTGTGGGATTTGGCCTGGCACTGGTAGCGATCTGGATGATCGCGCTGCCCTCGGGCGGAATCGGACGTCCACGCGGGTTGGGGCTGGCGATCTGCGCGGGAATCGGGTTTGGAGGCTACCTGATTTGCAGCCGGCAAGCAGCAACGGAGGCCGTGTTCTGGCCCCTGGTGGCGGCGCGGCTAGCGTCGGTGCTGGAGATGCTTGTCATCGTGGTTGCCTCGCGGCAGGCGTGGGCGCCAGCGCGCCGGCTGCTGCCGTGGATGATCGTGGCCGGCATCTGCGACTCGCTGGGGAATATGTTCTTC
>DATKLE010000050.1:0-2213 GCA_035542575.1 Terriglobales bacterium | reverse complement strand
GTCGCGGGACAGGATCGAGGCGAGGTCGAAGCGAAAGCCATCCACGTGCATCTCGCTGACCCAGTAGCGGAGGCTGTCGAGAATCAATCGCCGGCATACGGATTCATTGGCATTCAGCGTGTTGCCGCACCCGCTGTAGTTCGCGTAGGAAGACCGGTCCTCCCCCAGGAGGTAGTACGTGTCGTTCGCCAGTCCTCGGAAGCACAGCGTCGGACCGGTCTCGTTACCCTCTGTGGTATGGTTGTACACGACGTCCAGGAGGATCTCAATTCCGGCCCGGTGCAGCGCCTTGACCATATCCCGGAACTCATCGAGCGCCCCCAGCGGATCGCGGCGGGAACTGTAGCCGTCATGGGGAGCGAAAAAAGACAGGGGGGCATACCCCCAGTAATTGCCCAATCCCGCGGGACCATCCTGCTCGTCAAAAGCGAAGACGGGGAGCAACTCGACCCCAGTGACTCCAAGGTCCTGCAAGTATGGGGCTTTTTCCGCCAGTCCGGCATAGGTGCCCCGCCGGCCGGCCGCAATGCCGGAGCTGGGATGCCTGGTGAAGCCGCCCACATGCATCTCATAAAGCACCGTCTTGGCGAATGGCCTCCGTGGGGGGCTGTCGCCTTCCCAATCGTACGTGCTCGGGTCCGCGACGACGCTCTTGATCGCCACTGCGGCGTTGTCTCCGCGATGACACGCGGCTTGGCGGCTGTATCCGGGCGGCCGGGCCACGCACTTCCCGTAAGGATCCAGGAGAACCTTATCCGGATCGAATCGAAGCCCGCGCTCCGGAGCGTACGGGCCACGGACTCGATAGGCATAGAGTTGTCCCGTCTTCACCCCCGGCACAAACGCGTGCCAGTAATGGTAGGTGCGATTTGTCAGCGGATCGAGAGCGACCGCGCGAGACGGCTTTGACTCGTCCACGCGCTCGAAGAGAAGCAAGTCCACCGCAGTGCTGTGTTTGGAGAAGATGCTGAAGTTTACGCCATCAGGGCATACGGCGGCGCCGAGCGGAAAGCTCTTGCCCTGATTGTCGGTCCTAATCCCAGCCATGGAGTGCCCTCACTATGTCCTCAACGGTGTAGATCCGGCCTCTCGCGGCTCGTCGGCCGCTCGTGCCTCCTGGGCAGCCACTTTGCCCAGGCGCCGCAGGTGCCGCTCGGCCTGGCTGAACTCGGCTGCAAGGAATGTCTGGACAAGGTCCCAGGCGACAGCTGGCCCCACAGTCCGACCGCCCATGCAAAGGATGTTCATGTGATCGTCCTCGACCCCTTGCCTGGCCGAGAAGTGGTCGTGGATTAACGCCGCGCGAATTCCCCGAACCTTATTGGCGCACACCGACGCGCCTACGCCGCTGCCGCAGATCGCTACGCCACGATTCACCTTCCCCGTGGCCACGGCCTGTGCGAGCGGGACAACGTAGTCGGGATAGTCATCGCCCTCGCTCAGGTGGTAAGCGCCGAAATCGACCACCTCATGTCCCGCAGCGCGAAGCTGGCCGAGCAATTCTTCCTTCAAACCAAATCCCCCGTGATCGGTGGCTATTCCAACGCGCATATGGCCTCCGTGCTTAGGTATTGGACGCCTCAAAGATACTCTGAATGGATTTATCCAGCAGGGCGTTGAACTCAGCGTCGGATTGCTGGGCCGACAGCCCCTCCACCAGCGCCCGCGAAAAGCTCGCCACGATGCCGTGATTCCTGCGCAGGCGCTCGTTGGCCTCTTGCCGCGAGTAACCGCCCGACAGCGCAACCACCCTCAACACTTTGGGATGTGTGACGAAATCGGCGTAGAAGTCGCCTTGTTCCGGCAGTGTTAGCTTGAGCATGACAAACTGGCCGATTGGCAATTTGTCGAGCTGCTTGAGGATGGCCGCTTTGAGCAACTCTTCGGCTTTCGCCTTTTCCGGGCAGTGAATGTCGACTTCCGGCTCGACGATCGGAAGGAGGCCAGCGGCGATGATCTGCCCGGCTACTTCGAACTGCTGGCTCACGATGTTCTTGATGCTGGCTGCGTTGGCCTGCTTGATGACTGAGCGCATCTTGGTTCCGAAGATGCCATTCGCTTTGGCTTTGCCAAGTAGCGCAGGAAGCGCCGGCATGGGCTTCATCAACTGGACCCCGTCCTTTTCCGCTGCCAGGCCCTTATCCACCTTCAGAAAAGGAACAACCTGTTTCACGTTCCAAAGATAGTCCGCGGTCGGCCGCTTCTCGACGTCT
>DATKLE010000049.1:0-6823 GCA_035542575.1 Terriglobales bacterium | reverse complement strand
CGCCCGACATGCGGACTAAGCCACCGTGACGCTGTCGCGAAGCGGATGAGACTCCGCCGTGGCATCCGCGACTTCGCAATAGACCTTGATGGCGCTGCGATCGCCAGTGAGCTGGCGAAACAACTCGGCAAAGTTCTCCAGGCCATGCACCGGGTTGGTCAGCAGTTTCGGAAGCCACCCCGGAAATTCGGCCTGTGCCTGGGCCATGTCGCGCACGCCCGACTCGAAGTATTCGCGGTTGGCATTGACTGTCCCAACCATCACCTTGTTGCCAAGTACGAAGTCGAGGTTAATGCGGTCGGCAGGAATTTCGATGGTCTTATCGCCTCCGGTAACGCTGGCGAGCACCAGGACACCGTTCTTTGCCAGACCCTGCATGGCGTCGAAGACGACAGCGGAGTTCCCGGTCGCTTCAAAGATGATGTCGTAAGGCCCACATTCTTTCGCGCACTCCAGGAACGGCAACTGCTGGGTGGCGTGATAGTGGGCGCCCAGCGACTCGATCAGGTCAGCATTGCGGCTGGGCTTGGGGCTGCGGGCAAAGGTGTCCACCTGCAATCCACGCAGTCGAAGAACGAGCGTGGCCAAGAGTCCGATGGTGCCGGCGCCCATCACCGCAGCGGTGCGCGGCTTCCACACCTTCAGGCGACGCTGAATCTCGTAGGCCTGTACGACGCCTTTCTGTACGACCGTCATCGGCTCAAGCAGGACCGCGACATCCTTCAGTCCCTGGGGAATCTTGACGATGTACTCAGGGTCGTCGACGTAATATTCGGTCAGGAAGCCGTGCAGGCGACTGATGCCACGCTCAAAGTACTGATCGTCGGTCGTCATGTCGTAGGTGCCGATCTTGTCGTAGAGGCTGTTGCCGGGGCGGCGCACCGTAGCCACTACGTAGTCGCCGGGCTGGAACTCGGTTACGTTAGGGCCAACCTCTTCCACCTGTCCTAAGCCCTCATGCCCGATTACCAGGAATTCATAACCGTTAGGCGCTGCACCGTATTCGGCGGCATTGATTTCCTTGTCCGTACCATCCACACCCACTTTGAGGATGCGGACCAGCACGCCGCGCCCACTGGGCACGTCGTTTACGCTGGGCTTGTTTAAGTCGGCCAGGTGGATGGTGTCGCTCTGGCCTGGAAAAACTGCAATCGCTTTCATTTTGGTATTCGTCTCCTTCGCTAGTCGGCGGCTACGGCCGTAGCCGTGTCCGCCACTTGTGATTTCTTTCCACCGCTTTGTTGCATGAGTTTTCCTACCAGGGCGGTCCATCCGGTCTGGTGACTGGCGCCGATGCCGGCCCCGGTGTCGCCATGGAAGTACTCGTGAAACAGGATGAGGTCGTTCCAGTTCTCGTCGTAGTGGAACTTGTCAATGTCGCCAAAGACCGGCCTCCGGCCGTCGCTGTCGCGGGTGAAGATGTTGCTCATCCGGCGGGACAGCTCTGCCCCTACCTCCCACAGTGTCAGATAGTGGCCCGATCCCGTGGGGCACTCCACCTTGAAGTCGTCGCCCAAGTAGTAGTGAAAACGCTGCAGTGCCTCCACCAGCAGGAAGTTCACTGGAAACCAGATCGGCCCGCGCCAGTTAGAGTTACCACCGAATAACCCGGTACGCGACTCGCCGGGCTCGTAATCCACCCGATGCTCAACGCCACCCACATGGAGTACATAGGGATTGGCCTCATGATGGCGCGACAGCGCCCGGATGCCATAGGGCGAGAGGAACTCGTTCTCGTCGAGCATGTACTTGAGAATGCGCCGCAGTTTCTCCGCGTCGACAATGGACAATAGCCGCCGTTCGCCCTGGCCATGCGTGCGCATGCAGGCGAGATTCGCGGTCAGGTCTGAGCGGTTCTTGATAAACCATTCCATACGCCGCTTGAACGACGGCATGCGGTCGAGCAGTTCCGAGTCCAGCGTTTCTACCGCAAACAGCGGTATCAGCCCTACCATTGACCTTACCTTCATAGGGAAACGCTCGTCGTTACCCGCGTGCAGCACGTCGTAGAAGAATCCGTCATCCTCGTTCCACAGGCTTTGGCCGTCGCTTCCGCGGTGGCACATGGCGCTTGCGATGTAGAGGAAGTGCTCCCAGAACTTGCTGGCTACGTCCTCGTAGGCCGGGTCTTCTTTTGCCAGTTCGAACGCGATGGCCAACAGGTTCAGCGTGTACATGGCCATCCAACTTGTACCGTCCGACTGCTCCAAGTGCCCGCCAGTCGGCAGCGGGGCGCTGCGGTCAAAGACGCCAATGTTGTCGAGGCCAAGGAAGCCGCCCTGGAAGATGTTCATGCCTTCGGCGTCCTTGCGGTTCACCCACCAGGTGAAGTTCAGCATCAACTTGTGGAAGACCCGCACCAGGAAGGCGCGATCGCCATGCCCCCGCTGTTTCTTGTCGATCTTGTACACGCGCCATGCAGCCCAGGCATGCACCGGAGGGTTCACGTCGCCCAGCGCCCACTCGTAAGCCGGCAATTGTCCGTTGGGATGCATGTACCACTCGCGTGTCAGCAGAACGAGCTGTTCTTTCGCGAATTCTGGGTCAACCAGGGCCAGCGGTACACAGTGAAACGCCAGGTCCCACGCGGCGTACCATGGGTACTCCCACTTGTCAGGCATGGAGATCACGTCAGCGTTGTAAAGATGGTTCCAGTCCTTGTTGCGGCCATTCTTGCGCCCCGTAGGAGGCGGCGGGCCGGCGGGATCGCCCTCCAGCCATTCTCGCTGCACGTAGTGATAAAACTGTTTCGACCACAAAAGTCCGGCGAGACTCTGGCGCATTACATTCTGCGCATCGTCGGAGAGACCTTCAGGGATAATCCGCGAGTAGTACTCGTCGGCTTCCAGCTTGCGGGTCAGGAAAACGCGATCGAACTCACCATTGAGAGGGTCCTTTGAGGCGGCCCACTCCTGGTCGGTCAGACGCAGCTTGATGGCCACAGTCTCGCCAGAACCGATGGTGAAACCGTAATCGGGTGCCGCTTTGGTGCCTTCACCAACTTTGTTCACGGCATCAAACCGCCTGTTCACCACAAAATCGTTGATGCCGTCCTTGCAAAATACGGGCCCGGGTGCGTTGTACAGGCGGCGCTTGTTGGTTTCGTTTTCGGTGAACAACACCGATGGCTTGTTCTCCAGGTAGAGGTAACGGCGGCCGTAAACCGGATGGTCAATGTTGATCACGGTTCCGGGACGCCCGTTTGGTCCTTTTGCCAGCTTCGGTTTGGTGGCCTCCTTCGCCCACGACCAGGTGTTGCGAAACCAGATGGTCGGCAGCAGGTGCAAGCGCGCCGGCTCGGGGCCGCGATTGGTAGCGCTGATGCGGATTAGCAAATCTTCCGGCGAGGCCTTCGCGTACTCCACAATAACGTCGAAGTAACGGTCTTCCTCGAACACCCCGGTGTCCATGAGCTCGAACTCGGGATCATTCTTGCCCCGCCGACGGCTCTCCTCCACCAGCTGCGCGTAAGGGAACTCCGCCTGTGGGTACTTGTACAGATACTTCATGTAGGAGTGCGTGGGAGTGCTGTCGAGGTAGAAGTAATATTCCTTGACGTCCTCGCCGTGGTTGCCTTCGTTGCCGGTGAGGCCGAAGATACGCTCTTTAAGAATGGGGTCGTTCTCGTTCCACAGCGCAAGCGCAAAGCAGATGTGCTGGTGGCGGTCGCAAATCCCGGCGATGCCGTCTTCGTTCCAGCGGTAGGCCGCGGAGCGGGCGTGATCGTGAGGCAGATATTCCCACGCAGTGCCGTTGGCGCTGTAGTCTTCGCGCACCGTTCCCCAGGCGCGCTCGCTAATGTACGGCCCCCAACGCTTCCAATGCGACCTGCGGTCGCGACTTTCTTCCAGGCGCTTGTCCTCGGCCGTCAACTTTGGGAATGCCGTCATTTAGCTCTCCTTCAACTAGCGCTGCAGAAGCAGCAAGAAATGGCCATCAGGGTCGCGAACCAGCTCAGCCTGGCTTGCATTGAATAGGAGTCCGGAGTCTGCAATTTGTTTCACGGAAACACCAGAACAATTGTGCGCTTGCAATTGGGCGTCAAGACCCGCCAAATCATCCACCACGATCACGGTTTCGTGGTGATCAATGTCGGTAGGGCTGGCATTGGCCGCCGCGGGTCTTCCGCCGCGGGGCGTAAGGTAGTTTAAGAACTCGACGCCAATACCTGAGGGGCTCCGCAATGCCGTGATCCGCAGGTGCGCACCAAAGACATTGTTCAGGTGCTCCTGCTCAAAGCCGTAGTTGTCGCTCTCACCGGCCACGCGCATGCCCAGCAACGCGCCGTAAAATGCCAGGCTGGCATCGGTATTGGAGACGGCGATCGCCGTGTGGTCAATTCCCAGGAACAGTCGCCCGCTGGACTGCTGCCATTTGGGATCGCCTTTGCCGGAGGGAAATTGCAGCACCTCCAGGGGATGTCCATCAGGATCCTGGAAGTAGAATGCCTTGATGCCTGCCGCGTTCGGGTTCCACTCCGGTAGAGTCTGGGGATAAGACGAGATGGACTGCACCTGGTTCTGCCGCAGCACCTCGTAGGCCCGCGTCATGTCGCTGACGATGATGGCCACATGCTGAAATGACAGGTCGTTGCTGCGAGCATCGGCGGGCACCGGCGCACCGGTGGCGCCGAGAAACTGCATGAGCTCTATGCTCTCGTCCCCCAGCTTTAGGTCAACCACCCGAAGGTGCGCACGGCTGACGCCGTATAGGTGATCGAACTGCGGCCCGCCGCGCTCCGTATCGCTCACTTTCTCGAAGGTAAGGACGCCGGTGTAAAACATGACGGACCTGTCCATATCGGAGACGGTCATGGCCACCGGTCCGACTTGCAGCACGTGCCCGCTCGCTGACCCGACTTGGCCGGCGAGTGAAGCTTGGAAGGCTGCGAAAAACAGCCATGCCAGACCTAGCCAGCGGAAGACGAGCCTACGAAGCACTGCCCACTCCCACTCGTTCTTCGACGCTCGCGCCCAAACGCTCCAGAATGTGATCGCCCACGCGCAGCGCATTGGCCATGATCGTCAGTGCCGGATTCACCGCTGCGCTCGACGGGAAGAAGCTGCCATCCACGACGTAAAGATTCTCGAGATCATGGGCTTTGCAATTCACGTCCAGCACCGAAGTCTTGGGATCGTGCCCAAAACGGATGGTGCCGTTCTGGTGGGCGACGCCCGCCAGCGGAATGCGCTGTCCCACATACAGGTTGCGGCCAAACAATCCTTCATGGCAGTCATGGCCGTGCACCGGGCAATTGTGGTGCCTCAGCGCTTGCTTGAGCTTGGCCTGCAGCCGCTCATGCGCTTCCAGGTTGTTCGGCGTGTAAGTTAACACGATCTTCCCATGGCGGTCGATGGTGACGCGATTCTCCGGATCGGGAAGATCTTCCGATGTAAGCCAGAAATCCAGCGAGTGTTTAGCCATCATCTCAAGCGTGAAGTTCGGAGCGATGGCCGGCGCGCCCGCGCGCAACGTCACCGCGTCCAGCTTACCCACGAACGAGATGTGTCCCATGGGATAGGGCCAGTCGTTCGACCCGAAGTAGAAGTCGTTCACCCCCAGCGTCTTCTGGAACACTGTCGGATTCGGGCACTTGGAAATCGCCATTAGCACGGAATTGGTGTGGCCCATGTAGTGACGTCCCACAACGTCAGAGCTATTAGCCAATCCGTGCGGGTGCTGCTCGTTAGCCGAGCGCAGCAGCAGGGCGGCCGAGTTGATTGCCCCGCAGGAGACCACGACCAGGTTCCCATTAAAGCGCTCTTCATTGCCATTCCGCTCCACCACCACCGATTTCACTTCGAATCCGGACGCATCGGTTTCCAGGCGCTTCACCAGCGAGTTGGTCAGCAGCGTGACATTGGGATACTTAACTGCTTCGTCCACGCACAACACCTGCGCGTCCGCTTTGGCCGACACCAGGCACGGAAAGCCGTCGCAGGTGTTGCAACGGATGCAGCGGCTCTTGTAGGGGTTCTTTTCGTCGAGCATCACCCCTACCGGGACGTGGAAAGGGTTGAGTCCGCCGGCAGCGAAGTCATCGGCCAACTGCTGGATGCGCGGCTCATGGCTCACCGCCGGCCACGGATAGGGCGCGCTGGCCGGAGGCTCGGTCGGGTCCTCGCCGCGCTCGCCATGCACTTGGTAGAGGTTCTCGGCCTGCATGTAATAAGGCTCGAGATCGCTGTAGTTGATGGGCCATGCCGGGGAAATCCCGCCGTGATGGTGCAGTTCGCCGAAGTCGCGCTCGCGCAGGCGAAACAGCGCCGCGCCGTAGAACTTGGTATTGCCGCCGACATTGTAGTTGGTGTGCGGATGAAGGACGTTGCCATCCTTGTCTAGCCACGCCTCTTTGGTGTTGTAGTGGGCATCGACGTTGACGACCTTCGGGTCCCAGTTCGCCTTTTCGCGGGGTACGTAGTCGCCCCGTTCCAGGATAAGAATGCGCTGACCCGAAGGCGCAAGATGGTACGCCAGCGTGCCTCCCCCGGCGCCTGTCCCGATGATGATAACGTCGTAGCGGTTGTCGTTTGACACAGCGATCCTCTCCTCTGCCCGCAGGTGGGCTGTTGTCGGCGTTTCAGTTGTCCCTTGGGCCTACGGTCTAGTTGGCGGCGCTCGATGACACCCGCGACATATAGCCGCAGCGAAAGATGCATCGGGCATTTCCCGAATGATTCAACTTGGCGCAAATTACGGACTGCAAGCCGCGCGTCCGAACAAAGACCTCAGCAGCAGTAAGCATGCCAATCAGCGGCGCGGTGAAGTAGATCCAGATCGACTGCCACTGCATTCCAGCGAAATCGCTGGCAAAACTCCGCGC
>DATKLE010000048.1:0-15276 GCA_035542575.1 Terriglobales bacterium | reverse complement strand
GCCGGCCTGCAAGGTTGGTGATGGTGGTAACCGATTTTTGAACCAACACCGAATGAACGGGGACTCGACTCGACTTTGATCCGGTGAGCAACGTTCCGCCATGCGGAAATGCCTAATGGGTCTCGGCGGGTTCCCACCGTCCTAGACGGGTTCATTCTCGGCCTACCACACGGCATAGCGGGTCGGCTTGCTCTTTCTGGCTGGTGGCTGGTCGGTGGTGGCTGGCGACCTCGGCTAGGAATCATCGCCAGCTTCCAGTTGCTGCTTCCTGCTAGACTGTATCCAGCATTTCTGATCCAACTTGCATCCAACTGACTAGTGTTTCCGCGACTGTTTCATATCGGCAGCTTCAATCTTCCCACCTACGGACTTCTGGTCTCTCTGGGTGTGCTGGTCGGCCTGTGGATCAGCGTACGCAACTCCGCCAAGCAAGGCATCGATCCGGAAAACGCGTGGAATTTCGGGATCCTGCTGGTGCTTAGCGGCATTGTGGGCGCCAAGATTCTATATATCATCAACGACTGGAGCACCTACGTTGCCCATCCCAGCGAGATTTTCAGCCTGAGTACGTTGCAGGCTGGAGGAGTGTTTTCCGGAGGATTGATTGCCGCCTTGCTGGCGGCGGTCTGGTTCATTCGCAAACACCACATGCCGGCACTGGCCACCTGTGATGCTTTCGCTCCCGGGCTGGCAATGGGGCATGCCATCGGCCGGGTCGGCTGCTTCGCGGCCGGCTGCTGCTACGGCAAACCCACAACGCACTTCTGGGGCGTGACCTTTACTAATCCTCTAGCTGCCAGCCTGGTGGGAACGCCGCTGGGAGTACCGCTGGAACCCACCCAACTGTTTGAGTCCGCCGTGGAGCTGGCGAACTTTTTCATCCTGATGTGGATCCTGAAGCGCAAGAAGTTTGACGGCCAGGTGTTCGGCGCCTATATGATCCTCTACGGTGTGGCGCGATTCTTCCTGGAGTTCATCCGCGACGATCCGGGCCGCGGCTCCGTGTTCGGCGGGATCATGAGTGGGACACAGTTGATTTCCATCTGCCTGGTCATTCTCGGCGGGTTCATCTGGTGGCTACGCAGCGGCGTGCCCAAGGGCGTGCCAGCGCAGGCGACACGGTAGCAAGCACCCAGCATTCAGGGGTTGGAGGCGCGTCCTTGTTCGCCGAGATGAAGGCCATCACGCTGATGCGCTACATTCGCAAGGCGCTTGAGGACAAGACCTTTGTGAAGGCCTAGCCGCAGGCAAACCAAACAACCGCTATGATGGGATTCGGCTTTCAAGCACTCATTGAGGCCAGCGGCAATGGCTGAGTCTTGAGTGCCGACTGCTGAGTGGTCTATGTCCGAGCGGTCTCCCATCCCAATTTCCGTCGCCTCAGAAGACGCCGGCAAGCGCTTGGACCAGTTTCTGGTGACGCAACTTGCCCAAACCAGCCGGGCGCGGGTGCAGCAGCTCATCGAACAAGGCAAAGTGCTGGTCAACGAGGCCGCCGCCAAGCCTTCCCTGCGCCTGCGTGGAGGCGAACGCATCACCGTTGTGGGCGAGGTGCAAGCGCCTCCGCTGCGCGCCATGCCGGAGGAGATCCCGCTCGACATTGTGTACGAAGACGACGACTTGGCCGTCGTCAACAAGCCCGCCGGCATGATGGTGCATGCCGGAGCGGGGGCCACGGAGGACACGCGCAACCGCGGTACCCTGGTGAATGCGCTGCTGCATCGTTTCGGTAAACTCTCCGCGGTGGGTGGCGAGCTGCGTCCCGGCGTTGTGCACCGCCTCGACAAAGCGACCAGCGGCCTGATCGTGGTGGCCAAGAACGATGACGCCCACCGCCGCCTGGCGGCCCAGTTCGTGCACCGCCAGGTCAAGAAGACCTATATCGCGCTGGTGCATGGCTGGTTGAAGCAGGAGCGCGGCACAATCGCCAGCCGCATCAGCCGCGACCGCGTGCGGCGGACCCGCATGACGACACGCCGCAGCGGCGGGCGCGAGGCTGTTACCCACTACACGGTGCAGCGTCGGATTGATTCGTCCTTCGGCAAGTTCACCCTGCTCGAGCTGCAGATCGACACAGGACGCACCCACCAGATTCGCGTCCACCTGGCCTCGCTCGGCCACCCGGTGGTGGGCGACACCTTGTATGGCGCGCCGCGCGATGTCCGCGGGAAAGCCGGCAGCACTTCCCTCCCCAGAAACTTTCTGCATGCTGAGTGCCTGCGGTTTCAGCATCCGCGTACGGGGGTGCTACTGAGTTTTTCGCGGCCGCTGCCGGTGGACTTGGAGCGGTTTCTGGGGGAGATAGGAGGCTCGGGCCCGTGATGGCCGCTTCTCTGGATGTCCCGAAGCGCGGGTGAGTCAGGCGCCATTTGAGGCTATAATGAAACGAAAGATGAGGGTTCCCCGGTGCATTTTGTTGTTGGCGGTTAGCGTTCTGCTTCTGCCCACGCTCTTCGCGCAGAATTCAGGCGAGGAATTGCCTTCTGCGCCTTCTGCCACCTTGCAGCAGAACAAGCCCAAGGTGCCGCCACCGGCGGCCCCGGCGCAGAATCCTGCGCCGCAGCAGCAGGAGCCGCAAACGCCAGAACCGGCACCAGCAGATACCACCAAACCGCAACCCGCAACCCCGGCCCAGCAACCCGCGCCAGAGCCGGCGGCCATGGAGTCGCGCAAGGCCGATGCTCCCACGCCCACCGGCAAACCTCCAGCCCCAGCGGATGAAGCCGCCACCACCATCCGCGCCTTCGTCAACGAAGTCAACGTCGTCTTCACCGTAACCGACAAGCATGGCCACTACGTGCGGAACCTGAAGAAATCCGACTTCGCGGTGCTGGACGACAGCCGTCCGGCGGCGGAAATTCGCAGCTTCCACAGCGAAAGCGACCTGCCCCTGCAAGTGGGTTTGCTGGTGGATGCCAGTAACTCGGTGCGCGACCGCTTCAAGTTCGAGCAGGAAGCGGCGATCGAGTTCCTCAACCAGACGGTGCGGCCGAAATACGACCAGGCTTTCGTCGTGGGATTCGACGTGACCCCCGAAGTCACCCAGGATTTCACCGACAACACCGAAGCCCTGTCGCGCGGGGTGCGGGAACTGCGTCCCGGCGGCGGCACCGCCATGTACGATGCCATCTACTTTGCCTGCCGCGACAAACTGATGAAGCACACCCAAAGCGGCCCGGTGCGCCGCGCCATTATTCTGCTGAGTGATGGTGATGACAACCAGAGTCACGTGTCGCGGGAAGAGGCTATCGAGATGGCGCAGCGTGCCGAGGTAATCATCTACACCATCAGCACCAACATTTCGGGCACCCGGGGACGGGCCGACAAAGTGCTGGAGCGCATCGCCGATGCCACCGGCGGCCGCTCCTTTTTCCCCTTTCAGCTCAACGACGTGGCCGATGCCTTCAGCGAAATCCAGGACGAACTGCGCAGCCAGTATGCGCTCTCCTACAAGCCCGCTGATTTCCGCGCCGACGGCCGCTTTCACACCATCGAGATCCTGGCGCAGAACAAGAAGGGGCTGAAGGTGCGTGCCCGCCACGGCTATTACGCCCCGGCACAATAGCTCCGCATGCCTGGATACTCCGGCACTCCGCTCCCACAGAAGCTCGGCATCAAGGACAAGTTCCGTGTGGCCTTTCTGGATATGCCGGCGGACGTCAAGTCTGAACTGAAGCCGGCTTTGGCAGGCTGCGAGGTTGTGGAGGACGGACGCGGCGGTCTGGACTTCGCCATGGTGTTCGTCAAGTCGCAGGCGGAATTAAAAAAGCAGTTCGTGCGCGTGGCAAAGCGACTGGCGCCCGCGGGCATGCTGTGGGTGGGTTGGCCCAAGAAGAGTTCGGGGGTGTCCACCGATCTCGACGAGAACATCGTTGCGCAAGATCGGTCTGGCGGGCGGACTGGTGGACGTAAAGGTGTGCGCCGTGACCGAGATCTGGTCAGGATTGAAGTTTGTGATCCGCGTGAAAGACCGAAAAACCTGAGCGGCGTGGCCGGCGAAACGCCGGCGCTACCGCTGCATAACGGCTAGCGGGCAACGGCGTAATAGCCGCTGCGTGCCTGGACTTTGTAGCCCCCCTTGGAGCGGACTTCCACCTTGCGGAAGGTCCCGTCTTTGGCTTTGTTGGTGGGGGTGTAACCGATGTTGTACTGGCTGCGCAGTTCGCGGGCGATCTGCTCAAAGGCTTCCTTCAGCTTCTCGATCTTGTTGCCCACCTCGATGACCCGGCCGCCGGTTTCCTGGGTGAGCTTCTTCATTTCCCCTTCGCCGGAGTAGCCGCCAAAGCCGTAGAATCCGCGATCGGCGCAGAGCAACACGTAGACAATGCTGTCCGACTTCTGGGCCGCCTCAATGGCATCCTTGATCCGCAACTGGCTGCCCTGATCTTCGCCATCGGTGAGCAGGATCATGGCCTTGCGTCCGACCTGCTGGGCGAGTTCGTCATGCGCCGCCAGGTACACGGCATCGTACAGCAAGGTGCCGCGCGGACTGGCGGTGGGCACCGGGCCGCCTCCCATCCCGGGGATGCCAGAGCCGCTCCCGCCCCCGGTGTTAATGCGGGCGCTGTTGAGGGCCTGCTTCAAGAGGCGGGTCGAATTGGTGAAATCCTGCAGCAAATCCACATTCACGTCGAAGCTGAGCACGAACGCCAAATCCTTGTCGCGGAGAATCTCGCTTAGAAAGGACCCGCCCACTTCTTTCTCCATATCCAGGACGCGGCCCTGGCTGCCGCTGGCATCGATCAGGATTCCCAGCGTGAGCGGCAGGTTGGACTCAGCAGCAAAATATTTGATGCTCTGGGGATTCCCATCCTCGTACACCTCAAAGTCGTTCCTGGTCAAATTGGGGATCAATGCCCCCTTCTTGTCCTTGACGTTGAAGAACAGCTGCACGACATCCACGTTGACCTTGAGAGTTTCGAGCGATTGGTCCTGGGATTGGTCCTGGGATTGGTCCTGGCCTTTGTCCTGGCCGGCCAGGGTGGGAAGGGGTGGGTTTTGGGCCAAGGCTATGGCACCGGCCAGCAGAATCAGCATCAGAACCGGGGTCACGGCCAGAAGAACACGGGCTTTGGGCATGAGGGTATTCTTTCGCTCTTTTTGTTAGTCTATTCCTGTAGGGTTAGATGCACCAAATCGTGCGTCTTTGGCATCCCATCAAACAGATGCGTTGCGAGGCGGAGAGGGTTTCCGGTGCTGGAATTAACGCGTAAACGGCCTGCGGGTTGGGTAGCGATTTGGGCATTTTGCCTGGCTACGGTTGGAGTATGGGCGCAATCCCAGCCGTCCCAGCAGGAGATTCCCGACGCACCCTCGGCGTCTCGACCGGTGCAGCCGTTTCCCTCGACTCCGCCGGCAGCCAAGCCCGTACCCCCAGCCTCCGGAGAGGCCAGTCCGCAGCCCGCCCCGGCCGCACCTTCGGGCCAGGAAGAGGAAGCCCCCGCCCCAAGACCCCCGCTGAACATCCAAACGGTCCCAGAGGGGGGAGCCACGCCCGCGGCCAGCAATGCGCAGGATGAGTTGTACAAGATGATCGTCAAAGTGAACCAGGTGGTCGTGCCGGTGATGGTGAAGGATGACACCGGTCGCCTGGTCGCCGGCTTGTTGCCGAAAGACTTTTCTATCTACGAAGATGGCGTCAAACAGAAGATGAACTTCTTCACCAGCGACCCGTTTGCTCTGTCGGCGGCAGTGATTTTCGACCTGGGGATGCCCGACAGTGCGGTGCAGAAGGTCAACCAGACCTTCCCGGCGCTGGAAGGTGCGTTCAGCCAGTTTGACGAGGTTTCGATCTATACGTACAGCAGCACCTTCTCACGGGTAAGCGATTCTGCGGCGGTCGGCAAACAGCTAACCGCGACGCTAAACACTCTCAAGAGTGCCTCAGGCCGCAACAATGGACCGCCGGTCACCAGCGGCCCCCTCAGTTCCCAGGGCCCCATCGTCAACGGCGTGCCCGTGGACTCGCCGGTCGTGCCGGTGGTCACTCCTGCCAAGGAAGCGCACGTTCTTAACGACGCCATCCTGGCAGCGGCGCAGGACCTGGGAAAGCGCGACCGCACGCGCCGCAAGATCATCTTCGTCATCAGCGACGGCCGCGAGTTCGGCAGCAAGGCCAGCTACAGCGACGTGTTGAAGGTCCTGCTCACCAACGGCATCATCGTTTACGGTGTGGCCGCGGAAGGATCCGCGATCCCGCTGTATAACAAGCTGGAACGGTTGCACCTGCCACGCTTCGGCTACAGCAACATCCTGCCCAAGTACACCAACGCAACCGGAGGATGGCTGTACACGGAGTTCTCCCGCTCCGCGATTGAGGATACCTACGCCCGCGCTCTCAGCGATGCCCGCAATCAGTACACTCTGGGCTACGTGACCCGCGCCACCGCCAGCACCTCCTACCGCCAGATCGAGGTGCGGGTGGACCGTCCCGGCTGCGATCGGGCCGAGCGTCCTTGCGTCAGCGTCTATGCCAAGGACGGCTATTATCCCCTGCCCCTGACCCGCTGAATCACGCGGGGTGCCAAGGCAACCCGAAGGGTCTTCCCGATAGTAACCGGGGTAACCTGCGGTGACCCGCAGCCCTGTGGTATAAAACCAGCAGCACCAGCAAAATCATAAGGCGGAGGCACGCCAGGGCAAGGGTGTTCGCCGCTGGTCTGAGGAAACTCTTGAGTTTCATTAACTTTGCAGCCCGCGAGATCAATTGCAAGATCGTCTACTACGGCGCTGGGCTGGGTGGCAAGACCACGAATTTGCAGTTCATTTATCAGAAAACCGCCGACCAGCAGAAAGGCAAGATGATCTCGCTGGCGACGGAGACAGAACGTACTCTGTTCTTCGACTTCCTGCCCCTCGATCTGGGTTCGGTGCGCGGCTTCAAGACCCGCATTCATCTTTACACGGTTCCTGGCCAGGTGTTTTATGACGCCAGCCGCAAGCTCATCCTGCGCGGCGTGGATGGCATTGTCTTCGTCGCCGACTCGCAGGCGGAGCGCATGGACGCCAACGTCGAAGCCCTCGACAACCTGATGGCGAACCTCAAGGAACATGGCTACGACTTCCACAAGATTCCCTACGTGCTGCAACTCAACAAGCGCGACCTGCCCAACGTGATGGCAGTGGATAAGCTATCCAAGGAACTCCGGCGGAAAAACGAGCCGGTGATCGAAGCCATCGCGTTCCAGGGTCAGGGCGTGTTCGACACCCTCAAGGAAATCGCCAAGCAGGTGCTGACCGAACTAAAGCAAGGCGGGTAGAACCAGTCGTCTGTCTTCAGTCATCGGTAGTCATCGGTCCTCAGCCAATCCGACGTAGCGCCTAACGAATCCCCTCTCTGCTCGTCTACAATGGCAGCGCATATCGCGTACAAGGAAAGGTCTGCCATGCGAATTGTTCGATTGCTCTTATTCGTTCTTCTCTCTTCGCCCCTTCTGCTCGGCCAGAGCACACCGCTGCACGGCATTGATGTGAGCGATCTCAACCGCAAGGTGGATCCTTGCGACGACTTCTACGAATTCGCCAACGGAACCTGGCGGGCGAACAATCCTACTCCCGCTTCGATGGTGCGCTGGAGCAAGCGCTGGGCGGCTGGGGAAACCAGCAAGGACAAACTGAAGCTGGTGGCGGAAGAAGCCGCGCAGAATACGTCCGCGCCCAAAGGCAGCACTGATCAGATTATCGGCGACTACTACGGCGCGTGCATGGATGTGGCGCGCATTGATGCCCGTGGGCTGGCGCCGCTCAAGCCCTGGCTCGACGACATTGACAACGCCAAGGACATCGCCAGCCTGCAAAAAGTGATCTTTCGCCTGCACGATGTGGCCGTGACCGTGCCGTTTGTCATGTATGGCGGGCAGGACCCGCACAACCCCACCCAAGTGCTGGCCGACATTGCCGCCAGCGGCCTGGGGCTGCCGGAGCGCGATTACTATCTGAAGCCGGAGCCGCGTTTCGCCGAAGCCCGCGACAAATACAAGGAGCACGTGGCCAACATGCTCAAGCTGGCGGGCTGGGACGCGGCTGCCGCTACCGCGGGCGCGCAAACCGTGTTCGCCATGGAAACCAAGCTGGCCGAGGCCTCGCTCGACCAGGTCAGCTTGCGCGACCCCGCCTCCACCGACCACAACACCAGCTTTGCCCAACTGCAAACGATGGCGCCGCATTTCGACTGGGCCGGTTATTTCCAGCACAAACAACTGCCGCAGGACGTGGACATGAACGTGGACCAGCCCAAGTTCATGCAGGAAGTGGATCAGCAGATGCAGCAGACTCCGCTGGCTGACTGGAAGATCTATCTAAAGGCCCACCTGCTGGATGCCGCAGCCCAGGCTTTGCCCACACCCTTTGTGGATGAGAACTTCGCCTTCTATGGCAAGTACCTGGGCGGCGCCAAGGAGAACAAGCCGCGCTGGAAGCAATGCGTGGAGTCCGAGGACCAGCTTCTGGGAGAGGCGCTAGGCAAGAAGTACGTGGAAAAATATTTCCCGCCTGAAGCCAAGGCGCGCATGCAGGACATGGTGAAGAACCTGCTGGCGGCGATGAAGGATGACATCTCGACCCGTCCGTGGATGAGCGATGCGACCAAACAGAAGGCACTGGCCAAGATCGCGACCTTCCATCCCAAGATCGGCTATCCCGACAAGTGGAAGGACTACAGCAAGGTGGACATCCGGCGCGATGCTTTCTTCGAAGATACCGTGGCGGGTTCGCGATTTGTGGTCGAGGATGACCGGCAGACCATCGGCAAGCCGGTGGACCGCGACCGCTGGGGTATGACGCCGCCGACGTCGGACGCGTACTACAATCCGCTGCTGAACGAGATCGTGTTCCCGGCGGGGATCTTGCAGCCTCCAGCGTTCTATCCGGATGCCGTAGATGCGGTGAACTATGGGGCGATCGGCGTGGTGATCGGGCACGAAATCTCGCACGGTTTTGACGACCAGGGCGCGCAATACGACGAGCAGGGCCGGCTGAAAAACTGGTGGACCGAAGCTGACCTGAAGCAATTCCAGGCACGCGGGGCGTGCGTGGTGGACCAGTTCGACCACTACTTCATCGAACCCGGCGTACATCACAACGGCAAGCTGGTTCTGGGCGAAAGCATCGGAGACCTGGGCGGGGCCAAGATCGCCTATATGGCTTACATGAAGTCGCTCGAAGGTAAGCCGCACCCCCCTGACATTGATGGCTTCACCCCGGAGCAGCAGTTCTTCATCGCCTGGGGACAATTCCGCGGAGACGCCATCCGCATCGAGGCCCAGCGCCTGATGGTGCAGACCGACCCGCATCCGATCGCCAAGTATCGCGTCAACGGGCCGCTATCGAACCTGCCGGAGTTCCAGAAGGCGTTCCAGTGCAAAGCGGACGCACCGATGGTTCGCCCTCCGGACAAGCGATGTGAGGTGTGGTGAGAGAATAGTCGTCGGTCGTCAGTCGTCGGTCGTCAGCAAAGCTCTTTTGCTGACGACTGACGACCGATGACTAACGACTGTGATTACCGCACCTTCAACGTGCGCAGCATCTGCTCGAAGGTGGGACGCAGGGAGCCAAAGTCCTTATCGGGAGCGATAAATACCAGGTAGAGCAGCGATCCGTCGGAGCGCTGGGTGGTGACCAGCCAATCCCGCTCCTCGATCGGCTTTCCGTTGCGGTCCTGCAGGGGTGAAACGCCGATCAGATCCACCGACCGCCCAGCAGCTCCATTGACACGAATGCTTTCGTCATTGCCGATCTGGCGCAGGTCGGGATTCGATTGGCGGAGCGAGCTCAGCAGCGAATGCGTAGCCTGGTCGAGGCTGGCTTTTGCGTCCTCCGGCTGGTACACGCTGACCATGAGGCCATAGGAGACCGCATTCTGCGAAACTCCGCTCGCCGGCGCAATGGTCACCGCCGAGGTCTGGTCTCCAAATACCTGCCAGTTTTCCGGGTAGGAGATCTGAAAGACGTCGTGCTCGAAGCTGCGCATGGTTCCGCTGGGAGTGACTTCCGCCTCCGGCAAGCCGGTTGTGCTTCCCGTCTTCTGCCCGGCCGCGATCTGCTGCGCGGTGAGGGGCTTCATGCCCGCGACCTCCTGCTTGATGCGGCGGAACTCGTCGCTGTCGGAGCGGTACTGCTGCTTCCGTGGCAGGGTATCGACCTCCGCCATCACGTACTCCTCCCGATTCCCGGGATCCGGGTGATCGCTGAAGAATTGCGGGGCGCGGGACCCACCCTGCGCCTGAATCTTCTCGAAGAACTGCGCCATCGCCTGCGGATTGAAGCCGGTGTCGTACATGATGTCGGTGCCCAGCAGGTCGGCTTCCTTCTCTGACTGGCGCGAGTTCTTCAGGAAGTACGAGCCCACCCCAAAGGAAAGCCCAAGCTGCGCCATTTGCGCGAGCGCACCCCGGCCCAGCACGCCGCCAAGAATCGCCAGCGGCAGCTGCGCGGCCATCTGCTTGCTGGCGGCCCGCGTGCCGTGGCGCTGCACCACGTGGGAAATCTCGTGCGCCATGACGCCGGCCAGCTCGGCTTCGTTGTCGGCGGCCTGGATGGTGCCCAGATTCACGTAAACCGGCCCTCCGGGAAGGGCGAAGGCGTTGATCTCTTTCTGGTTCACGACATGGAAGCTGTACGGCCACTTCTCGCCGGGCGCGTGCGCGGCCAGTTCATGTCCCAGACGCTGGACGTATTGCGTGATGGGACTTGAGTCCGGCAACAGGGGAAGTTGCTTGGGAACCTGGGCGGCGGCCTGCTGTCCGGCCTGAATCTCCTCCTGGGTCGAGAACAGATCGAAGCCGTGGGTGGGAGTAACACGGGCGTTGAGCGTGGGCGCGGCGAGGCATAAGGCCAGCAGCACTGCCAGGCACTGCGCGGCTACAGAGCGCGGTTTCATAGCCTCCTCTAGGGCCGTGTTTCAGCCCGCAGATGCGGGGGCGGGACGCCCCCACGACGGCCGGCGGGACGCCGGCGCTACCCGGTTAGATGCAGGCGCTTCCCGCCCGACTGCCATGCGCCACTTGTATCACGAGGACCCCGGAACAGACAAAAGGCGTCGCGGGGCGACGCCTGAGAAAAACCGCCTGTGTTCTGCAATCGCTTACTTGTCCAGCGTTCCGGTGGCTCCGAATTCGCGGCGCGCCGCAGCGGTGCGGGCGGTGCGGGCCGCTGGAGGCACGCCTGCCGCGGCGCCATAGCGTTCCAGCAGCATCGGCACCATGGCCCCTTCGGCTTCTTTCACAAAAGTGAGGCGGCCTTCCGGGTTCAGGTCGATGCGAATGAAGTCCCCAAGCTTCACCTGTCCGGTGGCCACCAGGTTGGCCAGGGGAAACACCACGTGGCGTTCAATCGCGCGCTTCAAGTGCCGCGCGCCGTACTTTGGATCGGTCCCCTCGTGCAGCAGGAAATTCTTCACCTTGGGGGTGCAATTGAAGACGAACTGATTGGCCGCGGAGGCCATCAGGATGCGCTGCTGTACCATGCCCAGCTCGATTTCGAGAATCTGCTCCAGATGCTCGGAGCGCAGGGTCTTGAACACCACCACTTTGTCGATGCGGTTCATGAACTCGGGCGTGAACTTGCGGCGCGCAGCCTCGACGGCAGTGCGGCCGATCTTCTCATCCAGCGAGGCATCCACCTGCATGGGTTTCTGCGCAAAGCCCAGGCCACCCTCAACCAGGCCAGTCATCTCGCCGGCCCCCAGGTTGGAGGTCATGATGATGATGCATTGCGAAAGGTCCACGCGGCGGTTGTCGCCCAGGGTCAGCGTGGCCTTGTCCAGAATCCCGAGCAACAGCTGCCATAGAGCGTCGGAGGCCTTCTCGATTTCGTCAAACAGCAGGATGGAGAGTTTGAGCTTCTCCGTATGCCACTGGTTGAGCGCCTCCTGCGTCAGCAAGGGATGGGTCTCGCGATGGCCCAGGTACCCGGGAGGCGAGCCGATCAGCTTGGCGATCTCGTGCGAGTGCTGGAACTCGGCGCAGTCGATCTTGATGCAGGCCCGGGTATCGCCGAACAAGGCCTCGGCCATAGCCTCGACCACGCGAGTCTTTCCCGACCCGGTGGGTCCCAAAAACAGCAGATTTCCTACCGGGCGCCCCGGGGGATTCAGTCCCGCCAGGAACATCTGGTAGATTTCCACCACCTTGTCCACAGCCTGGTCCTGGCCGACGATGCGGCGGCGCAGGGCATTGTCAAACTCGCGGGCGTCATGGCTACGACGGGTCGGGTCCAGTACGGTGCTGAGCACGGTCTTCATAGGGTCGTGGCCCCTATTTTTCCTTTCCTGGGCCTTGCTTACCGCTGGGAGAGCAGGTCAATCGGTTGCGATAGAAGCGACAAATTTTGTCACTTCCCATTGTTGCCGCATCCTGATCACTGCAAATGACTAGCCATCCTCGTGCCGCCTGCCCATGACTGCCTTCCTGTAAGTCTTAGATGCCGATAGACAAGAAAGGGAATCATCCACACTGGCCACCAGGGCCGGCCAGAGAGAAATAGTTTGCGCACGGGGCAGGAAGTTTCTGGGCGCATCTAAACTACTGTGTACCTACCATGCGGCGTTGACCCGACGTAACTGGCACGCGGGTTCCCCCCCCGCTAGCATCCGAGGCAGAACGCTTTTCACGGAGAAAAACTTGCGTCGCCTCGGCCTGCTATCCATCACGGGTTTGCTTTGCCTCGCTTGCAGCGTCGGGTTGTGGCGGATTTTGTCCGCCATCCCTGCGGCCGCACAGTCCGCGCACGCGGCGGAGCTGGTGCGAACCTCCAACCCGCGCGTGCCCGCCGGCCCGAAAGCTCCGGAGAGTTCCGCGCTGGTGATGAATCTCCCACCTGGGAGCAGCTTATACACGGCCAAGCGTGGCGACAGCATTGTTTCCGTGGCACGTCACTACGTATCGCAGACCAAGTATCTGACCTCGTCAGAACTGGCGGAGGCCATCCGCCAGGCCAACGGTGATCTGCGCGGCACCTATCTGAAGGCAGGCCAGCCGGTGGTGATCCCCGGTGTCCTGGATGCGCCTATCGTCGAGAAGTCGCTCCCCATGGCGCGGGATTTTGAGATACGCGCGGTGTATCTGACGGGAGTCATGGCGGGCAGCGATCGCGGCTTGCGCATCATTCAACGCTGGCGCGAGGTGGGCGGCAATGCCGTGGTTTTTGATGTGAAAGACAGCGACGGTATCGTCAACATTGCTTTCAACCATCCCCTGGCCGGCGGACACACTTATATCCACGACCTGCCAAAATTCACCCGTTTTCTGCATTCGCAGGGCATGCACGCGATTGCCCGCATCGCCATCTTCCGCGACGAACGTCTGGTGGTGGCGCATCCCGAACTGGCGGTGAAGTCGCACCGCACGGGACAGGCCTGGCGGGAGAACGGCAAGCTGGTCTGGACTGATCCTTCACAGCCTAAAGTGCAGGAGTACGACATCGCGCTGGCCAAGAAGGCGGCGGAGTCCGGCGTGGATGAAGTCCAGTTTGACTACGTGCGCTTCCCCGCTGAAGGCGACCAGAAAGACGCCAGCTTCGTGTACCAGAAAGACCACCCCGACTGGCACCGCTCAGATGTGATCGCCGATTTCCTCAAGCACGCCTACGTTGAATTGCACCCCACGGGGGTCTTGTTATCGTTGGACGTCTTCGGGGTCATGGCCTGGCAGCGGCCGGTGGACCTGAATCATACCGGCCAAGACATTGTGCGGATGGCGAAGTATTGCGACGTGCTCTCGCCAATGATCTACCCATCACACTTCTTCGGCATGGACGGGATTGCGCGGCCGGGTGACGCGCCGGAGCACTTCATCGGCGAGTCCATGGACCGCTTCGAGTTGATCACCAAAGGCAGCGGGGTCGTAATTCGCCCCTGGCTGCAGGCCTTTCACTGGCGCACCAAGACTTATTCGCCCGACTACATTAAAGTGCAGGTGCTGACCGCCAAGAATAAGGGCGGGATCGGCTTTCTGTTCTGGAACGCCGCCAACGATTACAGCAAACCGTACGCGGCCATGCCGGAGATGCGGGCCAGCAAGGGACAGTATTTCCGAGGGGATGAGCTCCAGCAAACGGCTCAGGCCAACCTGCATCCCTCCACAAACTAAATTCCCGGCATAGATCCGGTCGTCATGCCGCAAAAATGGAGGTAGAGCGGTATCCGCTACCGCTCTGCCCCGAAAGTGTCTTGCCGTACCTAATTCAGTCTCGAGGGCGGCGTGTCCACCGTAATGCGAGTCGCGCTGACATCGCCCTCAAGGTGAACCAGCAGGTTTCCCGATAGATCGTATTGATCGAGGGTGAAGGTTCCGGAATAGCTCTTGATGGCGCGATCCAGAGTGATGTCCTCGCGGATATTGGCTGGCCCGATCTCGTTGCCGTTGCCATCCCAGCTCAAGGCAAAGTGATTGAGCTTGTAATGGCCCGGTCCCACCTTCTTCCAAACACCCATGCAGAAACTCTGGGTGCGGGGATCACGCGACGAATTCATGATCTCCGTCCTGTCGCTGTGCCACTGGACATAGCCAGCATCGATGGTCTGGCCATCGCTGACAAACGTGAACTGCCAGAAGCCGACAATAGGATCCAAGTTCGCGTGGTCGGAGACGAGGGTGAGCGACCCCGGTTGGAGTTCCGCTTGTCCATCCCAGGATTGCTTCTGCAGATGGCCGCCCGACTTCGAACCCGGGAAGGGACTACAGCCTGCGCTTGCCGGCAAGGCGCAGAGAGCAGCAAATACGACCAGCGCCAGTGCCGCCGTTACAGCTTTGAAAGTTGCGTTCATGATTTTCTCCTCCGCCGGCGGTGGCCGGCGGGCGGAGTTAACCGCAGGCTGGCGGGCACGGACAATGCAGCGGTGGTAAAGCTGCGGTGAAGATTTTGTGAACCCGTAATGCTTTTAGAATGAGTCACTTGGGTAGGCTGTACCGAATCTGATGATATACTTCCGCGCCAATAGGGGTGCCTGCTCCAGTGGCTATCGGGCGAATCGAATTCGACGATTTTGTGCTGGACTGCGATCGATACGAACTTCTGCGAGCCGGGCGTAGCCTCAAACTTGAAAAGATCCCCATGGAGTTGCTGATTCTGCTGGTCACCCGGGATGGCCACCTAGTGACGCGGCAGGAGATTGTCGAGCGCCTATGGGGTAACGACGTTTTCGTTGATACCGAGCACGGCATCAATACGGCGATTCGCAAGGTCCGTCAGGCGCTCCGTGACGATCCCGAAGCACCGCGTTTTGTGCAAACCGTCACCGGGAAGGGCTACCGGTTCATCGCGGCTACCGCGCCGGCTCGG
>DATKLE010000047.1:0-23635 GCA_035542575.1 Terriglobales bacterium | reverse complement strand
AGCAAATCCCGCTTTCCTGGTAACCCAACTTGGACAGCAAAATGGCAACCTCAACCTGGGAGCGACCGTCGAGAAGCAGGAAATGCTCCAATTCCCCTTACTCCCGCTCCTCAATCCCGGCTAATTTGGACAGCAGTGAGTTGGTCTAAATCTAGACAGTCGGGGTACAATCTCGCCCAGTGTTTCGAGGTGGGGTGTCGTGGTATCCAAGTCTGTCGGACTTCCGGACGTGCTCAGATTGGGAGATGATTTCGAGCTCGACGTCCGCGCCTATGAGTTGCGGTCGGCTGGAATCCCTCTCAAGCTGAAGCCGATTCCCATGGAATTGCTGCTATTCCTACTGGAGCGCCGGGGAGAACTGGTCACTCGGGGTCAGATTGTGGAACGTATCTGGGGAAAGGGCGTCTTCCTGGATACGGACAACAGTATCAATGGTGCCATCAGCCGGGTACGCCAAGTTCTTCGCGACGATCCCGAGAATCCCCGCTTCGTGCAGACGGTCACCGGCAAAGGATACCGATTCATTGCCCCGGTGGAAGAGATGGCACGAGTTGGCAGCGAGGAGACCGCACCTCCTCCCACGGCTACTGCCGACAATCTCAGCGGCAAGAAAATCTCCCACTACAGAGTTCTTCGGCTACTGGGCGGTGGCGGAATGGGTGTGGTCTACGAGGCGGAAGACCTGAAGCTGGGCCGCAGGGTGGCGCTGAAGTTTCTCCCGGGCGAGATGGCGGCTGATCCTGGCGCCTTCGCGCGCCTCCAGCAGGAAGCCCGTGCCGCTTCCGCGCTGGATCACCCCAACATCTGCTCCATTTATGAATTGGGTGAGCATGAGGGCCAGCCCTTCATCGTCATGCAGTTGCTGGAGGGGAAGACGTTGCGGGAATGGATTGAATCCGCCAGCGACCGGAGCATGGCAAAACGATTGCCCCAGTTGCTCGACCTCTCGATTCAAGTTGCGGAGGGGCTGGAAGCGGCCCAGCAGAAAGGTATCGTTCATCGCGACATCAAACCGGCAAACATCTTCGTCACCAACCGGGGTCAGGCGAAGATCCTGGACTTTGGGGTAGCCAAGTTCCTGGAGGCGAGCGAACCTCCCGGCGGACCTGCCGGATCCGAAGTGCATGAAGCGCGGGCTGTAGTTTCCCCCGATCCCCGGACGACGCGCACTGGAGCGTCTGTGGGGACTCCCTCCTACCTCTCGCCGGAGCAGATTCGAGGCGAGAAGCTGGACGCCCGCACGGACCTGTTCTCGCTTGGACTGGTGCTCTACGAAATGGTGACTGGCCAGCAGGCGTTTCCTGGCGGCAGCGTGACCATTATTCGTGATGCAGTCTTACATCATCAGCCTGTCCCGGCGCACGGGGTGAACACCGATATTCCGGCCGAACTGGAAAGAGTCATCCACCGTGCTCTGGAAAAGGACCGTGACCGCCGGTACCAATCCGCCCGCGAGTTGCGAGGCGATCTGGAAGGTTTGCGCGCGAGAGTCTCCCAAGCTCCGCCCCCGCGGCGTCACGCCTGGCCCTGGGTTGCCGCGGGAGTGGCGATGGTCGCATTGGCCATGGTCGCATTCAACCTCGGTGGCCTCAAAGAGCGCTGGTTCCACTCGGCGCCGGTCGCGCAGCCTGAGTTCAAGGCCCGTCCCTCGGTCGCGGTGTTGGGATTCAAGAATCTCTCGGGCAAGACCGAAGGAGCCTGGATCTCCACCGCCCTGTCGGAGATGGTAGGTGCGGACCTGGCTGCTGGCCAGCAGTTACGCGTCGTTCCCAGCGAAGATGTCGTGCGCATGGAGCTGGACCTCTCGCTCCCCGCCGCCGACACGTACAACTCCGAGACCTTAGGTAAGATTCGCAATCACCTGAGCACGGACCTGGTCGTACTGGGTTCCTACTTGGCCTTAGGAAAAGAATCCGGTGGGAAAGTTCGCATCGACCTGCAACTGCAAGACACCAAAACCGGAGAGACCATCGCGGTCATCTCACAGGATGGAATGGAAACCGATCTCGCCGATCTGGTCTCCCGTGGCGGCGCCGCTTTGCGGCGGAACCTGGGACTCGCTGACGTGTCCGTCAACGATGTGCGGCAGGTGCGCTCTTCCATCCCGGCCAATCTTGGGGCCGCTCGTCTCTATTCCGAGGGGTTGGCCAAACTTCATAGCTTCGACGCGATGGGGGCAAGCGCGCTTCTGCAGAAGGCGATTGCTGCCGATCCCAACCATGCACTTTCTCATTCCGCCTTGGCCGAAAGCTGGCACATCCTCGGCTACGTCGGCAAGGCGCAGGCAGAAGCCAAGAAAGCGTTCGATCTTTCGGGGAATCTGTCGCGCGAGGATCGGCTCCTGGTGGAAGGACGCTATCGCGAGTTCACTCCTGATTTTCCGGCCGCCATCGAGATCTATCGCACCTTAAGAAATTTCTTCCCCGACAATCTGGATTACGCCCTGCGTCTGGCCTCGGCCCAGAGCAACAGTGACGCCGCGAAAGATGCCGTACAGACTGTTGCCCGCATGCGCAGTATGCCCGCACCGCAGAACCAGGACGCTCGCATCGACCTGGCGGAGGCCAAAGCGGCGGAAAACCTCGGGGATTTCGGCCTGATGCAGCGTGCCAGCGCCGCCGCGGCAGCCAAGGCGCAAGCTCAGGGCAGCCGGCTGGTGGAGGCACAGGCGAAAGAACAGGAGGGTTGGGCGTTGGGGCATCTCGGCGATTTCGACAAGACGATGGCCGCTTACCGGCAAGCGCAGGAACTGTCGTCGGCTGAGGGAAATCTCAATCTCACGGCCACTGTCTACTATGGCATTGCCGGGGCCCTTTACGACAAGGGCGACTACGCTGGCGCCCGCAAGTACTACGAGGATTCCGAGCGAGTCTTTCGCCAGATCGGCTCCCTGCAAAACGCAGCTTATGCCACCGGCTCTCTCGGCAACGTCTACTTTTCCGAAGGCAACCTGGAGCAAGCCAAGCATTACTACGAAGCCGCCTTGCAGGTTCATCAGGAACTCGGAGACGCCAGCGCTCTCGGCGGCGACCTGGGCAACATCGCCAACACCCTGATTCTCCTGGGTGATCTGGTCGAAGCCACTCGCATGCAGGAGCAGTCGCTGGCAGCCTATCGGCGCGTGGGCAACAAACTGGGGGAAGGTAGCACACTGAATGGTTTGGGGAGCGTGCTGACATATCGCGGGCTGCTCGATGACGCCAAGAAAGCCCAGGAAGAGGCGCTCGCGGTTGCGCAAGAGAGTGGCTACGAACGCGATCGCGGCTTCGCCTTGGAGGGCCTGGCGACCATTACACAGTACCAGGGTCGCCTGGACGAGGCCCGCGCCACAGCCCAGCAGGTCCTCGATCTGCGGAAGAAGAGTGATGAGCAGAGCCTGGTCGCGGTCAGCCAATTGCAGATTGCCGGGATCCTCTTCGATCAGGGGAAGTTTGCCGAGGCCGAGTCGCTCGCCCGCAGCAGCGCGGTCGTCTGCGATCAGCAGAAAATGGCCGACAGCGGCGCGGAGTCGCAAGCTCTGCTGGCGCGCGTCCTGCTGGCGCAATCGAAGATCAAGGACGCTCAAGTTGCCGCCGAGCGTGCAGCCGTGCTCGCAAAACAAACCAGCAACCTCCCTTCTGTTTTTGAAGCGGCACTCGCGGGAGCAATCGTAAAGGCCGAACTGGGCCAAGCGGCCGAGGCCGCTGCTTCGCTGGAGAGCGTCCGTAGTAAAGCCGCTCACTACGGCTACGCGCCGTATGAACTGGAGGCGCGTCTCCAATTGGGAATGCTCGAGCTAAAGTCAGGGAAGACCGCCGCCGGCCGCCAGCGCCTGCAACAACTGCAACGAGACGCCCAAGCAAAGAGATTCTCTCTCGTCGCCAGAAAGGCCGCCGCAGCGCTCCGTACCACGCAATCCTGACCCCCGGCGGTAGAACTGTGATGAAAAGGACGTAGCAGAGTGCAATGGTCGTCTTTTATCCCGCCCGCAGCGTCCAGAACCACACCGCCGTCAGGCCGATCATCAGCACCGTCGTGGCCCAGGCAATCACATTAAACAACCGCGAGTTGACGTGCTCGCCCATCAGACTTTTCTTGTTCACCAGTAGCAGCATAAAGATCAGGACAAAGGGCAATACGACTCCGTTGACCACCTGCGACAGAATCGAGATTTTCACCAGCGGCAGATTCGGGGTGAGAATCACGCCGGCGCCCGCTGCGATCAACGCGGTGTAAAGCCAATAGAATGCAGGCGCGTCGTTGAATTTCCTACCCACTCCGGACTCAAAGCCCAGGCCTTCGCACACCGTGTAGGCGGTCGAGAGAGGCAGGATGGAAGCGGCAAACAGCGAGGCATTGAACAATCCCACGGCAAACAGGATGTAGGCATATTCCCCCGCCAGCGGACGCAGGGCCTGGGCGGCATCCTTTGCGTCCAACACATTATGATACCCATGGGCGTACAGCGTGGCCGCGCAGGCCACGATAATGAACCAGGCCACCACGTCGGTGAACACGCACCCGGCAACCACGTCGATTTTCGAGGCCTTGTACTGCCGCCGGCTGACTCCCTTTTCTACGATAGAAGCCTGCAAGTAAAACTGCATCCAGGGCGCGATGGTGGTGCCGACCAGTCCGATCACCATGTAGAGGTAGGCTTGTCCACGGAAGACATCGAGTTGCGGGGGTTTGACCGTCGCAATGAGGGCGCTTTCCCATGCCGGCCGCGCCAGGACGCCGGCAATAATGTAGGTGATATAGAAGAAGGAAGCGGCCAGAAAGACTTTCTCCACGCTCTTGTACTGGCCCTTGACCACAATCAGCCAGACGATAACCGCGCAGATGGGGACGGTATAGTGGCGGGGCAGTCCAAAGAGTTCAAGGCTGCCGGCGATCCCGGCGAACTCGGCCACGACGTTGCCGAAATTCGTAATCAGGATGCCCAGCATCATGAGAAACGTGACCCGCAGGCCAAATTCCTCGCGGATCAGGTCGCTCAACCCCTTGCCGGTCACGGCCCCCATGCGGGCCGACATCTCCTGCACCACGATCAGCGCCAGCGTGACCGGGATCATGGTCCACAGCAGCAAGTACCCGAACTGGGCCCCGGCGGACGAGTAGGTCCAGATGCCGCCAGCATCGTTGTCGACATTCGCCGTGATGATCCCCGGTCCTACCACCGCAAGAAACAGCAGGATCCGGGTCTTCCAACGCCTCAGGGGTCTCATGGACACAGTTCGCGGTCATAAAACGAACGATACAGAATATATGTTGGTTTGAAAAAGGAACAAGTGGAAAGGCAGGGTCAGCGCAGAATTTGTCGCTGAACGCGGCCGCTCGTGTGCCACGGCCGTGGAAAATCTCCACTCTTAGTCCCCCTAGCAACGAACCAATCCACGAACCTGGCTAGTACGTTTTCCTTTGACTTGCGGGGAGACGAACGATACCTTATCGCCCAATCTGTGGACGGCAATGCGGTTCGAATGTGGGGTGGGAGATGCGGTTATATACGGTTTGTTTGACGCTGGTTTTGTTGACTGCTATTCCTTGTGCTGCCGGGCCAGGGTGTAAGCCGGCTGGATTCTTCGACCAACTTCCGAGGCCACCGGGGGATTTCTCGCGCCTGATCGAAAAGGCGCAGGGCGGTGATCCTAACGCGCAATTCCAAGCAGGCCTAGCCTATGAAACCGGTGCGGGGGCGGAGCAGGATTACATTGCAGCCGCAGGCTGGTACACAAAGGCTGCTGACCACGGTAATCCTGGGGCGCAGAATAACCTCGGCGGGCTGTATTCCCGGGGCTTGGGTGTGCAGCGGGATGATGCCGCGGCCATGAAGTGGTACTTGCGGGCGGCGGTGGAAGGTTATGTGGCCGCAGAGAATAACGTGGGCACCATGTACGCGAATGGTCGTGGAGTGGCGCAGAGCAGCGAAGCAGCCGTGTCCTGGTACCGCAGGGCTGCGGCAAGAGGATATCCTGCCGCCGAGAACAATCTGGGTTTCATGTACGCCAATGGTCGCGGCGTGCCGGCCGATGCCAAGGAGGCAGTGAAGTGGTATCGGAAGGCTGCGAAAGGCGGTTACGCCCCGGCGGAATTCAATCTGGGGTTGATGTATTTACGCGGCGCCGGGGTCCTCCAGCGACGGAGCGAAGCTGTCAGGTGGTTCCGGCAGGCCGCCGAGCACGGTCTTGCTGAGGCTCGACATTACCTCGACGTCTTCGAAACAATGCAGATGCACGCCGGTTTTCCGGGTGCTGACCCGCCGTCACTCTCTGGTTCGGCAATACACGGGGGCGCTCCCATGGAGGCAGCTCAATAACACAACGCGGCGCTTGATATCGCTTTCCAAGGCCCTGGTCACCACCGTCGGTGACCAGGGCTGTCGTTTGCGATGTTTTAGAAGACGAACTTCAAGCCGAGTTGCAGGATGCGAGCGGAATGGGCAGCAGCAATGCGCAGGAAGTTGTCGCTGCCGAATCCGTTGGTTCCCGACGATGGCCCGCCGTTGTACGAGGCTGAGCCGCCATCTCCGGAAATCGTTCCCCATTGCGTATGGTTGAAGACGTTGAACGCCTCGGCCCGGAATTCGAAGGCTTTGCTTTCCGTGATGGCGAAGCGTTTGAACAGGGCCATGTCGAAGTCGGTGCGATGCGGATTACGCAGGGAGTTTCTGCCCGCATTGCCAAAGGTCAGACCCCGAGGCGCAACGAAGACGTTGGGGTTGGCGACGAGCGGTCCAAAACCGGGAAGTCTTCCGGACGGCACGCTCGAGTTCGGATCGCCGATGACGTCGGGGAACGATGTGGGGGAGCCGTTGTTCGCCGAGACCGCATTCGCTACGCCTGCGTTATCAGGGTAATTGCCACTGTTGCTCACGCTGAACGGCGTTCCCGTCATCCAGCTGGTAATGCCGGAGATCTGCCAGCCTCCCAGCAGCTTGTTCTTCCAGCCCTGCTCTTTGAAGAACGGCAAGTCGTAGACATAGCCAATGTTCAACATGTGGCGTATATCGAAGTTGGAGCTGGCCCGGCTGGCACCGGGGTTGTACGAGTTGATGAATCCAGCGTCGTAGCGCGAGGAAGCATCATCAATCGAATGGCTATAGGTATAAGCGGCGTTGAGCTGCAGCGCGCCCACATTCCTCCGGATTGATGCCTGGAAGGAGTGATAGATGGACGAAGCCATATTTTCCAGGCGTGTGATGGTGCCAATCCCGGAGTAAGGACGGAACAAGTCCGGAATGGCGCCGCAGGCCGCGACCGCAAGATTGACTGCCGCCTGCCCGGTAATCGGAACCCCGCTGGGCGTCATCGCGTTGAGGGGGACCCCTCTCGAGTCCACCGCGAAGCCACAATCCACCGACCCCGTTGCGCCGTTCGACAGGGTCGTAGTATCAGGACTGATGGGTTCGCCAAGCTTGTAAGGATTGAGCGCATTGGACACGGGTAGGAGCTGGTTGAGGTCAAGCTGACGGTTCAGATGGGTCCCTTTGCTGCCAACGTATGAAATCGTGGCCACGGTGTTGTGAGCTACCTCGCGTTGCACATCCAGGTGCCACTGTTGCACGTAGGGCCAAGTTGCCTGGGTGGTGACGGACATGAAGCTGTAGGGGAACTCCACCGTCCCACCGCCGCCGATACCGGAATAGGTGGATATGTTGTACTGAGTCGCCGTCTTCACCAGAGGTGAAGACTGGCCACAACACATCATGCCTTCAATATTGGCTTCATTGCCGTTAGTGTGCTCCCAGAAAATGCCGTAGCCCGCGCGGATCGCCGTCTTGCCATCGCCCCTTGGGTCCCATGCGAAGCCGATGCGCGGCGCCGGATTGAAGAGATGTCCCTTCATGCAGCCGACGGGGGTGCCGTTGACACCGCACTGTACCAGTCCATCAAACGGATTTCCTGATCCAGGTATCAGCGCTCCAGCAAAACCGGTAATCGAACCGTCGGCGTCAATCTGGGGCGCCAGAGCGGGATTGTAGGCGGCCGGATCCCAGTTATATCCGTGGCTGTATTTCTCACCATACAGTCCAAACAAGCTGACACGCAGGCCGAGGTTCAGGGTGAGCCGATTTGTGATCCGCCAGTCATCCTGCAGGTAGGGCTCCAGTATCTTGTAGCGATAGTAATATTTGAGCTGGTTGCTGCCCTGCTGGAAGCTGGCCACTCGCCCCATCAGCAGGTCGGCAAACGGGTTGCCGGTGGTAACCGCGGAAGAGGTATCGAATGACAGCGAGCCGCTGACCATGGCGCTGCTCAGCTCATTCTTCTGCGCGGTGGCCAGGTAAGCCCCAAACTGCAGGTTGTGACGCCCGAGGATTTTGGTGACGTTGTCGCGGTAGGTGTAGGTCGGATTTGCATTGTACTTGCCCTCCGGCCATTCGCTGTTGGGATCCTCGTAGAAGCCTCCCCCGTAGGCCGCGCCGCCGGCCAGACTGATTGCCGGCAGCTTGCCCCCGAAGCCGTTGTTAAACAAGAACCCCATGGGCAAGTCGGCTGGGCGCTTCCAGGCGTTGGAATCCGGGAAGCCGGTGGAACCCATAAAAATGTGGTCGGTGGTGTAGCTGAATGTGAACTCGTTCAGCAACGTGGGCGAGGGATTGGCGGTCAGGCGTGCCACCAGACTGAGTGCCGGTCCTGAGAAATTCGTCTGTACCGTCGGGAAACTGCTTCCCGTCCAAAGTGTGGTCGCCGTAACCGTGCTCCAGGAGTCGTGCGTGTAGCGGAACATGCCACGCAGTTTGGAGCTGAAGTTGTGGTCTACGCGAATCAACTCTTCGCGCCAGTTCGTGGGCTGGTTCGGCGACGCGTTGTAATACTCGGCGCCGGGCACGCCTGCGTTGGGTGGCGGAATCAGTGCCAAGAGCGCCTGTCCGACGGGATCGACCGGGACGCTGGTCATGTAGTTGCCGGAGGAATCGATTGGGCAATCCTCCATGGAGCCGGTCACCTGATTGGGACACAGGTCGCTGAAGTCGCCGGAGCGTTCGGCTACTGACGGAACTGGCGTGTTGAATACCTGCCCGGGAACGCGGTCCCGGCGCCACTCCTGCGACCAGAAGAAGAATGTTTTGTCTTTCTTCGTGTTGAAAACGCCCGGGATGTAAAGCGGCCCGCCGAGCGTATAGCCGAAGTCATTCTTCTTATATGCTGGGACCTCGGATTCGAAATAGTTTCTCGCATTGAACAGGTCATTGCGAACAAACTCATAGGCTGTGCCGTGGAAGCTGGTGGTGCCGGACTTGGTCTCCACTTCAACCGTGCCGGAGCCGTTGCGCCCGTACTGGGCACCGTAGTTGGAGGTCAGAACACGAAACTCCGCAATCGCGTCCAGGCTGGGATAGACGTTGAGCGTGGTGTTGCTGCCGTTGTCCATGTTGTCGCCGCCGTCCAGTTCCCAGTTGTTGTACTCGGTGCGCCCCCCATTGAAACTGAAGGCGACGTTGCCGTTGATGCCGACCGTACCCTCATCCTGGCCCGACTGGTTACTGACCCCGGGCACCAGGGTGGCGAGCTGAGTGAAAACGCGACCGTTCAGCTCAAGTTGAGTGATCTGCTTGCCGGTGACCGTGCCGGCGAGATCCGACGACTGGGTCTCTACGTTGCCGATTCCGGTCCCCTCGACGGTCACTTCTGTAGTCACGCTACCGACCTCGAGGGAGGCATCCGCCCGGGTCTTTTGGCCTACCCGCAAGATGATGCCACTGGCCTGAAAGGTCTTGAATCCGGGAGCGGTAATCGACAGGTTATAGGAGCCCGGGGGGAGGCCGCCGACCAGGTAGTCGCCGGCGGTATTGGTATTCGTGAGCCGGTCGATGCCACGTTCCGGGCTGCTGATGGAGACCTGGGCGTTTGCAATGCTCGCCCCGGAGGGATCTTTGACCGTTCCAGTGATCTGGCCGGTGTCTTGGGCGAAAGCGGTCACCGAAAGCACCAGCACTAAAACCAAACCGATCGGGGTCCACGCCATATGGGATTTCATCGCACCCTCCTTTGCTGCCGCTGAATCCGAGAAGTGGATGAAAAATTCAGGGGCAAGGGCTGACTAAAACGATTCAATACCTTATGCCCCGAAGTGCACAGTTTGTCTGTGACCCGTCTCACCGGGATGTGTGAGTATGAATTCCTGGCCCCATGCGCGGCCGCTCCGACGCCACCACGATTTCGCCGAACGAGCGCAGACAGCGCCTGCGGTCAGGCGGAAGTGCCACCGCCTGCGGCGCCACCCACTGCCACCGCCTTTTTTTCTGCATGGGGAGCCAGCACCACCACGCTGTTGGCGATGGCCTTGCGTTGCCAGAAATTTCTGAGCCGCATCAGCAGCGGGTAGGTGACCTCCTGGCCGCGAGCCACCACCAGCAAACCGTTGCGGGTTCGAACCTCTTCGCGCAGGATCATGCCGCATTGCAGCTCCGAGATGGGGCAATCCTTCACATCCTTGCGCTCCGTCTCCGGTCCGAGGTCGGCGAGGTCATCGATCACGGAGGTGTCGAACTCTCCTGGCTGGGAGCGCAGGTCGGCCAATGCGTCCTCGTGAGAACGCCCCTGATTCAGCAAGCGGTCGTAGGCGAGAGCCACCCTCAGCATCTGGGCGCCCCGCGTGATCAGCTCTTGCGGCTCACCTCCTTTCACTGACCGGAGGGAAGACACAGGACTCTGCTGGTGGGCAATCATCCAGGCCACCGGCTCCAGCCTGGGGATATTAGACAGCAAGTCGCGCGCGATGGCTGGGTGCGCATCGAAGCGGGCCTGCTCCTCGGGGGGCAATGGCTGCCCAGCATACACCGCCTCAATCGTGTCCGGGTGCAGGGTCACGCATCCCAGTTGCGAGAGCATGGCCGCGACCGCGAAGCGCCAGGGCGCTTCTATCTTTCGCTTGTTGGTAATGTGCTGCACGTAGCGGCGAATGCGCGTGGCCCGGCTGAAGGCCGCGGGGTTCACCAGGCTGAGCACTTCGATCAGCACCTGAATGCTCCCGCTGAGCGTCTTCTCCAGCAGGTCCTTCTCCGCGGTGATCAACCGGTATTGCATCAGACCGGTCGTCACTGCTTTGGCCAGGGTCTCCTTGGGGCAAGGCTTGGTCAAGAACCGGAAGATGGCCCCTTCGTTCACGGAATTGATGGCCGCCTCGATGTCAGCGTGGCCGGTCAGGGCGATGCGGACCGTATCCGGCGACAGCGTGCGCACCTTCGCCAGGAACTGTACCCCGTCCATCTCCGGCATGCGAATGTCAGAGATAACGACCGCGTAGGGCCCGTGGTCCGCAATGGCAGCCAGTCCCTTGGCCCCTCCAATCGCCGTGTCCAGGGAAAACTCCTTGTGCAGCAGACGCCGGTATCCGTCCAGCACGGCCGGCTCATCGTCGACAAAGAGAATTTTTTCGCTCATATGCTGCTCCCTTCCCAATCGCTCCCTTCCAGGGTCTTTCTCCACAGCTTTTCCCGCTCCAGGCAACCGATCTGCTCCAGGAAAGCGGTATCAAGGGGAGTGCGGTCCTGCAGCCAGTAGGGACGGGTTTCCTCGTCGTAGGCGCTGGCCACATGCACCGCCGCCAGGGGGGAGAACTTTGACGGCATGCTTTCTGACGGAGTGTGATGCCAGGCGGCGCACTCAATGATGGTTCCGGGCAGACCCCAAATGCCAAACAGGTAGGCCGCCACCTCCGCATGGCTGCAACCCATGACCTGATGTTCGGCGGCGTGCAAGCCCAGGCCAGTCTCCGCCATGGTCGCCAGCACTTGCCGGTACTGCTCCTTCAGCGCCGACGCCAGGATCAACTTCCCGGTGTCGTGCAGCAAGCCCGCGGTGAACGAATCATCAATCATGGCTTGTGGAGCACACTGCCGCATCGCGATCCGCTTGGCATAGCTGCTGGTCTTCAAACTGTGGTCCCATAGATACTGCACGTCTTCCTTGGTGAGCAGGTCGGTCTCGAATTGCGAGAAAATGTGGATGGAGAGCACCAGGGCGCGCACCGTGTCCAGGCCCAGCAACTCCACGGCGTGGGAGGCCTTCGACACCTGGCAACGCAACCCGAAAAATGCCGAGTTGATCAACTGCAGGACCTTGGCCGTCATAGCCATGTCGGCCGCGATCAGCCGCCCGATCCTGGCTACCGAGGGCTCGGGGCCGCGTAGTTCCTCCATCAGCTTCACGTACACCGCCGGCATGCTGGGCAGAGAGTCCAGTTTCGCAAGGACACCTTTCAACTCTGGGTTCTCCAGCAGGTCGCGCAGGGCCAGGGCGCGCAGCAGGCGCGACTTCAGTTCCTCGCCGTCGCAGGGTTTGGAGAGGTACTGGTGGGTGGGATTCACCGACCGCAAAATGGTCTCCCGGTCGGATTGCCCGGACAGGACCATTCTCAGGGTCTGCGGCGAACGCACCCGCACCTTGTCCAGCAACTCCGCTCCATCCATCCCCGGCATGCGCATGTCGGTCACGACCACGTCGAAAGCCTGCTTGGCGATCGCCTGCAGCGCTTCCGGGCCGCTGTTCACGAAGACCATCTCCCACTCCCGGTGCATGCTGCGCAGGCTGCGTTGCAGGCCCATGAGCACCATGGGTTCATCGTCGACAAACAAGATGCGTTTGGCCATAACTACCCGCTCGTGGCTGCCACCCGGGGCAACCGAATGAAAAATGTCGTTCCCTTCCCTACTTCGGTTTCGAACCAGATACTGCCGCCATGCCTTCTGACGACAACGGCGTGCGCCAGCGCCAGGCCCTGCCCGGTCCCCTTGCCCACCGGCTTGGTGGTAAAAAAGGGCTCGAAAATTCTGCCGCGAATTTCCTCCGGGATACCGGCGCCGTTGTCCGCCACGGCTATCTCTACCGAGCTTTCATCGTGCCTGGTGGTGATGGTGATCTTCCCCTTGCCCCGCGAGCCATCTCCCACCACCTGGGCGATGGCATGAGCCGAATTGATGATCAAGTTAAGGATGACCTGGTTGAACTCCCCGGCATGGCACAGGACCAAAGGCAAGTTTTCGTCAAAATGGGTCTCCACCTCCGACACGTACTTCCACTCGTTGCGCGCCACGGTGATGGTGGTTTCGATCGCTTTGTTGATGTCAATGGCGCGCTTTTCTTCTGATCCCGGGTGAGAGAACTCCTTCATGGCGCGCACGATTTTTGCCACCCGCTGCAAGCCTTCCAGGGACTGGTCGATCGCCCGGGGAATCTCCCCCAGGAGGTAATCCAAGTCGGCTTCCGCGGTACGCTGGTTCAACTGCGCGAGGGTGACCTCGGAAATGGCATTTCGCGCAGACTCGTCCTGGATCTTCCTGGACAGGCTCAAGAGCTCGTTGATCACGGTCCAGGATTCTTTGAGAAACCGTGTGTTGTCGCTGACGTACTGGGTGGGGGTGTTGATCTCGTGGGCGATGCCTGCCGCCAATTGTCCGATGGCCTCCAGTTTCTGGGCCTGGCGCAGCTGCATCTCCAGTTGCTTGCGTTCGGTGGTGTCGGCGCCCGTAATCAGCAGTCCCGCATGCTCCTCGTTGGGGAACTTCACCCGGTCCACCGTAACGCTGAGGAAGTGCCGCTCTCCGTCTTTTTCGAACGGAATGTTGTCCACCTTTCGCGCTCCCTTCCCCTGCAACCAGCCATCGCTGGCTGCTTTAATCCCGGGGTCCAACCAGCGAATACCGCAGTCCGCAAGGGGCTTGCCTCGCACGAGAGGTTCTGCCAGCCCGAAGGTGGTGGCGGCGGTCAGGTTCCAGCGTGTGATCCCGCCGCTGGCGTCGGTGCCGATCAGGATGGAGGGGACGGTGTTGATGAAAAGCTCCGATTCAGCGTGCGCCACGCGCAGAGCCTGTTCCGTGCGGATACGGTCCTCGATCACGCGCAGAATGACGACGATGCTCTCGACCTCACCGCGATCATTTCGAATCGCTCCGGTATGGGACTCTACCGTGCGCCACGCTCCGTTCTTATGGCGTACGCGCCCTTCTGTGACCCGTGACTTGCCGCTTTCTGCGGTGCAGGCGAGGGATTCGGCGGCGCGGGCCCGATCGTCGGGGTGCAGGTATTCGAATGCCTCATGCTCCTGCAATTCGTGCGGCGCATACCCGAATACCTCTTCGGCAGCGGGACTGGCGTACGAAATGACTCCGGTCTGGGGATTCATGACCACAATCACGTCGCCGGCATTTTCCGCAATCGCTCGGAACAGGGCTTCGCTCCGCCGCAGCGCCTCCTCCGCACTCCTCCGCTGGGTGATGTCCTGGATTTGCGACACCATGCAGGTGATATTGCCGGAGGCGTCTCGCACCGGCGAGGCCGTCAGCGACACCCACACCGGGTGCCCGTCCTTGTGGAGGTAGCGTTTCTCGGTCTGATAGGCCTTCAGTTCTCCTCTGATCATGTTTTCGCGGGAGAGCAGAGCCTTGGGCAGGTCGTCAGGGTGAGTGATCGCCTGAAAGCTCGTGGCCTGCAGCTCCTCCCTGGAGTATCCCAGCAGGTCACACAGGATCTTATTAACCTGCAGCCAGCGGCCCGACAGGTGCACCAGCGCCATGCCCACGCCGGCGCATTCGAAGGCGCTCTGAAAGCGTTCCTCGCTCTCCCGCAGAGCTCTTTGCACCATGATCCGGCAGCCCGCATCCAGGCGGGCCCGCAGTTCCGCCGGGTCTGCGGGTTTCGCCAGGTAGGCATCCGCCCCGGCGTCCAGCCCTGCGATCAGGTCCTGCCGTTGGCCCCGAGCCGTCAGAAGAATTATGTAGACGTAGTGTGAAACCTGCGACGCCCGAATCCGGCGGCAGACCTCCGGGCCCTCGATCCCCGGCATCATCCAGTCCAGTACAGCCAGACGAGGCCCGTCCTCGGCTTGCAAGAGGGGTAATGCCTCGTTGCCATCTCTTGCCGCAACCACGTCGTAGCCCCAACTGCTCAGCAGACAGCTCATCGAGTCCCGTACCGCTTCGTCGTCGTCCACCACCAGGACTCGCACCGGCGGGTTCTCCTCCTTCTTGTGCCGGCAGACCTGATGGACCGACTGGGTGGGCGGCCGGCTGCAGGTTTGCTCCGTGTACTCAGTAGGTTGGGGACTGTCACCCATTCGGGAGGCCTCGTCGTGGTCGGGCTGTTTCGGGCGCGAGAAAGCTCCACCCTGAGACTTCCATCGGCTGGAGTTGGCCCCAACTTTAGACGCGTCTCTCTCGCCAGCGACCCGCGCCGACGAGTGAGGGCACACTCCCAAGACTTGAACTCGATCGAATGCTGCGAACCGCGTCGCCTGACTAGTTCACGAGATTGTCGGAGCATTGGAGCGGGAGACCGGGATCGAACCGGCGACATCCAGCTTGGGAAGCTGGCGTTAACACATCGGCCTACGCACATTCAAGCACATAGAGCGCGCCATGTGCGGCCAGGTGGGGCACTATCGGCGCTAATTGAAGACGATTCCGAACACAACTTCGTGTTCCGCCTTTCCCTGCAGAATCCCTCGTCACAACCTCGGGAGCGGGAGCATGAAAAAGCGTATCCCTAGCAGGAGGTCGATGCCAGATCTGCGGCATAAAACCGGCTTTCGTGGGCTATCGCCGGACGTTGGCAAAGCTATATCGGACTCCGCATACGACTCGAAAGAACACGTTCAACTTGTCATCCTCTGACTTCTGCTGATACACCCTCTAGACAGAGGGGATCTAGTGCTGACGCGGTGGAGCAGACGCCACTGGAAGGAAAAGCAGGTCCTGGTAGTCAAAACTGAAATCGGCTAGGGGCGAGACCGCTGACATGGTGAAGTGCTCAATCGTCCCGTCGGGCCTGAGTGCGAACGTGAGAAACGCGTCTTCGATCTTGCGGTCCCGCCAGTGCGCCTTGAAGGTGTCGTATTGCCAGTACTCCAGGTCTCCGATGGCGTTGGGCGTGTGGTCGAGGGTAAAGACGAGCTTGCCGCCGACCAGCTTTATCGTGGATGTTCCGTACCAGTCATCGCGGTAAACACCGGCATACTTGTCGAGGGGCAAGGGCGGCGCCAGGCCTGCGGCCCGTGACGCTGCCTGTTTCGCCATCACCTCTGCTGCATCTTTTTCCCGCGCGAGCTCCGCTTGGCGATAGGGCGTAATCCAATCAGTGGGCGGCAGGTTCAGGTAGTAGTCGAGAATGTGATACAGAATGGAATTGTTCGCCGATCCCGATTCGGCATTGGTCAGGATCACAATTCCCAATTGCAGATCCGGCACCAGTTGCACCCGCGAAACAAAGCCCGCAACTCCGCCGCTGTGCCCGACCAGTTTGTATCCGTGATAGTCGTTCAGAAACCATCCCAGCCCGTAATCCGCGAAATTCGGCTTAAGAGCCGCCAAACCCGGGGGAGCGTCGGCAATGGGCAGAATGGTTTGGGGAGACCACATTTCTTTCGATTGCTTCTCGCTAAACAGGCGCCGGTCTGAACCCGGGAACCTGCCATGATCCAGTTGCAGGAGCAACCAGCGCGCCATTTCCGCAGCGCTCGAATTGATGGCACCTGCCGGGGCGGCGTTATCGAGCGGAACAAAATCAATAACCTGCAGCTTGCCCGGCAGACGGGAGTGAGGCCATCCGTAGTTGTCGCCCGACTTCCAGGCTGTATTGGTCAAATTCGAAGAAGACATGCCCAAGGGCGCGAAAATTCGCTCCTGAATATTGCTTCCCCACGACTTGCCGGTTACGGCCGCGACAATCTGTCCGGCCGCAATGTACATCAGATTGTCGTAGGCAAACCGGCTCCGGAAACTGCTCTTGGGTTTCATGAAGCGCAGCCGGTAAATGATTTCATCCCGCGAATAGGTGCTGTGCGGCCAAAACAGCAAGTCGCCCTCGCCGAGCCCCATTCCGCTTTTGTGCGTGAGCAGATCGCGAATCGTCAGCTCATGCGAAACGTAGGGGTCGTACATCTGAAAGCCGGGGAGCCGCTCATAGACCTTATCGTCCCAGGAGAGTTTTCCTTCATCCACGAGCGAAGCCAGCAGCGCCGAGGTGAAGGCCTTGGTGTTGGAGCCGATCCCGAACAGCGTGTTTTCGTCAACCGGAACGGATTCACCCATCTTGCGCACGCCGTAACCCTTGGCCAGCACCACGCGCCCGTCCTTTACGATGGCGATGGAGAGTCCGGGGACTTCAAACGTCTGCATGGCCCGGGAGATGTAACCGTCGAGGTCTGGGGGCGAACCCGCTTGGGCAAACAGGGGCACAACCGCCACCCACACGAGCAACAGTTCCGAGAAGCGTTTAGCCATGACCTTCATATGAGACCACCTCCAGCGAACACGAGTCGGGATGGTACAAAAGCCGCGAAACACGGCGCAACCCTGATACATCATGTGATGTACTAGTGTCAACGACATCATCACTTGTTGCAGACGGGCCCCGTAACGTGATAGACAAAGACTCCATTCCTTCGAGAGCGCGGGGTGAAAGAGATAGCCGAGAAAACTGCAGGGCTGCAACTGGATTCCCGCACGGACCAGCTCACGCGCGTGCTGCGCTTTCGCGATCTGGTGGTCCTGGTGATCGGCACTGTCATCGGATCGGGAATCTTTCTCGTCCCCGGGACTATTCTGCGTCAGGTGGGTAATTCCGTTCCGCTGGCCATGGCGGTGTGGCTGATCGGAGGCCTGCTGTCGCTGCTGGGCGCTCTCACCTGTGGCGAACTCAGCGCCATGAAACCAAAGGCGGGCGGGCTCTATGTCTATATTCGCGATTGTTTTGGCCCTTTCCTGGCTTTCCTGTTCGGCTGGACGCTGTTCTTCGTGATCAGCTCCGGATCGGTCGCGACCCTGGCGGTTGCCTTCAGCGGTTATTTTGCGGAATTTGTCCCGCTGACTCCGTGGATGGCCCGGCTAGTTTCGGTTTTGGTGATCACCGTGATCGCACTGGTGAACGTGCTCGGCACCCGCGAAAGCGCAGACTTGCAGGACGTAACCACCGCCGTAAAAGTGGCCGTTATCGTGCTGATGGCGTGCGCCCTGGTGTGGCTCGGCAGAGGTCCCTCCGCTGCTTCTACTGCGTCCCACGAGCTGAGCGCAGGCCAATACCTGTCCGGTTTTGGCTTGGCAATGATCAGCGTGCTTTGGGCCTACGAAGGATGGCAGTACGCAACCTTCAGCGCTGGGGAAGCAATTCACCCGCAACGCAGCTTTCCGCTGGCGTTCCTTGCCGGTACGGTGGCGCTGATTGCCATCTACCTGCTTGCAAATTTCGGCTACCTCGCCGCGCTCGGTTCCGCCGGGGTCTCCGCCTCCGATCGTGTGGCATCGGCCGCGGTTTCGCGCGTCATCGGTCCAGCCGCGGCGAAGCTGGTGGCGGTGACCATTCTGCTCTCGATCTTTAGCGCCACCAACGGCATCGTGCTGACGGCTTCGCGGGTCTATTACGCAATGGCTGCGGACGGCCTGTTCTTCAAGCGGCTGGCGGAGGTGCATCAGCGGTTCAAGACCCCCGCCTTTGCTGTCGTCGCATGTTGCGTCTGGTCAGCCGTTCTGGCAGTCACAGGCACGTTCGAACAGCTTCTTACTTACGTCGTGTTCATTGGTTGGATTTTCTATGCGCTCGCCGCGTGCACCGTATTCGTATATCGCAAACGGGAACCGGAAGCCCAGCGTCCCTACAGAGTCCCAGGCTATCCATTCACTCCAGCCTTGTTTATTGCCGCCGCCGTGTACCTGGTGATCGACACCGTGGTGACACAGCCGGGGCGCGCTGCGGCAGGGATAGCCATCGTGTTGCTCGGCGCTCCGGCATACGCGATCTGGCGCCGCATGTGAAGCGTAGTGCTCCAGTACCGAGAGATGCTCCCTCACCGCGCGACCACGACATCCAGCGACTGCCTTCGCCTAGTAGCGCAAACTCCAGTGCAGCATGTGACAAGTGAAGATGAAACACACCGTCCCAATGCAAGCCAATGCGATGAGCGTGTCCCCAACCCGCGCCCAAATCCAGCGGGCACGGTCCTGCCACGACTTCGCGGCGCTGTAGATCGCAATCAGGGTGCCCAGTACCCCGAACCAGCCCACGAATTGAATGAGCCGCAACCAGGGATTGCCTCTGGGACTCAGAATTTCGATATGTTTTATGCCAAATGTGAAAAAACCTACGAACGCGGCAACGAAAGCCACCAGCACGACGCAGGCGAGCCGCACCAGCAGTCGGAGCCGCCGCTGTTCCGGAGTAAGGCTGAGCGGCTTGGCGTAGTGCCACCGAACCGCGGCCAGGACCGGCCACAATAAGATCGACAGCACCAGGATGCTCAAGGAACCAACAATCAGGGGCAATTGCAGAGCGCTGTTGTCCCACCACGACGCTTTCTGAAGAAGCATGAAAGGAAAGTCGATGGCACCGACCGTGTTCCCCGAATAATCGCGCTTGAATCCGAGCAGATCTTGACCATTGACGTTGCGAAACAGCATCGGGCCGATCTCGCCGAACTTAATGGGAACGCCGCTCATGTCCTTCAGTTCGCTCACGCTGATCGTGCCGTCATCGTTGCGATAGACTTTTGCCTCTCCTGTGACCGTGAGGATGCGGAGCACAGTAGTCTCCGCGCGGCGGCTAGAGAGATAGTGTCCAGAGACGGCGCCGGCGTCCTGCGCAGCACTGGCGAGCTGGGGGATCGCAGGAAGCTGCACGGGGAAATACCGGTCCAGGAACGCGTGCCAAAGCGCTTCGCGCGGACGTATCTCGCCTTTCCCGGCGCTGTTGTATGACACGAAGAAGCCGATGTTCTCGTCCGGGATCAAATGAAGATCGCTGTGAAAGTATTCCGTGTCCCCGCCATGGCCGATGATGCGATGTCCATTCCGCGTTTCTTCGTAAAAGCCCAGGCACATGGCGTTCATGCTGGGTAGATTTTCAAACTGGCGCGAGTGCATCATCTGCACGGTGTCCGGGCGCAGGATTTGCGCACCCTCATACTTCCCCTCCTGGAGATGAGCGAGCATGAAGTGCGTCATATCCATCGCCGTGGTCGAGGAACTCCCGGCAGGCGCCGCCTCCACATACTCGAAATCCTTCGCTGGATCGGTCGCCACGCCGTAACCTTTGGACATCATCGGCACCAGAGAATCGGGGAGGGGCTGCCGGAACGTCGTGTGGGTCATCCCCAAGGGTTTGAGAATGTGTTCGTCAATGTAGTCAAAGTAGTCTTCTCCCGAAACCCGCTGCACGATGTATCCCGCCATGGTAGTCGCGTAATTCGAGTAGGCCGGTGTGGTGTCCGGAGGGAAAATGCGTTCCGGCAGGTGTTCTCTCAGATAGGTTCCGAGAGGTTTAAGATCCTTGGGGCTGCCAACGAAGAGCTCTTGCGCGGTCTCCTCGAATCCGGCAGTGTGCGTCATGATGTTGCGCAGAGTAATCGGCTTGGGATAAGTCTGCGGAATCTTGAAGTCAAGATAATCGTTCACATCCCGATCCAGGTCGAGTTTTCCCTGCTCGACCAGTTGCATGACAGCCGTCCAAGTAAAGAGCTTGGAAATCGATCCTGGGCGGAATAGAGTGTCAGTGGCGGAGACCGGCGTCTTCTTCTTAACGTCGGAATATCCGTATCCCTTCGCGAAAAGGACCTTCCCGTCCTTCACAACAGATACCACAGCGCCGGCGATGTTCTCCCTTGCCAATTGCTGTGGCACAATTCCATCCAGGAAGGCGCCGAGATCATCAGCATTCATGGACGGTGCGCCGTTTGCAGTCGGCGCGGCCGACTGCACCGGCTTGGCCTGTGAATTTGCTTGAGGTTTCTGGCCCGACATCGATGCCGTCAGAGTCAGAGCGGCAACGACCGTCCAAGAGTGGAAACGAAACCATCGCCATAAGCTGGTAGAGCGACCTTTCACGGGATTCCTCCTCGGCCTCAACTGGCAGGCTGTTGAAAATTGTTTTGGACTGCGACAGATTCCGGGAAACCTACGGTCCGGCTCTGGGGCGCATCCTTTCAGAACGCGGGGAAAGGCACCACCCTCGGGCCGCCATGTCACTTATGCTCCGGTCTCCACCCCGGTCCGCGCAAGACCTGCCCAGCGGCTGCCCCGGTCAGTCGCCCATTCTCAAACTCGAGCTGGCCGTTCACGAAAACGTACTTCACTCCCTCGGAAAGTTGGACCGGGTTTTCGTAGGTGGCGTGGTCCACAACGGTGGCGGGGTCAAATACCGTGACGTCCGCGAAATACCCCACTTTCAGCAAACCGCGGTCGCGCAGGCGCTCGCGTTGGGCAGGCAATGATGTGATTTTTCGGATGGCTTGCTCAAGGGGGAGCAGATGCTGCTCGCGAACATAATGTCCCAGGAATCGAGGCATCGAGCCGTAGGCTCGGGGATGATCGTGAGCCTCGAATAGCGGGCCGTCGGGTGACGATTCATTGGCATCCAGCCCGATGCTGGTCCAGGGCTGCTTCAATCCGTACTGCAGATCGTCTTCGCCGGCGATGAAATAGATTGCGCCGGTGCGGGCCTCGTCCTCGACCACTAGATCCATTAGCGCGTCAGTCTCGGATTTCTTTTCGATTTCGGCAATCTCGGCAATGGTCTTGCCGTCAAATTGTTTGAGTTCGGGTTTTTCAATACCGGCGACCATGACGCCGCGGCCGCCGCCACTGTCTAGAAACAGATTCTCCCAGTCGTCGTGTTCGGTCTTCAGCTCTTCCTTTATGCGTGACCGCGTGGCCGGATCGTGCAGCCTTTCCAGGAGTTTGATTCGTCCGCCGTCGGCAACCCAGGGCGGAAGACTGGCGGCCAGCGCCGTGCCGCCGGCTACATAGGGATACATGTCGGCCGAAACGTCCTGACCGGAGTCGCGTGCCGCCTGGATCTTGGCGACGATTTTTGGCATGGATCCCCAGCGACTTTTCCCAATCACTTTCAGGTGAAAGATTTCCACCGGAACGCGCGCCTCGCGTCCGATCTGCAGGGCTTCGTCAATGGCGCGAACCTCAAACCGCCCTTCGCTGCGCATGTGGGTGGCGTAGATTCCTCCGTATTGGCCAACGACCTTGGCTAGCTCAACTAGTTCATCCGTCTTGGCGTAATGGCCCGGCGGATAGATAAGCGCGGTCGAGATGCCAAAGGCGCCCTGCTGCATGGCCTGCGCCACCAAGTCCTTCATTTTCTCCAGCTCTTCGGGAGAGGGAGCCCGATTTGCGCTGCCCAGAACAGCTTCGCGGACCTGGGCCGCGCCGACATAGGTGCCAAGGTTCAAAGGCGTACCCGACTTCTCCAGTCGAGCGAAGTAACCGTCGAGGGTGGTCCAATCCACCTTCAGGTGGTATCGGTCGAGTTCTGGCGCAAGACTGGCCAGAGTCGTCGCATTTTGTGGAGCAATCGAAGCACCCTCGCCTGTGATCTCGGTGGTGATGCCTTGCGACAGCTTACTGAGCGAGCGGTTATCAATCAGCAGGGCCATCTCCGACTGCCCCAGCATGTCGATGAATCCCGGGGAGACGATCAGACCGGACGCGTCAATCGTGCGCTTGGCCGTGGCCTCGGCCAGGTTGCCAATTGCGGCGATACGTTCGCCCCGCAAGGCGACATCGCCCGAGACCCAAGGATTTCCGGTGCCATCGATGATTCGTCCGTTTCGAATAATGACGTCGTACGTAGGGGATGATGCCGGCTCGGTTTGTGCGTGGAGCTGGGGCGTCCAGACAACACTCGGCGAGAGGCACACAGTTGCAATCCATAGACCGAGCAGCCATCGCGCGGCAGCGGTTGCGGAATGGAGATTCCTCGTGAGCATTTGTTCTTCCTACACACTGACCACTTCGCGCTTAGCCGACCAACTGCGGGACCGGGAGGTCAATCGTTCGACGAAGTCGCGCTTCACAACAAAACCCAGGCCTGGAGTTTGCGGAGCCTGGATCGTCCCATTCGGACTCACTTCGACCTCGGGCTCGATAATATCTTCGGCCCAGTATCTCCGGCTGGCGGAAACATCCCCCGGCAGGGTGAAGCCCGGTTGGGTCGCCATGGCAATGTTGTGAGCGCGGCCAACTCCCGATTCCATCATCCCGCCGCACCATGCCGGGATGCCGTGGTGCACGCAAATATCATGAATGCGGCGAGCGCTGGTGTGCCCTCCTACACGTCCCAGCTTGATATTGATGATCCGGCAGGCGCCGAGCTCGATTGCGCTCAGGGCATGGCGCGCGCTCGTAATACATTCGTCCAGACAGATTGGAGTGTGGAGTAGGGCTTGCAATTTCGCATGCTCATGAATCTCGTCCCATTGCAGCGGCTGCTCGATCATGAGCAGATGGAAGGCATCCAACTTCTGTAGATGAGAGGCATCGGTGAGGGCGTATGCGGAGTTGGCGTCGACTGAGAGCATTATCTCCGAAAACTTCTTTCGGACTGCCGCAACGAATTCCAAATCCTTTGCGGGCTTAATCTTCAGCTTGATACGCTGGTAGCCATCCCGGAGTTCCTCTTCTACCTTGCTCACCAGCCGTTCAGGAGTCTCGCGGATGCCCAACGAAACACCGCAAGCGATCTCCTGGCGTGTTCCTCCCAAGAGCGCGTGCAGAGGCACACGCTTCTGCTTTGCTTCCGCATCCCAAAGCGCATTCTCGACTCCGGCCTTCGCCATCTCGTGGCCTCGGAATGCACCGAGCAGTCCGGGCACTTCCGATGCGGCCGCGACTTCCCTGCCAACCAACACTGGCGCCAGATAATCGCTCACGATG